>CAJTOT010000129.1 GCA_910577935.1 uncultured Hungatella sp. | reverse complement strand
AGTCCCTAAAAACGGAATAAGCCGCCGTTTTTGTTCTAGATTCCGCGTTTTATTTCTCTGCCTATTCTGTTTTACCCACATTTTTTCTTTTCGGACAGTCTCTTTCCACAGTCAAATTGACGGAAGTGTTTTTTGGTGCGATTCGCATTTTTCAGGCGTTTCTGGTATACTGGCTGTAAGAAAACACAGGAGGGAGGGATTCTGCGTGGGCGGCAATTATTCGAAAAGTGGAAGTCATGGAGCGGCTGGATTCTGTGGAAGCGGAACATAAAAAAGACCGGAAAGAGATCACATCTCTTACCCGCGAAGTGAACGGTCTGCGCAGAGAGAACACCTGCCTTAGGGAAGAGGTATCTGAGCTGCGGGAGAAAACGGCTGCCCTGGAAGAGGAAAATCACAGACTGGAAAAAGAAAACCTTCTCCTGCGTGATGATAATGAGCGGATGAAGAGGACGCTTGGCAATGACAGCTCCAATTCCTCTCTTCCCCCTTCAAAGGACC
>CAJTOT010000128.1 GCA_910577935.1 uncultured Hungatella sp. | reverse complement strand
GGTTAAGAAATAGCATAGAATAGCAAAAATAAAAATTTTATAGTTGAAACACCTGGCTTACTGTGTTAAAATGGACATAGAAAATTGAAAAGCATAGCACCTGCCAAGATGCTCCAATCATCCTGGCAGGTGTGAAAAGTGTTTTGGCGAACGCTTCTCACAATGAACAGGTCACTACTATGCCCTTTTATTATAATCCAAGTTTGCGTAACTGGCAAGAAGAAAATATGGGCATGTGGTTTATTTGTGTACGATTTTTCAGCAAGGGGTACAGCGTTAGCCGAACCCCTTGCTTTTCTTTTTTCTCTTGGAAATAAAAATAAGAGAAAAAAGGAGGTATGGATGGACATGAGAAGCCAAAACCTAGCTATTGTGCTGAAGGTACCAGGGAAAAGGTTCTGTTTATTATTTACTTGTAGATAATAGAGAATACTTCTTTGATGTACAGTGATAAAGTGCAATAGTCAATGCTATTCAATAATCTACAGTGGAAAGGTGTGATGATGGG
>CAJTOT010000127.1 GCA_910577935.1 uncultured Hungatella sp. | reverse complement strand
AGGCTGCTAACCAATCTGACAACTAAATACCCACCGCCCACCAGCGGCACACCCAAGCAGGAAACTGAAAAAGTTATCCTGCTCTTTTTTTGCCCGGAATCCGGGAGAAAGGAGGGCGCACACTTGCCATGCCCGCACTGTAAAATCACAATCATTAAGCGGAGCGAGAACGAATCCGCCGTTTCCGCCGCTGCCTACCAGAGCGGCGAAAAGCTGTTCTCTGAATACGACCAAGAGCAGAAATACTATCCCTACAAGAACGAAGTCACCCACAAAGAAATCATGCTCCCGCCCCATGTGCCGCCAGAGTATGCCGACCGCAACACCCTATGGAACTCTGCCGAAGCACAGGAAAAACAATGGAACTCCCAGCTTGCCCGGAGGTTCGTGCTTGCCATCCCAAGGGAAATCCCATCGGAACAGCACGCCGACCTTCTCCGTGACTACTGCCGGGAGTTTTTTGTTTCCAAGGGCATGATTGCCGACTTTGCCATCCATGACAAGGGGG
>CAJTOT010000126.1 GCA_910577935.1 uncultured Hungatella sp. | reverse complement strand
ATGAGCCGGATGTAATGCACTATGACGCCTTTCCCGCCAGAGCGGGACACATGATACTGACCGGATGCGCTTTGGGAAGACGGGAACTGCTGGAATTATATGACAGACTTCCTGCGGAGTCGACGGATGAAGAAGCCAGGAGAAATATTGCCACAAGACAGCCCATGCTGTGGATGTAAAACGAAAGCCTGCCCTTTCACCCGGACGGTGAGGGGGCAGGCTTTCGTTAGCTTTTAACAGTTTTCGCCGGGGAGAGATAATGACGGCCGGTTCTTGAGCGCCACAGCCTCATAGGCCCGAAGTCTCCCGTCCTTGGGCATGTCTTTATAATTGCTTATAAGACATATTCCGGAGACAAATTCCTCTGGCACAGAAAACTCTGTCTCATGGTCCGCGAAGCTGCAGGCCACCAGAATTTTTTCATCCCCGAGAACCCTCTCATAGACAAAGAGCTCTTCGCTGTCCGGCAGTAAAAGCCGGTAGGCTCCGTGAACGATGACAGGCTCCTGCC
>CAJTOT010000125.1 GCA_910577935.1 uncultured Hungatella sp. | reverse complement strand
CCTTTAAATTCACGGAAGAGGGCGGTATCAACGTTCGCATCCAGTGCCGGCGGGAAAGCTACGGCATCAATCTGATCGTGGATATCCGCGATACCGGCATCGGCATGACGGATTCCCAGCTGACGCAGATGCGCCACGTCTTTTACCAGGCGGATTCCGGAAGCAGCCGCCTGGCGGGCGGGCTTGGCCTTGGACTTCCCATCGCCCAGGGGCTTTTGACCGCTATGGGCGGTTTCATTCATTTCAGCAGCAATGCGCAGCAGGGCCTTTCCGCCCACATCGTCCTCCCGCAGGGCGTGGCGGATGAGCGGCCATGCATCACGCTCAATCATCCGGAGCAGCTTCACATCGCGTGTTACTTCAGGCCGGAAAAATACAGCTGCGACGAGGTTCGGGAGTATTATGACGGACTGATTTTAAGCCTGGTGCACGGGCTTGGCGTAAAAGGCTACCAGGCGCATAATTTTGAGGGCCTGCTCAAGGTGCTGCGCAGCCACAAGCTGACCCATGTGTTCATCACCC
>CAJTOT010000124.1:220-528 GCA_910577935.1 uncultured Hungatella sp. | reverse complement strand
ATCAGACATTGAAAGAAGGAATGATAAATGTTGCAAAGAAAATGCTGGAAGATGGAACAATAACGCTTGAAAAGATTGCGGAATTTGTCGGTCTTTCTGTTGAAGAGGTCAAAAAAATAAAAACAGACCAGAATATTCCTTTAGGATAAGTAATGTAGATTGAGGTGAAAATAAATGTTTGGAGATTTAATATATTTTAATAAAAAGAAGGTTGATCAGTATTCGGCTTTGATTTTAGGAAAAAATATCGAAACAAGGGTTACTGATAAGGATAACATTGAAGATATATCAGCCAACTACTTATTGGA
>CAJTOT010000124.1:0-211 GCA_910577935.1 uncultured Hungatella sp. | reverse complement strand
TCTGTGAACTTGATTAAAAAGTCCTTTACAAAACGTTACTGGCGTATCTGAATTATCTTTATTCATATTCACTTCTCTATATACTCCTGACTTAATCGGAATCATCTTTTTAATGTGAATAACCGACATAATGTGCTTAACAATACTTTCCTCAGCACTTTGTACCCAAATATCCGCATCCCCCATTTTTGACTTTAAAGCATATTCATAC
>CAJTOT010000123.1:316-534 GCA_910577935.1 uncultured Hungatella sp. | reverse complement strand
TCATATTATAAATCCCCTTTTCTAAGCATTCATTTATTACTGATACTCTGTACCCGTCAAATCAGCACCGCTCTTTACACATTTCTCAATCAAACATTGATGGGTTTTATTCTTGTCATAAGAAATCCCCACCAAAAGAATATCCCCGGTATATCCTTTAATCCATGCCGCGTACTGCTTTCTCTTAATCTGCGCAATCGCGCCTTCTGCGGATTTAT
>CAJTOT010000123.1:0-306 GCA_910577935.1 uncultured Hungatella sp. | reverse complement strand
CACATTTCGTTTAGGCAGATACACCACATCCGCGTATCCCTTCCCTGACGGCATCTCCATAATCGGATTCAGATAATACGCCTTTGCGCTGTAATAGGCCATTAGAATCGTACACGTCAGAGAATTTTCATCATTATACTTAAGTACAGAAGCAGTCTCACTGTGAATTGCTGCCACACCCGCAGCCACCCCTTCCCCGTCCAATGCCCACGTACTTTCCAAAAGTTCCTCCGACCGCCGCAGTGCCTGAATGACCCCATCCCATCCCGGCTCATCCACCACATTTAAAAATTCCTCCGCAATCTC
>CAJTOT010000122.1:324-534 GCA_910577935.1 uncultured Hungatella sp. | reverse complement strand
CACAGCATTGCCAATAGACATGTCAACCTTTCCCTGGAGAGCAGCCATCATAGAGACAAGCATCTCCGGCATGGTGGTGGCAAGACTGACAATAGTGGCTCCAATGATAAGTTTAGGAACCCCGCTGACTTCTGCAATCCAGGAGGCAGCATCAACAAAGAAATCCCCGCCTTTTACAATAAGGACAATTCCTAAAAGAAACAGAAATAA
>CAJTOT010000122.1:0-314 GCA_910577935.1 uncultured Hungatella sp. | reverse complement strand
CCTTTCATTTTTTGAGTACTTTAGGAAACTGCAAAAGAAAAGACCCTTGAATAACCATAACAGTTATCCAAGGGTCAAAAAATAAGACCAATGTACAACCATTGTGGTTATACATGAGTCTCGTTATTTAAGGCAAGCCAGACCATAGGTCGGGGTTGTTGACTTGTCACACATTCTAATAGGAATGTGCTTACTACTCCCTCACAGGTATTTTCTATTGTATGATAGTACCAACTGTTGACTGTAATTTGTTATAAGTCACAGTGTATTTATTGGTATGAAGCTAATGTAGCACAAAGAAGTGTTGCTGTCAA
>CAJTOT010000121.1 GCA_910577935.1 uncultured Hungatella sp. | reverse complement strand
TATATGATCGCAGTCGCAGGCCGGGCGCTTGTAGTTGTAGCCGGGTATATCGGGAGCGTCCCGCTGATGCTGGCATTTACCGCGCTGGCTGCGCTGGGACAGGGGCCCTGGCAGGGGGACATGAACGCGGTAATCGCATCCTGCTCAGAGTATACCTTTTTAACGAAAGGAAAAAGAGTGGACGGAACCATGTACTCCTGCACCTCCCTCGGCGTAAAGCTGGGCGGCGGCCTGGGAACGGCGGCAGCAGGCTGGCTGCTGGAGCTCAGCAGATTTGACGGCACCCTGGCGGTACAGCCGGAATCCTGCATCAATATGCTGCATATCATGTACCTGTGGATTCCGCTGATCATCAATGTGGTGATCATGCTGGTGCTGTCCTGGATGAACGTGGAAGGAGCCAACGAAAAGCTTCGGGAAGAAAAAGGGACTTTTTAAAATCCACCGGAGACTGCTGTGAAACAGGCAGAAAAAGAAACGGGGTATGTCCTGCGGTGGGCATACCCCATTCTATTTTTAATCGGCAACCATCTGAT
>CAJTOT010000120.1 GCA_910577935.1 uncultured Hungatella sp. | reverse complement strand
TATTTGGAATGTGAGGCTGGGGGTCCTACATACTAAGTTTTCTTTTCCCGAAAACCACACCTGCCACTGCGCCGAAAGCAATTCCCAAGCAGAGTACAACTAACAAATGCTCAGGAAGCAAAACACTAAATATTCCTCCAGCAAATGTTCCATAAGCTATACCCCAACCAACATAATAAGATATTTTATCTTTCTTATTGCCTTTTTTTATAATGTCACCTTCTCTCTTAAAACATGAAACCATCCTATTTTCAGTCTGCAAGAACACCGGGATGCCCGCCCTACCTTGTCAGGTTACTTCTGCGTTTTCTTTCTGATTAGCATGGAAATCAGCATGGTCGCTATCCCCAAGGCAAGATAAACTGCCGCATACAGGATAAATGCCGTTTCCCCCATGTCAAAGAATATCCATGTACCTATGAGGAACAGCACAGCCGAAATAACCGGAAGGCTCCATAAGTGCCGGATGTCCTTTCCCACAAATGTTCCGATCAGCACGGAATATAATGGATTGACTGCAAAAAACAGAAGAAAACAT
>CAJTOT010000119.1 GCA_910577935.1 uncultured Hungatella sp. | reverse complement strand
GAAATCTGAATAAGCCGGCTGCGTGAGCAGGGACTTCAGGAAGGAAAGGCCGGAAACCTCCATGGAGGAAAGCACGCCGAGCCAAACTTCCTTCTGCACCCGAAAGAGCTGCAACCACCGGCGCAGCTGGGAAAGGGTGATGCCGAAGCGTTCGCATAGCCTTTCCACAGTGGAAAGGCGCAGGAAATACTCCGCCAGGACACGTAGAAGGAAGAACAGGCCGTAGCCGGAGTAGGGAATGATGAAGTCCGGGAGGATGGCATGGGTATGGCCACAGGTACAGATAAGGCGCATGATGCAGAGGCTGTGGCGGACCTGGGTGCCGCCTATAAAGTCCACCAGGGAGCGGTCATAGTAGGCATGGATGCGGCAGGATCCCTTTACCCCACAGCAGGGACAGGTCTGCAGTTCCGAACGGAATCCGGCCATAAAGGAATCGAACAGGATCTTTGATGAACTTTTTATACGAACCAGCTTGCAAAACAGGGAATTTTCTCTTATCATAATATATGTCGGTGGTGCTGGAGCCTCATGAGCGGG
>CAJTOT010000118.1 GCA_910577935.1 uncultured Hungatella sp. | reverse complement strand
CGCCCATCCCTGCCGCCAGATTTCAGCGTATTTCCGGTCGTTCCAATCTACGGTGTTCTCCTTGTGGCTTTTCCACCTGCCGGATGGCAGCTTTATCCGTTCCCCGTTTTCATCAAGGTCATATACTTTTCGGCTCTTGGGAAGCCATTTCCCATGTTCGTCCATTGCCCTCATAGTGAGCAGGACATGGGCGTGGGGATTATGTCCCGGCGGATGGGGGTCATGGATGGCAAAATCAGCAATCATGCCTTTGGAAACAAACTGCTTCTGGCAGAACTCCCTGACAAGGACAGCGTACTGGTCGGGCGGTATCTCTCTTGGGATGGTAAGCACCCACCGCCTTGCAAGCTGAGAGTTCCATTGTTTCTCCACCGCTTCGGCGGCGTTCCATAGGGTATTGCGGTCTGCATATTTCTGTGGGGCATTTGCCGGGAGCAGGATTTCATTGTGGACGATACCACGCTTTTCCGGGTAGTGCTTCACTTGCTGGTCGTATTCACAGAACAGCTTTTCGCCACTCTGGTAAGCAGCGGCGGCAACAGCAG
>CAJTOT010000117.1 GCA_910577935.1 uncultured Hungatella sp. | reverse complement strand
GCCGGGAAATCCCGCTGGAAAACCTCACACCCATTCTCTCCCCGAAGCAAGAGGCGATGAAACGCCGGGAGTTGGAGCAGCGGCTTTATGAGGTGTTCCGTAAGTACGCCAGCCACCGGCAAACGGAGGAACCGGCCAGCTAAATTTTGCCGCGCCGTTGCTTTGCGGGGCTGCTGATGGTATAATCATAGCGTCAGCAGCTCCGTTTCTTTTCAGAAAGGGAGCGCAAAATGAACAATCGAATTGACGCGATCTATGCAAGACAGTCCATCGACAAGAAAGATAGTATTTCTATCGAAAGTCAGATTGAGTTTTGCAAATACGAATTGAGAGGCGGGAGTTGCAAGGAATATCAAGACAAGGGTTACAGCGGCAAGAATACGGACAGGCCCCAGTTTCAAATGCTGGTGGAGGACATCAAGCGCGGACTGATTGCCAGGGTGGTTGTTTACAAGCTCGACCGCATCAGCCGTTCCATTCTGGACTTCGCAAACATGATGGCGCTGTTCCAGGAATACAACGTGGAGTTCATATCCTCAACAGAGAAGTTTGACACGTCCACGCCGATGGGCCGGGCGA
>CAJTOT010000116.1 GCA_910577935.1 uncultured Hungatella sp. | reverse complement strand
GTTCATCAAGCTCCTCCAGATAGCATCTCATGTCATACCAGTACTCCGGATCCCACCCGTCGGGACATCTGCCAAGCCCGAAATAATCTCCGCCGTCCAGATGGTATTTGCCGATATAAGCCGTATGGATCCCGTTATCTCTCAGACGCTGCCCTAAGGTTTTCACATTATCCCCCAGGGGAACGGAATTGGCGATACTTCCGTTCGAGTGGGGATAGGTTCCGGTAAAGATCGCCGAACGCGCCGGCCCGCACACCGGCTGGCAGGAATAAGCGTTCTCGTAGCGTATGCCATTTTCTGCTATGGCATCCAGACATGGCGTACGCATATCCGGGTTTCCATAGCATCCCAGCATGTCTTGCCTTGTGCTGTCCGTCATCAGAAAGACGATCTGTCTCTTTCTTTTCGTCACACCTCTTCTCCTTTCAGAATAAGTTCAATCTCTTGTGTCTGTCCCTTGCACATGCATTTGCTGTCTTCATGAATTCATAGTTCCATTATAGAAAAAAGCAGACATGATTCCATATATATTTATGCTTACAATATGGACATTTCTGCTTTTCTCATGATATAATTTACTTGT
>CAJTOT010000115.1:303-586 GCA_910577935.1 uncultured Hungatella sp. | reverse complement strand
AATGTCAGAGGTAAAGAAAAGTTGGTATATGAATATGTAAGGGATATAGCGTCTCTTTTTCAGCCGATGCGATATGGCCTACAGGATAATCCAATGGGGCTTTATTCGGACTATGAATCTTTTAAGAAACATTTTGTTAGGTATTGGAAAAATGCATTAGATATTTCCAGAGCAGATTTGGATGAGGTTAGGGATATTTTTGATGATGTTTTATCCACTCAGGAGAGTTGCAAAAATCGAGCTGTTACATCAGTGTTTTTTGAAAACGGTAAAGCACTTACAA
>CAJTOT010000115.1:0-293 GCA_910577935.1 uncultured Hungatella sp. | reverse complement strand
AGAGGCAATCTATGAAGTATTGAAAATTGCATAAGGTAGTTTTGATGTAAAGTAAAAAAGTTGAAAAATTTTTTGTCCTTTACTTGACACAAGCAGAGCCGATGAACATGTGAGAAATCACAGTTTGTCGGCTTTTCTTTTTATATAACTAAAGGCAGGCACGTCCACCAAATTAAAAAAAACGGCGATTTGGTGAGCGGTATTGCTATGCCCGAAAGACTTAGCAATTTTCATTTACATATATCATATCGGGGATGGGTGGACAGCCTGTTAAAAAAATCCTTGTCAATGCA
>CAJTOT010000114.1 GCA_910577935.1 uncultured Hungatella sp. | reverse complement strand
CACCGTCCCTAAGGTCTTGGTCGTGACAGTCTGATTCTTCCGTTTGCTGCTGTAATCCACGCCGTAGTGCTCCGGCGAGGCATAGCCCCAGCTGAATCCTACTCTCACGGCCCCGTCCTCGCCCAGAGCCAGGGCAATGTTGTAGTCGATGAGGCAGATATCCCCGTTTGGCCGCAGCATAATGTTGGCCGGTTTGATATCTCCGTGAAGGATTCCGTAAGGCGGGCGGCTGTGAAGGTACTCCAGCGCCTCCAAAAGCTGACAGGACCAGCCGATGATCTGAGGCTGCGTGGGAATCTGCCCTCTCTTTAAAAGGTGATCCAGGCTCTCCCCATCGATAAAATCCATAACCGTGTATACCACTCCGTTTTCTTGAACAAAGTCATATACCTGTGGAATATAGGTCTGGCTCAGCCCTTTTAGCATATCCACTTCCCGCCTGAGAATCTGGGCATCGGTGTTCAGCGTTCGTTTATCCGCCTTCAGTACAATCTGCTTGTCCAGCCTCAGATGGCGTCCCCGATAGACGATGCCTCCTCCTCCGGCACCGATTTGTTCCTGTATCTCATACATACCTGCAATGATCCAGGCCATA
>CAJTOT010000113.1 GCA_910577935.1 uncultured Hungatella sp. | reverse complement strand
ACAGTCTCCCGGCGCGGAAAAAGCTTCCAGCGCGGAAACCACGCCGCCCAGCACGCCGTTTTCATAGCCAATCTGTTCCTTCGTCAGACCCGTCACGCCGTTGCGCCTGGCCTGCCATTCAATGATAGAGTTGTAATACTCATCCGTGGGATTAAAGTACCCGAAAGCCGGATGCTTCACTCTCTCGATAATTGCCTCTTGGATAGTGGGCGCAGTGGCGAAGTTCATATCCGCCACCCACATGGGAATCGCGTCAAATCCCTCCTTTGGCGCCTGGGGTGAAAATCCGGGCTCTCCTTCTTTTCGCAGGCCGTCCACCGCAATGGCGTCCTTTCCGTGTCGGTCGATGATTGATGTGAAATCGTATTTCATGGGTTTTGGTTCTCCTTATGTTTATTAAAGCTGTTTATATCAACTTGAGAGTAAAAAGTTCTATCATAAAAAATAACTCTTCCATATGGATTTATGGTATCTTTAAGTTAGCACACTTAAGAAAGATACAAACACCACGGAAAGAGTTATTTCATGTATGAGTTTACCATACTTTCCAGTGGTTGACCATACGATTATGATGAATTTTATTGAAATTGTTTTA
>CAJTOT010000112.1 GCA_910577935.1 uncultured Hungatella sp. | reverse complement strand
GCAGAAACACGCCTGTGGGAAGCGTGCATTTGTGATGGGTTCATGGATAAGCAGGAAAATGAGGCAGATAGATCCGGATTCTGGGATATAGCAGACGGAATCTGAATTTTATGGGACCATAAACCGCTTATCCGTGATGGGTAGGCGGTTTTTTCATGGAGGAAAGTACGCTGCTGCAAGACTGGATACGAACGGATTTCGATATAAGCGAAGCGGCTCACAAAGGGCAGATTTCGCCATAATATGTGCATATAGCTTAACTGGCAGAGCAGCCGGCTCTTAACCGGCAGGCTCAGGGTTCGACTCCCTGTATGCGCATTGGGCGTGTGTAACTCAAGCTGGAAGAGTAACCGGCTTTTAACCGGTAGGTTGTGGGTTCGAGTCCCATCACACGCATATACCTGCGTATAGTCAAACGAAGGGGATTCTGGTATTAAAAATTAAGTTTGAGCCGGTTTATCCCTGTTTTAGCATTATGACCAGATTGGGAGAAATGACTGAGGGGAGGAAGGGGCATGTCAGGAACACATAGACAAAAACGCCAAGAGAAACATAAACAGAAAAGCGCTTGCCTGAAGCGTTTGTTTGGTATGTCCTTATGGT
>CAJTOT010000111.1 GCA_910577935.1 uncultured Hungatella sp. | reverse complement strand
CAAAATGCCGGAATTTACATGAGTGAATTGGAGCGCTACCTTTTCTATCACCGCACGAAGGGAGTAACATTTTCAGATACAAGCAGTATTTCGTCTACAGCAACGGAACTGAACGGAAAGTTGGAGGACAAAGACTATGAGTACCTTTCCTCCAACTGGAATCCCCAAAATATGACCCAGAAAGAATATGACGAATTTTTAGATTTTCTTCAAAGTAAAGGAATCATATCTGAGGAAGATAAAAAATATGTCTGTTATGGAGGAGAAAGGCTTGATAGAGGTGAACCAGAAACATGGTACTCGCCATTAGAGCCGGTTCATGATTTTGCTGATGGGAATGTATTAGCATTTGTTCGCTATCAGAGTTCACTTATCTATGACCACAAAACAACAGAAACCAAACGAGAAGTAGATCTGTATAAAAAAATCACTTCAATTATGGAAGAAATGGTAAAACGAACGGGAGATAACTAAGCTATATGCAGAAAGTAGTCAAATTGATTCCATAGGGAAAAAGAACTGCCGCCTGACAAAAACTTGCGGCAGTTTCTTTATTTAAAGAGGAAGTATAGGATGGAATTGGTTTTATCAATTTTTCTATTAAC
>CAJTOT010000110.1 GCA_910577935.1 uncultured Hungatella sp. | reverse complement strand
TGGCTTCCTCGTACACCAGGTGGGTGCTGAACATTCCGAAGGACAGAAAAAACGGCTTTTCCCCGTTTCTGCGGCTGCGGAGAAATCCCAGGGCGTCAGAGAGGGAGGATAAGTCCCGCTTCCGGCTGTCCGGTATCTCGTCTGTGTTGTGAACCTCGTCGTAGCCCAGAAGCTCAGGGCTTATGGCCTCATGCTGGACACCTGCCAGAACGGTGTAATACCCGTTGTCGTGGAGATAGTGGGACAGATGCCTGCCAAAGTCCTCCATATGGAAGCCTCTGTGGGCAAGCCCGAACATGCCCGAGCTGTGAGGGGCCATGCCGGAGAGCATGCCGGTGCGGCTGCAGGAGCAGGTGGGGGCGGTGCAATGGGCCTGGTGGAACATGAAGCTTTCCCGGGCGAAGCGCATGAGGGACGGGTTGTCCGTTCCGATGCCGTAGGGCTGCATATAGCGCCCGCTGTCGTGAGTATGTATATACACAAAATTCATCTGGAGACTCCTTTCTGTCGTAAAGACGGGCTAAAACAGTTCCAGGCAGGCAAATCCCATGAGCCCGGCGAAAGCGGCGATCTCCGCCGCCCAGTTGCCGTCGGTGAGGCCGTAATGCTG
>CAJTOT010000109.1 GCA_910577935.1 uncultured Hungatella sp. | reverse complement strand
GCTGGCCCCATGTGGACGGTGGGGATTTTATCAAGCCCCTGCCGTTCATAGGAACGAAGGTCAAGGCGTTCCGGGCGGTCATTGGCTTCCAGATAGCGATTGGCGACAGCCGCCCAGCCCTGCCGCCATATCTCGCCGTATTTCTGGTCGTTCCAGTCCACGGTGTCCTCCTTGTGGCTTTTCCAGTTCCCGGATGGGAGCCGGATACGCTCGCCGTTCTCGTCAAGGTCATAAACCTTCCGGCTCTTGGAAAGCCATTTCCCGGTTTCGTCCATTGCCCGCATGGTCAGCAAGATGTGGGCGTGGGGATTCCCGTCCCCCTTATCGTGAATGGCAAAGTCGGCAATCATGCCTTTGGAAACGAAAAACTCCCGGCAATAGTCCCGGATCAGGTCGGCGTGCTGCGACCGGGGAATTTCCCTCGGTATGGCAAGTACGATCCTGCGGGCAAGCTGGGAGTTCCATTGTTTTTCTACGGCTTCGGCGGCATTCCACAAAGTGTTGCGGTCTGCGTACTCCGGCGGGGCGTGGGGTGGCAGCATGATTTCGGTGTGAACAATCCCTCGTTTCTCGGAATAGTATTTCTGCTTCTGGTCGTACTCGGAAAACA
>CAJTOT010000108.1 GCA_910577935.1 uncultured Hungatella sp. | reverse complement strand
CCACCTGGGCATAGTTCCACATGTGAGGGCCGTTTGCGTTTCCGTCTACAAGAACGCAGGGGATATCCAGCGCGTCGCACAGCACTTTAAACCCGCGGGCATAGGCCTCGCACACAGGGCCGTCGGTTCCTGTGTTTCCTTCCAGAGCCGTGATGCACTCCCGTGAGGCCCACGGATAATTGCCGCTGCTGGTGGTATTGTATTCATTGTGAGAGGTGAGCCACTGGTTGAAATGAAGTATCTGGTTTTTAACGCTCTCGCCTGCAGCGGAGCGGAGGATCGCCTCTACCTGCCGGTCCCGCTTTTCAATATCTCTGATTATGAAAGCCTCGCTTCGGTACTGGCTGGCGCGGATATCGAAGTCTGCATTACTTCCCGAATGTGACTTTAACAGAAAATACACGGTATGCCGGTAGCTGCCGTCGCTGACAACGGACAGCCTGGTCTCGCCGGAGAGCCAGAATACTTCCGGGTGATCTCTGTCAAACGCGTCATAGGCGGCGCGTATGGCTCTCTGCACATAGGGCAGGTCGTTTTCATCTGTAAACTGACAGATCCGGATGCCGTTAAATACCGTGGAGCCTATGGTGACAGCGCTGCCGGCGGAGAAATA
>CAJTOT010000107.1 GCA_910577935.1 uncultured Hungatella sp. | reverse complement strand
TGAACCCTGTCAGGGAGGCGGTGGAGGGAAAGCGGGTGGTGCTCATCGACGACTCCATCGTCAGAGGCACCACAAGCGGGCAGATTGTCAATCTCCTGCGGGAGGCGGGAGCCAGGGAGATACATATGCGCATTTCTTCGCCGCCTTTTTTAAACCCCTGCTACTACGGAACGGACATTGACTCACGGGAACATCTTATTGCCTGCCGCCACAGCGTGGAGGAAATCAGGGAGATAATAGGCGCGGACAGCCTGGGATATCTTCCCAAGGAAGAACTGAAAAATCTTACAGGCAGCAGCTATTGCGATGCATGCTTCAGCGGGCGCTATCCAACATCTGTTCCGAAAAACACGGCAAAAGACCGGTTCGAGTCCAGACTGTCGCAGCGCAAAAAGAAGGTATAGCCGGGACATGAAGACATTGGATAGAAAAATAGTTCTGGAGGACGGGAGCGAGTACCTGGGACATGGGTTTGAGGGCAGAGAGGACAGCAAAAATCCAGCGCTCCGCCGATTATCTCTTGCCATATATATATAATGGAATTATAATGATGAGAGCACCCGGTGCGGAATAATCCGCAGGCATCAGAGTCAGAACAAGAGAGAAGGAGGCATTGTCATGAAG
>CAJTOT010000106.1 GCA_910577935.1 uncultured Hungatella sp. | reverse complement strand
GCCACGAGAATCAATTTTTTTGCCGCCAGTTTTTTTAAATCAAAATCCATCATTTCCCGGTTGACTGCTCGCCTATCCCTTAGTGCCGGAGTAGGCGACTCCTTCCATAAAATAATTCTGACAGATGGCATACATGACAAACATGGGAAGTATGGCAAGAACACCTGCTGCCATCAAGAGCTGATATTCTGTGCCCTGGCTGCTCTGCATAGTGGCGATTGCCACGGACAGCACTCTCATTTTGTCCGTGCTTGTGGCTAACAGAGGCCACAACAGATCATTCCAGGACCACAGAACATTTAACACGGTGATGGCGATGAGCCCGTTTTTGCACAGAGGCAGGTCAATTCTCCAATAAATCTGGAAAAAAGAGCAGCCGTCCAGTTTTGCCGCGTCGTCCAGGTCCTTTGGCAGGGAAGAGAAAAACTGGCGCAGCATAAAACAGGTGTAAACGCTGAACAGGTTGGGGATCACAATTCCTTTCAGGGTATCTACCCAGCCTGCGCGGCTGATCATGATATACTTGGGAAGCATGGTCATCTGCGGCGGCACCATGTAAACCACCAGCAACAGGCCGAAGAGCAGATTCTTCCCCGGAAAATCCATTCTGGCAAAGGTAAACGCCGCCA
>CAJTOT010000105.1:230-632 GCA_910577935.1 uncultured Hungatella sp. | reverse complement strand
GGGGGGAACCGGTATTCATAGACACGGAGTATGAGACCTGGAACATGTCGCCGGAGGCCCTGGAGCGGGCATTTTCCATCTACCCGGAAACCCGGCTGGTTATCATGGCACACCTTTACGGCACGCCGGGGAAGATAGACGAGATCCGGGATATCTGCCATAGCCATGGGGCCCTCCTGATTGAGGATGCGGCGGAGTCCCTGGGGGCGACCTATAAGGGGGTGCAGACGGGCCGGTTCGGGGACATGGCTGTGGTCAGCTTCAACGGCAATAAGATCATCACGGGGAGTTCCGGAGGGATGCTTTTGACGAACAGTGAATACCAGGCGGGGAAGGCCAGGAAGTGGTCCACCCAGTCCCGGGAGGCGGCGCCGTGGTATGAGCATGAGGAACTGGGATACA
>CAJTOT010000105.1:0-220 GCA_910577935.1 uncultured Hungatella sp. | reverse complement strand
TGGGGTATCTGGAAGAGCATATCGAAAGGAAGCGTGTGATCCATAAGCGCTATCAGGAGGGACTGAAAGACCTGCCGGTGGAAATGAACCCATGGGATGAGGATAACAGCGAGCCGAATTATTGGCTGTCATGTCTTATGATCCATAAAGATTTTATGTGTGATACAGAGAGGTCAGAAAGGAGAGGGCTTTATAAAAAGGAAAATGGGAAAACATGCCC
>CAJTOT010000104.1 GCA_910577935.1 uncultured Hungatella sp. | reverse complement strand
TATAGGATGGCTCCTATGAGAAATGCTGCTCTTTTTACGGTCTGTTTCTTTTTCAAATCGATCCCTCCATCCATTGATTGTGTTACCTCTATCTTAGCAATTTTTCTCTTCTAAATCTTTACCGGTTTGTAATCAATTTGTAAAATTCACTTTTTTCAGTCAGAGGAAGGAAAACAGATCCACACTTTCGTCCCCTCTTTCAGACGACTTTCAATCTCTATCTTGGCGCCATGGACCTTGCTGATTCTCTGTACCAAAGCCAGACCCAGTCCGCTTCCCTGCTGTCTGCGGCTTCTGGATTTGTCCACCATATAAAAAGCTTTTGTAACATGGGGCAGGTCTTTTGACGGAATCCCAACGCCATTATCCTGAACACAGACCTTGTGTTTTTCTGGGATCAAGATGATTTGAATCTTTCCAGACCCTTCCAATGCTTTTATCGAGTTAGAAACCAGATTACTAAACAGACTGACCAAAAGCATGGGATCGCCCTGTACCGCCATTCCTCTTACTTCTTTTTGTTCAAACTCTATCTTTTTCTGCACTCCCACAGTATTTTCCAAAACTATTTTGAAATCAATGCCCTTGTCTATCAATGTCTCTCTGTTTTCCTCATAAATCCACATCATCACATCA
>CAJTOT010000103.1 GCA_910577935.1 uncultured Hungatella sp. | reverse complement strand
CCGGAGCGCGCCAGAAGGGCTCTGTGGTACGGAATGACGTTCGCCGTCGGTGTGTCGGTCCTGTTCTGGATCTGGGCCCAGGTAAGCCCTGAAACCATGATAGGGGCTTTCACGAAGGATTCGGAGATCATCACCGCGGGAGTTCCGTTTTTCCGCTCCTGCAGCTATGACTACATCATGGTGGCCATGGTGTTCTGCCTCAACGGGTATCTCAACGGGAGGGCGAAGACCCTGTGGACTATGGTGAGCTGCAGCGCCGGCGCGCTGGCGCTGAGGATTCCCATGGTATATCTGTTCGGAAAATATTTTGCCGACGATCTGGGGATGCTGGGTCGGATTGCGCCGATAGTATCCGGGATCATGGCTGTCTATACTCTGGCGTATGTGCTGTATGAGGGGAGAAAAATTTCTGTGGGAACCGGTTCTGTTTTTTCTGAAGAACAGTGACAAAATTTGAGAAAAATTCCTCTTGTATATTTGTGAGCAACAAGATATAATATACAGACAATCTTCAAGATTGATGATGGATCAGGAGGAAACATTATGAAAAAAACAAACTTCAAAAAGTCTCTGCTGGCGCTGGCATGGAGCGCGGCGGTCCTGACGGCATGTTCCGGCTCAGGAAATGACGGCGCC
>CAJTOT010000102.1 GCA_910577935.1 uncultured Hungatella sp. | reverse complement strand
GCGTAATGCCTAAATAGATCGCGGCAGCCCTTCCTTTGGAAATAATGCCTGCTTCCACCAGTTCGCCCATCAGAGCAATTGATTCTTCTTTTGACATATTTGCGGAATTATATCTCTTTTTCAGGCTTTCCAGTTCTTCCTCTGAAAGTTTATCCTTTTTGGAACCCTCCTCCCATTTCTCAAGCTGCTGTTGAAAGTAAGAAGGGTGGTAGGCTACTTCTTTTTTGGTAACTGCGTATACGGGATATCCGTTTACCATCTGAATTGTCATAACTTAAATTACCCCTAACGATTAAAATTTATGGCTCCTCTGTCGTTCAGAGCCATTTATGCTCTCTTAATCTAAGTCCAAGCATATCCTTTTTGTTTCCATGTCTTTCTTTTTGAATCCATGCCTGATTTTACATCGTTCTCACCTCCCGGTAACCTATTTGCCTTTTGCTGTGACAAGAAGCCATCTACCCGGTCCTGGCAAGACCGGATAGCGCAATAGGGGCGATATTACCTGCCCCTGCGCTTCTCTTTCTTTTTTTGCTGTTTCAGTTCAAACTGTCGCCGCTTCTCTGCCTCCCGCTGTTCCCGGCCTGCAGTCTTGCGTTCCGTTTTCCACTGCTCCTGCTGTAATTTCAAAGCCTGC
>CAJTOT010000101.1:248-642 GCA_910577935.1 uncultured Hungatella sp. | reverse complement strand
GATAATTCTTTTCTATTTTGATCTCAAACACATTTTATCCCTCATTTCTATTCATTAAAACATCACTGATAGCAATTATGAAACCGGTTACATTTTGATGATTCCAGCATAGCACATACACTCTAAAAAAGCAATAACTCCATTCTATGTCTTTATGATTTTGGGATATCCTAATAAAAATACCATGATTGTTTAGATAATAGTTACAAATAAAAGAAGTTGCCAATATCATTGACAACTTCTTTTGTTCTGTTTTTATCATAAATCGAGATGACGGGACTTGAACCCACGGCCTCTGCGTCCCGAACGCAGCGCTCTACCAAACTGAGCTACATCTCGAAAAATAATCTTAATAATATGTTAAATATACTATAATTTCTATTTTCTGTCAATA
>CAJTOT010000101.1:0-238 GCA_910577935.1 uncultured Hungatella sp. | reverse complement strand
ATTGTTGATATGAATTTTAAAATTCATATCAACAATTTCATGGGTTGTGTCAAAAAATGATGAAATCAATTTAATGCTCTATTTTTATAATATAATTGGGAGGAATGTAATCGCATAACCAAATACCATTTTGAGATAAATAGAATAGATAACCATCTTGACTCATTTTTTCTGCATCAATGGTCAATACTGCTGGAATTCCATGGCGGATACCGACGTCAACAGCAGTCTGTTTATC
>CAJTOT010000100.1 GCA_910577935.1 uncultured Hungatella sp. | reverse complement strand
GGACGATGAGCCGGTCTAAGCGGAGCCATCTGTATCTGATGGAACAGTCTGCGGCTGGCGGCTGAGACCAGCCGCAAACCCTTTTGTAGAACAGGAGGCGCGGCTATGCGTATTGATCCCCGAAGGTTTCTTGAATTTGTGATCTTCCTGATAATCTGCCTATGGCTGATGGTCATTTATCTGGCCGGCTTCCCAAATGCCTATGGCGGATATGCCGCATCCATGTTACAATGGGTGCAGTAATGTCCGGGAGGTGGCGGATATGGGCGCGAGGGGCTGGAAAGACCTGAAAGCAAAACAGAAACAGAAATTATCCGAGGTCATGTTCGGCGTGGTCTGCGCCCATTACAAGGAGCATGGGCAGATGCCCGCCGATGCGGAACTGGAGAAGCTGGCAAAGGCGGCCTTTACCAAGATACAAGGCCGTGGGCTGGGGCTGTCCTATGAGACCGTCCATGATGTTTTCCTGAAAAAACAGGCCAGATTTACGGAGCGGATCGAGAAGAACAGCCTCCCGGAGCCGCCGAAGCCCAGGGTGAAGAAAACCGAGGCGGAGAAGCTGGCGATCAAACGGGCCGCCCGGAAACGGAGAAAGGCGAGGCTGGCGGCGCAGGAGCAGCAGAGCTTGCCGGAGCAGGACGGCCGCT
>CAJTOT010000099.1 GCA_910577935.1 uncultured Hungatella sp. | reverse complement strand
AACTGTTTGCAGTTGTTTTCAAGGGATTTTGAATTATTTCCCATTAACACAGTGCAAGGGCAGTCACAGACCTATGGGAAAGGTTTGGACTGTCCTTTTTATGCCTTTAAGGAGGCAAAGTAAGTGAAAGAAGTTCCGATTTGGGAAAAAAGCAATTTTAGTTTGGAAGAAGCGGCAGCTTATTTTGGAATTATGTATCATTGAAAACAGAGAGGGATTTCGGAGTTTTGTGGACTGACAATACCTGATATTAATATTCGTTTTCTGTGCCTAGATAAGAATGATATGCCAATGATTGCCCTTCACTGGGAAAATATCTGGAACATATCATTGAGAAATAAGTGCTGGGCGAACATTTGAAGATGTGGGTGCAATATGAAAAATACAAAGGAAGCCGCCGCCCGGTGTCTGGAAAATCTGAAAACCAGCGGTGAGCTGATCCCACCGAAGAAATAAATGGCAGGCCGAGGCCGAAAAGCTGACCACGCAAAAAGATTTACAGTATCAGCAGATGAAAGCTATGCGGGAGGAAATCAAGGCTGTGGAGGGCTTGCGGAAAGCGGTTGAATAACTTGCCAGAGGCGAACGGACCCATAAAAGGATGAACACGAGTTATAAGCACAGAAACGCTGCCGTACAGAAAAATTT
>CAJTOT010000098.1 GCA_910577935.1 uncultured Hungatella sp. | reverse complement strand
CATTTCCATTGACTTACAGGGTATGAACCATCATCATTTTGATACCACTTTCCAATGTTATCCTCTTTCCACTCACCAGCATAGGAGAGTAGTGGGAGTGATAAACTCATAGCCACTGTCAGCCCTAAAACCTTTAAACCTTTCTTTCTCATTACTGTATCCTCCTTAACCATATTCTTCCTTTTTGATGTAAGAAAATTGAAAAGCAAGGTGCCAGGTTCCCTCCCCTCACACCTTGCCGACCTTTTAAGTACAACAAATAAACCCCTAGCCCACAAATATATCTTGTCTAAAACTCCAACATAGATTATAATGTAAGGGCATAGTAGTGGTAGCTGCCATTGTGAGAAGTGTTCGCCAAAACACTTTTCACACCTCTTTGAGTGCTCCAACACTCTTAGAGGTGCTATGCTTTTCAATTTTCTATCCCTATCTTACCATGGAAAGCATTGTATTTCAACAATTATCTTCCCATAAATGCTATTTTACATCCATATGTATCACCAGCCCCTTTCTTTTCTATCTGACTATATCATAACGCTAGGGGTTTGGTTTGTCTGTAGAGGGATTCACCAGAAATCAGTACCATGGTTTGGTGATGATGTAGAACTATGTTTTCATGCCACCTCTATGGCTTTTCTATGCCAATAGAAGTAGTCCA
>CAJTOT010000097.1 GCA_910577935.1 uncultured Hungatella sp. | reverse complement strand
TGGCTTTAAAAATCGTGTACAAAATCTGTTGTGGCATTGATGTCCACAAAACTTTTGTAGTGGCCTGCATTGCTTCTACTGACAGCAAAGGTGTGACCACCTATGAGAGCCACCGTTTTTCGACCTACACGAAGGGTCTGAAAGATTTGTTACAATGGCTTCTCGACCGGAATTGCAAGGATGTCTGTATGGAATCCACCGGTAAATACTGGATTCCCCTTTACAACATTTTGGAAAATGATTGTACGATCGTCCTTGCCCATCCCAAATATGTTAAGGCTATCCGTGGAAAGAAAACTGACAAGAAAGATGCCAAATGGATTGCTGACCTGTTTAAGCATGACCTTGTTGCCGGTAGCTTTATGCCCCCCGCTGACATTCGTCAGCTCCGCGATCTTATGCGTTACCGTTTCAAACTGACCTGCTTTAAATCAAGTGAAAAGAATCGTTTGCAGAACTGTCTCACGGTTTCCAATATCCAGTTGGGAAACGTTGTCTCGGACACCTTCGGCAAATCTGCTCAGGCGATACTGGATAAACTTTTGGAAAATCCCGCAGATACTTCCTTTGACCTTGAACCCCTCGTCTACAAAAGTTTGAAAAAGAAACTCCCTGAACTTCGCGATGCCATCGACGGCTTTATCACACCGGAGCAAGCCGGTAAACTTAAGGTGATCAAAG
>CAJTOT010000096.1:472-711 GCA_910577935.1 uncultured Hungatella sp. | reverse complement strand
GGAATAAACCCATGTTTGTCCAGAAGGGGCGGTTGAATATGAAGCTGGTTCTGGAGAAGTTTGTGGAATATTTTTCGGATTTGTATGGAGATCAGGGGCAGAGATTTTATGAAGAGGATGGCCGGAGATATTTCCTCTTGTATCTGAGGCCCATTATCAATGGAGCGGGAAATTATTACATCGAGGCACGCACCCGGAATCTGGAGCGGACGGATGTAGTGGTGGATTACGGCGGGGGG
>CAJTOT010000096.1:0-462 GCA_910577935.1 uncultured Hungatella sp. | reverse complement strand
TTGAGATGAAGCTGTGGCGGGGTGAAGCGTACCACAGACGCGGCGAGGAACAGCTCCTGGAGTATCTGGATGCGTATCGTCTGAAGACCGGATATATGCTCAGTTTCAATTTCAATAAAAAGAAAGAAACAGGTGTCAGGGAGATTGTAATGGGAGGCAGGATACTGGTTGAGGCGGTCGTGTAACATTGCTGCCCTGACAGTATAAAAGAGTGGGCAAAAGGACCCATAGGGCATGGGGCGCCAATTCCGCCGGTGGCTTAAAGTAAACCCTCTTTCATTCATGGTGGTATCTGCAAGGCTGATATGGGGGTTTACTTTGAAAGCTCCATCGCCGCAGGCGATTAAAATCAGGGATGCCCAAATGCGCCCACCAGTCTTTCATTTATTGGTGGCGCGTTCCCCGCTGGGCGCATGGAGGTTTACAATGCGACAATGCAATCCATCCAGCACCACTCTTAGG
>CAJTOT010000095.1 GCA_910577935.1 uncultured Hungatella sp. | reverse complement strand
GCACTACAAACGGCGGGATATGCTCTATAAATGGCTGGTACAGGTTACCGTCTGCCTGCATTGGTTTAATCCGCTGGTTCGTCTCATGAGCCGGGAAATTACCAAGGCTTGTGAGTTCTCCTGTGATGAAGCCGTCCTCGCTAAAGTGGGGAGCGGCAGCGCCCGGGATTATGGAAAAACCTTGCTTGACGCTATGGCGGCAGTGGGAAGATACAAGGAAAATCTTGGGGCTGTCACTTTAAGCGAAAATAAACAGCTTTTGAAAGAAAGGTTAGGTGCAATTATGAAGTTTAAGAAACGCTCGAGATCAGGTAAGATATTGACTGCCGTGCTGACACTGTGTGTAGTTCTGGGAGCGGCCTTTGTCGGTGTCTATTCCCTGGGGCCAGTCACAGCGAATGCCCATGCGGCGTCTCTCCCGGGCACGACACCGGACACCACCGGCAGGCCCTCGCTGTCGCTGGATGTCAGCGGCGCCGCTGTAAATGTGCTGGCGGCGGCGGACAATCAGATTTCGGCTGAATACAACAGCGATGTCTATACGGTTCGCATCAGCCAGCAGAACCGCGACTGGAAGGTTTCAATTTCCTGCAAAACCAGTACGAACGCAAATGATGAAACAATCAAACTCTATCTTCCCAACGTGGATTACAGTGATGTGAAATTGAAAGCTGATAACGGGTATCTGACCTGCAGCCTGATCCGATCCGGCAATATCG
>CAJTOT010000094.1 GCA_910577935.1 uncultured Hungatella sp. | reverse complement strand
CAATGCAAG
Organism: uncultured Hungatella sp.; assembly: GCA_910577935.1. Lineage (GTDB taxonomy): Bacteria > Bacillota > Clostridia > Lachnospirales > Lachnospiraceae > UBA3402. The sequence continues at coordinate 711 of CAJTOT010000094.1, read as the reverse complement.
CTGCATCTGTGGGGCAAGCAGATAGATCAGCCCATGCGTGACAACAACGACAAATAACATGATGCTCATGGTATAGAGAAATATCTTCGGAAACAATTTTAAGCGTTTCATGGCTGCACCTCATATTTATAGCCGATACCCTTGACTGTTACGATGCAGTCAAGCCGCAGTTTTTTCCGCAGATTTTTGATGTAGGTGTCCACAGTTCGGTCGATGATCGGATAGTCAGCGCCCCACAGTTCGTCCAAAATCTGCGAGCGGGTCAGCACCAGCCCCCTATGTTCCACCAGCAGCCGGAGCAAATCAATTTCCTTGGGCATAATGTCGATTTTCCCGGCGCTGTCGCTGGCGGTGTAGCCGGAGAAATCGACGGTCACATCGCCAAAGGTTATCGTTTGGGGTAACGGGGCCTGCCCGCTTCGACGCAAAAGGGCGGTAATCCGCCTCCCCAGCAATACCATAGAAAAGGGCTTTGTCATGTAGTCATCGGCCTGCTCGTCAAAACTTCTGACCTGGGTGTATTCATCCTCAAGAGCTGTAAGCATCAGAATGGGTGTTGCGTTTGTTTGCCGTATCTCATGCAGGACAGACAGGCCGCTGACATGGGGCAGCATAATGTCCAGCACAACAAGGTCGATGCTGTTCTCACGGAAAAGCTGTAACGCTTCTCCACCGTCGTATGCTGGGATAACCTTGTGGCCCGCTGGCTTT
>CAJTOT010000093.1 GCA_910577935.1 uncultured Hungatella sp. | reverse complement strand
GAAGACTCTCCTATGATGCATTGACAGCCCATGTATCCATTGTTTTTGCACGATATATGATGCTGTCTGTTATGCAGCGGTGCAATACCGATGACAAAACGATATGCGAACTATATTTCTGCCTTATGGACGAACTGGATGATATCACTTTCAGCCAATCTATGAGGATTATTATAGACGCACTTATAGAATCTGTTATGGAATACTTCCATATCATTGAACAGCAGCTGGAAGAATTTACGTCCGGCTTTGTTCAAAGACTGCCAAAGTACATGCAAAAAGCATTGGAGAGAGGTTCCATAGCTGCCTGATTACTATTTTGTGAGTTAAAGTATTGATTTTTCAAAGTGCAAATCCCATTTTTAATGTGGGAAGTTTGAGTGAGGAATTTGAAAGTGAGTTGAAGTAATGTTTTATAATGCAAAAAACAATAATATAAAAATAGAACAAAGTAATATGGATTATGTACGTTTTGGTGTAGGAAATAAAAATTTAATTATAATACCAGGACTAGGAGATGGATTAAGAACTGTTAAAGGTATGGCTATTTCACTTGCATTTATGTATAGACAATTTGCAAAAGAATATACAGTGTATGTGTTTAGCAGAAGAAATAATTTAGCAAAAGGATTTGCAACAAGAAATATGGCACAAGATATAGTTGAAGCAATGAATTTATTAAACATATCAAATGCTGATATAATGGGAGTTTCTCAAGGTGGAAT
>CAJTOT010000092.1 GCA_910577935.1 uncultured Hungatella sp. | reverse complement strand
GCCTGATAAGCTGCTCCTGAGTCGGAGTGTCCGTCCTGTCGGTAATAACCACAACGCCAATGGAGGTATCCTCCAAAATGCCGGGATCAATCTGGCGCTGTTCTTTTAAGACGTTGAACAGCCACTCCCTGGAAGCGGTGTAGCTGTTATACTGGTCGGTCTCGGCTCCCGTGCCGCCCTCGTTGGTGTACCGGGGCACATCCGCGTTGGCGTCCGCCCCCACCAGGCCGCCTGCGTTCTGGTTAGCCGCCGAACCGCCTTCGCCGGTCACATCCTCCCTTTCCAAAAGGCCCGATTTATCGTTTTCGTTGATCTTCTCCGGGGTGCTGTACTGGGTGCTCTCCTGGATCAGCCGCTCCATATTCAGGGTTCCCTTTACGGATACCGCCACATTGCCTGCACCGTACAGCTGCTCCAAAACTCTTCTGACATTGGCCGCGATGCTGCTCTCCACCATGTTTGTCAGGCTGGTCAGATCGGACACGGCGCTTGTGGAGCTGTTCCCGTCCCCGCTGCCGCTTACCTCCATCATGGTTTCCGCATCAAACACCGCCACATTGGTAAAGTTCATCCCCTTTACGGCGTGAGAGATGAGATTTTTCACCGCCTGAGCCTTGTCGGCCGTTAAGGTACTTCCGCCTTTCATGGTCACCATGACGGAGGCCGAGGCCTCGGCTGAGGAATTGTCCTCCCATGCGTACAGAGGTTCTGCCCCCTCTGTGATAGTCACCTTG
>CAJTOT010000091.1 GCA_910577935.1 uncultured Hungatella sp. | reverse complement strand
TAAAATCCACAAACTCCGGCAGCTTCGGCCCAATCAAAGGACGACACCATTTCACAAATTCCTCCGTCACATCATTGCCCCGCTCATTGATGTATGTTTCTGGAAGTGTTTTTTCAAGAAGCATGACCTGTTCAATAGGAATCTCCACCATCTCCATTTCATAAGTTCCATCCATGGTTTCTTTCCGCATAAACCCGACCATAACTCCTGTGTGTCCTTCCATTGCCAGACGCAGAGCTTCCCTTCCGGCAAGCTGCGCCTCCTTTTGGTCTACTGGTGACTGCCATGCTATGGAAGCTCTGCCACAAAGCCCCGGCTTCTCGCTTCTGGCTTTAATTCCCAGCCGTCTGACCACCAGATTTGCCAGATAGGAGCTGACATCTCCATAATAGACCGCCCGGTCCGTCTTAAAAATCGGTTCCACTACTGGCTCTTTGTCTTCCCTCTTCAAACCCTCGCTTGCCACCACCACCACTCCCCCAAGACGATGATACAGCTTTTCCACATCCTCCAAAAATTCCTCTTCATGAAATGGACGTTCAGGGGTATAAATCAGATGAGGGGCATCTCCCTCTTTCTCTCTTGCAAGAGCAGAGGATGCGGCAATCCATCCTGCGTTTCTTCCCAGCGCCTCCACCACACACACATGAATGGGAAGGGCCTTCACATCCTGAGCCACTTCTTTTACAGATGCCGCAAGATAACGGGCCGCGCTGCCAAATCCAGGGGTATGGTCTGTAATGGC
>CAJTOT010000090.1 GCA_910577935.1 uncultured Hungatella sp. | reverse complement strand
TTTCGCGCGGTCAGCGCGGCGAATGCGCAGACCTGTCTGAACGGTTGACAATCCACCTAATATTTGCTATCATATTAACGAACATGTTCGCGAACACGTTCGCAAAGAAACTTAATGAGGAGGAGTACTATGAAGAGACACGATGTGAAATGGAGCAGAGCGCTTGCGGCAGTCCTGCTTTCCTGCTCTCTGGCAGGATGCGGCGCAGGCCAGACCGGCGGCAGCACAGCCGCCACAACGGCTGTTTCCGCGGAGACGCAGGGCACAGAGACACAAGCCGCGGAGGCGCAGAGCACAGAAGCGCCAGCCGCGGAGACAACGGCCGGCGGTCCGCTGTTTACCCCCGGCGTTTATACAGGAGAGGGACAGGGCTTCGGCGGCGCTGTCACAGTTGAAGTTACCGTGGACGAGAACAGCATCCTGTCCATAGAGATTGCGAATCACAGCGAGACCGTCGGAGTCGCTGACCCCGCATTGGAAAGAATACCGGCAAACATCGTTGAAGCCCAGTCCATCGCCGTGGACACTATCTCCGGTTGCACTCTGGCAAGCCAGGGCATTATCGACGCCGTGACAGACGCCCTCTCCCAGGCCACAGACAATCTGGAGGCGCTGAGGACTCCCGCTGCCGACACGGCTCAGGCTCAGGGAGAGACCGAAGAAGACACTGCGGATGTTGTCATCATAGGCACCGGCGCCGCCGGCACAGATGTCCAAAGAGCCGCAGCCATGACAGAAAACGAGATCA
>CAJTOT010000089.1:532-793 GCA_910577935.1 uncultured Hungatella sp. | reverse complement strand
GCGCTGTCACTCCGGCCTCGGTGTGCCTCCCGCATATCATCCATGATTGCGTCAATGTCACGATGCACCCGACTGGTGAAATATTCTCCCTCATCCACATGGGCCGATTGCAGAAGATAGGTCATTCTGTCGTTCTCTCCCGGCTGATACTTCTCCACGATTTCAGCCCGTGCCACATCTACCCATGCGTTCAGATTTTGTATCTGCATGGCTAGATGTGGCACGGGCTGAAATCGTGGAGAAGTATCAGCCGGTGCCACA
>CAJTOT010000089.1:0-522 GCA_910577935.1 uncultured Hungatella sp. | reverse complement strand
TGAATATCGGCCAACAGCTTTACAAAATCCGGATGCGCCACCAGTTCCCCCAGCAGAGCAGTATCCACCCGCCCCTCTTTCAATATTTCAATCATAGCGTCACTCAAACGCAGGTCTGCCAGATCAGCGTTTGGGTGGCGCTTTGTTTCTGTCAGGCCCAGAAGATAGTCAGCAGTCACGCCGTAAAACTTCGCCAGCTTGATGAGGGCATAGTGGCTGATGTCCTTGGTATCGTCCGCCTCGTAGCTGCCCAGTGCGGACGAGGACAGCCCCGTTTGCTCCGCAAGCTCTTTCAACGTCAGCTTGCGCTCCACCCGCAAATCTTTTATCCGTTCCTGTATCGTCAAAGACATATCGCTGCCCTCCATCTGATTTTACTGCCATTCTACCACATTTCCGAGAGCGTGGAAATATCCGGTTTTCAGGCCGGATTTCCTACCTCTTGGATATACGGGAGAGTTGCCTTTTTTCTGCTACGATGTTTGTGCCACACAGCATTGCAGCTTGAAAAAAGAATGACCG
>CAJTOT010000088.1 GCA_910577935.1 uncultured Hungatella sp. | reverse complement strand
AGGGCAAGCCGGAACTGTGCCATGGCGGCAGCGTCCGAAAGGTTCTTTTGTTTGTTGTCCATAAAAATATCCTCCTTAAATGGTTTTCTGCCATTATAAAGGAGTTTCCTCAGGGAGACCATGCCTGGGCGTGTGGTCGTGGAAAAGCAGTTCAGGGACCGAACACCTGTTGGCAGTAAGACGCCGGATTTTTATGGGACTGGAGGAAGGATTTTGCAAAACGGCGGACAAAGGCGGAAGCAAAATCAGAATAGGAGGGCTGGGAGACCAGTGTCTTCAGGAAGGAGAGGGAAGAGACTTCCATAGAGGAAAGTGCCCCGAGCCATTCTTCCTTCTGCACCAGGAAGAGTTCCAGAAAACGGTGCAGTTGGGAAAGGGTGATGGAGAAACGCCTGCAGAGTCCCTCTATAGAAGAAAGGTGCAGGAAATACTCTGCCAGGACACGGAGGATGAAGAACAGGCCGTAGCTGGAATAGGGGATGATGAAATCCGGGAGGATGGCATGGGTATGGCCGCAGGTACAGATGAGGCGAAGGATGCAGAGGCTGTGTCGGACAGGGGCGCCATCTATGAAATCCACCAGGGAACGGTCATAATAGGCATGGATCTTGCAGCTGCCCGCTGCCCCGCAGAAGGGACAGGTCTGCAGCTGGGGGCGGAATCCAACCATGAAAGACTCAAATAGTGCTTTTGATGAAGTTTTTATACGGATCAGCTTGCAAAATAGGGAGTTTTCTCTTATCATAGTATATGTCGGTAGTGCCAAAGCCTCACGAGTGGGACATGATCCCGTATATGGCAGGCACGCTGGTGTATGAGAGAA
>CAJTOT010000087.1 GCA_910577935.1 uncultured Hungatella sp. | reverse complement strand
GCCTTCGCGCCTACCAGGAAACCGGCCAGGCCATACATCATGCCGGCCAGCAGATAGATGCGGATTAACGTGGCGGTGACGTTGACGCCGGCCACCTGAGCGGCGGATTCGTTGCCGCCGATGGCGTACATATACTTGCCGTGGCGGGGCTTATTGTAGAGGAACCAGAAGTAGAGGCCCACAATCACGGCGAAGATGGCCAAATAGGGGATATCTTTCACAAAGGGAACGCTGCTGAAGGGGGTAATTCCAAAGATCTTCCAGGTCCCTAGAGAGCCCAGCGCCACGTTGGAATAACTGGACTTGAAGCCGCCCATGGGCTGGTTGTTGGTGATGATCTGGCAGGCGCCATAGACGATAGTCTGCATACCCAGGGTGGCGATAAAGGGGGGGACCTTCAGGAACGCGATGACGCAGCCGTTAATGCCGCCGATGATACCCATAATAATCATGACGAAGATCAGGGCCAGCCACCAGGGGATGTCAGGGAACCAGGGGAGCATCCGGGCGGTGTAGTCGATATCCTGGAGCATCATGGCGGCCAGACAGGCGGAAAGGCCCACCTGACGGCCGGCGGACAGGTCGGTGCCCTTGGTAATCAGACAGCCAGACACGCCGCAGGCGATGATAAACCGGGGAGACATGTTGATGACCAGGTTGCTGAAGTTGCGCACGGTGAAGAAGTTTTTGCTGGTCAGGCCGGTGACGATGGCCAAGATCAGCACCAGCAGGACGATGGCGTTGTCAGACATAAATTTTACCGGGTTAAAGCTGCTCACCTTATCCATTTTTTTATCCATGGTTTTCTCTCCTCCTTACTCGAATTGGGTTGCCAGGGCCATGATGTTCTCCTGATTGGCGTCTTTGCCGTCGATGA
>CAJTOT010000086.1 GCA_910577935.1 uncultured Hungatella sp. | reverse complement strand
ACCTTAAAATCTGCAACCGGACGGAATATTTATAAGGAGACTTTACATATGAAGAAAGCATTGATAACCGGCATTACGGGCCAGGACGGGTCCTATCTGGCGGAGCTGCTGCTGGAGAAGGGGTACGAGGTCCACGGGATGACTCGGCGGGCGTCCCTGCCAAACACGGACCGAATTGCCCATCTGCTGGACAAAATCACCCTCCACGACGGGGACCTGAGCGACTCCAGCAGTATCATACGCATCCTGCGTCTGGTGCAGCCGGATGAGGTGTACAACCTGGCGGCCCAGAGCCACGTGCAGGTGAGCTTCGACGTGCCGGAGTACTCCGGGGACGTGGACGCGCTGGGCGTACTGCGGATACTGGAGGGCATCCGGATCCTGGGCATGGAAAAAACGTGCAGGTTCTATCAGGCGTCTACCTCGGAGCTGTACGGTAAGGTGGAGGAGGTTCCCCAGAAGGAGACCACGCCCTTCCACCCCTACAGCCCCTACGCCATTGCCAAGCAGTACGGGTACTGGATGGTGAAGGAGTACCGAGAGGCCTACGGCATATTTGCGGTGAACGGTATTCTGTTCAACCACGAATCAGAGCGGCGTGGAGAGAACTTTGTGACCCGGAAGATCACTCGTGCCGCTGGACGGATCGCCTGCGGCTTGCAGGACAAGCTCCAGCTGGGGAACCTGGACAGCAGGCGGGACTGGGGCTACGCTAAGGACTATGTGGAGTGCATGTGGCTGATGCTCCAGCACGAGCGTCCAGAGGATTTTGTCATCGCCACGGGCGTGCAGCACACCGTGCGGGAGTTCACCACTTTGGCCTTTGCCCATGATGGAATTGATCTGGAATGGCAGGGGCAGGGGCTACGCTAAGGACTATGTGGAGTGCATGTGGCTGATGCTCCAGCACGAGCG
>CAJTOT010000085.1 GCA_910577935.1 uncultured Hungatella sp. | reverse complement strand
TAGAGCAGAAGTTTTGCATATGCAAAGTGGCAGATTATTCCCAGGTTAACTTCCGGGAAGAGTTCTGTTTCACAGGGAGAACCGACGAGGAATATTCGCTGGTCTGCCAGACCTGCCATGTTCCCCAAAACACGGTGGAGCAAGATGACGGCTGGAGGGCCTTTCGAATCCAGGGGATTCTGGATTTTTCTTTGATCGGGATTTTGGCCGGGATAACCACCCTGCTGGCTGACCAGGGCATCGGAATCTTCGCCCTATCCACCTATAACACGGATTATATTCTGACTAAGGAAGAGGACTTTCAGCGGGCTCTGGAGGTTTTGGCGGCATCCGGCTATAAATTGTCTTGAGAACATGTGGGAAGAGTCAGAGGAGACTATATGAGAAAAAGGAAAACCCTGTCCCAGATCAAGCTGTCGGATTCCCAGAGGGAGAAACTGAAAGAGGAGATCGCGGCATTTTATCTGGATGAGCGGGGGGAGGAAATCGGGATGATCGAACAGCTTCAGTTGCTGGAGCTGTTCGAGGAGAAGATGGCGCCGATTGTGTACAACCGGGCTCTCGAGGATGCGAAGCGGTGGTTTGGGCTGGTTATGGAAAATGCGGAGTCGGATTATTACGGGTTGTACAAGGAGGAAGCCTGAGGGGAATCAGGGCTGTCGTCCTGCTTGCTCATGCCGGGCAACACTTTCACACGAAACCTTCATGCGCCCGGAGGCGGACGCGCCACCATCCATGAAAGTCCTGGGGGCGCATTTGGCATACCTGAATGCATGCCGCCTATTCGGCGGCGGACTTATAAAGTAAACCTTCATGCGCCCGGCGGCGGACGCACCACCAACCACGAAAATCCGGCGGGCGCACTTGGCATACCCGAATTCATGCCGCCTATTCGGCGGCGGTTTTTCAAAGTAAAAGGACG
>CAJTOT010000084.1 GCA_910577935.1 uncultured Hungatella sp. | reverse complement strand
TGAGAGCCCCATACAACCAAAGACACAAGTTTCTTGATATCATCATCATTGCTGTTACCGCCCGCCATCCTCTGCGGAATGGATACCTGGAACGAGTGAGGACCGGGCATGTTCCCAAAAAGAATGGCTGGGGACATTTCTGGAACTTCCCGAAGGAATTCCTTCCCATGATACCGTCAACCGGGTGTTCCGGATATATGCCCTCATATCATGAAGTCAGAGTGCTTTTTGCAGATGGTTGCCATACCACATTTTAAGATATGAACATTTTCTGAAGTCGAATCATGTCAATCAAAAGAAAATGGATCAGCTCCTGGCTGATTACAGGGAGATAAATAATCAGTGGATTTGATTGAACTGATTCATCGGATTGCAGATTATGTAATCCCCAAAGACAATCCGTCAAGAGAAAGGATTGGTGATGTTATGGGCGGACAGATTTTGAAATTGAGAACTCAGAGAAGAAGGCAGGGAAGAGGGTCGGACGCTTGAAATATATTCTATGGTTCAGGATGGGGATACGTCCCCGGAACGTGCGGCAGAGAGGTTGGGAATTACCATACCAATTCTGAAAAATAGAATGATTGTTTCCGGATACCGGTATCCGATTGTCGAAATTGCAGGACACTGGCAGTAAGGGACGGCTTTATGAGGTATAAAATAATAAAGAGGGATCGTCATGGAGACGGTTCCTTTTTTATACTTTGCCCTGGGAAGCCTGGAACGGAGCTATAAAGAAAATTGTATGAGGCTAGCTGATAGGTCTTTTTTGTCTTTCCTTTACGCCGTTCACAATGCCCTGCAAAGATACTTACAACGCTCAGAAACTGAAAAAGAACATAGCTCCCTCCTCCTCTGGTGTTGGGCTGAGGTCTTTGCAAGAGCGCCGGCCGATAGAACATCACACTCCGCACAGGATAATTCTTGTCAATAAAGTATCATATATAGAAAATGGACATACGGAAATTCTGTCAGCTTGTGTAACGTTATGGACATGAACTATGCGGTGTTTGACAGGCTGTACAAAAAAACAGACCAAAAAGTACACTTTTTGGCCCGTTTTTCTTTTTGCTTAACGCTTTCAAGATTACTATGAAATTCGCTAAAAGTCAATAGAAATATTTCTTTTTTCTTTGGTTATCTTTCCCAATCTCTAAATGTATCCAAAAAGTGTACTTTTTGATTCCTGCCGGCAGCGAGCGG
>CAJTOT010000083.1 GCA_910577935.1 uncultured Hungatella sp. | reverse complement strand
GAAAAGGAGTTCCGCATATCGCCGGAGCTGCGGAAGAGCCGTCTGGATTCTGTGGCCATGGACGAGAGCCGCAGGGTCTATACGATGGAGATGCAGAAGCGGAACACCAAGAACCTGAGGCGGAGGAGCAGGCTTTACCAGGGGCATGTGGATGTGTCGATGATGGCGCCGGGAACGGTGGATTTCAACAGCTTAAAGGATGTGTGCCAGATTATGGTGACGCCATTTGACATCTTTGGCAGAAAGCTGTACCGGTATACGTTCGTGAGCATGTGTGTGGAATGCCCGGATCTGTATCTGGGAGACGGGGCCTGGAGGATATTTATCAACACGAAAGGGAAGAATCCACAGGAGTTTACCCAGGAGTTTCTGGATTTTATGAAGTACATTACAAGGTCCACAGACGCCCGGGCTGAGGCAAGAGAGAAGGGCTGGAAAGAGGGAAGAGAAGAAGGAAGAGTTCTTGAGATATACTCTATGATCCAGGATGGCGATATCTCTTTGGAACGCGCGGCGAAGAGGCTGGGAATCACTATACCGCTTCTGAAGGACAGGTTGTCTGCTTCTGGATATCAGTACCCGGAGACAGAGCAGTAAAGAGCGCGGCAAAGTGTGAAACTTGGCAGAGAGGATTAAATATATGAAAATACTCATCACCGGTTTTGCCCCTTTCGGCGGCGAAACCATCAATCCGTCCTGGGAGGCGGTTTTAAAACTTCCAAAGCAGTTTCAGACATCAAAAGGGATAGGGGCAGAGCTGGTTAAGCGTGAGATGCCTGTGTCCTATGACCGCTGCGGCGGGATCATCGAAGAACTCATAGAAAAGGAGCGGCCGGACTGTGTGGTCTGTGTGGGACAGGCCGGGGGCCGCATGGGGCTTGAGGTGGAGCAGATTGCCGTCAATCTGAAGGATGCGGCCTCGGCGGACAATGACAATGTGTCGTACCATGGGACTCCGGTGACGCCGGGGGGACCGGACGGGCGGTTTGCAAGGCTGCCGGTGAGGGACATGGCGGCGGCCTGCCGGGAGGCGGGGATTCCGGCGAAAGTGTCTTTGTCGGCAGGGGCCTATGTGTGCAACTGCCTGATGTATCATGTTCTGGAGCTGATTGAACAGCGGTATCCGGATATGAGGGGCGGGTTCATCCATGTGCCCTACGAGTGCCGCCAGGCGGCGGTTCAGGAGAGGGCAAAGCCTTCGCTGCCGCTGGATACCATAGCGGAGGGGCTTCTGGCTTGTCTGAAGGCGCTGTAGGTCTGCCGCGCGGCTCAAAAACCGGCGAAGCATGTCAGTGGCACGTTTCGCCGGTTTTATAAGATTAAATTTTACCAAATTATAAAAAATTATAGGGCGGTGAATCAAAAAAGTAACGAATACTTTTCAAATCATGGACAAATGGAAAAAGATTGGTTATAATAGGGCTACATATGCGAAAATGGGAAATGAGGTGAGGGTATGGGATACAAAAAATCAGTGTTCCAGAGTCTGGCCATGGTGACCCAGCTGGGGCTGTGCGTCCTGA
>CAJTOT010000082.1 GCA_910577935.1 uncultured Hungatella sp. | reverse complement strand
GCTAAAACTTTCCTGTTTCATACCCCGCGCCCCCTCTCCCTTATTTTATCTCATCTTCTATCATTTCGGGGGATTAAATCAGCGTTTCCTTAAAAAGTCTGGAAGTGTCATATCAGCACTCATATTTTCAAAAGGAGTGTCAAAGGCATGTGAGACGTAACAAAAACCCTCACCATTCTCCATTTGATATATCGTCTCACGCCTATTCATAAGCTCGTCCTCAGGTAATTGGAAAATTCATCGTGGATTGTCCTCATATTCTGTCTCCGATTCTTTTGAGGAGTCTGCGGGATCACGGGCTATGTTCCAAACCTCTTTCAATTCATCAAAGCGGCCTACTACAATATGATCGCCGATACTCCTTTACCCTGTTTTGAGTACTCCTTAGCAAACTGATTGCCCATACACGATTTCGACTCCCTGTACTGTGCCTTGTGTTTTGATCTTCTGTCCTTATCTTTGGATGTTCCAGCGCCCGCCTTTGGTCTGCCCCAAATATCCGCTGCTCCAGCAGCGGCGCTTGCCACGTTTTAGTTTGAAGTCTGTCATGGGTTGGCTGGCTGCTGTCTGGGGATTCTCTGCGGGAATCTTTACTTTATCAATGCCTCGGTCGATTTTACCGGCGGCCTGCCTCTGCATATCATCAGTTATATTTGAAGGGATTAAATCGGTGGTTCCCCCAATTGGGGAAATTTTTCTCGACTGCGCAGTTTGACGAGCTGGAACAGGAAAAGCAATAGAGATTAGGTCAATATTCGCAAATTTTAAGCCCATTTATGCGGAGACCTGCGCTGATTGCTGTGTTATGATAAGCCCATAGAAGGTCCGGGGACATGAGCGGAAGGGCGGACCGATAAAAAGGAATGAAAAGGGGTCAATTATTATGGCAATCCAAAATATTTTTGTAGTGGGCGCCGGTCTGATGGGCAGCGGCATCGCGCAGAACGCCATTACCAGCGGTTACAATGTCACCATAAACGACCAGCGGCAGGAGGCCCTGGACCGGGCCAAGGCGGGCATTGAAAAGGCGCTGAACCGGGACGTGGAGAAGGGCCGCATGACGGCGGAGGACCGGGACGCGGCTCTGGCCCGCCTGAGCTGCGACGCCACCCTGGACAGCGCCAGGAACGCCGACCTGGTCATTGAGGCCATTATCGAGGACCTGAAGGCGAAGCAGGCCGTCTTTACCGCCCTGGAGGACATCTGCCCCGCGCACACCATTTTTGCCTCCAACACCTCCTCCATCTCCCTGACCGCCCTGGCCTCCGCCACCAAGCGGCCCTCTCAGGTAGTGGGGATGCACTTCTTCTCCCCTGTGCCCCGGATGAAGCTGTGTGAGGTTATCTTTGGCCTGCTCACCACCCAGGACGTGCTGGACACCGTGAAGGAAGTGGGCGAGAAGATGGGAAAAACCCTGATTCAGGCCGACGACAAGCCGGGCTTCATTGTCAACCGGGCCCTGCTGCCCATGCTTAACGAGGCCTGCGTCATCGTGGGCTCCTACATCGGCTCTGTGGAGGAGATGGACAACGGCATGAAGCTGGGCTGTAACCACCCCATGGGTCCCCTGGAGCTGGCCGACATGATCGGCCTGGACATCCTGCTGGACGTGATGACCACCATGGAGAAGGAGATCGGCTCCAAGTACGCCCCCTCTCTGCTGCTGCGCAAGCTGGTGGTATCCGGCTTCCTGGGCCGGAAGAGCGGAGCCGGCTTCTATACTTACGAGAACGGCAAAAAGGTGGGGGTCAACCCCGTTCTCACCCACTTCCAGAGCCTGGCCCGGTAATTTGCGATGCAAAACGGACTGCCCAAGCCGGGCAGTCTTTTTTTGCAGAGATTTTTTCAAAATGTAAGTTTGTCAAACAAATTGGACAATG
>CAJTOT010000081.1 GCA_910577935.1 uncultured Hungatella sp. | reverse complement strand
TGTATCTGCTGGGCCAGCAGATTGTTCCCCTGTCTGGATCCCCTGGCCTTTCCGAGAATGGCTACTTCCCCGCCCTGTACGGCGATAACCGGCTTAATGGACAGCAGATTCCCCGCCATTGCCGCAGCCCTGGAGATACGTCCTCCTTTTTTGAGATACTCCAGCGTATCCAGAAGGGCCACCAGCCTGATACGGGATTTATCCCTCTCCAGCCTTTCCACAATCTCCTCAAATGCAATCTCCTCCTCCGCCAGCCGGAGCGCATACTCCACCAACGCATGCTGTCCGATACTGGCCTTCTCGCTGTCCACCACCCGCACCACATCACCGTATTCTTCCGCAGCCACATTGGCGCTCTGCCAGGTTCCGGACAGCTTGGAGGACAGTGTAATCACAATGGCCTGATCCCCTTTCCTTCTGATTTCCTCATAAACTTCCTCAAACGCAAAGGGCGGTACCTGACTGGTGACGGGAAGCTGGTCACTCTCAACCAGTTTTTCGTAAAACATTTGATGTGTCAGCGTTATTCCGTCCTGAAACTGCTCTTCACCGAAAGTAATCGTAATTGGCAGGACGATCAGGTCCTCCCTGCTGTTGTCCACTATGTCCGAAGCGGAATCTGTTATGATCCTGATCATACAGCCTCTCCTTTCCCGTTAATATATCCGTTGCTGCCAAACCCATTTATTAAGACAAATCCCCCTGCTTCACAGCGGCAGATCCCCCAACAAGATAAAATACACAAAAAAAGTGTAAAGTATCCACGTTACAACCGACTTTACACCTCTATGTTATAGCGAAAACATAATACAACTTTTACCGCAAAAACAAACGACCCCGATCGGACTCGAACCGACGACCTCCGCCGTGACAGGGCGGCGCTCTAACCAACTGAGCCACGAGGCCAATATACTATTATACAACAGCTTATGAAGCTGTGTTCTATAACACAAAACAATACATACTACAAATTATCACACAAAAAGCAAATGGACCTTCGGGGACTCGAACCCGGGACCGACCGGTTATGAGCCGGTTGCTCTAACCAACTGAGCTAAAGGTCCGCACACCCTTTCGGGCTCTAACACTGACTGTAAAAGTCAGATGAAGCTGAACGCAAAGTTTCCATCCACAGTACAAAATGTGTTCTCAACTGCTGCATCATTCCCTCCAACGTCCTTATTATATACAAATGGTTCGTGGTTGTCAAGGATTTTTGTAATTTTTCCTGTAAAACAGAGCGAATATCTGTTCCTATTTATTCGGCATCATCGCGAGGTGTTTTTGACGTTTTATGTCAATCCTTACACCCCCACTGCCTTTCGGCAATTCCTTGATCTTCCGAAACAAAGAGCAGTTCTATCCGAAACCGTCCGTCTTCCTGCCGGACCCTGCAGCTTCCGCCCATCTTCTCCATCATGCTGCCCACGCTCTGTATGCCGATACATGTGCTCTCCGCCTGCTCGCCGCCCTGTCTCACAGCATTCTCAAAGGAGAATCCCGCCAGCTTCCTGTCCTGAAATGCCCTTACCTCCACAGGCTCCCCGTCATCGGCATATTTTACGATATTTGACGCCACATTGTCCATGATGCGGGTCAGGTAGTCCGTACAGACCCTTGTCCTGCACCGGGGCCAGTCCAGCCGGGCTTCCACCCGGAACCCCCTCTGTTCCAGATAGCTGCACAGCTCCGAAATCAGATCATAGAACAAGACCTTGAAGGAATCCGGCTCTTCCAGGACGATCTGCGTCTCTCCCGTCACCATGGAATATTCAAAGAGATGGTCTGTCAGATGCTTCATCCGGCCGGCTTTCCGCTCTATCTTCTCGATATATTCCCTCATCTGTTCCTCGCTATTGTACTTCCCTTTTTTCAGGATTTCCGTGTACAGCATGATGGATGTCACCGGAGTCCTCAGGTCATGGGACATCTCCGTGACGATCCGCTGGTTCTCCCGCATCATCGCCGTTTCCCTGTCTATCAGGCTGCGGAAAGACTCCCTCATGCAGTCCAGCCCCTCCGCCAGGCTCCCCAGCTCGTCCCGGCCCCGCACCGTAATCCTGTAGTCCAGGCTGCCGCTCTCCAGTATCCTGATTTCATTGCTCAGCAGCGAGATATACTTCATCTTCGTGCGGATGCCCAACAGGAAAATCGTCAAAAATATCAGCACGGACAGCAAAATCGCTCCCAACATGGCGTAATTGTAGAACTGATAGGCATAGTTCCCCATGATGCTCACTTTGGCCGCGCCATCTGCGAATGTGAT
>CAJTOT010000080.1 GCA_910577935.1 uncultured Hungatella sp. | reverse complement strand
GATGCAGGTCTACACCGGCCAGGAGGAGAAGGTGTGCGGACAGTGCCGCAGCCGGGTCATGGAGAAGGATGAGGATGTGTTTGTTTTTTTGGCCCAGCGGATGACGAAGATTCAAGGGGAATGGACACTTATAACAAGCAGGCTGTTTCCCGGCTATGTGTTCGTGGAAACTGACCGGATCGAGGACTTCTTTATGCGGTTAAAGCAAATGGGAGCCATGACCAGGGTGTTATGCACCGGGGAGGAGATGACTCCCGTTTATCCTGAGGAGGAGGAGCGGCTGCGCCTGCTGGGAGGAGAAGACCATGTGTTGAAATACTCCGAAGGATATATGGAAGGGGAGGAGCTTACGGTCACATCCGGGGCCTTAAAGGGCTATAGAGGAGCCGTGAAAAAGATCCTGAGACACCAGAGGCTGGTGGTTCTGGAGATGCCTCTAATGGGACAGAGCGTGGAGGTTACTCTGGGATTGGGAGTGGTGAGGAGAGAGTGACAGTTCAGTTATAAAAGTTACGGAATGCACCGGACGTTTCGCACGCCGTGCAGGAAGTGATGGCCATAGGTTTTGCCGGAGCCTGGGATGCAGAAGTATCCCGGGGCGGCGAAGCCCGGCCTTTTTTATCCCATTAGGAAAATGCTCCCCATAACAGATCAGGACAACAGCCCCATATCTGCGCCGGGAAAATAAGGCAGCTGTGATAAAGGCTAACAATAAAAAATCACATAAAAGGAAGCGGACTACAGACATGTACGATTTCAGTTTGGATTCACGTTTTAAAGGAATACAGCCATTACCCAGGAAGGTATTTCTTGCATCCCCCGCCATGCATGGGGAAGAACTCCATTATATAAAGGAAGCCATAGACTCCGGCTGGGTGACCACAGTAGGAGAGAATATCAATGAGCTGGAAAAAGCAGTGGCAGAACAGGCAGGGGTAACCCATGCCGTAGGGCTTGCCAGCGGGACAGCCGCCCTTCACCTGGCAGTGAAGCTGGCGGCGGAGAAGCTGTACGCAGGCAGCACAGGCGTCACCACCCCCTGCGGCCTGGGAACAGGAGGAGCCTTAAAGGGAGTGAGGGTGTTCTGCTCCGATATGACCTTTGCGGCTACTGTAAACCCGGTGGTCTACGAAGGAGGAGAGCCGGTATTTATCGACACGGAATATGAGACCTGGAACATGTCGCCGGAAGCATTGGAAAAAGCATTTTCCATGTACCCGGAGGTTCGATTGGTGGTTATGGCCCATCTCTACGGCACGCCGGGAAAGATCGACGAGATCCGGGATATCTGCCGCCGCCGCGGGGCTCTTCTGATTGAAGATGCAGCAGAGTCATTTGGCGCGTCTTACAAAGGGATTCAGACCGGGAACTTTGGAGACCTGGCAGTAATCAGCTTTAACGGCAACAAGATCATCACAGGAAGCTCCGGGGGAATGCTATTGACAAACAGCAGATATGAGGCAGAAAAGGCCCGGAAGTGGTCCACCCAGTCCAGGGAGGCGGCGCCCTGGTATGAGCATGAGGAGTTAGGGTACAACTACCGCATGAGCAATCTCATAGCCGGAGTGGTGAGAGGGCAGCTGGGACATCTGGAGGAACATATTGAGAAGAAGCGTGTTATCTATGAAAGGTATAAAGAGGGCTTAAAGGACCTGCCGGTGGAAATGAACCCATGGGATGAGGAGAAGAGCGTACCGAATTTCTGGCTGTCCTGCCTGCTCATCCATAAGGATGCCATGTGCGAAACAGAAAGGTCAGAGAAGCGGGCAGTCTATAGAAGGGAAGCGGGAAAGACCTGTCCCACAGAGATACTGGAAGCCCTGTCATACTTCGGGGCAGAGGGAAGGCCTGTGTGGAAGCCTATGCATCTGCAGCCGATATATCGAAACAACGGATTTGTGACAGAAAAAGGTTCCGGCAGAGGATGCAGCAATGCCTATGGAGAGGGAGAAGGAGAGTGGGATGTTGGTGCGGATATTTTCAATCGTGGATTATGCCTGCCGTCCGATGTGAAGATGACACAAGAAGAGCAGAGTGTGGTGATGGATGTGATCCATGGGTGTTTTGAGGCGGGAGGAGCAAGATGAAATGAATATTGTGGGAGAGCTTGTAATCCTCCGTGCACTTGAGGAGCAGGATAACAAGGTGCTGTTAGAACTTATCAATGATCCGGAAACCGAGAAGATGATAGGAGGTTACTCCTATCCGGTATCTCGTGAAAGACAAATCAGCTGGTTTCGAGGTTTATCAGGACATGCAGATTTCCATACCCTCAGATGCATGATTGCTGACA
>CAJTOT010000079.1 GCA_910577935.1 uncultured Hungatella sp. | reverse complement strand
AGCCGTCAGGAGTTCTCTCGTTGTGATACATGGCTCCAAGAGGTCTCCCGGCCTGGGAGACAGGATTGAGATAGTACCATGCTCCGCCGACCAGCTGCCATCCTGTAAGCATATGTCCGCCGGAAGGCTCCAGATAATACCAGTTGCTGTCGCTGCCGTCCCGATACCAGCCTGTTCTCATTCCTGAGTTGATATCCACACTGTACCACAGGTTGGAGCCGGCATCCAGTATCCATCCTTCTTTGGCGAAGCCGTCGGCGCCGAATGCCCACCACACGCTGTTGATCAGCTGCCAGGAGATGAATTCCACGGTGTTTCCCTGGATGCCGGTATCCATTCTTCCTGCCGCGTAGGAACCGGAGGAGCGGAGAAAGCGCCATTTGCTGCCATCCAGGCTCCAGGAACCGGATGCGCCGGAGCCGGGATTCGGCGCGGTCAAAGAGGCGCTGCCGGAACCGGAGCCGCCGCCGGAACCGGAGCCACTGCCGCCGCCGGAACTGCCGCCGCCGGAACCGGAGCCACTGCCGCCGCCGGAACTGCTGCCGCCGGACCGGGTTATGGTGAGGGTTCCTGGCTGTATGGTCACCAGATAGTTGGTGTCGGGGGAGGCGGTCCCGGTGATCGGATAGGTTCCGGCGGGAGAGCTCCTTCGGGCGGTGGTGGATAAGGTGACGCCCAAGTCGTCGATCTTGTCATCTCCCGTCAGAACCCCGTCGGCGGGAGTCTCGAGAGTCAGCTCAGGGTTGTCTCTGCTGACGGTTCTGGTCTTGTCGGCGGCCTTGACGGTTACAGGCTTTCTGGCGATGGACCAGGTGACGGATACGGTGTCAGCGCCGTCCGGCTGGTTTTCCCATGAGTAACGGCCGGCGTCCAGGAGGCGGAACTGAAGGGTGTAATCGCCTGCGCCGGTTCCGGAGGCAGCGCCTGTCATGGCCATGAGTTCAGGACTGTAGCCAGCCATATTTACTGTTATCCGGCTTCCTGTGTAGACATAGTCCTGTGCGGCGGGGACTGCCAGAGCGGTCTTTCGGGTGGTAACCGGCACGCTTTCCCAGGCGTCGGCATAGTTTGCGCTGCCGCTGACCCGGATGAAAAAGAAGTAGGTGGTTCCTGGCGTCAGGTCAGAGAACCGGGGGCTGTCCTGCCACAGGACAACATGGTCAGGGTCGTCGCTGCCACTGTATCCGTACAGGACGCTTCCGCCGCCGTTTCCCAGATCCAGAGGTTTCAGCTCCACGTCATGGTCTGTGAGCGCGGCTGTCTCGGGGGCGGGAATTTTCGGAGCCTTCTGGATAGTAAAGATTTCCGGCAGGAAGGAGATCTCGTAGCTGGGATTATTTTCTCCGGTGAGGCTTCCCTGTAAAATCCGGTAGCCCTCCGGGGACACGTTTTCGCCGGGCTGTCTGGAGAGGCTTCCCTTCAAAGAATCGCCGTCTGCCAGGGAGCCGTTTACCACACGGTAAGTCAGCTCAGGGTCGGGGTCCTTGTAGAACTTGGATGCCGGGTCTGCCGCGATACTGATTTTCCGCCGCTTTATGACGATTTCCGTGTTGACGGACACGGCGCGGGTGTTGTCTGTCTCGTCGATGGCGGAGACAAGCAGGTATGTCCCGGCATCGGAAGGGGCGGCATTCAGCCGGATACTGCCGGAGGCGGTGGTTTGATACCAGGTAAATCTCACATCGCTGCAAGAAGCGCCGGCGACTGCCACCTGTGCGGCAGCAGGTGTCCCGAAGGGTCTGCCGTCGTAGGTTTTGGCGCGGCTGTATGAGGCCGAGACGGACAGGGCAGGGGCGGCCTTCTGAATCGTCAGCGTCATGATGCCGGAGGCGGAGTTGTATTTATCAGAAGCCGGTATCCGCGCCCGGATGACATAGGTGCCTGCGTCGGTAGGCAGCCCGTCGGTGAAGGCGATGGTTCCGGAGCACTGATAAGAGTAAAAAGGAGTCACCGCAAGCTGCTGTGTTTTGCCGTCCTCTGTCTCTACTGTAATTGTGGGAGCAGCCACTGCGGCCGTCTGCCCTGTGTAGGTCACCGTCTGGCTGGAGGAGGGGAAGGCCACAGTGGGGGTTGGGTTTAAAGGATACTGTTCTTCACTGAGTTCAGGACCGTTTGTGAAGCTGACACCGCCGATGGAGGCTGTGTTGGAGACAGGGTGGGAATCCAGGAAGGACCGGTATTTGCCGCCGGTTTTGACCAGGGTGTCAGAACCGAGCAGCAGCCAGTCTGTGTTCTCCAGCCCCGACACGGCGCCGTGGACCTTACTGCTTGAAGGATCATTCCAGGTCACATCCACGGCATACCACTTTCCTTCCACCTGGGCATAGTTCCACATGTGAGGGCCGTTTGCGTTTCCGTCTACAAGAAC
>CAJTOT010000078.1 GCA_910577935.1 uncultured Hungatella sp. | reverse complement strand
TGAGGATATGGACAGGCAGTCACGGGGGATTAAAGGGACGAGTTTTTAAAACGAGGTGATGTTTATGGTTCTGTACAGGCCGGTGGGGACGAGGGAGCTTGAACTGATTCGGGAGAGCGGATACAGGAGATTTCCGTCCAGACTGCCGGAGCAGCCGATTTTTTATCCCGTGTTCCATGAGGATTATGCCAGGGAGATTGCCCAGGGGTGGAATGTTAAGTACAACCAGGACCACAGAGGGTATGTGACAAGATTTGAGATTGACGATGAGTATTTCGGAAGGTTTGAGGTTCACCGGGTGGGGAAGCTTTACCACGAGGAACTGTGGGTTCCGGCCAAGGAGCCGGATATGTCGAGAATGTATGTCCACAGGGCGTAAATGGGCCTTAAGGATTGTTTGGTTTTGGTGGAAAGAGCTTTGAAGAGGACATTTTTTGAGGATGGGAGGCGACGGACATGAATTGTCGGCTACAATCGCTGTATCTGTGTGTCCGGGATATGGACAGGGCAGTCAGGTTTTATGAAGATTTTTTTGAGAGGAAAGCGGCGGTGAGGGACGAGATCTACAGTGTGTTCCTCATTGACGGATTTCGGCTGGGGCTGTTCGCTTTTGAAAAAATTCCGGAAGAGCACAGCTTTGGCAGCAACTGCCTGCCCAGTGTCAGCGTGGACAGCCTGGAGGTGCTGAAAGGTAAGATTGAGAATCTGGAACTGTGCTTTCCTTTGACGAGAATTAAGGATAACTGGGTTGTGGAGTTTGTTGACACGGAGGGAAACCACGTGGAACTGACCGCGCCGGTTTTGGGGGAGTGAGATGAGGTGCAGATATGGGGAGATATTTAAACAGCAGAGTACCGTTTGAAGCATACAGGGAAATTGCCGAAACACGGTTTTTTGTGGATAAATCATTGCTTATTGAAGATATTTTAAGCGCAGATGCGATCATTTTAGAATTAAAGGCAGGAAGCACACCTAAAAAAGCGATTCAGCAGATTAGGGATAGGAATTATGTGCTGCGATTAAGAGGAAAGCTGTGGGGATTGTTCTGACGGAGGTGTGGAGATGGAAGGAAGGACAGCAGGGTTTGTGATGTGGTGTGCCGTAGGGGGAATGTTCATATGTCTGGCAGTGTATGCGTGGTTTTCCAAAAGGCCGGTGGGATTCTGGGCTAATGCAGAGGCACCGGAGGTCACAGACGTGAGGCGGTACAACCGGGCTGTGTCAAAGCTCTTCGGAGTCTTTGGCGCAGTGCTGGCCGGTCTGGGGATTCCTCTTCTCGTGGGGGAGAGCCCGGCGTGGATTCTGCTCTCCGTCGTGGGGGTCATGGCGGAGACGATCGCCGCCATGGCAGTGTATTCTCTTGTGATTGAGAAAAAATACAGAAAGTGAAAAAGTTGAATTCAGGAGGAAATGCCATGAATCACACATATGACGACGAAGATTTTTTCGGCCGGTACGCCGGTATGCCCCGAAGCAGGGAGGGGCTGACGGCGGCGGGGGAGTGGCGCCAGCTGAAACCTCTGTTTCCGCCTCTTAAGGGCAGAAGCGTGCTGGATCTGGGGTGCGGCTACGGGTGGCACTGCAGATTCTGTGAGGACCAGGGCGCTGGCCGGGTTCTGGGCATTGATTCCAGCAGGAAAATGATCGAGGAGGCCAGAAGGCGCAGCCAGGGGAGAGACATTGAATACCGGGTCTGCCCCGTGGAAGAATACGAATTTCCCGAGAATACCTGGGACCTGGTGGTGTCTAACCTGGCTCTGCACTACATAGAGGACCTGGATTCTGTGTTTGAAAAGGTTTACAGAGCCTTGAAGGAGGGCGGAACGTTTCTCTTTAACATAGAACACCCCACCTTTACCGCAGGGGTGAACCAGGACTGGATTTACACGGAGAAGGGAGAGCCGGCCCACTGGCCGGTGGACAGCTATTTTTCGCCGGGCAAGCGCAGTGCCTTGTTTTTAGGATGTCAGGTGGAAAAATACCACCACACCCTGACCCAGATTCTCATGGGGCTGCTGAACCGGGGATTCGTCCTGGAGGCGGTGGAGGAGGCCCAGCCGCCGGAGGAGATGATGGGGATTCCTGGGATGGAACAGGAAATGCGCCGTCCTATGATGCTGCTGGTGAAGGCGGGACGCCTGAACGGGATATAAAAAACGAAAGGAGATCAGATTATGGAGACAATCATTGTACTGTTAAACCCAGGAAAGATGGAGAATCCGGATTTGGATCTGCGCTATGAGATTCCGGACCGGCTTGAGGAGGCGGTCAGTGGCCGGATTCAGGATAATGGATATGACTATATAGACGCAGCAGAAGGGGAGCCGGGGCCTCTTCTGGGCATCTGGCTGAAGACAGAGTCGGCGGAGGAAAATTGGCCTCTGGTGGAGAAGTTGTTCCGGGAGGAGACTTTTAAGGGAAACGATCTGTCCAAGTCAGCAGAAATTTATATTTCAAAAGAAGATACGGCGGAGCTGGGGAACTGTGTCAGGGCTTTTCCTGGAAAAACGTGAACTAGAAGGAACTTGCAGAGTAGGGATATGAGGCGGGGGAGATGATGGGTTCTGTTGTCTGCCGGACATAACCGCCATCTATAATCTTATCACCA
>CAJTOT010000077.1 GCA_910577935.1 uncultured Hungatella sp. | reverse complement strand
AACGTGGTATTTTTCATCTTCTTCTCCGCCTCCGATCATAAATTTTTCTTTTCTCTGTCTGCTCACAACTGCTCCCTGTTATCCTTCCTGCATCACCGGAACTGCCTGTCCCTCCTCCGGTTCATTCACCCAGTTCTCATAGTCCTCCACACTGCAGTAGCCGGCCAGCATGGCAGAAAAAGCCTCCAGCCTGTCAGCCCTCACCCCGGACAGTTCCATCTGCAGGCCGGAATATCCTTGGAATACCCGCGCCACTTTTGCGTCCAGCACATCCGCCCAGGCTTCCTTCCCTGCCGTTGTCAACGTAGTCCCGTCCAGTCCCACGATAGTGTGGGGCAGCCCGTAGTCGATCTCGTCATGCACCAGATGCAAGTTCTCCCATCGGGCGCACAGCAGATCTTTCAGACAGACTTCCATAGTCTGTCCCTCATCTTTCTGTTGCATCATCTCTCCGGGATCCCTGGCCTGCGGAGCTGCCCCCGCCAGATCCTGACGGTTCTCCGTTTCCTTCTGGCAGTTGGGGCAAAGCTCCGGATAAAAACGCAGCTCCAGACAGTCGCTGCGAACATATGCTATGCTGACCTCCGGCCTCTCTACAAGCATGTCCGCCAGGAGTTCTGCCAGTGCCGGATTTTCAGAAAGAGAAAAATTACACCCTTCCTGTACCTGATCCAGATAAAAGATCCAGTTCCCGTCTCTCGTTCCATCGGTCCCAGTCTGGATCATTTGGTCCGCCAGCCGGGACAACCCTGCCCCGAACTCCGACAAGGAATCATATTCCAGGGCGGCGGCATCGGGCACATAGGAGGCGTAACGGGCATAACCATATCCCTCAGATTCTACCAGGACACCGTCACGCCTTCCCTCTCCCGTCACAAGGAGACAGTGATAGATCCCGTCTCGGTCCTCCTGCATCAGATCGATATTTTCCTCAATACAGGGCAGCCCCTCCAAGGGATTTCTCAGAAACTCTTCAAACTCACCGGCTGGCAGGCACACCTTTTTTTCAATCTCCGCCTGCCGGAACTGAAAATCCGGCTTGTATAAAAACAGCATATCTACTGGATTGATCGCACATCCCTCCTTCCTTCAGGTAAAATCCACTTCGTAAAGGGTTTTCACCACCCTCTTATATTCCGCGTGCTGCAGTGCCTCCCTGGTCCCATGGCGCACCTTTTTGTTCAGCTGCTTTCTCCGCAGGGAGATCCCCCGCTTCAGTTCGCCCCGCATGCTGTCCGGGCCTCTTCCCCGTACCCAGTCGGCTCTCCTTCTCCTGACTGTGCCGGGCATTGGTTTCTGTAATGCCATCGCTTCCTCCTGTTCTGCCGTTTTATCAACCGGCTGCTGTTTTCTTTCAGCAACACACCATACCGGAACCTTCCCGAAAAGTCGATACCCAAAACCCACAAAGATGCCTTTTCTTCTCTGCAGATCTCAGCTTCTTCCTCTCCTTTACGGGATCCCCGGCAGACGGCCTGTAGCGTAGTAATGGCTGCGCCAGTAGTTGGAATTCAGGTCACCAAAACCAATTGGGTCCCCCGCGTGAAGCATTTTTCCATCCCCCACATACATCCCCACATGGCTCACCGCGCCGGCCGATGCGTAGGTCCCGGTAAAAAAGACCAGGTCTCCGGGCCTTGCCTCTTCACGAGGAACAATGGCGCACTGGTGATAGATCCCGTCCGCTGTCGTCCTGGGCAGGTTGTAGACACCGGACTGCGTATAGATCCAGCAGATATACCCGCTGCAGTCAAAGGACGTGGCCGGGGAAGAGCCGCCCCACACATAGGGATACCCGATATAACGGGAAGCCTCCGCGAACAGCGCCCCGTAGCTTCCGTCCCCCATGGCCTCTCCCGCCGCAAAGCTGCCAGGCCCCACCCTGCCATAGACTGCCGTGGTATAGATCCTCTGGGCATTGGCTCTTGTTTCCATGGCCAGGCTCCTCCCCAGGAGGCTTTCCAGATTCCGGCAGATCTCCTCCTGGTCGGTGAGGAAAATGGCCACCGTATAGGTTTCCTCCGTGATGCTCCCGTCCTCTTCCTCCACCTCCCTGGTCCGCTCTTCATAACGCAGGAAGCATTCCAGAAAGTCCTTCTGCGCACGGCGGGAGGGCTGCCCCTCGCCAAAGTACAGGGCATAGAACCAGGCTTTGACCCGGCTGGCATCGATCTCCCCGCCCTCCAGGTCGTCCACGCCGGCGATCAGGCTGTCCAGATTCTGGAAACTCTTTCGGATATCCTCGATGTATTCCCGGTACTCCTCCGGCACCTTTTCTGACAGCGTCCCGCCATGGAAGGACAGATCAACCGCTGAGAAATTGTGAGTGCTGGTGCCGTCCAGCACGCTGAGGATTATAAATGTCATCAGAATGAACGGCAGGAACACCGCAACGACCACGGAGGCGATCGCTGTCCTGGCCCGCTTGTCCGTGACTGCCACAGCGGCTGCCTTTACTGCCAGGGTAATGGCTGCGGATGCGGCCATCTCCATCATCTCCTTTCTGAAATTATATACTCTATATCGTTTTTTTTTCAACCGATTAGGATACTGTTTATTTGCTAAAATGTTGGTTAAACTACCTCTATAGCGAAAAACAGAGGTGAACCCATGGAAGGAACAGACGCAAAGGTGATCGGCAGCCGTATCCTGGAATGCCGTAAAAAACTGAAATACAGCCGGGAGAAGCTGGCAGAGGCCGCGGACGTATCCAATTCCTTCCTGGCGGAAGTCGAACACGGCACCAAAAACTTTTCCGTCCCGGTGCTGGCGAGG
>CAJTOT010000076.1 GCA_910577935.1 uncultured Hungatella sp. | reverse complement strand
CCGACTTCTGATACAGCTCCTCCAGAGTCACATAAGTCCCGATCTCTTTCCCGCTTTCAGACTCATGGGCATCGTAGGCCACGACCTCCATCCCGAACGCCTTCGCCAGGCGCCCCACCGCCTGTCCGATGCGGCCGAAACCGATGATTCCCATGGTCTTCCCCGCAAGCTCGATGAGAGGGTATTTCCAGAAGCACCAGTCCGCGTTGTTGGTCCACTCCCCTTCTTTCACCGCCTGGGAATGAGCCTGAGGGTGGTGGCAGATCTCCAGAAGCAGGGCCATGGTCATCTGGGCCACCGCGGTAGTCCCGTAGGTAGGGATATTGCACACCGGGATCCCCCGCTCTCTGGCGGCCTTTACATCCACCACATTGTAGCCCGTAGCCAGCACACCCACGTATTTAACAGAGGGACAGGCTGCGAAGGTCTCCGCCGACAGAGGCGTCTTGTTGACGATCACCGCGTCCGCTCCGCCGATTCTCGGGATAATCTCCTCAGCCGGTGTTCTGTCGTACACCTTAAGCTCCCCCAGTTTTTCAAATCCCTCCCAGCTCAGGTCGCCGGGATTCTCCGTGTAGCCGTCTAAAATCACTATCTTCATCGCTTTTTCGTCCTTTCCGCTCACCTATGAGCCATCCTCCGGGGGCAGGCCCTTCCCGCTTCCCCGGATAAAAGCTCATGTTCTCTCCTCTAATCCTCCAGCATGGCCCAGGCCCGGTTGATCACCCGCTTGGTCCCTGCCAGAACGATGTCCCCGTCCTCACCCTTCCAGGGTTTCACCTCAAAGGACAAGGTATACGGGTTCTGCGCGTTGAAAAATCCCTCTTCTTTCAGCACCTGGAAGAAATCCAAAAGCTCCGGCGTATCGTTGGCGCTTCTGGGGAATCCGAATCTGGGGTGCTGGTCTCCGTATGCCTCGCAGCCCTGTTCCACCACCGCATTCCCGATGTGGAAATGTGTGATGTAAGGTCTGAGAGTCCGAATGACAAACCGGGTTGTCTCATAGGTGGTGGGGAAATGAGACAGATCCACCAACAAGCCGAAATTGCTGCATATGGTTCTCATATCCGCGGCGAAGCGGGCTGCCAGAGGCGCCGGTCCGATGAGGGCCGCCTTATCCATATTAAAGTCAAATACTTCCAGATTCACGGACATTCCCTTTGAAGCCGCGTAGTCACAGACTGTCTTTGTAGTCTTCAAAAGCTGCTGATACGCCAGCTCCTTGGTCTCCTCCTGCCATTTCCCCGCAAGAAAGGCGATGGCCTTTGCTCCCAGATACTCGGCCTCATCCACTGCCTCCAAAAGGGTGGCCTCCGCCTTTTTCCTTCCCTCTTCATCTGTGTCGTTGGGGTTTAAGCCTGTGCCCAGAAGCCTGGGCTGGGCTCCGTAGCACACCTTCATGTGAGCCTGCTCCAACATTTTTTTCACCTTTTCTCTCTTGGCGCTGTCTTTAAACTGCCCGATCTCAATGGCGTCAAAAAAGTCGTCGCAGGCGATGGCCTTCACCGAGTCCACCACGTCATAACTCACCGGCGGATGGCTCATCCACTGAATCGTCCCGATTTGAAAATATTTGTGAATCGAATCCTTCATCTTCTTTTTCTCCTGTTCCTGAATCCCCAGGGGGCCCCACGGTCTCCCGGCCCGCGGTTTTCTCTGTTCCGGTGCCACGGCCTGCGGTTTTCTCCGCTCCGGTCTCCCGAACCGTGGTTTTCTTTGCTCCTGCCTCCGGTCCCACAGTCTCCCGCCCCGCGGCCCCCTGTCCCTGATCCAAATTTACTTAATTTTTATCCGGCGCTGTCTTCTGCCCGGCATCCTGGCTTGCTCAGGCCCCGGCGGCCCAACCACGCGGCTCCTGCGGCGGCCGACCTGCGGACATTTCCCGCCTCGCCAGACCCCGGCGGTCGGCAGCCTTACGCAAACTCCACAACCACCATCTCCCAGACATCTACCTGGTTCAGCTTCACCTCTGCCCTGTCTCCTTCCTGTTTCCAGCTTATGCTCTGTCCCTCCACGGCGGCCCGGACAGCCGACACCTTGGCTCCCTCCGGCAGGGCCACGGTGACGGTTATGTCTCTCACGGGGATGGTATCCTTCAGCGGCCTCTCCCCTGTCTCGTTGACAAGGTGCACCATAATCCGGCCCTTTGCGCCGTACATGGCGGCATAGACAGAACCCGGAGCCTGTACTTCCAGATCCCGCCTCCCCAGCAGCATATCCGCCAGGTTGCCTATGAGCTGATAGTGGTCTGACAGGTGGAACTCCGTCAGAAGAGCGCTTAATGAGAACGGAAGGTATACCACCTGGCCGCCGCCGCATCCTTTCTCCATCACCAGAGGAATATCAGTGCGGGGAACCGGGATGGAGGCTCTCTCCGGCGGCGCCCCCACCACCTCCAGAGGAGCAAAGGGCGGAACCAGTGTTGCCAGTGTCCGGCAGCCCTCTGACGGTGTGCAGTAGATCACCTTTCCTCTAAAAGCTATTTTATCTGTATCCATGTCTTTTTTCAACAGATTTCCGTCATTTTCAAAACGAAGATAGCTGGCAGTCAGGTAATCGCCCTCTCTGATAAGAGGCTCCACTCCCAGCAGCTCTCTGCACTCGGCGGTTTTGACAGAATCGGTGTTCTCCACAATCACCTTCCCGCCCTGTCTTACAAACCCTTCCACAGCCTCCCGGATTCCCGGTTTTCCCAAAACTCCGTCAGGCACCACGGCGAGACGGTACTGATTCAAATGTTCCTGATTAATGTAGTAATCCTGCATCAGGTCAAAGGAGATGTGGTTCTTCATCAGGCCGTCGCCCCAGCTTCTTGAGGCTTCCTTGCCGTCCCACAGAAGCACGACCTCCGCCTTGCTCCTGGCCCCCTCCATGTCCGCCTCGCTTTTTACGATCATGTGATCCACCTGGTTGATGGCTTTTAAGATCCTCTTGTCCGTGATGGTGTCCGGGTATCCGGTGACAGAGT
>CAJTOT010000075.1 GCA_910577935.1 uncultured Hungatella sp. | reverse complement strand
GCCAGTTCTGCTGTCATGGTTGTTCCATACGCATATCCGATAATCTTACGACTGCACAAGTCCATGACTGAAGCCAGATAGGTCCATCCTTCTTTTTGTACATGGATGTAAGTGATATCCGTACACCATTTCTGGTTGATGGTCTCCGTCCCAAAATCACGCCTCAGGATATTTTTCTTATCCTCCGGGATGCTGCCATGGTTGGCATGATGATTGTATTTCTTTACTACGATGGAGCGCAGCCCCTGCTCCGCCATATGTCTCTGCACCCGCTTAACACTGCAGGGTGTACCGTTATCATTCAGTGCGTGGCATATTTTGACGGCCCCATACCTTTGTTTTGAGTCATCATATGCCTGTTTCACTTTCCTGCCGAATTGCGCGTATGCCTTCTGCTTATTCGAGGGTACACGAACCAGAGCCTTGTAATAGGTGCTCCTTGGAAATTTCAAAGCGCTGCAAAGCTGGGACGCGGAGTAATTGGACAAGTTATTCTGGATAAAAGCCACAATCTTGTTGCTACCCTTTTGTACCGACCCATAATTACTCTGGTTGCCTGTCACAGAATTAACCGATATAATGACATGAGAACGAAGAACGGAGAAAGGAAAAGGTTCCAGGACACTAATCTTTCGCAGAGAAGCGTATCCTGAAACCTTTATTAAAAACATGGTTATTATATCAAGATATGAAGTGGAATACAACAAGGGTGAAAATATTTTTAATAAACAGTAAAGAAGAAAACATCTGTCCATGCTGTGGGAGTCCCCTGAAATACAGGGACAGCAGGCACCGTGTGCATAAAATTGCGGGAGGGGATAAAGAGTGGTACCTGATCCGGCGGCTGAAATGCACGGGTGATAAGTGTGGGCGGCTCCATAATGAACTGCCGGACTGCTTCTGCCCTTATAAGCATTATGATGCAGGACTGATTGAGGATGTAGCAGATGGTGTGGTCAGTGAAGAAGATACGGAAACAGAAGACTACCCCTGTGAAGGGACCATGAAGCACTGGAGATGGTGGATCCGCATGAATGAAAAAAACATGGAGGGGCAGATCAGGGAGGCGGCACACCGGTTCCTGGACCTGGATGGGAAGTTCCTCAAATCCAGCGCTTCTTTACTGGAAAAACTGAAAGAACGGATAAGCCCCGGATGGCTTAAGGCAGCAGCCAGGACCATATATAACAGCGGGGGACGGATAGAGGCGTATCCGGCCAGTGCATGAGGATGCACCTGCTTTTGTTCGATGTCATTTTAATTCCGGAGTATGCTGTCTTTGGAAGGAGGGCCATACAGATGGAGAAAAAAACAGAAAACTGTTTAGAAGTAAAAAAATGGCAGGATGAGGAGGCGCTCAGAAGATACCAGATGATAGCGCCGCTGCTGGATCCGGAGATGGATGAAGGGAAAAGGCAGCAGATGAGGGAGGAGGCCGCTGAAAGGAACGGCGTATCCAAAAGGACGCTGTACCGGTATGAGAAGGGCTACCGGGAGGAAGGGTTCGACGGGCTGCGCCCGGCCGGGCGGACGAAAAAGAGGCAGCAGAGGCTCCCGGAAAACTTTGAGAGGATCATGGAACAGGCAGTGCAGTTAAAGAGGGAGGTGCCGAAACGAAGCGTGCGCCAGGTCATAAAGATACTGGAGCTGGAAGGATGGGCTGCGCCGGGGGTGCTGAAACCGTCCACGATGCAGAGGCACCTGTATGACGTGGGTCTTGGGAAGAAACAGATGAAAAGGTATGCGGAAAAACGCGCATCCTCATCCAGGCGTTTCTGCCGCCCGCACCGGATGGAGCTTTTACAGGGCGACATCAAGTATGGGCCGGGGATAAGGACAACGGATGGAAAGCTGGTAAAAACTTATTTATCCTCCCTGATCGACGACCACTCCCGCTACATCGTGCAGTCAGAGTTTTATGATAACCAGAGGCAGGAGATTGTGGAGGACACGTTCCATAAGGCAGTGATAAAAGCCGGGAAGTTTGACTGCGCCTATCTTGACAATGGTGTGCAGTACACGGCGGGGCATCTGGGGAAAGCCTGCGCAAAGCTGGGGATACGTCTTGTCCATGCGAAACCGGGGGCGTGCCAGTCGAAAGGGAAGATAGAAAAATTCCACCAGAAGGTGGACCAGTTCATAGCGGAGATACGGGTGGCGCATGTGCATTGTGTGGAAGACTTAAACCGCAGGTGGAAGGTATTCCTGGAGCAGGAATACCAGAAGGAAGCGCATGCAGGGATAAAGGAGTATTATGAATCCTGCGGCGCATCCGTCCCGGCCTGCGGGATCACGCCGGAGCAGGAATGGATGAGGGACAGCCGGGGGCTTATTTTTATGGATATTTCCACAGTGGCGGAAGCATTCCTGCACCGTGAGAGGCGCAGGATTGATGAGGCAGGGTGTTTTTCCCTTTCAGGGAGCCGGTATGAGGCAAGCGCAGCGCTTGCAAACCTGGAGGTGGAGGTTGCCTATGATCCTATGGACATGGAGACGGTGACTGTGTACTGCCGCGGGGCGTTGCCGCTGACGGCGCACCGTCTGGAGATCGGGGCATTTGCGTCCAAAGTGCCGCCCGTGCCTGTGGGGATGACGGGAAGCATCCCTGAAACATCAAGGCTTCTGGATGCACTGGAAAAGAAATATAAGGAAAACCACGGGCAGATGGCGCGTGCGCTTTCCTTCGGGGAGTATGGGAAGGAGGCGGGAAGCCATGTATGAGAGTTTTTTTGGAATGGAGCATACCCCCTTCACAAGGGACATCCCCGTGGAGAGGCTGTATACATCGCCCCGGATAGAGGATGCCCTGGGAAGGCTTGTCTATGTGGTGGACCATCAGATGTTTGCAGTGGTGACGTCAAATCCCGGATGCGGGAAATCCACGATGGTGAGGATGCTTGACAGCAGGCTTGGGAAGGAAAAATACCTGCTGCTATACCTGTCCGATTCCAAGCTGACGCCGAGATGGCTGTATGCGGGGCTTTTAGGGCAGCTGGGACTTGAACCCCATTATTTCAGCGGGGATTCCAAACGGCTGCTGCAGAAAGAGATCTGTGCGGTCAGTACAGAGCAGAAAAAGAAAGTCGTGTGCGTGCTGGACGAAGCGCACCTGTTAGGGAAGGACA
>CAJTOT010000074.1 GCA_910577935.1 uncultured Hungatella sp. | reverse complement strand
CTATAAGGATAGTTCTAAGAATCACTTTCGGAAAAAACGGGCAAAAAGCAATCACTTTTCGCCCGTTTTCCGGGAGATGCCCATGCCAATACGGCTGCAGCCTCAACCCATCTGCCCCTCTCTAGGCATTAACTCCGAACACCTGAATCTGTGTCAATGCCGGGAAGGGCGAAGGATCGTCTGCCTTGATGAGCTCACTCAATTTTATCCATGTAACTTTCTTTTTCTCTACGTCAAACACATGAGGTTTCACGCTCTTCTCCATCTTCACCACCTCCGCGGTCCCGTCCGAGAAAGTAAGGGTGGCCTGAACCCACCAGTTATCATGGGGAAAATCGGCCCTGGTGTAAAGGCAGATTTTGTCTATATCAACAGCGCGGCCAAATTCCACTACGATCTCCGCATCGTCCCGGCGGTTGATGCCCCAGGATTCATAGGGCCAGGCCCCGTGGGACTCATTTGCCACCACGCCGTCAACGGCATTCCTGGCGGCAAACACTGCCTCTCCCCTGGTCTCCACGTTGGCATGGGCATGGGGATAACAGCCCGGGTCGCCGTGCTGGTCCATCACGTTCTTCGCCAGTTCCCGGTAACCTGTATTCTCGAAATCCCAAGCCCTGCGCATGGTGATATAGTGGCGCTGCCCCGTGAAAGACGCCGGGTTGTAGGATATCTTCTTCTCGTCAAAGGGAATCACATACTCTATATGTTCTCTCGTCAAATACACATATGCCTCGTCCATGGAGCCGTCCACGCGGATCACATAGAAATCTTCCGCCTGGTCTGTGTCAAACAGGAGCTTATCTCCCGGTATGTACTCACCTTCGTAGACCGCGGCGATCTGATCCTCCCCCTGAACCTGAAACTTGATTTCCCCCTGCCCACCGCATACGGTAATGCTCAACTTTGCCATGATAACCTCCTCTTTTCCTTGGGATATTGTGGAACATCTGTAATTATAATAACATGAAACGGCCGGATTGGCAATAACTCCCTGCCGTCACCCGCTGCCCTTGCCGATGCTGTGCTGTTCCTAAAGGGCAGACTATAAACGAGGTACGATTATGAATTTCTATGAACAGGCGCTGGAACTGCACGGAGAAACAGTCACATATCTGCCCACTCATAATCCTTTATCAAACGGTCAACATCATCGTGTTAAATACATCTTGCCGTATTGTGAAGTGTACAATTCCGAAAAGTAAACAAAAAAATCCCTTGAACACCGACTCCGGTATTGTCAAGGGATTTCTTAAAGTGGAGCATATGGGATTCGAACCCACGGCCTTTTGAATGCCATTCAAACGCGCTCCCAGCTGCGCCAATGCCCCATCTGAGTGAAAAACAAAATGTTATCTCAACTCCTAAAGCAGTATACCACAAAAAACGGCTTTTGTACAGTACAAATTTAAAAAATTTCAAAAAATATTTTGGCATCCCGTCTCGGGGTTTAAAACTCCATGAATAACAATCCTGCTTTATGCCCACACTAACATTGCCGTTCAGCGCGGCCCCAACGAACGCCCTGCCGAAGACATGGGCGTGTATTCACAACAATCAGACGACAGGAGGTCACACCATGGATCAATACGTATGCGAACCTTGCGGCTACATCTACGACCCGGAAGCCGGCGACCCGGACAGCGGAATCGCCCCAGGCACTGCTTTTGAGGATATCCCGGAGGACTGGGTCTGCCCGGTGTGCGGGCTGGGAAAAGACGTGTTCGTAAAGCTGTGATTCATCGACTCACCTGTCCTGCTCCTGGTCTTCCGGCTCCAGCACGTACACCGGCAGATCCCAATGCCTCATGCTTGCCATGGTGCGGATCACAAACACCATGACGATGCCTGCCAGTATGGCGTCAACCTCCGGAATCCAGGACAGCAGGACTACATAGACGACACTCCCCGCCAGAGCGGCGCTGGCATAGATCCGCTTCCTGAAAATCACAGGCATCATGTTGGCCATAACATCTCTCATCAGGCCTCCGCCCACTCCCGTCAAAACCCCCACGAAGATAACCAAAAACAAGTTGTCCCCATAACCGCAGCGGATAGCCGTCTGCGACCCCACCACGGCAAAAACACCCAGCCCCACAGAATCGCAGATATCCATCACAAAAGTCAGCTGATGAAAATGATGTCTGGACAGAGCTCCCCGCCTGGCCGCGTTCCACAGCCAGAACACCACCGTTGCCGTGGCTACCGCTATATAGATGCCGTTGCGGAACATATTAGGCGGGAACTGCCCTAAAAGCACATCCCTCACCGCCCCGCCTCCCATGGCTGTCACAATCCCCAGAACCCACACTCCAAAAACATCCATTTTTTTCGAATTGGCCACCATGCAGCCGGAAAAGGCAAAGGCGATGGTGCCGATAATTTCCAAAATCAGTATCATGAATCTTTCTCCCAATCCTCAATCACACATATGTGCATTCTTTCTTTTCTTTGCTGTAATTAATTCCCACAAGAAGCAGATTACACCTGTAAACTTCCAGCTGATGTAGTCGCCCAAAGTCTCTTTCCACAAACGCCCTTTTCAGCCTCTCAAACTCCACACCTGACAAAAAATTTCTCTGTAAGATTCTTTTCCTCAATCCATTTGGCTACAGTATCAGTCAAATCCAATAAAGTTGCTTTTCCATCAGCAACTTTATCCAGGAATACCATTATTTCGCTTTCTTTTTCGAGTCCCAGTTGAGCAAAGATACTATCTGTTTCCACAAGCCCTTCTGCCAGAAGTCGAACTCTATTGTCATTTTCATAACTGACAACGGCGGCATTCCTGATTTTATTAATCGTATATCCTGTTTTTTCTTTATCCTGTGTAATTTCTTTAATAGTTGTAAGAGTATGTAGCTTTTTATCTGTAAGCCCTTTATAAAAAACACTCCACTCTGTCTCAAATCCATATTTTATATTTTTTTTACCGTTTTGCACAATCTTCAGACGGTACTCTTGCGCTAGTCCTGATTCTGTACATTTCTGTAAATCTCTCAGCAGCCGCAGTATTTCATTTTTCAATTCGGGAGACGGAATGAAAGCTGCAAATTTTCTGGAATTCTCAATGGCAGATACAATTTTATGATTATCATCCACTTCTGTCACATACAATTTATCTATTCTGTTCTGCTTCTGGGAATCCTGGGAGTCCTGCTCTAAATCCCGGATTTCTTCCATATCTTCAATTGCTTTTCTTAATTCGTCTAACAGCATTTCCTACACCTCCCAACCATCGACAATACCCATATCCTTCTGAATCACGG
>CAJTOT010000073.1 GCA_910577935.1 uncultured Hungatella sp. | reverse complement strand
AAATATAGCCGATGTTAGAAGCCGTGGTTAAACGGGTAGGCTGAACTGTTACAAAAATCCCCGGAAAAAGGCGGAAAATGCTTGCATTTCCAAAAAATATCTGTTAAAATATTATACCGTGACACATGAATCCTTGCTCCCGAAGCTGAAGTCGGGGGCCAGAGACCAGAAGGAGGTTAGTAACCATGAACAAATATGAATTAGCTGTTGTTCTCAGCGCAAAGCTGGAAGATGAAGAGAGAGCCGCGGCCATCGAGAAGGTGCAGGGATACATCACCCGTTTCGGCGGCACAGTGACCAATATTGATGATTGGGGCAAGAAGAGACTTGCCTACGAGATTCAGAAGATGAAAGAGGGCTTCTACTACTTCATCCAGTTCGAATCTGATAGCGTATGCCCGAATGAAGTGGAAGCGCATGTGCGCATCATGGAGCCGGTTATCAGATACTTATGCGTTAAACAGGAAGCATAGCCGATAAAAGAAAGAGTGATCGTATGAATAGAGTAATCTTAATGGGCAGACTGACCAGAGACCCGGAAGTGAGATATTCCCAGGGAGAGCGTTCCATGGCAATCGCCAGATACACGCTGGCGGTAGACAGGAGGGGACGCAGAAGCCAGAGCCAGGACGGCAGTGAACAGACTGCTGACTTTATCAACTGCGTTGCCTTTGACAGGGCAGGAGAGTTTGCGGAGAAGTATTTCCGCCAGGGCATGAGAGTCCTGATATCCGGCCGGATTCAAACTGGCAGTTACACCAATCGAGATGGCCAGAAAGTATATACGACGGAAGTAATTATAGAAGATCAGGAATTTGCAGACAGCAAGAACGGAAGCGGAGGAAGCGCGGGAGCCTATCAGGGCGGCGGTTATCAGCAGCCGGCTTCCAGACCGGCACCATCCAGCGCCATCGGCGATGGATTCATGAATATCCCGGACGGAGTCGAGGACGAGGGACTTCCGTTCAATTAGAATATAAGGAGGTACAAGCTCATGGCATTCAATAAAAATGATAAAGCAGACGGCGCAAAAGTGAGAAGAGGCGGCGGCATGCGCAGAAGAAAAAAAGTGTGCGTGTTCTGCGGTGAGAAGAATGGGGTAATCGATTACAAGGATACCAACAAGTTAAAGAGATACGTATCCGAGAGAGGCAAGATTCTTCCCAGAAGAATCACCGGCAACTGCGCGAAGCACCAGAGAGCTCTGACTGTGGCCGTGAAGAGAGCCCGCCACATCGCTCTGATGCCGTATACGATGGAGTAAGAGATAAGTCTGCCGCCGGAAGGGTGGCTGATGGAAGAGCCGGGAACCTGCATTTCAGGTTCCCGGCTCTTTCTTCGCTATAACAATCATCCATGAAAATCGCCTGGGTTGATGGGATTTTTGCCTGCCCGCCCAGGTTATCATACGGTCAGCGCAGCCAGTGCGCAGACCTACCTGAACAGTAACAATTCCTCCTTTAAATAGCCCTGTTTGATGTAAGAGGGTTGAAATACTTTTGCATAGAGTGTATAATGAAATAACATTGCCATGACGGGATAGGGGATTGTCTGATGTGCGGGCGGAAGGGGAGTCTGTTCATGCCCGGACATAAAAGGAGTGTGTGTATGCAGGGGGCTGAGGGGGTAAAAAAGGTTTTGAACGTGCGGATGCTGGGTGAGCTTAAGGTGACGCTGGACGGTGAGGAGGTTGAGCTTCCGGGCGGAATCTACAGCAAGACCATGCGTCTGTTTTTGCTGCTCCTGTGTTATGGAGAACGGGGAGTGACCAGGAACAATATCCTGGAACTGCTGTACGGGGACGGGGAGTATGCCGATGAGTCCGGGAGCCTGAGAGTGGCTTCCTACCGTCTGAAGAAGCAGCTGACAGAGGCCGGGATTCTGTGGGATAAGGGCAGAATCAGCAAAAAGGGCACGTTCATGTTGGAACAGAACGGCCTGGAGGTCAGGTTGGACGTGGAGAACTTTCAGGGGACGGTGGAGAAGGCCCTGAAGGAGGAGGACAGGGGCAGGAAAAAGGAACTGCTGAAGCAGGCCTGTCATATGTATACCGGGGAATTCCTGACGGCGCTGTCCGCGGAGATGTGGGTGGCCGGGAAACAGGTGCGGTATCAGAATATGTATTTTCAGTGTATGCGTCAGTATCTGGATATGCTGGAAGAGGATGAGGAATATGGGGATATGCTCCAGGAGGCCAGGACCGTGGTGCAGATGTATCCTTATGAGGAATGGTACATCGGGGAGCTGGATGCCCTCATAGGCATGGAGCGGTGGAAAGAGGCCCAGGAGACCTACCAGCGGCGCACAAAGACCATGATGGACCAGATGGGAGTCCGGCCTTCCAAGGAGCTGGAGGATAGAAACGCGAGAATCAACAATAAGATGAAAGGCTCCGCTAAGAATCTGGAGGAGATACGGGAGGAGCTGGAGGAAGCGGAGGCCGATTCCGGGGCTTACTACTGCAGCTACCAGTCATTTGTAGGCACTTACCACTACGAGATGCGCCGCATCGAGAGGACAGGGGAATCTTTTTACCTTTCTTTGTGCTCGCTGACGGAGAAAAAGGAGCAGAAGAATTCCGCCATGGACAAGGAGACTTTCGAGGCCGCCGTGGAGGAGCTGGGAGACGCCATCAGGCATTCCCTCCGCCGCACGGATCTGTATACCCGCTATGGGAAGAACCAGTATCTCATGCTTCTCGTGGGGCTTAAGCAGGAGGACTGCCCCATCATCTCGTCCAGGATTGAGGATAATTTTGAAAAGCACATGGGCAGGGACAGGTTCCAGATACGCCAGTTCACCACCTCGGCCTCGCCCAACGACGCCAGGCGGGAGAAGGAGACGAGAACGACCCTTAAATTTAACGGCAGAGGCTTTTTTTAACTTCATATAAGAGCGCAGCAAGCTCAGACCTTGAGAAATCCGGGGCAGACGCCTCGGGTTTTTTTATGGTGATTTTTAGGTGAAAGGGCTGTCCCCCGGCGGGGGCAGCTGTTTTGCGGCGGTGACAGGCTTTCAGGGAGATATGCGCTGCCGGAGGGCGGGGGCGGCCGGAAGAGGAGGGAGAACAGATTTATTTGGAAAAAATTAAAAAAAATTCAAAAAACAGGGTTCATGTAACGGGCGGCGTAACATGGAAATGGTAAGATAGCTACAGAAAGGTGATGATAGGGTTGAACGACAAGAAAACCGTTGATGTTTCAGCACCCAATTTGATAAACATCTGCATTGATAATAATCAGAAACATGAGAACCAGGGCAGATTTTACCATAGATATTCTGTAGATCCACTATTATTTACGGATCTTACC
>CAJTOT010000072.1 GCA_910577935.1 uncultured Hungatella sp. | reverse complement strand
AAATCCCATCGCCGCAGGCGATTTTCATGGATTTTTGCTGGTTGCTGTGAACGCACGTGAACAGTAACCTTTCCATACCAGTTTTTACAAAAAATCAGGAAATATGTATTGACATTCCTTTTCTTATTAGATAAAATATTAAAGCATGTTTACATTGAAACTGTCCGTGTCCAGACTTTGATGCAAACCAAAGAATTTTAATAATAATCATTTAATCGGAGGTGCCCAGATTGGCTAACATTAAATCTGCTAAAAAGAGAATCTTAGTTATCGAAACCAAGACTGCCAGGAACAAAGCGATCAGATCTAAAGTAAAGACTTCTATCAAGAAGGTGGAGGCCGCTATCGTTGCCGGTGACAAGGCTGCCGCGCAGGCATGCTTAGTGGCTGCGACTTCTGAGATCGACAGAGCCTGCACTAAGGGCGTGTACCACAAGAATAACGCTTCCAGAAAGGTATCCCGTCTCAGCAAGGCTGTAAGCGCTATGGCGTAACCGAATCAGACAGAGAATAACCAGATAGAGAAAAGGCTTCCCAAACCGTGGGTGTGGCGGTTTGGGAAGCCTTTTGTTGTTATCTGTACTGCCGGGCGATGAGAAGCTCCACTGCCAGCCGGTCTCCCAGCCGCCCGGTCTTCACCGCCTCCTCCGAGTCCACGCACAGATTTACATAGGACAATATCTGCTCTCTGGTAAAGGACCTGGCCTGGGGCATGATCTTTCCCACCACAAAGGGCTGCATTTTCAGGCCGGAGGCGATTCTCCCCCGGTCCATCCCCTGATTCATCAGCTCCTTCACCTGGAGGATCTGGTTAAACTGCCGGGCGATGAGAAACATGATTCTCATAGGCGGCTCCTTCAAGGTCAGCAGATCCTGATACAGGTCCATGGCCTGTCTGGTCCTGCCGCCGACGATGGCTGCCACCATGTCAAAGATCTTGTTTGTCACCTGGTTGGTGCAGATCGCCTCCACATCCTGGTCGGTGATCACGTCTCTCCCCCAGGTGTAGCTCACCAGCTTCTCCAGCTCCGTGCGGATATTCTCCATATCATCTCCTGTTCTGGCAAGAAACAGCTCCATGGTCTTTCCTGTAATCTTCTTTCCCTCCCTGGCAAGGATTCCCCCCGCCCATGAAGACAGCTGCCTGGCGTCCTGTCTGGCCAGCTCCGCCCCGTACCCCAGCTCCTTCACCTTCTTGTACAGGCGTCCCCGCTTGTCCACCTCCGACTCCACAAACAGAACACAGGTAGTGGCGGGCATGGCGGGCAGATACTCCACCAGCGGCTCCGCCCCCGAGCCCTTGAACAGGCCGCTGTCCTCTATGAGTATCAGCCGCCTCTCCCCGAAGAAGGGCATGGTGTCCGCCAGGCTGATGATCTCCTTCAAGTCAATGCCCTTTCCCTCAAACTGATGGAAATTCATGGTATCCTCTCCCACCATGGCCTCCCGCAGCCGGTTCTTATAGCTTTTCTTCAGAAATGCCTCCTCTCCGCAGAGAAGATACACCGGTTTAAACTGCTTCTCTTTTATGTCCTGATTCAGCACCTTCATACGCTCTCCTCCGCCTGTTCAAACAGTCCTGCAAGATACACTGCATCCTCCATGGTATTCTCCCACCTGTACGTCCGCAGATCCACCCGCCAGCCCTCCTCTGTCTGCAAAACTCTGACTCCCTCTGCTTCCAACAGCGCCCTCTGCATATCATGCGTCTCAAAATGGGAGGCTCCGCTGAGTATCCCCCTGGCGTTCACCACCCTGTAGGCCGGCACGTCCTTCCCCGCCAGCCCCTCCCGCAGCCCGTACCCTACCTGCCGGGAATTCCCGGGCTTTCCGCACAGAAGGGCCACCTGTCCGTAAGTGGCCACCTTCCCTGCCGGGATGCTTCTGCACACGATTCCTATACGCCTGTATATATTCATATTTTCAAGATCGCCTCCCCCAGACTGTCCGCCCACCGCTCCGTGTAAAACCAGGAGTAGGGGATATGTCTTTCCTTCCGCTGTCTTCTGCACCACCCGGATCTCTCCCACACTATGGATGGGAGCCCTATGACCGGCAGATACAGCGGCCCCAGCATCAGAGACTGCCATGTATGCCCGTACTCGTGGATCACCATCCTGCGGCACCATTCCTCCTCCCTGTCCGGAGTGAAGATGAACAGGCCAAGGGAAATCCCCCCGTCAACATTCCATCTTGTGTGGACCGCCCCGTGATACCACTCATGAGGCGAGGAGACGTAACGCAGAAACAAGAGAAGCCCCAAAACTGTCTGCAGGCCTCCCCATGTACACTGAATCAGCCCGTAGACGGGCCTCCCCATAGTCTTTCCAGCCTTCATACTTCCACCTCTTACCCATTATACTACCACAGAATCTCATTTTCCAGCAAGCAAAACAGACACGCCGCCCAAGGGCGACAGGGCGTTACTGTTCAGGTAGGTCTGCGCACTGGCTGCGCTGACCGTATGATAACCTGGGCGGGCAGGCAAAAATCCCATCGCCGCAGGCGATTTTCATGGATTTTTGCTGGTTGCTGTGAACCATGTGAACAGTAACGGGCGATGCTCTGGTTCCATAACCGTGCCGATCCGGGGATGAAAAACAGCCGCCAGGGGGTGCTCTTCTCCCTGGCAGCTGTTCGGTTCAGCCTTTGTCAGGCTATTGGGCCGCCGTCACAATCGCCGTGATATATCCCGCGGTATCTGCCAGTGTTGCTCCGGACACCGCGTCAATGACCTCCTGGGAGGTCTTGCCCACAAGCTCCTCCAATTCGGCGATGCTCTTTCCGTTCACAAACTCCTGAATGGCATCAAAATTCGCTGCGATCTCCACGGTGGAGCCTGCCTTCTTCATGTTCTCCGAGTAGTAGTCGTTGTTCGCCCTCTTGGATGCCAGAACCTTTCCGTCCAGAATGCTCCCTCCTTCTGTGAAGGATGCGCTGTTGGGAACGCCGGTCTGCTCTCCGTCCAGGAACTGAAAGTCGTCGATATAAGACAGAACCACATTGGTTTTGTCAGTCAAAACAGCTGCCAGGGTAAAGCACTTGGTTCCGTGAGCAGCAGCCTCCGCCACGTTCAGGGTCAGATCCGCCGCATCGCCTTCATAAGCCGCTGGCAGATTATTCTTCGCCGCCTCCGCCGCGTCCGCGATCACACCGAGATACCCAGCCGTGTCTGCCAAGGTCGCGCCGGATACGGCATCAGCCACTTCCTCCGGCGTCTTGCCCGCCAGCTCTCTGAGCTCACGGATCGTCTTTCCCACGGCAAATGCCTGAATCTGGTCAAAGTTTACCGCGATCTCCACGGTGGAGCCTGCCTTTTTCATGTTCTCCGAATAGTAGTCGTTGTTCGCCCTCTTGGATGCCA
Source organism: uncultured Hungatella sp. (assembly GCA_910577935.1). GTDB lineage: Bacteria > Bacillota > Clostridia > Lachnospirales > Lachnospiraceae > UBA3402. The sequence goes on along the minus strand of CAJTOT010000072.1, from coordinate 222 downwards.
GAACCAGCCCTTCCGCCACGCTTCCGTCCTCGATGAATGCGTCGCTGTTGGGAACACCTGTCTGCTGGCTGTCAAGGAACTGATACTCGTCGATATAAGCCGCCACAATGGTGTCGCTGCCGTCAATAACCGCCGTAGCCACCGTAAAGCACTTGTCACCGTGAGCCGCTCCCTCCACCTGACCGATTCTCAGTTCAACGGCGCCTTCCGGCGCTGCCTCCG
>CAJTOT010000071.1 GCA_910577935.1 uncultured Hungatella sp. | reverse complement strand
GAGATCGACCACAGGCTGTACGGCGCCCTGTGGAAGCTCAAGGCTTATGAGGACACGGGGCTGAGTCCGGAGGAGGCAGAAAAACTTAAGGAGTCCAGTGAGGAAGAGAGGCTTTGGTCATGAAGGCGGTTTTGAAATACCCAGGGAGCAAGTGGAGGCTGGCGAAGAGGATCGTCAGCCGCTTCCCGGAACACCACAGCTACCTGGAGCCGTTCTTTGGGAGCGGAGCCGTTCTGTTCAACAAGCCCAGGTCAAACATCGAGACGGTCAACGACTTAGACGGCAGTGTGGTCAATCTGTTCCGGTGGATCAGGGAAAACCCGGAGCGCCTGGCCCATGAAATCTATTACACCCCTTACTCCAGACAGGAATATGACTCGGCGTTTGTCTCAGAGCCGGAGGACAGCCTGACAAAGGCGGTAAATTTCTACATACGCCTGCAGATGGGCCACGGCTTCCGCACAAACGGAGAGAGGGTAGGCTGGAAAAATGATGTCCAGGGCCGGGAGAGAGCTTACGCGGCCAAGGACTGGTGTGAGCTCCCGGAGAGAGTCTTAGGGGCGGCAGAGCGGCTCCGGGGTGTCCAGATTGAGAACAGGCCCGCGGCGGAGTTGATCAGACGGTTCAATTATCCGAACGTCCTGATCTACGCGGACCCGCCGTACATGCTGGAGACCAGGCATGGGAAGCAGTACCGGTGTGAGATGTCAGATGAGGATCATGAGGAACTGCTGGATATGCTTCTGGCGCACCGAGGGCCGGTGATCCTGTCAGGATATGACAGCCCTCTGTACAATGACCGGCTTTGGGGCTGGTACCGGGAGGAGGCGGTGAGCTATTCCCAGGCTGCCTCCCGGAAGACGGAGGTTCTCTGGATGAACTTTGAGCCGGAGGGGCAGAAGGAGATGAAGGATGAGTGAGGAGAGTTAGATGTGAAGACAAGCATGACAGAAGAGATACGGAAAAAGGCAGAGGAAAACGGAGTCAGGATTTATGGGCGCCTGAGGCTTGGAAATAAGAGTGATACGCTGGTCACGTTTGTAGATGATATGGACCATAAGTTTATCTGGAACCCTCTGGACAAAAGCCTGACCGTTTTAATTTTCTGCGCATGACCAGCGCAGAGGCAAATTTGGGGAAGGAGTGACAGCGGAATTGTCAAAAGTGAAAAAGAGTGAAGTGGTAAGGCTGGCCGTGTACAGCGATATCCTGACCAAGGCAGAACCTCCGTGCAGGACGTGGCCGGCCCGGATGCCGCCGTACTGTTACACGGAGCTGTGTCCGGATGTGAGGTATCGTCCGGAGATTAAGGCGGCTGGGACAGGGCATCAGGTTTTTAAGGAGGCAGGCAATGAACGCTTTGGAGGCAAAAAAGACGATTCAGCGTATGTGCAAAGGGAATCCGACAAGCGCGCAGCTGGAGGCATTAGGAATAGCCTACGCGGCATTGGATAGACAGATCGAGGAAGAAGATACAAGCCTGGAGGCAGTAAAGGGGGCAGATGAATTGGTTATCAAGTTTATTGTCGCTTACTACAAGAAAAATTTGTTTTACCCCAGCTATGACGAAATTGCGGAAGGCATAAATATAGCAAAAGCAACCGTATATTCTCACATGAGAAAACTGGAGGCGATGGGGATTGTCATTCGAAAATATGGACGCTCTCCGCAATACAGGCTGATCAACATGGAATTTATTTTGAGCAACTCAAGAAATAGAAAATTTAGCAGTTAAAAACGGGAAGGAGGAAACCTGCAAAATGAAAATCGCGCCAAGAAAACCCACAGATAAGGGCGGATATCTGGCAATGCCGTTAGTAGAACATGTCCCCAGGCCGTCAGACAAGGCATGGAAGAAAACGATCTGCCCTAGCTGCGGCCGTGAATGCTGGGACAGGCCATTGCCGGAAGGTTTTACGGAAATGATGTTTGAGGGGAAACTGTGTACTCTGTGCGTCTTACAGAAGGCGGCGGGCAGAGGATAAACAGTGGTAGAGGAGGATAAGCGGATGTCCAAAACAGATGAAATGATTGTAAGGTTTATTATTGATTACCACAAGAAAAATCTGTTTTACCCCAACTATGATGAGATTGCGGAAGGTGTTGGTATAGCGAAAAACACGGTACATACCCATATGAGAACCCTGGAGAAAGAAGGGATTATCGTGCGAAAGTATGACCGGTCACCGCAGTACAGACTGATCGATATGGGATTTATTAAATCTAACAATCAATAAGATTTGGAAACTTGTGAGGGGGGAGATATGGCACTGACAGAACTGATAAAAGAGACGGAGAGGCAGATATTGGAGCGTGAGAGCCCGGATCGGGAGGTGGAGGCCCATGCGGAAGACAGAGAAGACCCCGTCGGAGCAGATGAAGGAGTTCCTTGATTTTGGCGACCGGTGCCACGCAGAGTATCAGCTGGCCTTTAGGAGGAATAGCTGGCGAGCAAGAGGGCGTACAAGCTGCGGGTAGGAAAATAAGAAAACATAGGGAAGGAGAGCAACCGAATGAAAAACACACTGGAAGACCTCAACAACCACCTTTTTGAGGCGATGGAGCGTCTGAACAATGATGATCTGACCGATGAGGAACTTGACAGGGAACTTAAGAGGGCGGACGGCATGACAAAAGTCGCCGGGCAGATCATACAAAACGCGGAGCTGGCTTATAAGACCATGGTACATATGAGCGAGTATGGGTATAAGAGCTCCAGAGAGGCTAACGCGCCTGTTATGCTGACCATGAAAGGAAGTAAGGAGTGATGGCGGTCTATCGGTATCCCCAGGAAGTGCATGATTTCGTAAAGAAGTGGGCTCCCAAGCTGCGGGATCAGGATCTGGCGGAAGCCTGCAACCGGGAATTTGGGACATCCTTCACGGCCAGCGGCATGAAATCGTTCAGAGGCAACCACGGCTACCGGAATGGCAAAAAGCAGTGGACAAAGGAGGAATACTGGAAATACCAAACCAGATACCCGAAAGGCTTGTATGAGTTTGTCAGGGACAATTCCTGGGGTGTCAGCTCCAAGGAGATGGCTGAGATGGTCAACGAGAAGTTTGGGACCAGCTTCACACCGGGAATGATGAAACAATTCCGACAGCGCCATGGCATCCGTTCCGGATGTACCGGTTGGTACCAGAAAGAACACTCGCCTGGCAATAAAGGCCTGAGGCAGGAGGATTACATGAGCCCGGAGGCCATTGAGAAAACTAGGGCTACCCGATTCAAAAAAGGGGACAGGCCCCCAAATGAGCTCCCGGTTGGCAGTGTCGTAGTTAATTCCTATGGATACAAGCTCAGAAAGAGGCGGATGGAAGGCGCTCTTTGGGAACGATGGGAATTTCTGCACAAGGCCGTGTGGGAGGAGCATAATGGGCCGGTACCTGAAGGGATGGTTGTGACGTTCAAGGACTGTGACCGTCTGAACTGTGATATTGATAACCTGATGCTGGTCACAAGAGGGGAGAGCGCGACGCTGACGAGGCTGGGCTACCGCTTCGACGATCCGGATCTGACAGAGACAGGTTTAAATGTGATCCGGCTGAAGAATAAAGTGAAAGAGCGGAGGCGGGTATAAAAGCGGACGCGGTGACTGACGGATGTCTGACCTATCGTGAAGGGAGAGGATAACATTGGACAAGGAAATACTGGTCCAGTATTGTGAGATGAGAGAAGAGATCAAGGATTTGCGAAAAAGGATCCAGAAGCTGGACAGATTTCTGGAAAATCCTCCTGTGGTGGCGGATGTTGTGAAAGGGACCAGAAGGGACGGGACGATTGGGCCGATCAAAATCACAGGGATTCCGGAGCCAGAGTATGTCCGCAAGCAGGGTATCAGGGAACGATACAGGAAGATGTTGGAGTTAAAGGAGGCGGAGCTTCTGGAGCTTACCTGCCAGGCGGAGGAATACATACAGAGCATAGAAAAGGCGGATTTGAGGATTATGTTCCGGCTGTATTACATCGACGGGCTCCCCTGGATAAAGGTCGCTGACGCCATGAACCGGATGTTCCCGAAGAAAAAGGTGCCCCATACAGAGGACAGCTGCCGGATGCGGAACAACCGATTTTTTGATAAAATGTGAAAATGTTCAAAATGTTCGCTCAAAATGTGTTACAGTATAGACTGGAATAACTGAAAGCTGGCTGATGCAGCATTTTGATTTTCCAGCCCTCCCTACAGATACGGCAGCCGGGTGTCACAGCCTGGCTGCCGG
>CAJTOT010000070.1 GCA_910577935.1 uncultured Hungatella sp. | reverse complement strand
GCCGGCATGGATGGGCGTGCTGTTCCGCTCCCAGGATTTCCTCAATACCGGAACGCTGGCCGGACAGTCCGCCCTCTGGCTGCTCCACGGACTGCTGGCCGTTTTAGCGGCCTGGCTCTCCAGAGGCCGGGAGATCAACCGCAAATCCGCATTCCGGGCCGTCTCCGCGCTGACGCTGGCGGGATTCCTCGGAGTCATCACGCTGTCGGAGCAGACAGTTCTGGTGATCCCCGACGATACCCTCTATATGTGGACTATCCTGGCGGTGGTGCTGATGATGTCGGTGCTGGTGTTTAACATCAACCGTCAGTATGAGGTGGAAAAAGAACTGGCAAAGCTGAGATCGGAGCAGGCCGAGTTGCTGGAGCGGGACTATACCGCTGTCAACCGGGCCTACCAGGTCAACGCCAGGCTGTTCCACGACTTCCACAACCACATCGGCGTCCTGCGGCAGTTTCTCACCCATGAGAAGTACAAGGAGGCCGTCCGCTACCTGGACGAGTTGCAGACCCCGGTGCGGGACCTCACCGCCGCCGTCTGGACAGGGGACGAGACAGCGGACTACCTGATCAACAGCAAGGCGGCTGCGGCGGAGGCCGATGGCATCCGGTTCCAGGCCCAGGTGGAGTTCCCCCGCCGTACCAACATCCGCAGCGTGGACCTGTGCGCGATTTTGGGAAACCTGCTGGACAACGCCATCGAAGCCGCCCGGCAGGTGCCGGACCCATCGGGCCGCACGGTAGCCCTCACCATCCGCCGCATCCACCAGATGCTGGTCATCAAGGTGGAGAACAGCCTCGCCGCCTCCCCTGTCCAGGAGGGCGGCGAGCTGAAAACCACCAAGACCGGGGGCGGTCTCCACGGCTGGGGCCTGAAAAGCGCCCAAGCCGCCGCAGAAAAGTACGATGGCATGGTGCAGGCCGGTGTCTCCGGGGAGGTTTTCCGGGCGGTGGCTACGCTGTCCTATCAAGGAATGGAGGATATTCATGAGTAAATACGACGCTTTGTGGGCCTATGTGCAAAAGGATGGAAGCCCGACCCTCAAATTGACCTTTGAGCAGATCCAGGAGATCGCGGGGATACCCATTGACCACTCTTTCTTGAAATACAAAAAGGAATTGACGGACTACGGGTATCAGGTTGGGAAAATCTCTATGAAGGAGCGGACGGTTATCTTTAAGAGGACATGAGTATGACAGGGCTGAAAAGAGGAACCGTCATGCTGGCGCCGCACCAAGAAGAATGGACGCAAAATGCGAAGAGGACTATTCAAGTATTAAATCGGCTTTTAGAACCTGTTGCAGTTGACATCCAGCATATCGGGAGCACCGCTATTCCCTCCATTCATGCAAAACCGATTATTGACCTTGTCGTAGGCGTTCGTAACCTGGACGATATAGCGCCTTATGTCGAATTGCTCAAACAGCATGATTTTGTTTTTCGCGGAGAAGATGTTGCGGGACAGCTGCTGTTTGTAATGGGTGATTCTGAAAAGGACACCCGTACACACCACATCCATGTGGTCAGATGGAACGGAGCTGAATGGAACAACTATATCAATTTTCGGGATTATTTGAACCGCTTTCCTGATAAAGCAATAGAGTATGACGTCTGTAAGAAAAAGTTGGTGGCGCAATTTGCAGATGACCGAGGGAGCTATACCACAGGCAAGCAGGAACTGATAGGCCGCTTGCTGAAAGAGGCTCATGCGTGGAGGTCTGGGGCATAGTGTTGCAGACGAAACTATGAAACGGAGGAATGATTGTGTTTGGAAAGAAAAAAGATTCAGCGTAAAAGAAGCGGAAAGCTACAGTGGAAGCGGAACCATCCGGGTCATCGTTGATACAAAGACAGGCGTTAATTACATTATGACAGAAGGCGTTGGCGGTTCGTCTATCACACCCTTGCTTGACAGCAATGGGAAAGTGGTGATTGATAACTGACTTTTTATCGAATGGGGAGGCAAAGTGAAAATCAGATTGGTAAGACCTACGGAACAATTAAAGGAACAGGCAATCAATTTCAGGCAAGAATTTTTTGATAACCACGAGATGGTAATTAACGGAAGCGAATTGCTTGATAAGACGGATCAGTACGAGGATTGGCTGAAGGCTGTGGCCGCTAATACAAGCATTGAAACGGTAAGTGTCAACTGGGTGGTCACAGACACTTTTTTTGCTGTGGATGAAAAAGACCAGATCATTGGAATTATTGATTTGAGGCATACACTGAATGACTTTTTGAAGAATTTAGGGAATTGTGGTTACAGCGTTCGTCCTTCCGAGCGGAGGAAGGGATATGCAACAGAAATGCTCCGTTTGCTGCTGCCGATTGCGAAAGACGCAGGAATGAAAGAGCTGCATTTGTCTGTTGAACGGGACAATGAAGCCTCTATCAAAACCATCATGCGAAATGGCGGAAAATACGAACGGAGCTTTGAGTTTGAGGGTGAACAAGCGGATATATACAAGATCAGTTTATAAACACCGATTCAACAAACGTCATTTGAAAAGGGTAACTATATGAGAAGAACTATAAAATGCAATACAAATCATTTTCCCGATATAAAGGGATACGCAAGTGTGATTGAAAATCGTTTGGATGATGATGGCTGCACAATGGAGGGTGTGCTTGCCGATCATGCACGGATGCTGGAATTTACCCGAAAATATGCGGTGAACTATGTACTGATCGACGATGAATACGATATCCCCCTGAGATTTTAGCTTACCGGGCGCTTACCCTCTGCGGGTAAGCGCCCCTTTTCGCGGTCAAAAACCTGCCGTTTGCGGACATTCCCGCACAGCGCCCGGTTTTCTGCTATGATGCAGATACATCAAAGGAAGCACTGATTCAAGGAGGAAACTGTTATGCGTCATGCTTATATTCGTGGTATCCTGGCTCTGATCTGGCTGGCGGCGGCGGCCGTCAGCGGGGTGTCCGGCAATCTGGAGTGGGCCGGGCTCTATGTCCTGATGGGGGCGGCCTTCGGGTATTCCGCCTGGGCCTCCTGGAAAAAGGCGAAGAACGACAAGAGGGGGAGCTGACCATGGACGGGAACATCCTGGAGGTGCAAAACCTCAGCGCCTGGTACAGCCAGGGGAAGAACGTGCTGTCCGGCTTCTCCCTCCAGCTGCGACCCCATGAGGTGGTGGGGCTGATCGGCCTGAACGGGGCCGGGAAAACCACCTTTCTGAAAACCCTGTCCGGGCTCCATGAGGGCTTCCGCTGTGACAGCATCCGCCTGAACGGCCAGACGGTCGGCTTCCGGGACAAGGGCTTCAAGCTGCGGCGGTACACCGTCTTTGCCGAGGACAACTCCTTCCAGTATTTCACCTTCCGGGAGTACCTGGCCTATGCGTCGGCGGCGTATAAAACGAAATTGCCGGACGTGACAGAGCTGGTGCGGGGCTTTCACTTTGAGGACTACACCGACACCCTGCTGAAGGATCTGTCCACTGGCAACAAGAAAAAAGCGTTTCTGATCACCGCCTTCGCCCTGAAACGGCCGCTCCTCCTGTTGGACGAGCCGGTGAACGGGCTGGACTTCCAGAGCACGGAGTATCTGTACCAGTTGATCGCCGGGTACAAGGAGTACGGGACGGTCCTGTTCTCCTCCCACATCCTGGAGAGCATCACCCTGACCTCCGACCGGGTGCTGGTGCTGGAGGAGGGGCAGATCCGTCGGAGTTTTGCGGGCGGTGAGATCAACGCCGCCAACATTCGGGAGGCCCTGCATGATGAAAATGAGCTTTGACGTCACCGCCAAAAAGCTGTTTGGCGTGAAATATGAGAGGCTGATTCGGACGCTCTTTCTGGAGCTGGTGGTCTTTTGGGGACTGCACATCTCTGGATTCCAAGTGGAGATCGCCCCGTTCATTCTGTACCTGATGACGGTTGCTTTCTCCGCCGGGGTCATGTGGCAGGCCCTCTCCGCCGGGGACAACCGGGCCAACCTGGAAAATATGCTTATGCTCCCCTTTGAGGGCCAAACCCTGGTGTTTTCCTATGTGGCCGCCCTGGGAGCCTACACCCTGCTGACCAAGACCGCCGGACTGCTGGCGGTGGTCTGGGCAGTCTCCGAATGGAGCTGGGCGGAGATCTTGGGTAGCGTCCTCTGTGCCCTGGCCGCCGTTGTGATCGTGTCCTGTCTCTATCCCCTGCGCCTGGGACGTACAGACGCCTATGCTTTCTACGTCAGACCCGAAGGCCGCAGGCAGACAGCCAAAGTCCACCGGCATCACTCCCTATGGCGCTATCTGTTCCGCTACCTGATGGCCCACAAGAATTATCTGCTCAACACGGCGGCTATGTGGGGCGTGGCCTGCGTCCTGCCGGTGCTGCTGGGCCA
>CAJTOT010000069.1:1738-4681 GCA_910577935.1 uncultured Hungatella sp. | reverse complement strand
CGGATTTTTTCCCTGTTGGAATCAAGATTGCGAACTTGTTTCGCAATTACCTAACTTTTCTTTCGGCTTCCAAGTGGCATCTCTTTCTCCCCCTTGTCATATAATCTATAAACTATTTCCTATTCAAGGAGTTCTTATGGATTATCTGGCCCAGATCATCAAGGGTGTCCTCATCGGAACCGCCAACATCCTTCCAGGCATCAGCGGCGGAACCCTGGCAATCTCCATGGGTGTATATGAGCAGATTCTTCACGCCCTGACCCATCTGCACAAAGAGACAAGACAGAGCCTGTCCGCTCTCCTCCCCTATATCATCGGCATCATCGGAGGAATCACGGGACTTTCCTTCTCCATGGAGTTCATGTTCCGCGCCTGGCCTCTGCAGACCAACTTAGCCTTCATAGGACTGATCTTCGGAGGACTTCCCGGCGTCCTCAGGCAAATCGCCAGCCCACAGCAAAACGACAGGTCTCCCCGGGGAATCTCCACCCTGTCTGCCGCTTGTTTTCTCACTCTGGTGATTGCCACAGCCCTCTCTCTCATGAAAGCAGGACAAGGACAGCCCGATGTAGTTCTCCGCACCGGCCTCATACCGTCCCTTCTGCTGTTCCTCCTCGGCATCATGTCCGCCGGAACCATGGTAGTCCCCGGCATCAGCGGCTCCATGATCCTGATGATGATCGGCTTCTATCAGCCGCTGCTCTCGGCCGTCAACCGAACTCTCCTGGCGCTGATTATGGCAGACTTTCCCACCTTCCTCACACAGGGAATCATTCTCGCCCCCTACGCCGCCGGGCTGCTTCTGGGCTTCTATCTGTTTGCCCTGCTGATGGAAACCCTCTTCTCAAAATTCGCCCGCATTACATACTGCTCGGTCCTGGGACTGGTTCTGTCCTCCCCCATAGGAATTCTTGCCGGAATCCCCGGCGCCTGCTTCACCCCCGGCGCCATAGCCGCAGCAGTGGTGTGCTTTTTCATTGCCCTTGTATTTGTGCTGTGGCTGGAGCATGATTAGGTCAGATGTCTTCCCGCTCTGCCATCGCCGTACCCCCGTGCCTCTGCCCCCGCCACCGGCAGGCGCACCGCAGCCGCCGAAGCCAGACCAGGGGCCGGAGGCAGCCGGGGGCGGATGGAGGTGGCTGGAGGAGGATGGGGGCGGCTGGAGACAGTTTTAAACAATCATGCCTCCGCCAAGCCATTCAAAATCCACTCTGCGCAGTGACTCCATGTATAATTTTCCGCTGTCTTCTCATAGCCATTTTCAATAATCGCCTCCGCCAGTTTCCTGTCGGCAAGCAGCTTTCTGGCAATATTCGGAAGTTCCTCCAGATGATCCAGATCATACAGCGCGATATCCACCCCGTCGGAAAAATTCTCATCAATCCAGGCGCTGGAATCTGTCAGCGGCACCGAGCCTTGGAGCAGCGTGTTGAAAATGCGGTCGTGGGTTCCCTTCTTAAAACCCGGCATGACATTCAGGTTTATCCTGGCATCTGCCATGCAGGCAAGTGTCTCCCCATAGGGAATCCTGTCATCGATCCGGTGTACATTCGGCAGATCGGCCGCCGGATGGTTCTCCCAGCCGCGCCCGAGAAGATAGATGTCCAGACCTGACTCTGCAAGCGCCGACACCACCCGCTCTCTCTGGTACATGCGGATGGCCCAGTCAAGAGAATCCAAAAGGGTAAGCATCTGCTTTAACACTTCCTCCGGAATATTCCACCCCAGCTGCCTCACCACAGCCAAAAATCCCTGCCACGCTGACAAACTGTTATTCGTTTTCAGAAACTCAAAGGTTCTGTGATAGAGAAAGTATGCATCGCTGTCCGCAGGACACTGGGCGTCAATTTCGGCCATCTTGCTCTCTGGCTTGTAGTAGGTGCCGCAAAATAAAATATCATATTTCCTCTCATCATAAGGAATCCATGCTTTCTTCTCCGGCAAAACTCCCACATGAGGCATAAAGTCTACGGCAGCCACGCTTTTTCCATAATACTTTTTTACATATTCCACATGCTCCCGGTCGCAGCAGAACAGCTCATATTTCTTCGGGGGATGCTCCAGCAGCGGGCGGAAACGCAGAGGCGGGTCCATAAAGATGTCCATGACTGCCGCCTGATATCCGTCCCATATCCTTCTCCACCCCTCTCCTCTCGCCCCCAGGCCGTCAAAGCAGATAACCCCATGTATTTTTTCTGACAAAGCGCCCTTAAAGCTATCCAGCAAAGACCGGACCCGCTCAAAATATTCTGCGGATTCCTTCTCTCTCAAATCCAAAATGAGAGTCTCATGGCCCCTGGCCTGCAACTCTTTTTCCAACTGCTCCGTGAAAAAGTTAAATGACTCTACTTCGCTGTAAAACATCACTATTTTCAGCTTAGGCGCATCTCCTTTTTTCTCTTTTCCAAGCGCCTGGTCTACCGCCAGAAGTTCCTCAGGATTAAATGTTCCCCTGATAATTTCCTCCAGTTCCCTGTATCCTGCCGCCATAGCTGCCCGCAGCACAAAAATTCTCTCCCCCAGGATCTGATAATTATAAAAATTGTTTCCAAGAAACACTGCGGCATCCATGGCCTTCGTACCTTTATCCCTGGCAAACGCGGATAACATCACAGTCAAAGTGCTCATCAGATGGGAATCCTGCCTTAAAAGCGCTGTCGTCAGCTGAACACATTCTCCCAGCTTATTATTATTGAAGCAGCAGATGGCGAGAAGCTCATAGGTTTTCATGATATCTGCCGACACAAACGAAGACTTCGCTGAATTTCCATATTGCTCCACCAATTCAAGAGCCTTTCTCAAATGCTTTTCCGCCTCCTGGTATCTGCGGTACGCCACATAATAATTCCCCATGGTGTAGTCAAAATCGCCTTCCTGCGGCCATCCTTTTGTCGCCTTCCCATAAATCTTCAGCAGTTCATTTTCATCTGCATCCGGAAGCAC
>CAJTOT010000069.1:0-1426 GCA_910577935.1 uncultured Hungatella sp. | reverse complement strand
CCCCGTCCTCAGATACTCATGAATCCGCCTTCTGTATCCCAGTCCCGGAAGATTCCTGAAAAGGCGAATCTGGGACTGGATAGCCATCACATTTCCCTGATTATCCAGATGAATCCAACCTGTCAGAATACCCTCGCAGGGATCATCCTCCAAACCCTTTATAATATTCCCAAGTTTTCCGGCATCCTCAGGCGTAAAATACTCGTCTGCATCCAAAAAGGCGATCCACTCATACACGGCTTTGCTGATGGCAAAGTTCTTGGCAGCGGCAAAATCATCGATCCACTGAAACTCGTAAACTTTGGCCCCCATCTGCCTTGCAATCTCCACTGTCCTGTCGTCCGAGCCAGTATCCACTACGATCTGCTCCGATACAATGCCCTGACCCCAGGTTAAAGCCTGCCTTATGTTTTTCTCCTCATTCTTTACAATCATACACTGAGATATCCCTGGCCTGATTGTCTCACTCATATGCTTTCCTCCGCCTTCCTGTCTTTCCGCTGTCCAAAATTTCTTTGGTGACTGACCAAACTCACATTCCCTCCACAAGAAGCTCCCCAATAAGCTCTTCCTGGTACGAAATGTCCTCGGAAGCGCGCTTCAAATCATCAAGCCTACCAGCCTCTATCAGCATTGCGTTTAAACGGTTGATCCTGGCTGTCGCTTCCCTGCTCCCTTCCTGTCTTTCTTCCCTTCTCATATCCAATATCGCCTGGCACATATCTACCTTTTTCTCCCTTCTGTTAAATTTCAGCCCGGATTTTGTAACCGTATTGATCACCACCACCGCTTCTATATCCAGATTATGAAAACGCGGATCCCTCGCCAACAAGCGGTTAAGAAGTTCGCTGTCCTTAGAATACTTGATATAAAGAAGCACCTCTCTTAGACTGCTCCTGAATTTATTCATATCTTCTGCCTCAATCTGAGCCGGGGCGATCAGGTTGATCCGGTAATCCGGGACAAAGGACAGAATTTTCGGATTTTTCACCGACAGCATCTCGTGGATGCTTACCGGGGCATCCCATGGCTCCGGGTTGAATAAGATCACCAATGTAATAACCGGAAGAAGACGGTCCTCCCTGTGAAAGCCACTGAGATATTCCCCTGCTTCTATCTGGATTTCTGCTTTCTCTTCTCCTGCTGTCTCTGCCCTCTCCATGTCTTTCTTTTTTGCCCCATCGCGATAGGATTTCCCCGCCTTTTCCACCTGAGCCGCGTATTGGAGAGCATCATAGACCATGTTTTTCACAGCCATGGCGTAATGTACATCGCTCTGGTTTTCGATTCCCAACACCAGATAAGCGGCATTATCGTCTTCCATGGCAGTCAGGTACTTTAAACCGTCACGGAATTTCTGTACCGTGCCCTTTGTCTTCCCCTCTCCATAGGGCATCCCGATTTCCGCAGTATCCATCTCGCGAAG
>CAJTOT010000068.1 GCA_910577935.1 uncultured Hungatella sp. | reverse complement strand
CTTTACGGCAGTCCCAGCGGCTCTTTCCGTTCATGGGGCGGAGGGCGGGGGGAGGCCCGGGCTTTGGGCCGGCGCAGACGGACAAGAGGCGCAAAAAAGCAACAAAGGCTGCAGCACAAACATGCCTGCAGCCTTCCGGATCTACCTCTCTATATTCTATATAATGACTTCTTCCTATGACAAATCTTCTCCGTTAGTCTCGATGACTTTCTTATACCAATAGAAGGAATCCTTGCGGTAGCGATCCAGGGTCTTCAAGTCAAACTCTTCCCTGTCTACATAGATGAAGCCGTAGCGCTTCACCATCCCTTCATGGGTGGAAATAAGGTCAATCGCCGACCATGGGCAATATCCCATCATCTCACAGCCGTCGGAGATAGCCAGGCGAACCTGTTCGATGTGCTTGCGCAGATACTCAATCCTGTACGGATCATGCACCTTGCCGTCCTCGGTAAGTTTGTCATATGCGCCCAGACCGTTCTCGGTGACAATCATGGGCAGACGGTATCTGGAATACATCTCGCGGATCGTCGCCCTGAAGCCCATGGGATCGATCTCCCATCCGAATTCCGTGGTGGGCAGGTGAGGATTGCGGAAGCCTTTATAGAAGCCGGCCTCGCCTCTGGCGGTCTGCTGGTCAGCCCCCGAGTCCATGGTCTCCGAGCCGTCGCTGGCCTCCACGGTCGCGGTATTATAGTAGTTGAATCCGATAAAATCCGGGTGACCGCTCTTTAATGCTTCGGCATCTCCCGGAGCGAACTCCGGAGCGGCGTCATGTTCTTCCAGATAGGACCACACGATATTGTTGTACACGCCATACACGGCCATATCCAGATACAGCCAGTTGCGGATGGCGTTGTAGTTCTGGGCGGCCAGATTATCCTCCGGCTTGCAGCTTGCGGGATATACCAGAGAAATATTGGGAGCCGGGCCGATCTTGGCATTCGGCAGCATCTCATGACACAGGGCCATAGCCTTGGCCTGAGCTACCAGCATGTGATGATTCTGCTGATATGTCTCTTTCAGCACGTTCGTGCAGCCCTCCGGAATAGTCAGGGTTCCGATGACAGGTCCCACCAGTGTCAACATATTCTGCTCATTGATGGTCAGCCAGTATTTCACACGGTCTCCGAAATTTTCAAACATCACCTTGGCGAAATTCAGGAACCAGTCTACTGACTCCCTGTTTGACCAGGAGCCTCTCTTGTCCAGCGCGGCAGGCATATCAAAATGGAACATGGTAACCAGTGGTTCGATTCCATATTTCAGGCACTCGTTGATCACATTGTTATAATACTCGATTCCCTTGGGATTCACCTCTCCTGTGCCCTCGGGAATGATTCTGGACCATGCGATGGAAAAACGGTAGGTCTTAAATCCCATTTCGGCCATCAGGGCAATATCCTCTTTGTATCTGTGGTACTGATCCGCGCACACAGTCAAATCAGAAGTCCCCTCCGGCACTTTCTTCACATCCTGGCAGGATGGACCTTTGCCGTCTTCTAAATTTGCTCCCTCCACCTGATACGCAGATGTACTTGCTCCCCAGAGAAAATCCTTGGGAAATGGTTTTAATGTCTCGTGCAACATGTCTTTTTCTTCTCCCTTCACATTTTTACCATAAGATACGGCTCTATTATACTCTGTTTGTCCGCTTTTGAAAAGGGAAATATTTCCATAGATCTATATGAGTTCACAAAATTTTCACATTTTTCCAAAGAAAGGTTTTTTTTTCTTTCATTCAGCCGATATTTATTATGAGAATATTTAAAAAGGAGGCCATTTTTTATGAATGTCACAGAAAGAAACCGGCAGATATCCACCAGCTCCGCTTATGAGTCTTACGGCCTCAGAGAAAGCCG
Source organism: uncultured Hungatella sp. (assembly GCA_910577935.1). Lineage (GTDB taxonomy): Bacteria > Bacillota > Clostridia > Lachnospirales > Lachnospiraceae > UBA3402. The sequence goes on along the minus strand of CAJTOT010000068.1, from coordinate 3,224 downwards.
TCAAGCTTCAAACAGCAAAGCCAGGACCGCAGCAAACGCTTCGAAAAGTGTTTCAAATACAGATCGTTATGACCCTTCTAATCCCACAGCTGCCGGACCGGGTTCCTTGTCAGCTTCTGATCAGTCCAGCCCCGCTTTCAAGGTGAAGTCCTCCGGGCCTTCCAACTCTGTAGGGGAACTGGCCGGCATGCTGTCCAGGGCTGAGACCATCATGGATGTCCAGCAGGTCATGTCAAAAGCCATGCGGGCCCTCGCAGATTTAAAGATGGGCGCCATAGCCAGCGAAGGCAAGGAGGCCAAGAAGTACGCTCAACAGATCAAGCGCATGGAAAAACTGATTAAGCGCATTCAAAAAAAGCTGAAGCATCTAAGCAAAGAAGAGCGCATGGAGGATCGGCGCAAAAAGGCCCTGAAACACGCAGAAGAGCAGAAAGCGCAGCAGATTGAGAAGGAACTGCAGGCCAGACGCAAGAAGCGCCGCAGAGAAGAGCAGCGTTATGCCTTGAGGGAAATGGCTGAGGACAGAAAGACAAGCACCAATGAACTGATGTCCTCCATGTCAGAAGCCCTGTCAGGCGCTTTATCCCCGGACATCTCCGGTTTGACGGGAATCGGTGACCTGACCTCCGGCACAGCTGATTTTTCAGGCATGGAAGCAATATCTGTGGATATTTCTGTCTAAAACATTTAAAGATGAAAGGATTAATTATGATACACTTACTGTCAGCTGCCGGACAGGCGGCTTTGCTGTCACTGGGGCTGGCGCTTATGGCACCTTGTCAGGCGCTGGCCTACACTTCTGATTACGGCCCCGGTCAGGCGCTGGAGGAAGCCCAGAACGCGGAGGCCCAGCGGATTGGGCGGGAACAGGCCCGGCTGGAGTCTCCTGAATATCAGGCCTTTTTAGATGAGGCGGCCCGGACTCTTCCCGTTCTATCTTTTGATGTAAATCGGTTCACACTGCCGGGTGAGGCCGGCGTGCTGGTTGTGGTCGAGGGAACGGGGGGAAGCCTCTGTGATGTCTATGTCTACGAAAAGACCGACCAGGGATGGCAGCAGAAGCTGACGGCAGCCGGCCATCTGGGCATGAATGGCCTGAACAGCCACAGAACCGTGGGAGACAAGACCACCCCCATAGGAGTTTTTCAGCTGAATACGCCTTTTGGACAGGCCGCTCCCAAAAAAGGTTTCCCGAAAGAATACATTCAGGTGAACTCCTCCTATGTCTGGAGCGACGCTTCTAACCGATTGGTTCAGGACGACCGGGAAGTCCAGGAGGCCGGGGAAAAAGTGGGAACTCTTCCCTATATCGATTATTATGACTATGTCCTGGATATGGGATTTAATCCCCAGGCTATCCCCAACCAGGGTTCCGCTCTCTTCCTCCACTGCGAGGGTGATTACTGGCTGTCTACCTCCGGCTGTGTCGCGATCCCCAGGGACGCCATGGAGACCATCATGAAGCTGTACGGAACCTGGGGTGCCGGACACTGCTTCATCGCCCTGGCGCCGGAGGGTTCCTTTGATTCCATCTACGACACTTTCGGAACCAACCGCGGCCTGTCTCCAGGCCATGACCCCCTGGCGGCTGAGAACTCCGGGAAGGGCATCTAACCTGATATCACATTAAAAATGTACATAAAAATCCCGAAAAACACCGATTCTTAATGAACTCACAGGTGTTTTTCGGGATTTTCTGACAGCGGAGACGATGGGATTCGACCCCACAAGAAGGCACTGAATTATCAATGGTTTGTGGGCATCGTGTGATACCTCGTGTGATATATAGTAGAATAAACAATCCTGCCTGTCAATAGCGTCATGACTCTAATTGACCGGAATGTGATATAAAACAACACATTTCGGTCAATTATTTTTGTTTAGCATTCAAATTTTTCTGTCCTGTGCGGTTTCTTCTGACCACTAACATATAGATTCATCTGCAGAACTGCAGGATACCCATTCATATCCAGATAGAATTTCTCGATCTCTTTCCACAACTCCTTATTGTAGTAATCTTTGAACACTACCACATTCAACATTGTCTCCCGACCTGACGGGCTCTCAAAGGATATGCTGGACTGGATTCTATAATCCGGAATTACATGATATCCATATAAGTGCAATCCTATAAGCGCACCTGTAACCACAATCATTCTCTTTCCCATATTTTCCTCCTACTAATTTTTATGCGGACTTATTCTAGTCCCATTGTATCACATTGGACATGTACTATAAATACAAAAAAGAACCAAAATAAGTCCATTTTGTGAGGAATCTATGGAAACGATACGCAATGATGAAAGAATATGTATCGGCGCCAATATCCGCCGAATCCGCAAAGAGCGTCGCATAGGGCAGACCGAATTGGTCGGTATGGTACAACTGCAGGGCATAAATCTTACCAGGGAATCCCTTGTCAAAATCGAACGCGGAATCCAGCATGTGAAGGCATCTCAGCTCAAGGCAATCAAAGATGCCCTCCAAACTTCCTACGATGAACTTCTGACAGAAAGCAGCAACTAACCCCGTCTAAAACTCCCCCACTCCCTGAACTCCATCCCTGTCAGTCACATATAAAGCGCATTCCAGAGGGTGGCCGGCAACGGGCTCAAAGTAATACCAATTTCCGCCGATTTGCTGCCAGTCAGTCACCGCATAGCCATCAGCGTTAAAATAGTACTTGTGGCCATTGATGATCTGCCAGCAAGACTTATAATAGGTGGATTCCGTGTCGGCGTACCACCACCCGTTGGAATCGTGGCGCCAGCCTGGCTCATAGCAAGGAAGCTCCACCAGGGTCCAGTCAGGGCGGCCATAACCGGCAATCCCGGCATGGGACAAGTCGTAGGATTTCCCACAAACTCCTCCCCCATTGGCCACAACTCCTGAGGCCCCGCCGGTATTGCCCTCGATGGTATAGACTCTGCCGCCGGATACTTCTGTGACGATCCCGGTATGGCAGATCCGGACGGAGTTTCTAAAGAAAACCTGGTCGCCCGGCTCCGGAGATGTCTACCACCGCCTCCGCTCTTTATAATACTTGGCTGATGTCGGTGTATAAGCGCTGAAGCCGCCGCAAAGCAGCTGCCTGGCATTGACCTCGCCAAAGGCCTGGACAAAGCATCAGTCTACGAACATATCACACCAGGCTTGTCCCTGGAGGGAGGGATAAAGATCCCTGGCGTATTTTGTATAGTTGCTGCTGCCGGCATTGGCAGTCT
>CAJTOT010000067.1 GCA_910577935.1 uncultured Hungatella sp. | reverse complement strand
GCCGGCCCTCCTGGGGATACTGGCGCCCCAGGGAGATGCCATTTACATGGTGCGGGTCCCGGGAGTGGGACGACTGATGATTTCCCTGTCCGGGGAATCCGCCAGCGTGACCAATGTCAGGAGCGGGGAGAAGGAAAGATATATCCCCGAAGATATTCGGAAGGCAGTCCTGGGGATGGTGCAGGAGGCCGGAACGGAGGAATCACGGCAGCAGGAGTACGGGGAACTCCTGGACCCGGCAGGAGAGAGCCTTCCGGAGAGCGAGGGAGAGAGGTCTGATGAAAAAGAGGAAGCTGCGCAGCCGAAAGAAAAACGAAAAGACTCCAAAGTGGTGAAAGCGGCGCCGCCTAAATCTCCTGGAAAGAAAGCGGCTAAAGTTACAAGGGAAGAGGTTTGGCCGGAACCGAAGGAAGAGCCCCTTCCCGGCCAGATGGAAGTCATGGATTATCCGGAGGCAATACCGGATGCGCATTTTGAAGAGATCACGGAAGCTGTTCCCGCAGAGCTAGGCACAGAATATAGGAAAGAGATTCCGCCGCAGGAAAAGGCCCTGGAGGAGATGCCGCAGAATAGACCTTCAGAGGAATGGGCGGGCAGGGAAGGCTTCCAGGAAATCCTGAGGGAGGTGAACGGCTTTCTGGAGAGCCTTAGGAAAGCATTTGCCCTATGGGATGGGGTGTTGATCACCCTGGAATTCCTGGAAAAGATCTATCCGGATGTAGTAAACCTGGCAGCAGTCATAGAAAAGCTGATGGATATCCGGATAAATAAGAAAGAAGGAAGCGGGAGGGTTTAGGATGTCGAAAAGTATTATGCAGGATAAAAGCCGGAGGACATGTTATCTGTGCATGCTCCTGAGGGGAGATGATGCTCCCCGGAGTAATCTGCAGGAGCATCACGCCATGCCCGGCACGGCGAACAGGAAGCTCTCCGAGCACTACGGCCTGAAGGTATATCTTTGCCTGCAGCACCACACCCAGGGCCCGGAGGCCGTCCATCATAATATCCATCACCAGCGCCTGGTGCAGAGGAAGGCGCTGTAGGCTTTTGAGGCAAAGTATTCCCATGAAAAGTGGATGGAAGTTTTTGGGCGCAATATTATTCAGCCTTTTGGGAAAAGTTGATACATCACGGTAACTGCAGTTTTTTGCAAGGGGGCATCAGCGGTGACAGGGCCGGTGTCCCCGGAAAGGAGGCGGCAGGGAGTGGAAAGGCGGGAAGCATGGAGCGGGAACTTAAAAACAGGAAGTACGAGGATTACATAACAGCTGTATCCCTGCAGGCAGAGGCTGTGGGGCGCAGGGAACCGTATCATCTCACTTATCTGAAAAAGTATGGTGAGCGGAGCATGCCCGGGAGAAAGGCAGCAGGAAAGAATAGAGAAAGTATCCGGATGGAGAACGGCACACAGGGCGGGAGGTGATATAAATGCCGGAAGGGAAGAACAGATAAAGGGGGGATGACATTGAATTATCTGGCAGAGATATTAGCCTTTGAACAATGGATCGAAACTCACTACCTGCCGATCCTGCCACAGCTGCTCTGGTACAAACTGCTGTACCTGTGCAACAGATCCGGGTGGAGCGAGTGGGTGACAGTAGATAACCTGCGTTTGATGGCAACCACGCAAATGAGCCGTGAAGCTACCTTGATAAAGGCGAGAGACGAACTCATCAAAGCGGGGCTGATCGAATACCAGAAGGGAAAGAAAGGAAGCCCGAACCGTTACCGGATGATATCCATTGCGGAAAAAAACACTTTCAAAAGCGTAGTACAAAACGCAGTAGAAAGCGAAGTAAAAGAAGCAGTACAACCAGCAGTAAAAGGAGCAGCAGAAAGCGCAGACATATATAAACAAAAACAAAATAAAAGAGAGAGATGCACGGCAGCCCCCATTGAATTGTTTGGGGAATTCTGTGAGGCATACCCGAAAAAGGCTTTTGGCCGTCCCGGGGCCGAATATGCCTACTGCAGGGTGCTCATGGGTGACAGCCGCATCACCGAGAAGGACCTGGTGGCAGCAGCCGCCAACTATGCGGAGGCGGTCAGGATCCTTGGCAGGACAGAGGACTATATCCGCAGCCCGGAGTCATTTTTTTCGGACAACTTTTTTGCCGGCTACCTGCCAGGCCAGTACGTGCGGCCGAAAGCGGGTACAAAGAAGGGGCAGGGAAAGAACAGCTTTAACCAGTTTGCGCAGAATGAGTATGATTTTGCGGCACTGGAGGATGAGCTTGTGAGTAATTGAGAGGAAAGGTAAAAGGGAATGGAAAGCTTTGAACGAAAAATCATTAATACAGTAAATGAAAAATTGAACGACGGAACTGTGGAGAAGCTTGTGGGCCAGTATATAGAGAAAGGTGTGTCGGACGCGCTCAGCAACGTGTTTTCCTATGGCGGGGAGGGAAAGAAGCTGATCGAGAAAAAGCTGAGTGAAACCATGATCCCGGCGATTGAAAAGCATGATTTCAACCAGTACCTCACAAAGCTGGATACGGTACTGACGGAAATTGTAAATTCTACAAGCCTCGCAGACAATAAAGAGATACTGGAAAACTTTAAAGGGCTTATGAAAGAGCCAGAAATGAAAGAAATTAAGCTGTCAGAGATATTTAAGCAGTATTGCAAATACGTAGCGGAGAATGTCAATACGGATGACCTGGAGGCCTGCTGTGATGATGGGGAGCCTTATTACGAGCATGTTTCCGCACAGATGGAAGTGGAGCATGAAGATAAGAGATGGTTTAAGTCCACTTATGATGACTGCGTTGTTAGATTTATTTGTGACGAAGATGAGAACCTGAACTGCCAGATTAAACTGTACAAGCATACAAATAAAGACAAGTGGATGATACTGAACTATAACGACTCAGTTGACATTTCTTCCTTGCGAGAGCTGGGCGGTTTTAAAGTATTCCTTATGACATTGTACAGAGCATTTACGGAGATAGTCCTGGATGTGGAAAGCGACAGCGATGATGATATCGAGCCGGAAGAAAAGCCGGAATGGGGGCTGAGCTGACGGGTTGCACCGGTGCAACCGGGAGAATGAACAGGAGGTACAGTGGAATAGGCAGATTAACACAGAAAAAAGCATCCGGCTTGTGGCAGGTAAAAGGGATACCATGGAAGAATCTGCAGGCAGGTGAGGTTATCACAAAAGAGACCAGCCAGCTTCTGTACGGATGCCTCTGTAAGCTGAAGGATTACGAGGACAGCGGGATGAGCCCGGGGCAGGTAACGGGCCTGAAGGATGGGGTGGAGGATATGGCGGCGTATGTATGCGATGAGCTGTGCCGCCATCCGCGGGAGATAACAGAGCAGGAAGAACTGGATGCAGTATGCAGGAGCTGCCCGGTGGAGGTTTATGTGAAGTGTGTTCTTGATACGGGCACAGAGGAACAGGGGAAAGACGTATGAATGCGGTCATAAAATACCCGGGAAGCAAGTGGTTCCTGGCGGACTGGATCATCAGCTTCTTCCCGGAGCATCACAGCTACCTGGAGCCCTTCTTTGGCAGCGGGGCCGTGCTGTTTAACAAGCCCCGCTCCCACATCGAGACGGTGAATGATCTGGACGGAAATGTAGTCAGTTTTTTCGACTGGGTTCGCAGGGATCCGGAAAGGCTTGCCCATGAGATATATTTTACGCCATATGCCCGGCAGGTGTATGAGGATGCCTTTGCATCAGTTCCGGGCGACAGCCTGGGGCAGGCCGTGAATTTCTGCGTTCGTCTGAACATGGGGCGCGGCTTCCGGACAAATGGTGAAAAGGCCGGATGGAAAAACGATATCCAGGGCCGGGAACGGGCCTATGCGGCGCAGGACTGGTGCGGGATGCCGGAAAGGATAATCCGGGCGGCAGAGAGGCTCCGGGGTGTGCAGATAGAGAACAGGCCGGCAGCAGAGCTGATACAGAGGTTTAATTTTCCGAATGTCCTCATCTATGCGGACCCGCCGTATGTACTCGACACCAGGTACGGGAAGCAGTACCGGCATGAGATGGATGATAAGGAGCATGAGGAACTGCTGGATATCCTGCTTGCCCACAAAGGAAAGGTGCTGCTGAGCGGGTATGCCAGCGCCCTGTATGACAGCCGCCTGCGGGGGTGGCACAGGGAGGAGCACTGGTGCCGTTCCCAGTCGGGCAGCAGGAAGCGGGAGATACTGTGGATGAACTTTGAGCCGCCCGGGCAGCTGCGGATTGCGTGGAAAGAAGGCGGAAATGAAATTCAGCAAAGAGAAGTTTTTGAAAAAAGCACCGGCATGGGTGAGGCGCCAGCTTAAAGGACATACAGATATTCTGGACGGGATGGAGGTTTCCTTTGAGTTTGATGATAAATGGGGACTGATACCGCAGTATTTTGCAGAAGGGCAGGAGTATTATCTGTACCCGGTAGATAAGGACTGGTGTGTTTAGCGGGTTGCGGAGCTGGCGGAAGGAGGAAATACGGGTGAGTAGGGTATTACCGATTCTTTTTAACGGGGACATGGTACGGGCGATTCTGGACGGCAGGAAGACGGTCACCAGGCGTGCTGTAAAATATAAGTACAGCAATACTGAAATGAAGGTGCGCACCGACAAGTATGGTACCAGGCTCATAGAGATTCAGTCAGATGTGGAGGGAGAAACCTATGGAAAAAATCCTGACGGCTCTACATGGCATAAACTGCGTGGATATATAGAAAAGAATCCGCCATATGGGAAAGGGGATATTCTGTATGTCCGGGAGACATGGGCAGAATGGACAGGGGGATATATTTACAGGACATGGATATCTCCATTTCCACAGCCGGGAAGTTATCCGACAACAGTATGGCGCCCCTCAATCCACATGCCGAAAGAAGCCGCCCGTATCTGGCTGAAGGTGATGGGTGTGAGGGTGGAGCGGCTGCAGGAGATTACCATAGATGGGTGCGAGGAAGAGGGGTGCTGGTGTGGCCATAATGGAGATATATTCACATTCATGGCATTGTGGGATTCCACCATCAAAAAATCAGACTTGAACAGGTATGGCTGGGATGCTAACCCCTGGGTATGGGTGATAGAATTTGAACGGTGCGGGAAGCCGGAAAGCGGGGGATGAGAGAAATGGAATGCGGCAGATGTGACTATTATAAAGCCCATAATTGCAAAAGACAGTGCATGGACTTACCGAAAGGCAAAACATGCGCCGATTGCGTACATGTTGGGAAATGCACTTCTATATTTGGGGCGAAGCCGGAGAATATTCATTGCGGTTTTGAACCTGTCAGATTTGTGGAGAAGAAATAAGAGGAGGCGCAGAATGAAAGCCATACTGGTGGTGGAGATGCCGGAGAACTGCCTGGAGTACCCGTGTGATGATGTATGTGGGGAAAGCTGCCAGGTGATGGATGGGATTTTGGAGGGAAAGGGAAATATGGAGAGATTGACAGAACGCACTGGGGAAGGACAGGCTATTCCCCGGATGGACTTAAAGAATAACGGGCATCAGAGATGTATGGAACGTCTGGCAGAATATGAGGACTTAGAGGAACAAGGGAAACTGTTGAAACTGCCTTGTGCGGTGGGGGATACGGTGCATCATTTAT
>CAJTOT010000066.1 GCA_910577935.1 uncultured Hungatella sp. | reverse complement strand
GCTCGACCTCCATCATCTCCACCACCTCCAGGGTGGTTATTGTCGCTTTCCTTAAGTCGTTCATTTTATGCCGCTCCTTTCTGGCGGGCCTCTTTTAAACTACTTTTTTATCCATGTTTTACTTCACATTGCCAAAAGTCTTACCTTATCCCCCAAAAGGCTTACCGTGATCTTACCTGAAAATCGGCGGAAACCCTTGAAAATACGGAGGGTCTTACCGTCTTACCATTTTTCCGCATATAAATACAGATATTTTATTCACAGGAGAGAATTCTCACTTTTTCTCCCTCGCGTTACGTATTATAAAACAGGTAAGACTGGTAAGACGGTAAGACTATATACTAAAAAGCCTTGATTTAAGCGGCTTCCAAGGTCTTACCTTGGTCTTACCTTTTCATGCCCAGGTAAGACTTTTTATATAAACGGCAGGGTCTCCTGTACCTCGTCTATGATCAGGAAACCGTTACTGTCCACGGAATCGTCCCCTTCCGGAAGGGCGAGCTTCACATAGCTGGACTTGATCCCATAAACCTTTGTCTGATGGATGAACTTTCCCTGGCTGTTGCGGATCAGGCGCTCCTTTTCCGCCCATTTCCGAACCACCGCCGTATAATCATATCGGTTCTGTTCCAGAAACCCCTGGAGCACATCCCGGTTAACCACCAGAACTTCCGTCATCCTTTTCTCGTTCCTCTCGATCTTCCCCCACACCTCCCCTTTGTTAGGGGAGGATGGGTCCTTGGGGTCCTCGAAGCGCACCGGGTTCTTGGCAGCCCAGTTCAAAACCGCCTGGTAGGCCCTCTCCGCCACGTCCACGTCCTTTACGCTCTGCAGATACCTCCCTGCCTCCGACATCCCGACAGGGGGCTCCCCTGGAAAAAACAGGGAGGAGGCCAGCCGGTCCGCCAGAAGGAGACACGCCATCGCCATGGCCTGTTTATCCGTGGTGTCAAGCCTGCACAGGGCCTCAAACAGCTCCCGGTACTGTTCCACCAGGACAGACTTCTCCATTCCTTGTATATGCTCCACAAACTCCCTGCCCGCGAAACCGTAATTCTCCTGGACAATGCCGCTGACATAATGGCCGTCCTCCATCAGGCTGCCGTCCAGCGCCATCTCGATGACCCGGTTCTTGGAACCCCCTCCGGAGTTCGCCTTCGTGATCGGCTCCTCACCCGTGAAAATGAAGCTGTTCTTCCAGGTCCTGGTGTCCTCCACGCCGCCGTGGAGCTTCGCCCGCCCGCGGTCAACCCCCTCCGTGATCTGGTAGATCAGCTGGTCAAAGTTCCCCTGCCATTTGTCCTTGATGGTCTGCAGCTCGTCCCCAGCGAACGGAATGCTGCACAGGAACGCCGCATGGCGCATGATGGCGTTCCTTGTCATGTTCATGGTCTTCACCAGGCCTCCCAGCCTGGGATTCCCCCAGACGCTCATGCACACCATGAGGGCCACCGTCTTGCAGGTCCCTGACTCCCCCCATACTTGCAGCACAAAAGGGAGGGCGCCCACCGGCTCCAGCAGCACGGAGGCGAAGCTGGCCGCCATCATGAGCCGCAGCTGCAGGTTCTCCCGCAGCCTGGCGCACAGCTTTTTCCATATCCCGAAGTCGCCGCTCTCCCGGACATTTTTAAATACCGCCTCATACTCCGGGTCGCCCTCATACCGGATATCCGCCTCATAAGGGGTAAAGGCCCTCCCGATCCAGCCCAGGCGGTTGATGGACCTTTTAGGGTCCAGCGCCGCCGGGTTGCAGCCCACGCAGTCGCTGATATACCTCACCAGGTTCTTGGCGTTGTCCGATGTCACCTCGATGCCGTACTGGCTCAAGGCGTCCACAATCCGGTTGGTGTTGGCGCACACGCTGCGGTCCACGGTTATGGTCTGCCATGCGGCCGACTTGAAGTAAGCCAGGGTGATCCTCTCCTCTGACGTGTCAACATTTTTCAGGATCTCTACCGGGAGGAGCGGGTGACTGCAGGCCATGACCGGCACCGGCTGGAAATTCCTGTCGAACCGCGTCGTCCTCACGCCCAGGTCATCGGCGGTCCATTCCCCGCAGGACAGCTCCACCGGCTGCCCTGTAAACCTGGTCCGGTTCCCGTCCTGCTTCATGCGCTGCATGTAATCCAGCTGGTACTGCCGGAAGATGTTGTTGAACTCCGTGAAGCGTTTCTTCTCCCTGGCCACGTTCCGCAGGGCCTCTATGTACTTCTGCCGCTCCACGTTGTCATCAATCTCAAAGACTGCGTAAAAAATATCATCCGGGAACGGTTCCGTCTTCCCCAGGCTCATCATACCAGCCAGCAGCTCTTCTCTCGATCTCTCCAATCTTTCTCACCGCCTCCCCGTTCCTGTATATCATCTCCGGATGCCGCTCCAGGCAGTCCAGAAGGTATTCCACATATTCCAGCCTGTGGATTCCTTCCAGGAAATGCGGGTCCTCAGGGTCCCTCCTGGAACCACACAGCAGGCCCCGGTACAGCCCCAGCCACAGCTTTGACCGTTTCACGAACCGGGCCATATCCCGGCGCTCCCTTGCTGCCAGCTGTGCCTCCCGCCTTTCCCTGTATGTGGCCGGCTCCTCCACTGGCACCCGGAACGCCTCTGCCAGCTCCCTGGCGGCAGCGGCGTTGCGCACCCCCAGATACCGGGCTGCGAACGTGATCTGGTCCCCGCCGACCCCGCAGGTAAAACAGTAATACCCCCTGATGTCAGGGAACAGCTTCATGCTTGGATGCCGGTCGGGATGAAAGGGGCAGACGCACCACCCCCTTCTATCCACTTTGATCCCGTAATGCTCCGCCACCTGCCGCATGTCCACGGTCTCCTTTACCTTCCGGTATATCCCCGGATCTTCCCTACATAAACGGGATGCCCTCATCCTCCGCTCCTTCCGGGATGCTCATGAAGCCGTCCCCCACAAAGGAGGGCATTGCCGCATTCGCCGGGCTGGGATCCGGACGGGACGCCGGGCCGTCCGGGAGCAGGCTGTCCTCCGGGATTTCCGCCTCCGCCAGCCCCGCCACGCTTCGGATCTGGAACAGCTCCGTGGTCATCGCGCGGCTCTTGTCATCCTTCTCATACTGCCTGCGGCGGAAAAGCCCGCCGAACCGTTTTCCCACCAGGGTCTTCTCGTTGTTCTCCTTGTCCCACTGGAACGCAAAGTTATTGGATCTCTCAATGGACGTGATGATTCCCTTCAGCCACGGGGTCCCTTTCCCGTTCATGTTCTGCTTAAACACCCCCCGCCATTTCGCCCCTGAGGGGTTCTGCTCCCTGTCTGAGTCAAACATCTTCTTAAAAAAGTCCTTGTATTCCCCTTCCGCGATATCGTAAAGGATCACGAACTGCTCATGGTTGTTCTTTGACACCTGGGTAGCCACCTGCTTGATGGTGCAGACGTATTTCCCCTTGGGGAGCTGCTGAAACTCCCCCGTGTAGGCCGGGGCCTGGTCATAGCCTTCTGGTTTCCTTATCATGCTCTCTCCTCCTCTGCATTCCTGGGATTCTGAATCCCGTAATACTCCCGGATCGCATTGTCCACCAGGAGCAGGTCATTGGGGATCTCGCTGTCCTCGAACATCCCCTCCGGTGACTTGCTGATGGCGGCCCCGTCCGACTGGGTAATGAACTTGTGCTCAGTCATGTTGTTGACACAGCGCAGCACCACTGTGCACAGCCCTTCCAGGCAGATTTTGTCATCCAGGAGCTTTCCGATGGTCTTGGCCTTGATGTTCCCGTAATCATCCGTATCCTCATGCATGACGATATAGACGATCTTGTCCTCCGGCATAGCCCCGATGATGGTGTTCTGGATCAGGCTCCAGAAATCGTCCGCCATCTGGTTATAAAGGCCGAACACGTCATTTCCCTTCCCTTTCGTGCTGTGGTTCCTCATAAAAAAGTTGGTGATTAGGTATCCGGCATCATCGATCACCACCGATTTTGCCAGTGCCCCCATCAGCGCCCTTTTAATTTCCTGATAATTGTCGGACTGATAGCTGGGAATCTTTCCCTTGAACGGAAGCGGCTTCTTAAGCACGCTCACAAGATTGAAGTCTTTCCCCACGCAGTTCTTCATGCTGGCAGATTTCCCACTGCCTGATTTTCCAATAATCAATACTGGTATTGCCATTCTTTCTCCTCCTCTAATAAGGCAGCCGTTCCTTAGCGGCCCTCTCTTCCTTTCCTTCTGTTCCCAGGCCCGACTTGGGGACCCAGTCTTTCTCAAAAAAATCGATCTCTTCCAAGCGCGGAAATAAGACCTTCTCTGCCTTCTCACCGCAGCTCTCCCCGCGCACCCAGTAGATCGTTGTATCATTTTTGAAATACAGGACCGTTCCGGCCAGCACGCTCGGACGGCCCGGCATGGATTCCACCGACTGGTCCAGCTCTCCGGGGGAGATCATCTTCCCCGTCAGGCTCCTATCCGCCGCCAGGAATCCCAAATCGCTCTTCCTCTGGAATATCGTATACTCATGAGGCCACACAGTGAGGGATAAGGGGGTCTCAGACGCAAAATCCCCCGCTGCCTTCCAGTCCTCAAAGGGCACCGGGATATCGTACACCCGTTCCTGCTCGATCTCCCTCTCCGGCGAGAGGGAGCACCGGTAGCACTCCCCGTCCTCCGGAAGGTCCCCAATCAGCTCCATAATGGCTGCTTTAAACTTATTTGACGCATAAACGGCATCGACACAGACACCCCATGAGTCACAGTACACCAGGTACTGCCCATCCATATTTCCCACTGTCAGCCCCCTGCTCTTGAGGGCTGACTTCATAACCTTCTTTAATTCGCCGGTCTTTAAGAACAATCCTTACCACTCCCTTCCACGGCGCGGGGCTCACTGCGCTCCGTGCCCTCCTTCATGGAACTTTTCCATTTCTCATTCATTTCCCTGCTCTCGTTGATGCCGCACTGAATAAGGCTTAAAACCGCTTCCATCTCGTCATAGGTGAGGTGCCAGGCCCCGGACAGCATCTGTTTCGTGACCTTGTTGGCCAGGTTCATCAGGGTCCCCATCCGGTACGGGGTGATCTCCATCCGCTCCTCCATCAGCGTATCCTCAGGCTCTCGCCCTGGGGCTCTAAATGGGCCCATTCCACCTGCCTGTCCTTCAGAAGCTCCCGGATAGCCTTGTTGTCCGGAACCGGCTCCTGGGCAATTAAATATTTTCCCGGAATGTCCTCTATCAGGCCGTCGATCACCAGGGGCTGGAGCCCCCCGTTTTTCTGGATGTTGAAGGAAAACAGGGCTGTCTTGAATTTTGTCTTCCCTATGTAGCGCATGTTGGCCTCCAGGTTGCCTTTTAAAAGCTCGGAGCGGTTCTCCAGGCTCTTGCGCCTCAGCCGCAGGCGCTCCTCCTCCCTCTTCAATGCCTCGATGTCCGCCTTCATGCCAAAGATGATCCTGGCGTAGCCGTCAGCCTTCTCTTCAATCTCTCCCCACAGCCCTTCCATGGTATCCTTAAGCGCCTCCTCATCCACCTCCGGGTCATAGGCCATCTCCTGCAGCATCTGATACTGCTCACTAAGCTCGTATAATGGTGTCGTCACTTTCATCTTGATTTTTCTCCTCTCATCCGTTATAATTTTCGACATCAGTTATTTGGTAAGCGTCCCCATGGGAGGTGCTGGCTCCCTGGGACACCTATTAAGCATCTGCCCTGGCTTAACTGCCGGGGCTTTTCTTTACCCTGTGATCCACCGCGTACCCATGCTCAAGGGCCCAGGCCACGTTGGTCTCCGCCATGCTGGCTATCCCTGTAAGCTGACCCAGATACAGGGTCATTCGGTTCTCCCTAAACGGATTTCTGTCCTGTTTAAACTCATCCAGGACCTCCTGCATGCAGCTGATGGTATCCCGCAGCGCCGCATTCTCCAGCTTCAGGCGCCGCGCCTCCTCCTGTATCCCGAACAGATCCATGGACCTTATGTTACTCATATCCCTCTTCCCCTTTCTCCATTCTGAACAGCCAGTCACCTCCATCCTCGGCCACAACACCGACATGCTCATCGCTCCTTGTGAAATGATACTCAATCCCATAAAACTGCCTGAGCACTGCCTGGTAAACCTCCCACTGCGCC
>CAJTOT010000065.1:6208-6928 GCA_910577935.1 uncultured Hungatella sp. | reverse complement strand
TAAAGACAAATCTCCCTATTACCGGGGTGAGAAGAGGATGGGAAACTGGTCTCTGTTTTTGAACACCTGCGCCAATAACGGCTACCGCAACGAGGAGGTGGCGGTTCCGGTGCTGAAGGAGGTGCTGAACAACTACGACATCGACGGGATTTTCCTCAACGCTCCCACGGCATCTGCATGCTTCTGTGAGAAATGCCGGGAGAAATACGAGAAGACCTACGGTGTTGACATGCCGGAGAATGAGGCGGATTTTCACAAGGACTGGCTGTCAAAGTGCACCAAGGACAATATCGGCGTGTTGCACAGGGCCATCAAGGAGACCAGGAGCGAGGTGCCGCTGATCCTGTACTATATTCCCTATTCCTGGAAGTTCGCCGGGGCCGGGCGCATCGACAGGGACAGCATCTATGAGCGCTACGCCACGGCAGACTTAATCTGCACCGAGTCCCAGGATGTGCTCTCCAGAGGCGTTCACGGGGGAATCCCGGAGACCGTCAACACCACCTTATCCATGAAGGCGGGACAGAGAGACGACGAGGCTTTAAAGCCCTTCGGCATCATTCACTCCTGCCCCGGCATGGACTGGCGCCATGTGGGACTCCCTGCGGCGGAGTATCTGCCCTGGATGTGCCAGGTCCCTGCGGCGGGAGGAATCCTGTGGCACTCTGTCACCGGATACCCGGACACCATCACGGACAAGAGGATCTTAAAAGCCATTAA
>CAJTOT010000065.1:5076-5792 GCA_910577935.1 uncultured Hungatella sp. | reverse complement strand
ATACAGATAAAATAGCTTTTAGAGGAAAGGTGATCTACTGCACACCGTCAGAGGGCTGCCGGACACTGGCAACACTGGTTCCGCCCTTTGCTCCTCTGGAGGTGGTGGGGGCGCCGCCGGAGAGAGCCTCCATCCCGGTTCCCCGCACTGATATTCCTCTGGTGATGGAGAAAGGATGCGGCGGCGGCCAGGTGGTATACCTTCCGTTCTCATTAAGCGCTCTTCTGACGGAGTTCCACCTGTCAGACCACTATCAGCTCATAGGCAACCTGGCGGATATGCTGCTGGGGAGGCGGGATCTGGAAGTACAGGCTCCGGGTTCTGTCTATGCCGCCATGTACGGCGCAAAGGGCCGGATTATGGTGCACCTTGTCAACGAGACAGGGGAGAGGCCGCTGAAGGATACCATCCCCGTGAGAGACATAACCGTCACCGTGGCCCTGCCGGAGGGAGCCAAGGTGTCGGCTGTCCGGGCCGCCGTGGAGGGACAGAGCATAAGCTGGAAACAGGAAGGAGACAGGGCAGAGGTGAAGCTGAACCAGGTAGATGTCTGGGAGATGGTGGTTGTGGAGTTTGCGTAAGGCTGCCGACCGCCGGGGTCTGGCGAGGCGGGAAATGTCCGCAGGTCGGCCGCCGCAGGAGCCGCGTGGTTGGGCCGCCGGGGCCTGAGCAAGCCAGGATGCCGGGCAGAAGACAGCGCCGGATAAAAATTAAGT
>CAJTOT010000065.1:0-5066 GCA_910577935.1 uncultured Hungatella sp. | reverse complement strand
ACTCTGTCACCGGATACCCGGACACCATCACGGTCAAGAGGATCTTAAAAGCCATTAACCAGGTAGATCACATGATCGTAAAGAGTGAGAAGGACATGGAGGGCGCCAAGAGCAAGGCGGAGGTTGTGCTCATGTGGGACGGCAAGGAGGCATCCAGAAGCTGGGGCGACGGCCTGATGAAAAACCATATCTCCTTTGACCTGATGCAGGATTACTATATCAACCAGGAACATTTGAATCAGTACCGTCTCGCCGTGGTGCCTGACGGGGTTCTGGGAAAACCGGGGATAAAAGAGGCTGTGGAGGAATTTGTCAGACAGGGCGGCAGGGCTATTGTGGAGAACACGGACTCTGTGAAAACAACGGAGTGCCGGGAACTGCTGGGCGTGGAGCCTCTCATCAGAGAGGGAGATTACCTGACTGCCAGCTATCTTCGTTTTGAAAATGCGGGAAACCTGTTGAAAAAAGACATGAATACAGATAAAATAGCTTTTAGAGGAAAGGTGATCTACTGCACACCGTCAGAGGGCTGTCGGACACTGGCAACGCTGGTTCCGCCCTTTGCCCCTCTTGAGGTGGTGGGGGCGCCGCCGGAGAGAGCCTCCATCCCGGTTCCCCGCACTGATATTCCTCTGGTGATGGAGAAAGACTGGGGGGAAGGCCAGGTGGTATACCTTCCGTTTTCCCTGAGCAGTATGCTGACCGAGTTCCATCTGTCGGATCACTATGAGCTCATCGGCAACTTGGCGGATATGCTGCTGGGGAGGCGCGAACTGGAGGTCGAGGCCCCAGGTTCTGTCTATGCCACCATGTACGGCGCAGACGGCAGGATAATCGTGCACCTTGTCAACGAGACAGGGGAGCGGCCCTTGAAGGATACCATCCCTGTACGGGACATCACGGTGAACGTGGCTCTGCCCGAGGGGGCGAGGGTGTCGTCCGTCCGGGCCGCCGTGGAGGAACAGAACATAGCCTGGCGGCAGGAAGAAGGAAGGGCAGAGGTGAAGCTGGACCAGGTGGATGTCTGGGAGATGGTGGTTGTGGAGTTTGAGTGAGGCGGCGGGAGGCCAGCGCCTGGTGAGGCGGGAAATGTCTGCGGGGCAGCCGCCGCAGGGGCTGCGCGGTCCGGCCATTGGGCCTGAGCAAGCCAGGATACCGGGCAGAAGACAGCGCCGGATAAAAATTGAGTAAATTTGGATCAGGGACAGGGGGCCGCGGGGCGGGAGACTGTGGGACCGGAGGCAGGAGCAAAGAAAACCACGGTTCAGGAGACCGGAGCGGAGAAAACCGCGGGCCGTGGGATCAGAACAGAGAACTGCGGACCGGGAGACAGTGGGCCCCCTGGGGATTCAGGAACAGGAGAAAAAGAAGATGAAGGATTCGATTCACAAATATTTTGAAATCGGGACGATTCAGTGGATGAGCCATCCGCCGGTGAGTTATGACGTGGTGGACTCGGTGAAGGCCATCGCCTGCGACGACTTTTTTGACGCCATTGAGATCGGGCAGTTTAAAGACAGCGCCAAGAGAGAAAAGGTGAAAAAAATGTTGGAGCAGGCTCACATGAAGGTGTGCTACGGAGCCCAGCCCAGGCTTCTGGGCACAGGCTTAAACCCCAACGATACAGATGAAGAAGGCAGAAAAAAGGCGGAGGCCACCCTTCTGGAGGCAGTGGATGAGGCCGAGTATCTGGGGGCGAAGGCCATCGCCTTTCTCGCGGGAAAATGGCAGGAGGAAACCAAGGAGCTGGCGTATCAGCAGCTTTTGAAGACTACCAAGACGGTCTGTGACTACGCGGCTTCAAAGGGAATGTCCGTGAATCTGGAAGTATTTGACTTTAATATGGACAAGGCGGCCCTCATCGGCCCGGCGCCTCTGGCAGCCCGGTTTGCCGCGGATATGAGGACCATATGCAGCAACTTCGGACTGTTGGTGGATCTGTCCCATTTCCCCACTACCTATGAGACATCCCGGTTTGTCATCCGCACTCTGAGGCCTTACATCACCCATTTCCACATCGGAAACGCGGTGGTGAAACAGGGATGCGAGGCTTATGGGGATCAGCATCCGAGGTTCGGGTTCCCCAGGAGCGCCAACGACACCCCGGAGCTTTTGGATTTCTTCCAGGTGCTGAAAGAAGAAGGATTTTTCAACGCCGAGAATCCGTATACTCTCTCCTTTGAGGTGAAGCCGTGGAAGGACGAGGACGGAGACATCGTTCTGGCAGGAACCAAGCGGGTGATCAACCGGGCGTGGGCCATGGTCCAGGACTAGAGGAGAGAAGAAAAATGGGCTTTCGTCTGGGGAGGGGGGAACCTGCCTTCTGCGGACGAGAGTCCATGGCTGAGTGAAAGGACGAAAAAGTGATGAAGATAGTGATTTTAGACGGCTACACGGAGAATCCCGGCGATCTGAGCTGGGAGGGATTTGAAAAGCTGGGAGAGCTGAAAGTATACGACAGGACACCGGCGGAGGAGATTGCGACGAGAATCGGCGACGCGGAGGCGGTGATCGTCAACAAGACGCCCTTGTCGGCGGAGACTTTCGCGGCCTGTCCTTCCGTCAAATATGTGGGGGTTCTGGCTACGGGCTTCAACGTGGTGGACGTGGCCGCCGCCAAAGAGCGGGGAATTCCGGTGTGCAACATTCCCACCTACGGGACCACCGCCGTGGCTCAGATGGCCATGGCCCTGCTTCTGGAGATTTGCCACCACCCTCAGGCCCACTCTCAGGCTGTAAAAGAAGGGGAGTGGACCAACAACGCGGACTGGTGCTTCTGGAAATATCCCCTCATCGAGCTGGCGGGCAAGACCATGGGGATCATCGGTTTCGGGCGCATCGGACAGGCGGTGGGCCGTCTTGCCAAAGCATTCGGAATGGAGGTGGTCGCCTGCGACGCCCATGAGTCGGAGAGCGGGAAAGAGATCGGGACTTATGTGACTCTGGAGGAGCTGTATCAGAAGTCGGATGTGATTTCCCTCCACTGTCCTCTTTTCCCGGAGAACCAGGGGATGATCAACCGGGAGAGCATAGGCAGGATGAAGGACGGCGTCATTCTTCTCAACACCAGCCGGGGACCCCTTGTGGATGAGGAGGCGCTGGCGGAGGCGCTGAAGAGCGGGAAGGTCTTCGGGGCCGGGCTGGACGTGGTGTCCACGGAGCCTATCAAGGCGGATAATCCGCTGCTGGCCTGCGGCAACTGCATCATCACGCCCCACATCGCCTGGGCTCCAAAGGAGAGCAGGCAGAGGCTGATGGATATTGCCGTTGAGAATCTGCAGGCGTTCTGTCAGGGGAAGGCGCAGAATGTGGTGAATGGGTGAAAGAATGTTCTGTAGCAGCAGGACGGAGAATGAGTTATGAGATGCCTGGAAGGGTAAAGGCATATGGATATGGGGGTTCGGCCAGGGGGCCGGGCCCCTTTTGATTACTGTTCCCATGTGTTCACAGCAACCAGCAAATATCCATGAAAATCGCCTGCGGCAATAAGATTTTTGCCCGCCCGCCCAGGTTATCATACGGTCAGCGCAGCCAGTGCGCAGACCTATCTGAACCAATGTCATTAAGTTAGCACCAACAACATAAGGCTTACTGCGGGAAAGATGGCAAAAACAGGCTGACCAGCTTCCCCATAGGCTAATGTTGGCGGCCGCAGACACATTTGGGGGCATGCTTGGGGCATGCCGGGATAACCGGCATCATTGCAAAATGGATGGAAGTGTGATAAGGTAGTGGTAGGATATGCAGGCATGGGGAGAGGGGTGAAACGATCATGGCGAAGCGGTTTAATGTAACCGGTATCATTTTACAATCAACCGTGCCAGACAGTACGGGAAGACGACGACTCTGCACATGCTGGAGCAGAGATTGAGGAGAAAATATCTTGTAATTCAAACTAGTTTTGAGTCAGCTGATGATTTATTTGTATCACGATATACATTTTAGGGAAAGAAGGCCATAGAAATGGATATGGAATATTTGAAATTGATACCGGGTTTTAGGACTGCCCTGGCAGATGGGATGATGGTTCCTGATTCTCCCTGCCACATGGCCACGTGGGAATTCTACCGGGCAGTGCCGGGCAGCAGGATTCATCTGCTCCGGGAGGGCTATGTATTCGCTCCGGCTGTCTTTTCCATGGAGAGAGAGCCGGTGTACCTGTACACTTATGCCTACCAGCCGGAGGAGAACTGGACCACCTACACCGGGAATCTGACGCCGGAGAGCTATGGCAGGGAGGACTATATTTTTGAAAAGGACTGCTGGTTTCGGCTGTGTGTGAAGAGGGAGGACGGAGAAGCGCTGACGGAGGCAGACCGAAGTTTGGCAGGGGAGCTGGCCGCATTTTTCCATGAAGAGATTCCATATATTGAGAAGCCCTGGTTCGACCAGGAGGTAGAAGCTGTGGCCAGGCGGGTTCATGAGGCTGACAATGACCACACGCTCAAGTTCTGCCTTCTCACCGATACCCACTACACCGTCAACGGGGTCTGGGAGGACACGGCTTCCAACATTCAGAGGATGGCCCGGAAGGCAGGCTATGACGCCATTATCCATCTGGGGGATCTCACTGACGGGATGGCGCCGAAGGAGATTACCAGGAAATATGCCGGCCGCATTATAGACGATCTGGAGAAATGTCAGGTTCCTCTGTATATAGCGCTGGGAAATCACGACAACAATTATTTTCGAAACACGCCGAATACATTTTCGGTGGAGGAGATGAAAGAGGTCTACCGTCTGGGCAAGGAGGATGGGAGACACAGCATGGAAGGAGCGTCGGGGACAGAGCGGGGTATCAGCTACTATGTGGATATGCCGAAGGGGCATGTGAGAATGATCTTTTTGTCTTCCTTCGACGACATGGCGCCTGTCCGCTACGGCTACACGGACCGCCAGCTGGCGTGGGTCAGGGAGGCGCTTTACAGCGCCGGGGCGGGAACCAGGTTTATGATTTTTTCCCACGACGCGCCTCTGGCGAGACTGGACTTCTGGAGTTTTCACATACGCAACGGGGAGAAACTTCTCGAGATTCTGGAGGAGTGCAACAGCCGCGAGGACTATCA
>CAJTOT010000064.1 GCA_910577935.1 uncultured Hungatella sp. | reverse complement strand
CAAATACCATATTGTATGGATAACAAAATACCGAAAACCCGTGCTGATGGGAAAGATCGCGGTAAGAACAAGAGAACTGATACGGAAGATATGCCAGACAAATGATGTGGAGATTCTGGCCGGGTATGTAGGGAAGGATCACATACATCTCCTGGTATCAGTACCGCCACATCTGTCGGCAAGCAAGCTGGTTCAGTATATGAAGGGGAACACGTCCCGAAAACTACAGATGGAATATAAAGAGTTGAATAAGGAGTTCTGGGGCCGCCATCTATGGGCAGGAGGATATTTTGTAGCCAGCAGTGGGAACGTAACGGACGAGATCATACAAGAATATATCAAAAATCAGGATTTAGAAGAACGAAAGAAGAGCGATGACTTCGAGGTCGGACAACTTTAGGCTGCTTCAGCAGCCAGCCCAACCCCACCGGCTTCAGCCGGTGGTGGTTTAGTTATGGTCATACCACAAAAGTACTGATTTTAGCGGGATTATTCAATATCTCACCCCTCTGCACGGTTTATCAGGCATCGTCTTTATTCATGTATAACCAGCCCCCATTGGGGGTAAAATGGGGTAGTAAAAAGGGCGGTCACAACGCCGCCCCTGCTGCTATCATATAATCCTCAAATTGTCCATTTCCTGCTGTTTGGTATTGGGGAGAACATGGCTGTAAAGGTCCATGGTCATTGCCGGGCTGCTGTGACCCAAGATAACCTTTAAGGTCTGCAGGCTGCCTTCCTGCTCTATAAACCGGGCCGCAAAAATATCTCTTAAAGCGCGGGGCCT
This sequence comes from uncultured Hungatella sp., assembly GCA_910577935.1. GTDB lineage: Bacteria > Bacillota > Clostridia > Lachnospirales > Lachnospiraceae > UBA3402. The sequence goes on along the minus strand of CAJTOT010000064.1, from coordinate 6,375 downwards.
AATATCCCTTTTCCCTGATTCACTTTTCGGGCTCCCTGTACCTGCGGTTCCGTCCTCATTGTAAGTGACTGTTTTGCTGATGTGGATCACATTCTGTTTATAGTCCGCGTCCCCCGGGCAAGAGCCGCCGCCCCCGATCTCGTACCCGTACACAAGAGAAGCGCCGCAAACTCATATAGCCCTTCGGCAAGGCTGCCTGATGGCGCGCCGGCAATCTCCACTATCTCAGCAGTGAGCATCTGTAAAATGTCGATGAGTGAAGTAAGCCGCTCATACTTGTACTGAATATCTTCCAACGCCGAACACATTTCTAAACTCATGCCACACCGCCTTTACCGGGAGAAAGTCCCCCTCCTTCTCGGTCTTGAAATCATGTCTGAAGCATCAGCCCATGCAAACATCTATACAGAGGAGGACTATTCTACCCAGCCCCTTTTGCCGTCAAGCTATTTTCAGAGGCTCTCTTCCTGTGTAGCCGACTTCACACTGAAACTGGGCCCCTGCTGCTCTGAGAAGCCCGTAGAGCCGTCTTTTCCTGCCAGGTGAAAATCCTTGGCTCTGGTTTCAAAACGGAAAATCGGCCTATCTGGCATAGCGGAGTACGATATCAGGCTGCGGGCCGCTGATCTGCGGCTCCCAGAGTGGGACGAGCCCAAAATGGGCTTGGTTGCCTGCTGCCGTCCAGGCCGGCCACAGGGCTGTCCAGGCTCCCCAGGCGGGACTTAAAGATATTCTCCCCCCGAATGAAAACGGCTGTTTCTCTTCCCCTTTCGCCCTCTCCGCCAAGGTATATTTCTCCCGGTCTCTGCCATACTGAGAAAGTAAGGCTCAAACAATTCCAACAAAGAAAGAGGTCTGAATATGGTAAATGACAAGCGGAAGGTGGCGCTGGTCGGCACGGGGATGGTGGGGATGAGCTATGCCTACTCTCTCCTGAACCAGAATGTATGCGACGAGCTGGTGCTCATCGACCTGGATAAGAAGAAAGCGGAGGGGGAGGCCATGGACTTAAACCACGGCCTTGCCTTCTCCGCCTCCAACATGAAAATCTACGCCGGAGAATACGATGACTGCCGGGATGCGGACATCGTGGTCATCTGCGCGGGAGTGGCCCAGCGGCCGGGGGAGACCCGGCTGGCCCTTCTCCGGCGGAATGCCAAGGTGTTCCGGTCCATCGTCGAGCCGGTGGCCGCGTCGGGCTTTGACGGAATCTTTCTCGTGGCCACCAACCCGGTGGATATCATGACGAAGATCACCTGTGTGCTGTCGGGATTTAACCCCAGAAAGGTTCTCGGCACCGGCACGGCCCTGGACACGGCACGGCTCAGATATCTCCTGGGAGAGTACCTGCGGGTTGACCCGAGAAATGTCCACGCCTACGTCATGGGCGAGCACGGAGACAGCGAATTTGTGCCCTGGAGCCAGGCCCAGGTGGCAACCAAATCCATTATAGAATTGTGCGGTGAGAACCCGGAGATCGACAGAGAACGGCTGAAAGAGCTGGAAAAAGAAGTGCAGGGGGCTGCCTACAAGATTATCGAGGCGAAAAATGCCACCTACTACGGCATCGGCATGGCCATGACCCGGATAACCAGGGCCATTCTCGGAGACGAGAACAGCGTTCTCACCGTGTCCGCCATGCTGAGAGGGGAATACGGGCAGGCAGATGTATTTTCCGGAGTTCCCTGCATTATCAATAAAAACGGAGTCCAGCGGGTGCTGAAGCTGTCTCTGACGCAGGAAGAGACCGAGAGGCTGAACGAGTCCTGCAAGGTTCTGAGAGACAGCTACGAGGAACTGGCGGTAATGCCTGCCCCGTAACCGCGGACCGAGCCGTTAATCCCGCCGGATATACGCCTCGTATTGATCTAAAACCTGGCGAATCCGGCGGTTTCTTTCGGTGTTCCCCTCCAGGTCCGCGTCCTCCCGCAGCTCCTCTATTTTTTCTATCCGCAGATACAGATTCACATGAACCCTCGCCCGGCGGGGGCGGCGGTTTTTCTCTATTTCTATATGTTCCGCCACTAATTTCACCTGGGCCAGACGGCGCTGAAGTATGGGGATCACGATATAGTACCACTGGTCCTCCGCCAGGGAGAGATGCCCCAGCGGCGAGCCCTTCCCGTCGGAAACCGCCAGACGGTTATTCACAAGGGACGCTGCCTTTAATACATCTCCCTTTTTCACCCCCGTCACGGCTCCCCATGTCCTGTCGCTCCCTTTTGCCCCCAGAAATCCCCGGAATTTGTATATCCGTGCAGGCGCCTTTTCCCGGACGGCAGAACAGGTGTCTCCTCCCGGCTCATTACCCGCCTCCGGGACCGCCAGTTTCTCCAGACAGTAAACCGGCCTGATAAACTGGCCTGCCAGCAGATGAAACAGCTCCGCCTGGCAGAGAAACCTGCCCTCTCTCCCGCCTTCCCGCCGATGCTCGTCCTCCTTCCGCCCGACTCCCCGCCGCTCGTCTCCCCATCCATCTCCCCTTCGGCGCTCCGCCTCTTCCAGCAGTTCCGCGGCGGCCTCATTCACGCTTTTCAACAGGCATCCGAAATCCTCCAGATCCGGGTCCCACTCATATTTTCCTCTTGCCGCCTCCTCATATATGGGCCCGGCCCCCTCCCACGGGGAAAACGCCCGGTATATAGTCCTCTCTGTGAAGGCGTGTTCCGCTGTCTTCCCTTTCCATGCCGTCTTCTCTTTCCGTGCCGCCTTCTCTTTCCGTGCCGCCTTCTTCTCTGTAAATGCCGTCTGTCCCGCCTCAGAAGTTCCCCGGAGCGTGGAGTAGGCTTCGTTGATCAACTGGGCTCTCCTCAGGACTTCCGGGCTCTCGGAGCCTGCAGCGTCGGGATGATGCCGGGCCATCAGTTTCCGGAAGCTGGATTTTATGGTTCTGCTGTCCGCCTGGCCTGTTATCTCCAGGACAGCCTGTGCTTCTTTTCGCGTCATCTCATCCTATCCTTTGCCTGTGTCTGTCCATTTTTTCAGATAATCTTCCGACTCTTCTCTGGACTTAAAAATAATCACCTGTCTGTCTTCCCTGAATTTTTCTATGGACTCATATATCCGGGGCAGATCTTTTTCGGGAAAATCTATGATAAACTGTCTGAATCCGCTGTCAAATTCTGTCTCGTGCCACGGCAGGTCCTCCCGCTCCTTTCCGATTCTGGACATCGCCCCCGCAAGACACACCTCCAAGGGAAAATCCAGCAGAAACACCGTGTCGCAGTACTTTAGACGGGTCTCAAGGGTCCGGCCGTAGTTTCCGTCTATGATCCATCGGTCCCCCATAAGAATCTCTTTTAATCTCCCGTCGAATTCCTGTCTTGAAACAGTGGTCCTGTCGGGGCGGTGCCACAGCATATCCAGATAGTACAGCGGGAGGCCTGTGGCATCTCTTAATTTTCTTGAAAATGTGCTTTTTCCGGCGCCGGGGCTTCCGACAACGATTATTTTTTGAAACATTTTATCCCTCCCCAGGCTTAGTCTTCCTCTCTGCTAAATTTACCACTGTCTCTCCTAAAATTCAATCCTCCCCGGCAGATTCCCGGTGAGCAGGCGCCTGCATCCAAACACAGGCAGGATTCCCGCCTGCCAGCCGAAATCCTGCCTGTGTTTGGATGTCTTCCGAAAATGCTTAAACCACCGCGTCGTCTCTGGTGTAGTCTCCCAGGGAGTTCTCTTTCACCTGGATGCATATAAAACTGATGGGGGAATCCTCTGCCGCGAAGAACTGCCTTTTTCCGGCCGGAGCTATGCGAAGCCAGTCCCCGGCTTCAAGTTCCACTTCCTCTCCGTCCACGACCGCTTTCCCTCTCCCCTCCAGAACACCGTAGATTTCCTCGTTGTTCTTATGGGCGTGGACAAAAGGCACGCTGGCGCCTGCGGGCAGATGGTTTATGCTCACCTCCGCTCCTGTCAGGGACAGCTTGTCGTGAAGTTCTGTCCTGGCGTCCCGGGCCACATGAACCTTGCTGAAATTTGCCATGATTGTTTACCTCCGTTATTCGTTGTAATGTTTGTTGATACATCATATTCTACCACCCTTTTGATGTATCGTCAAGCATTACATCAATTTTTTCTTCTTCAGCGCCTCCATGCGCCCTCTCACATTCTCGGCAAATTCCTCATCGGTATACTTGGGGTCTCTGGTGTCCTTCCAGATATGGCAGGGAACTTCGCCGCACCGGCCGCAGTCCTTCAGCCCCTTATGGTTCACGACGCACTCATAGATGGGGCAGGCCTTCCCCTCCGGCGCATGGAACACCCTGCCGCCGCAGGCATTGCAGCCCCGGCACATCTTCCCGTAACAGTAACAGGCGGCGCAGTCCGCGCCGCACACGCTGAACTCCTGGTCCTGGGACGCATTTCGGGAAGCCTGGTACTGCTCATGCCATGTCTGCACCACCTCAAGGGGATGCCGGATCCGCCTGGCGGTCTCCGACACCTCCGCGCCCTTTTCAAATTCCCTGCATGCCACAGTGTACATGCTCTCCGACACCTCGATCAGGTGTCCGTCGGGGTCATAGATGCGGATTCCTCTCTGGAGCCAGGGGAATGTCTCCGCCTCATGGAGGCGTTCCACCTGAGGATAGGCCTCCAAAAGGGCTATAAACCCGTCGAAATCTTCTGTCTCAAAATACAGCTCCATGGTATTGGAACGAAACTTCATGGTTTCCTGCGGAAACCGGGCAATCTCGTCAAAATGCTCCTGCAAGGTGAGCCCGCAGGTAAGCGCCTTGCACCACCCGAAATCAGCCGCTACCTCCAGGCCAAACAGCTCTGTATAAAACTTAAGGGAAGCAGACATATCCTTTACAGCGATCAGCGTATTACAATACTTCATAACCATTCTCTCCTTTTCAGATGATTTTCGTGACATCTTCTCGTCCGTTTGCAGCGGACAGGAAGCATGGGATGTCCATGTGACATGGAATCTGTTACCACCTTATCACGAATCGCCCACGCTGTATTGTATATTTCCGACATGTATTTCAGGGGTGTTGAGCCTGGCATATCTCACCGCGCTTTTAATATCCATGGTATGATAGCGCTTAAACTCCCGCATGAGGTGGGACTGGTCCGTGTATCCCAACTTATAAACCGCATCCAGCATGTTAAAATCCGGATTTCTCAGAATCTCGTTCCACAGGCACTGGTAGCGCACCAGGCCGCAGAGCTTTTTCGGGGGAATTCCCATATATTCCTGAAACAGCCGCTCCAGCTGCCGGCTGCTGACAAAGCATTCCTCTGCCAGCTCCGCGGCGCCCAGACTTCCTTTTCTCATGAGAATCCTCGCCACTGCTCCGTCCACGGTCTCCTGACTCCCCGACCTGTCCGGCCATGGCCTCCGCTCAAGAAGCAGTTGTTCGGCCACGCGGCTCCTCTCCTCCAGAGTGTCTTTTTCAAACAGCTGCCGACTCAGCCGTCTGTCCAGCCAGCCAAACCTTTCCCCCACGGCACAGCATCCGTTCAACGTGCCCTTTAAGGAATCCTCAGAGAACATGGCTGTGCCCCACCCGTAAAAACGGATGGCAAATATGGAGACCAGGTGGTCCGGCTTTATGTTTTCATAGTTTACAAAGCTGGTGTCGCTGATTCCGCAGAAGCTGCCGGTGACAGTGTTCTCTGTATGGTCAATCCGGTAGATGATATCCGCGCAGGTATCCGGAACCACTATGGTGGGGCAAACGCTGCCCTCCGCCCTGCGGTAGGGCCTGCCGCTTCCCCAGAAACACCGCACAATCCCTGCCAGGCCGGGAGACGCCGGCTCAATCTCCCGGTATGCCTCGTCCGTCTTCCACGGGGCTGCCGTAAACGACCTGTATGCCGCTTTTATCATATGCTCTCTGTTCATTTTCTCACAAATATAACTTCTTCCGGTTAACCAGCCATCATCTCTTTTGTCTGATTTCATAAAGATCTCCTTTGCGGCTTCTGATTTATACCTGATTATAAAATATTTGCCTGCTGCTTACAATGTATATTCACCAGTTTACAACTTTTTAACTTTTGAAAAATAAAATACAAACTCGATCTCTTTGCGGTATAATTTAAGCGACTAAACAAAAATCCATACGAAAAGAGATGAGTTTGTATCTACCGCTTATTATACCTTAAAGATTCCGTTTTTAACAGACTGTTTTTATATTTTCAGGATTATTTTGCCGCTGCCTCCAGACCAACCGCCAGAAACCTGTTCCTGTTGGTTATCTCCATTTTGACTCTGGATATTTTCCGCTCCGTACGATTTGCCCACAGCCATGTGATTTCCAAACTGTCCCATACCTCGCTTAACGCATTTTATTATACACTCAAAACGGATACCTATGATCACTCCGCCTGGAATGACGTTACCGTATCGAAAGCTGTCCGGAC
>CAJTOT010000063.1 GCA_910577935.1 uncultured Hungatella sp. | reverse complement strand
ATCACTTTCCCCCAACTGGATGAAAAAACGCAAAAGAAATGGCTTGATAAGTTCTATGCGGATGAGGACTTTACGTTTTTCTCTGTCGCTATGCGTCGGCTTGACACAAATTCCGCTCTGTTTACCGGCTTCGCCGAAAAAGCGTATGTTGATGGAAAAACGGCGTTTTTTTCCAACCTGATAGACTGCATGGACGAAACGGAACTGGAACTTTGGCTGGATCGGGCGCTGGAGGATGGAAACTGGGCGTTCCAATCCATGCTCTATAATAAGCTGAACCGGGACGATGAGTTTGACCAGCTGAAAGAGACGCAGGAGAAAGACTGGGCCGAAGCGCAGGCGGCAGAATATGAGAAGGCAGGCGTCACGATGGTCGATGAAAAGACCTATTATTATCAAGGACAGCTGGTCAATATCTTTCTGGACATCCGGAAGGAAGGCTCCTTCTATACTCTGAATATGAACCCGAAGGGAACCGTCAATATTAAAATCACCCGGGACGCGAACGGCAATATCACAGGCGCCGCCTATATGACCGAGGCGGAAGCGGATGAACTGTTCGGTCATATGTAACCTGGAGAATACAACCGATTGTTTGTTTGGCTTCCATCTTTTTCTCTCCCTTTCCGGCATATTTTTATGCTTGATCCCATTGCTATCTTAGCATATAGCATATAATATTACAACTAATAGTATAGCATTTTGTCCGTTAGGATTTATAATTATTACGGGTTTTGCCTCCGCTTTACTTATTTCCTATGGAACGCAGCGGAATAAGGCTCAATACTCCCTGTCCGCCATTTCCCGGGTATGGTTGAAGGAAGCCGCCGCCGCCAGGCTTATTTCCATCTCTTCCACATTGTCGAAAGCCCAGTTAAACGCGTTTTGGATATCAGCGGGTATTTCCATTTCCTCATTCATGTTCTTCACCATCCGGCGCGGGCTGTCGTACCCATGCTTGCAGTACCACTTGAAATCCTCCAAAACCTCCGCATAGTTTTTCCCCTGTTTTTTATGGAAGGTAGGATGGAGGCGGAACGCCCCTCCAAAGTCCCCGGGGAACTGTTCCCAGTACCTTTTATCCAGGCGCAGATAATCAAAGCAGTAGCGGGCCTTTGCCTTCTCGTAAGCCTCCCTCAGCGCCTTTCCCGCATCCGGCCTGTTTCCCGGCCTTCTTACCGCCCTCTCATACAGTTCTCTGTAGTTCTCTTTCCCCGCGAGGAAGAAGACGCAGCCGCTCACTGTATGTACGGCCAGGGGAATATAGACACAGGGCAGACGCTCCCCGTCCTGCTCCAGGCTCTCCCGAAGTCTGTCAGCCTGCTGCGGGGTCACATCCAGCACGCAGAATCCCTGGCCTTCCATATGCCAGACTCCGCTGCCCGACGCGCCCGTCTGGTCCTTTCTGCAGAACGCATAGCCCTCCTTGCTGTCACAGTACGCTTCGAAAAGCCGCATGGAGAAGTCCTGCTTCCGGGGCTCCTTCAGAGGCTTCCTTGCCCCCTCCTGCCCTCTGGCGGGATATCCGCTGTCCTGCAGCCAGGTCTTGATCTTAATGTGGAGCGCCATCTGCTCCAGACGGGCGGTCAGCCAGGGCAGGTAGTCCTCCCGCTTCTCATCCTCCCCGTTTTTCACGGAGATCTCCAGATGGGTCAGCCGGCCGGCAATTTCCGTCCCTCCGGCATCCTGTTCCTTACGCACCAGCTTTACAAGCTGGGCCAGCTTCTTTCCCACATTGGCTTTGACGCGGATATCTTCGCTCCGCCCGTCTTCCATGTTCTCCGGATTCTCCGCATTTTTCCCATTCCCCGGCTTTTGCGCCCTTTCCGGGTTCTTCCCGGTTCCTGCTTTTCCCGGCTTCACCACCCCCGACTCCACCAACAGCGTTTCCAGCCACAAATGCCCGTCCGGCATGCTGTTGTCCTTATAATAGATATCCCGTTCAGCCAGGTATTTTGCCAGCCACAGATAATAGTCCGTGTCCGTGATCAGCCCCGCCGCATAACCGGCATCGTTCCGCCAAAGCTCCTCCCAGAAGTCACGGCGTTCCTTCCTGTCCTTTTCCGGGACAGCCCTTAGCAGTACATCCTTGGTTTTGTCCTGGTTCCTGGCTCTGGCCCACTGGGAATATTCCTCCATTGCCATCACATTTCCCAGCAGCTTCTTGATTCGCAGCTCGTCCCCAGGCCCTATGGGTTTCTCTGCCAAAAGCCATGGAAGTTTCTCCCAAAAGTCCCGGCCTTTCCCCGGAGACGCTTCCAACAGCCTCCTCCACTCCGGATCCTCCCTCATAGCCTCTTCCAGCAATTCCCTGAGCCGTGACTTGCCCTTTAGCTGCAGGTGATTCCTACGGCCATACTCCGAAAGCAGCCTGTCAAAATTTTTCAGCAGCCCCGAAACATTTTCCGCCCAAAAAGCCCTGTAGAGGAAAGCTCTCTCACGCTCCTCTTCGCATTTGACCTGGTAGTCGTAGATAATGTCATTGTAAAAAGTCTCACGGATACTGTTCACTGATTTTTCTTCCATTGCATCCCCCTCTCATAGCGTTCCGCCTGCCGGCAGGGGCCGTCGAAAATACGGCTGTACACATCCAGTACCTTATCTGTATCCGCCATGGGTGAGAGTTCCCCCTGGAGCAGATACAGATCCACGATTTCCTCCAGCTCCTGAGCAAAGTCCCGCAGGACCTCTGGCCTGGCCTTCTCAAAGAGCGCCGCGAACCTCCCGCAGGCTTCAAGATACTCGGCCTTGCATGGAAAACTTAAGGCAAGCGCATTCAGATAATCCGTCCGCTCATACTCCTCTGCCAACCGCTCCGTCTCGACGGCTTCAAATTCGGCTTTGCTTTCGAAATCAGGAAACGGATAAGGGTCGTCGTCATAATCGTCATAGGCACCCTGGCAGTCATCATAATCGCCATAATCGTCATAGCCGCTGTCCTCGCCGCCACCGGCATCCTCGGAATGGATATCGGTGTTTTTCACGTTTTCGCGGCACACAGAGCCGCCCATTCCATCCACGCCGCAGCTGTCCTCCGTCTGCACCGCTTTTTCCGCCCGTACCGCCGCTTTCACCAGAGCCGTCTCATTGTCCGGGGCCGTCCCTTCACCCGGGCCTGTCTCTCCGTCCGGGACTGTCCCTTCGTCTGTTCCTCTCCAGCAGAAATCCGAAAGATGCCGGATAAAGATGCGTTTCATGTTGCCCTCATTCGTCATGGAAGCAAGTCTGGTATCAGGCAGATTCCACCAGGGGCTCAGGGCGCTGTCGCTGAACCGTCCCTCCGGATCAGCAATGGTTTTATAGAGATGGAAGCCGAAGTGGGGGTCATAACCCTCGTAGAGTTCATTCTTTTTCCTGTCGCCCGGCCCGGCCATGACGCACCATCTCCTGGAAATCCGCCTGGCCTGTTCCAGCAGGAAAGCAAAATCCGTCCGCTCCTCCGTCACAACACCGTAAGGATAGGCACATATATACGCCCCCTCGTACAGGCTGCACCGCATGACCAGGTAGAGGTAGAGGCCATACAGCTCCCGCCGCTCCCCAAGATAGGACTCCGCCAGGCTCTCTCCTGTAGCCGGATCCCTGTCCATATACTCCTGCAGCTTCTTTGCCCAGCCGCCCATGAGTTCCCCCACCAGGCCGCAGAGCTTCTCCTGACTAAAGTTTCCCTCACCGTCCGTGATCCGTGGCCGGAAGGAGTATCCATGCCCCTTCATATGGCCTATAAGCCTGTCTGTCACCTCCTGGAGGCACAGCAGATTTTTCTGATGATTTCTCCAATTTTCCTTTAATATTTTCATTCTAACCTCTCCTTTCCTGAAACCGGGAATACAATGTGTACCATGTGTCAAAATCATTTGGCGGATTCTCATAAGACTTCCCCGCTGCATCTTGCGGCCTCAGACAATTTTCCCACATCCTCTGCCGCACCCGTCACAGTCGGAAGCAGTATCTTTCAGCCGGCAGATGCGGCTCACCCACAGCGTATACAGATACACCGCCGACGCGTTAATCTCCTCTGATATAGTCATGGCCCCGGAGGCCGCCGTAACGGGGCAGCCCCCGAACACCGGATCAGAACGTTAATCCAGAGTCAGGTTCGTCCTGGCCTCACCTCTACAGTCTGTCCCTCCCGAATCCCTCTTCGCTCTCATCAACAGCACGTTTCAGCGCTTCCATCAGACTGCTGTAAGCCTCATCTCCATTGAGCTCATACTTTACAGCCTTCTGCGGCTGGCTTCCCCGGGTAAAGAGGAACAGGCTGTCCAGAGGAAGGTTTAAGACCGTGGAGACCTGGCAGTTGAACTTCTCTGCAAAGTACCTTGCCGTCCGGGTGTCTGTCCCGCCCAGGTACAGGCAATGGTCGCAGTTATTGATGATGGTCTGGGCCTTTGCCTCTCCGTAGAGGCCCTCCAGCTGGGAGAGGCTCTGGACGATCAGGCTGACATAAATCTCCCGGGAACGGATCACGGAGATAATCTTGTCGAAATCAGGAATCAAGGTGTTGGTGCTGAAGTCGTCCAGAATAAAGCGCACCGGAATGGGAAGGCGGCTGTCCGGCTGTCTGTCCGCAGCAGCCATAAGGTACTGCAGCGCCTGGGTATAGAACAGATTGATCAGGGCATCCTGACTGCGGTCGGAGTCGCTGACGGACAGGAACAGGACCGTCTTTCCCCTAAGGAATGCCCCCAGGTCCACCTGGCTGGGCATCCGAAACATCCGTTTCATGCCGGAGTAAGACACCGCGTCCAGGTGCTGGGCCAAAATCCCCTTGATGCTGGCGTCCATCCTGTCCGCCTTTGTATTCTGCTGCACCATCCTGATTTTCCGTGCAAATGCACAGTCCGGGTGTTCAATGCATTCCTCCGCCACCATGTTGTCCAGCTCCGCAGTACCCATCTTTGTAAGGAAGGTGTAAGCCTGGTACAGATCATGCTCCTTCCGGGGCAGCCGGTTCAGGACGAAAAGAAGGATGGCCTCCAGGTACATCTGGGCAGCCATGTCCCAGAAAGGTTCTTTGAGGTTATTGCACGGGCAAACAGCCTGGGCCACCTTCTTTATGTCCTGCTCGTTGTAGTAGTCGCCATCCCGGTTGACCATGCTGTCCTGGCATCTGCGGATATAATCCAGGGGATTGTAGCCCCAGGGGGTGGCGGCCGTGTCGGTGAAGTCCAGGTGCATGACCGTGTAGCCCTTCTTTTCCAGGTGACTGCCGTAGAGCCTGCGCAGGTTCCCCTTGGTGTCGGTCACAATAAGGCTGTCCTGGGTATGGAGAATGTTGGGCACCACATAGCCTCTGGTTTTTCCGCCGCCGGAAGGCCCCACCACCAGGTCATTGTTGTTAATCCCCGTGGCCCAGGTGTCGTTGCTGACAGAGACCCCCTTTGCAAGGATACGATTGGATCTGACGTTGTTAAACATGCTTTGTTCTCCCTTCTGAAATTCCTCTGCGGATTTTTCCGTTTTATATAAAGCCTGCCTTCTCATGTGTTCCCGGGCGCCGTCCTGCGCCTGTCTGCTGCCCATCGTGTTCTTGGCGCCGGGACTGTTGATGGATTCTTGCTTCGTCTGCGATGTGCATATGTCTCTTTCCTCCTGCTAATTTATTTCCCCATACGCCCCTGCTTTTTTCAGCCGGGCTTATGCGGCTGTGATACCATTCTATCAGGTGCCGATTTTTCATTTGTAAAAATTACGATGTAACATTCAGCACAGAAAAATAATGCATTGTGCAGATTACGCAAAATCTCATCTTTTAGTAAAATGGGGATATACTATAAGCATTGGAGGGATTCTATGGTGCAGCGGACATTGGGAAGGCGTATCCGGGAGGAACGTCTGAAACTGAATCTTACACAGGAAAAGTTAGCGGAAGATGTAAATCTCTCCATGGCATATATCGGGCAGATTGAACGGGGGGAGCGCAGCCTGACCCTGGATAATCTGGTGGCAGTGGCCAACCGGTTAGGCGTCACCGTGGATTACCTGCTTTCTGATTCCGTTATCCCGGATGAGGATGCCGAATATTTGATTTTGCGTCAATTGCTGGCCGGCAGGACAGAGTCACAGAGAGCGCTGGCAGTCAATATGGTGAAGCTTATGTTTCGCTACCTGGATGAAAACTCCTTCCAGGACAGAAAACAGGAAACTAAAATTCCGCCTGGAAACCAGTCATAGGGATAGGCATTTCAGGAGAAAACGGATTCCCTCCATATATCCTCTGTTGAACAGCTCTTTTCCCAATTCGTCATAAAAATGATTCAGTTCTTCCTCTATCCGCAGATACTCCTCACCGGAGATATGGGCTGCTAACTCTGCATACAGATGCTTTTCCCGCAGTTCCAGTTCCGGCGATTTTCCCGCACCCCTGCGGATATATATATCGTCCGTAAAATACCGTTCCACATCTCATTCCTCCTCATCTCATCTGATTGGTCTGCCGGCAGGCCTGTCAATATAATTTGTGAACCATTAACCATTTTGGCCGGCTTATATTTATGGCGGTGCCATAAAGCAGGGCATTAGGGGTTAAGTCAATTTCTGATGCCCGGTGTCTATTATAGCAGGCCGATTCTCTGTATTCGTTAAATTTACGAATTCTCCCGGCTTTTGCACTTGTTGTGGAGTGTATAAATAGGAATAATGTGCAGTTTGTGGATGAATGCCGCCGCGGAACGTGTCGGCAGGTCTTGAAGGTAATTGAAAAACTTTGCATAACAAAACAGGTACTTTAAAAGGAACAAGTACCTGTTTCGTCTTTCTTCTTTATATTCTGCTGATTTTACAATGTGGTTTGAAAGCAATTCTATCATGCTAAATCAATATTTAAAGAAGTCTATACACATCGCCATTTAATAACTGAAACTTACTCATCCTCCTCCAAAAAAGGCATGTGGATCAGAAATTATAGTCAAATGGTTGGACCAGCTTATTTGTGACAACAGTGTTGTCACAAATTCGTCATCCACATAAGTTTCATAAAATTTCTTCATACGATACATACCACGCCTATTAAAACCCTTAATTCCAGGAAACGCAGTTTGAATCTCTTTTGCAACTGTATCTATATAGGCATCTCCAAATACTGCTTTTGTAGATTCTGTGCTCAGATATTCTCCTACATTCCGCAAATCAGCTATTTTATCGCCATACATTCTATTTTTACTTGTGAGTAAAAAGTTTTTTGTAAAAAAATAACCCTTCCGTATGGATTTGTGGTATCTTTAAGTTCCTACACTTAAGAAAGATACAAACCACCAGAAGAGTTATTCTGTGTATGAGTTTACCATACTTTTCGGTGGTTTACCATACCATTATGCTGAATTTTATTGATAAAGTGTTATACCAGTTTGAATCCTGTTTCTCGCGCAAGGCTTCCTTCCGTTGGTTTGTTACCATTACCATAGGATTTATGCTCCGTTCTGACAAACTCGGGGTTACCTCCGTCATCCGGGACCTGGCTCTCTCTCCAGACTGCTATTGTTGTGGATGGCTCCTTCCCTCTCTATAAAGAAGGGAACTTTCATAT
>CAJTOT010000062.1:8149-9175 GCA_910577935.1 uncultured Hungatella sp. | reverse complement strand
GCAGAGCGGATTACATAAGTGTATAGAATCAGTAAAAAAATGAATCAGTATGGAGGAGGCAGTATGGGAAAAAGAGGAGCAGACCATCTCAGAGCTCAGAGAGCGGGGAAAGTGAGAGATTTATTTATCTGTCAGATTTGCGGAAGAGCCGAGAAAGCAGAAGGACACCATATAATCGATCATCAATTCGGCGGGGCCGGTATCGTGGACAATATCATCACCCTGTGTCAGAAATGCCACAAAGAGGTGCACCGGGGGAATATGGATATTTTGAAATTTTAAGTTGCGTATCTATATTATTTTTCCTATAATCAGAAGTATCTGAACATGGTTTCAGATAACATGGCGGACAGTTGATAAATTGATATTACATAATGAAATCATAATGAAACCATAAGGAAACCACAAGGAGAGCAGATGGACAGAAAGAATTTAGAGCAGGCTCTGGGGATTCGGTACGTGAAACTGCACTTTAAGGTCCGGTTTTGGGAGGACACCAGGCTTCCCATGAACAAGGTATCGGCGATCCGGGGAGGAATCGGCGAGATGCTGCTTCGGGCCAACTGTATCCGGGACAGGAACTGCGGGGCCTGCGATTTTGAGAGTGAATGTATTGTGAGGAGAACCATGTACTCCAAGTTTGAGAGGAAGCCTTCCTTTATAACTTCAGGGGACAGTGTGGGATATGTGCTGGAATGTGAAAATTATGAGGAAGACTTTCGGGCAGGAGACACTCTGGGATTTAATCTGACACTGTTCGGCAAGACCATTGTGTATTTCAGCCAGTTTTTACAAGCTGTCTGTCAGCTGGGGGCTGCCGGGCTTGGGAAGGAGCGCGCCAGATATGACATCGCCTCAGTCACCAACACCAGGGGCAGGGAGCTGCTGGAGGGGCAGAATGTCCTGATGGAGCGGTATGAAGTTCAGACCATAGGCGATTATGTCAGATACCGTCTGGATTCAACTCCTGTCTGGGAGAACCGGATTCGGTTTAAGACGCCGGCGGCTCTGAAATACCAGGGAGAG
>CAJTOT010000062.1:7324-7841 GCA_910577935.1 uncultured Hungatella sp. | reverse complement strand
CCGGGTCAGCTGAGGCAAAGGAACAGGAGGAGGGGTAACATTGAAGGACAAACGAGTGCTGGCTATGTATGACGTGAGAGGGAAACAGGAATACATTTACCGGAGCAGGCGGATTCAGGAGATCGTGGGAGCTTCCGCGATTATCCGGGATGTATTTTCAGACTACCTGTTTCCGGCGGCCGTAAGAACACGGAACGAGACGCGGAACCTGGGCGATGCAGACGCGGTATATATGTATGACAAGGAGAGCGCGGAGGCATTTTCTGAAGAGGAATTTGAGAGGCGGATGGAGGAAGGACAGTATATAGGAGAAGTGGTCTACGACGGAGGCGGAAATTTTCTTGTTCTTTACAGGGACAAGGAGACATGTGTTAAGGTAAACCGAATATTTACCAGGAGCCTTATGGAACACACCTATGCCCTGAAGGTTCTGTGCACGGTGAAAGAGGGGCTGGATTTTGCCCATTATCAGGAGGACAGGAGAAAGCTGTACGAAGCACACCGGAAAAATGAGGCG
>CAJTOT010000062.1:4540-7250 GCA_910577935.1 uncultured Hungatella sp. | reverse complement strand
TGTGAAACGAGAGTTGCCTGGGGGCCGGAAAGAGAGGATGGAAAAGGTGTCTCTGGAACGCGCGGCCAAGTATAATAAGTACCAAAAAGAAGCAAGGGCCCAGGGGGCTGCCATCGGCGAGAAGATACTGGACAACATCGTGACGGAGAAAGGCAGGGAGAGCCTGCTGGCCGTGATCTACATAGACGGCAACAATATGGGGGCCCAGGTCCAGGCGTGTCTGGCTGGGAAGGAGAGTTATGAAGAATGTGTCACAGAGCTGAGGCGTTTTTCCTGGGAGATTCAGAAAAATTATGTAGATGACAGGATTTATGCCATCAATACCGTGTTGGACAACAAGTACAGAGATTCACTTCACAAAAAAAGGCGGACCATCGTATCGGCGGGGGACGAGATGACCATCATCTGCAACGCGAGAGATGCCCTGGATGTGATAAAGGCTTATTTTGAGGAAATGCCAAAAGAATGCAGCTCCTGCGCGGGAGTCGCGGTTTTCCACAGCCACGCGCCCTATGCGGATGCCTATAGGATGGCGGAAGAATGTTGTGAATCCGGGAAAAGCTGGATGAAGAGCCACGGGCTGAACCACGCCTGCCTCATGGACTTTCATTACTGCCAAGGGGGAATCGGGGTTTCCCTGGAACAGATCCGGGAGAGGGAACTCCGGGGGGAGGAGTGCAGCAGGCCATGGCTGATGCTTTCCCGCTCGGAAGACCGACCTGACGGATTCTGCTATTCTCTCGAATTGGCGGAGGAGATGGCGGTTTTATTGAACCGTCTGGGGAGAAGCAACGTAAAATCCCTTCTGGCAGCGGCATTTTCCAGCCCGGCGGGCCTGGAGATGGAGCTGGAGCGCATCAACGCCCACAGCAGCGCCCCTCAGGACTTTACGCTGGGAGGAAAACTGGACGAGGAGCAAAAGAGGAAACTGATCTACGATATGGTATTGGTTTACGATCTGTGGTTCAAAGAAGGGGTGTGACGTATGGAAAGACTACGGAGAAACTTGAAAATTCAGCTTATGTCGGACATGTGCGCAGGTTCCGGATACTCCTATGGGGGAGTCATTGATTCCGACATTGCCTACGATGAGTACGGGCTTCCCCAGATACCGGCCCGGCGCCTGAAAGGCTGCATGAGGGAGGCGGCAGAGCTGGTATGTCCTGAGACGGCGGAAGCGTTGTTTGGGAAGACAGGAGACAGGGAGGTCAAAGGTCTGGTAATCGGAAACGCGTACATAGAAGATTATGACGTGATTGCAGATGAGCTGGGGAAACTGAGAAAGACAAAGCAGGCGGAGGCATTCTGTCTGTCTCCCCAGAACATTTTGAATATGTATACAGGTGTCCGGGCCCAGACTAAGATCTGTGAGGGCACAGGTGTCGCCGAGGAAAATACTCTCCGGTTTACCCGTGTGGTGGGACAGTATGATCCGGGAAAGGACAGGGCTCCTCTGTGCTTCCTGGCAGAAGTGGAGTACGACAAAGTCTGTGATGAGCAGATGAAGCGGATTGTGAAGGCGGTGAGAAACTTAGGGATGAACCGGAACCGGGGGCTTGGAAGCGTGCGGTGTACCCTGACAGATATATGTGAAGCCGGCGCACGCGCCAGGACCCACAGCGAGATGGAGAGCAGGGCACAGGACGGGGGAAAAGTCTGTCTGACCTATGTGCTGCGCAGCCGGGAGCCTCTGCTGATGAGCAGCGATAACACAGGGGTTTCCGATTCGTTTATCAGCGGAAGAAGCATTCTGGGGACGCTTGCGGCGGCTTATCTGCGGAGGGAGGGAACCAGCGGGGACAGTGAAGAGTTCCGGGCGCTGTTTTTGGACGGAAGCACCATTTTTACAGATGCCAATCTGACTTTTCCTCCGGAAACAGGGGGAGAGGACGGAAGAAAGTGGCCCGGCTACTACCCGGCGCCTCTCTATCTGAACCGCCTGAAGAAGACGAAGGCCCTTGTGAATCTTCTGGCGGGAGACAGTGACCTTCCGGGGGGGAGAGATAAGGAGACAGAGGGGGGAAATCTGCCGAAGAAGCTGAAAACCCACTATGTCCACGAGGCGGCGCCGAACACGTATGACATAGCAGAGCCGGAAAGGGAAATCTATTACCACAACAGCAGGAGAGAGCTTCTGTATTCCCAGGAGGCGCTGAAGGAGGGGCAGTATTTTCGGGGAAAAATCTATGCAGAAGAGAGATATGCCGGCCTTCTGAAGGAGCTTTTGGAGGGGAGCCGCCTGGCCTTCGGAAAATCCAAGACAGCCCAGTACGGAGCATGTAAGCTGGCGGCAGACATTGCCGTGGAACCGGCTGGCGGGGAGACCTTCAGCGGGGAGGCAGGAGAGCGGATCGGGGTAGTATTCTGCAGCGACGGAATATTTGCAGGCGGAGCAGGGGAATATACGGTAAAATTCGAGGAGATAAAGGAGCTGACAGGCGCACGGCTGGGGATTCCTTATGACAAGTCCATAGATGACGGAAGCATGGTGCAGACCAAGGAGATAACAGGGTATAACAGCACCTGGAATTTGAGAAGGCCCGGCATACCGGCGGTGAAAGCCGGAAGTGTCCTGGTGTACACCATAGGGGATGGGGAGCGCTGGAGGAAAAAACTGGGAGCCCATGAGCTTTTTGTGGGAGAGAGGAATCTGGAGGGCTGCGGACAGGTGCGGATCGTCAATTGCCGGGATATGGCATACAGGTCTTAT
>CAJTOT010000062.1:3444-4360 GCA_910577935.1 uncultured Hungatella sp. | reverse complement strand
TTGATGCTGCGGGAGAGCCTGGGGGAGCACGGCGCTGACCCGGAATGCGCGTTTAAGGATTTTTGCCTCCGCGTCCAGTCCATCAAAAGAAAAAAAGAACAGGAAGAGGCTTTCCGCCTGCTCCGCCAGGTTCTGCTGAAAGACGGCAGGGGAGAAGACAACAGTTATAAGCTGGATTTGGAAAAGATGACAGAAGTATATGGGGATGGTGAATTGAAGAAGACGGCCGGACTCTTGAAAAAGTACAGCACAGAAGAAGAGTACCGAAGGAGGCTGTCAGGTATCTGGGGAGTGTATATGGAAAATATTCTGACTTATCACAAGTATCTGAAGAAGCATGAAGGGGGCAGGGAAAATGAATAAAATAAAGGGAAAAATATACTGCCGCATCACCTTCTGTCTGGCGTCTGCCCTGTCTGTGGGCAGCGGGGAGAATCGGCATTCGGACAGCGACATGGTGAGGGACTCTGCCGGAGACCCGTTTATTCCGGGCAGTTCTCTTGCGGGAATCTACCGCTCTCTCCTGGAACCGGCAGACGCCGGACGGTACTTGGGAACCGGGAAACATGAAGACACGGGGGCGGGGAGCAAGGTTGTGGTGTACGACGCCAGGCTGCGGGGAGAGAAGGGAAGGAGCCTGTACCGGAGCAGTATCCGGGACTGTGTGGGCCTTGACCAGTGGAAGACCGGAAAAGAGGGGTGCAAGTTTGACTTCGAGGTGGTGGAGCCGGGTGCGGAGTTTGTGACGTATCTGGAACAGAATCTGGAAGAAGGGGACAGAGATATCCTGGAGGACTTGGCCGGGGCGTGGCAGAGGCATGAGATTGCCCTCGGCCGCAAGACCATGAGAGGGCTGGGGGCCGCAGACCATGTGACCGTGCGCCGCAGAGCCTTTGATTTCACTGAGGACAGAGAG
>CAJTOT010000062.1:0-3431 GCA_910577935.1 uncultured Hungatella sp. | reverse complement strand
CCTGGCTTGATTTTGACATGTACCGGGAGGAGGACTGGGAGGGAGCGGAGACGGTCCGGCTTGAGGATAAGGGGGGACGCCGGGAAAGAGGAATCCGGCTGGAATTCAAACTGAGGCAGAGAGGCGGAATCTCTATTCGCCGGTACACGACAGCCGTGTCCGCGTCCGAAGATAAGCCGCAGCCGGATGCAGAGCAGCTCACCTGGGTCACAGGGGAGGACGGGGCGGAGACGCCTTATATTCCGGGAACCTCCTGGGCGGGGGCATTTCTCCACCACATGGAGGGCCTGGCTTTGGGCTGTACGAAAAAATATTTTGGGAGCTGTGAGAGACGTTCCCAGATCCGTTTCCACGAGAGCTTTATTCAGGGGGCTTCGCCAAAGGTGCTGACGAGGAACGCTGTTGACCGGTTTACCGGCGGAGTCGTGGATAACGCCCTGTTTACGGAGAAAATGTGGTATGGGGGAAGGACCCTGCTGTGTATAGACCTTCCTGCCGGAACCGATCCGGAATTTTGCCGGGCGCTGGCGGCTGCGCTGACAGATCTTCACATGGGGATACTGCCGGTAGGGGGTCTGACGGCTGTGGGCAGAGGGATATTTGAGGGCGAAGAACTGCTCATTGACGGAGCCTCCGTGCCCGTGGGGGAGGAGATGTACGGGGAGATTTTGGAGAGATTGGAGAGAAGGTGACAGAATGGAACGTATAGAGACGATGGAGCAATTCTGGATGCAGGGGGAGACGGTGGAAGATGGTTTTCTCTTTGCCATGTTCACAGATGAGATCGTGTGGGAGAGCTGGCCTCTGGAGCCGGAAAGGCGGGAGAGCCTTAGGCAGAAGGAGAAAAATCTTCTGGATATAAGGATTTTCAACAGTGCCAAGGAGCTGAGAATGTTCCGGGGAGATGTGGGGAGAGACTTTCGGGGGAGAATGGCGGAGGACACAGAGGCGGCCCTGGAGGAGCAGGATTATTTCGACGAGGAGCAGTATCTGGATATTGACGGCAAATGTTCAGAAGAGCTGTTTGGGCAGAACCATATGGTGCAGGCCACAGGAGGAGGACGGTACAGCCTGCCTTTGCCGGGGTTCGAGAACGCGAAGATACGGATACGCAATTATCTGGGATACTATGAGGAGAGCGGCCAGGCCTATGTGAAGGACTGGAGGCTGGCAGGGCTGTTTCAGGAAAAGGGGTGACACGTATGAGGACGGAATACAGGAGAAGCAAGGCGGCATTTATCAATCCATATACCTTTGTGCCTGCGCCCAGGAATCAGAAGGTGAAGCGGGAGGCCCTGGGGGGCGGAGGTTCAGAGAGGCTGCGCACGGGAGTGCTCAGATGCAGGCTTTTTGTCAAAACCCCTCTTGGGATTCCAGACGGGGAGATGGTGAGAAAGACTAACATAGAAGGGCATCTGGAGTATCCGTTTTTTTCATACAGGGAGGACGGGAACAGGATTCCGGCGATTCCGGGGAGCTCCATCAGAGGCCCTCTCCGATCTGTGTTTGAGGCGGCGACGGATTCCTGCTTTTCCACCCTCCGGGACAATACAGGGCTGTCTAAGCGGGTGGGCAACAGGGAGGCATACAAGCCGGGGATTCTCAGATGGGAGAAGGACGGATGGCATCTCTACAAGGCGGACAGGTATCTGCTGGCGGCAGACCCTAACGGAAGAAGCGGAGGATTTGCGGACAGGAACTATACAAGATTTGAGGGGCTGCCTGTAGATATGTATGTCACCGTGTCCAGAAAAGGGAAAGACGGGCCCAGAATCGTCGTAACCCAGGACAAAACCCAGCTGCGGTTTGGGGATGACATAGAATTTTTGGCTTATACAGAAGGAAATGCCGCCTACAAAAAGGGAAATTTTTCTATCTGGAGCGGCGTGGCCGGGGATATCAGGAAGAACCCGGCCCAGAGGGCAAGCGCTTCCGGGAGGAAAAGAGGGCTGGTCTACATAGGAGAGACATTTGCCAGGAGAAAACATGGAGAAAGCGTCTTTGCCTGGGGGCCGGAGGAGAAAAAAATGACGCCGGAGGAGCTGAAAAAAGCCTATGAAGGCCTGCTGGAGACACTGGAAATCTACCGGAATCCGGCGATCAACCGCAGCAAAGGACACAGCGGCTACGAGGACTTTGAGCACGCAGAGAAAGAGACAGGGATTCCTGTGTGGTATGACCTGGCTGACAAAAAACTCTCACTGGCTTCCATCGGCCGGTCATTTTTCCGAACCAGCCTCAACGACCTGGCGGGGGAGAGAAAACCTTGCGTCAGCAGGAAAAACCTCTGTGAAGCCTGCGCGCTTTTCGGCATGGCAGGGGAGGAGAGCCTGGGCAGCAGAATTCGTGTCGCCGATGCCAGGGCGGTGAACGAGTGGAAAACACAGAGATTTACTCTGAAAATACTGGGACAGCCCAGGTACTCCTACATGCCTTTTTATGCCAGATTTACCCCCGGCTCCCAGACGGTTTCCAATGGCAGAAGCCTTCCCTATCCCCAGTCCTATGATGATAAAAATGTTGAGATCGCAGGGAGAAAATTCTACTGGCACAATAAAAAGGCGGCTCAGGACAGCAGTATCTACTCCGCCGGAGACAACAACCGAAACAATATGAACAGCACCATGGAACTGGTGATGCCGGGAGCAGAATTCTGCTTTGATGTCTATTACGACGGCATTACCGGGGAACAGCTGGAGAAGCTGATGTGGTGTCTCAATTTCGGCGAGAACCAAAAAGACGGGGACTTGTGCCACAAGCTGGGTCACGGAAAGCCTCTGGGGCTGGGGAGCGTTAAGATTGTCATTGAGGAGAATGACGAGAGGGTGTTTGGCGGCGGCGTCTATACATGGAAGAAAGAGACGCCGCCCCAGGAAGGACCAGAGCCTGAACTGAGAAACAAAGAGTTTGTGAAGCGGGCGGCGAGTTTTAAGGGGCCGGGAGAGAATGTTCCGATTATGTACCCGGATGTCTGCGACGAGAAGGGAAGGCCCTTTTCGGAGCCCCGGGGAAATGAAGAGGCGAGACATGTGTGGTACGCAAAGAATAGAGATGTCAAAAGGGACAGAAATGACCCCGTGGAGCTTCTGCCGGATATCAAGAAAAAAGATCAGACTCTTCACGCCTATGAGAAAGCGCCGGGGGGCGGTTTTCAGAGCCATAACAAAAACAGCGGCGCAAACCCGAGAGGAGGGCGAAGATGAGAAAGGTTTACATTACCAATATTCCTCTCCAGGGCAGAGGGGAACTTCTGAAGGTTCTGTACCGGCCAAGGGGGACGGAATTGAAGCATAACCGGGAGACCAGCTTCCCCATTATACCGGTAATCCAGGAACACCGGGAGGAGGGGGACGAGACCACGGTGCTGGCCGTCCGTTCCAACAATAAAGATACGCCGGATAATTACGCGGCATTTCTGGAGGAACTGGCAG
>CAJTOT010000061.1:8419-10085 GCA_910577935.1 uncultured Hungatella sp. | reverse complement strand
TGGGCCGAATCTCGCGGCGGCTGAATATGGAAGTGCTCTTTTTGGGGCATGCCGGACATACCGGAGGACGGGGAACTGCTTTTGCGCACAGCCAGCTTTTCCTTCACTTCCCTGTAACTTCTGCCGTATACAGAACGGTATATCTGTTTCCTCTTGGACTCGCTGTATACCGGATAGCGTCCCTCCCAGCGCCCGTCTCCTCTTTTTCTGATGTTCTCCCCGTGTCTTGGCATAATCGTTTTCCTCTCTTTTCTTTGAATTTTGACCACAAATCTGACCACAAATGGCCTGATAAGTTCCATTTTCATACAGTCTTGGCTCTCATTTACAAAGAAATTTTTAAAAATCAGTAGCAATTCTTTTCAATCTGTGGTAGAATCACACTGATACAGGCCTATGCGGTTGGCTTAAATCTTCGTTTTGGCCTGTAAATTCTTTACGATCCCTTTCGCAGATTTGGAAAATCCACGAAAAACAGGCATCCGATTTCAGTCGGATGCCTTTTATGTCTGTTCAGTCTTGCCCATTTAAAATTGCCCGACGGCGATGGGGCATATACTTTGATCCCATAACAGTAGTGTTGTGTTTTAAGAAATATTTCGTTATACTGTAGATAAGCAGGGGATATGGAGACTGCTCCTCGCCGGCGGATATCTGAAAGTCAAAAATTTGAATATGTACATCTCTGACCTGGGGGAGTGGAAGGCGGAATATGAGCTGGAACTGACCAACTTTGAGGCGAAGGTCATGTTCCGCAATATGGTAAAAAAATGGTTTGCCACCGCGGAATCTAATTACAATGACTTCATCAAAGCCATGCTCACAGGAGATATCAAAGCCATGAATCTCTATATGAACAGAATAACCCTCACCATATTCAGTTATTTTGATATTGGAAAGAATCATTCTGGAATTCAAGGTACAGGATACAGATGGAGAAAAAGAACTGGCAGATACAGTGAAAGAAGCCCTGGACCAGATAGAACGGCAGAGATATGAGACGCTGCTGATTGAGAAAGGAATTCCCAGAGAAAATATACGCAAATATGGATTTGCCTTTTGCGGCAGGACAGTCTTAATCGGCGGCAGATAGGGCAGGTGTCAATCGTCTGGTTAACCACCATTAAGACATGAAACTTATCATCATTCATTTCCCAGTATTTCCCGGGCCTCGCCGCCCGCCTGGCCATCGGCACCAACGAGATACCAGGCGGCGCGGCGGTTGAGATACTGGCCGTGGTGCAGCGAACATAAGAATACAGCTGTCAGGGACCCTCCGGCCTACTCCGCCCCCCCAACCCGAACCACCACCTTCCCCCGCCGCATCACAGGGTTATCTCCCCTGATTCCCACTCCTGCGGCATCGGGGATGGTGATGCGGCCTTCCTTCATCTCAAGAATCCCATCCAGAAGTTCATTGGCCAGCTCAAAGCCCTCCTTGCATTCCTGATATTTCCCGATGTTTTCCATATAAGAAGACGCGTGGAGTATATACACGAACCCAAAGCCGTCGGATACGTGGGGCGTGACGGTCATGTTGGCCGCAGCCGCCATCTTTGCCGCCTTCGTGGTGCGGATCATCCCTCCGTTGTACAGGATATCCGGCTGCAGCACCCCTGCCCCGTGGTTTTCAATCAGCCACCGAAAACGCCTCATGCTGGTCTCC
>CAJTOT010000061.1:0-8389 GCA_910577935.1 uncultured Hungatella sp. | reverse complement strand
TCCTCCCTCACCTTCTTTGTCTCCTCGAAATCATCGAAGGGGCACGGCTCTTCATAAAAATAAGCTTGAATCTCCTCCAGAAGCCTTCCGAACCGGATGGCTGTCCCGGCGTCATAAGAACCGTTTCCGTCTGCGTGGATGATCATATCCTGGCCAAAATATTCCCTTGTCCTGTAGATCAGCGCCTCGCTCCTCCCGGCAAGGGAGTCCTGGTTGCTGCTCATCCGGCCCCCGATTTTAAACTTGATCGCCTTTGCCCCCGTGTCTTCCACCCTCTTGGCAAGAATTTCCAGTTCCTCCTCCGCCCTGTTGCCTCGGTTCCCGCTTGCCACATAGAGATTCACATGAGATTTGCGCGCAGGCCCGAAAAGTCTGCCCAAAGACACCTGCCTGGCCTTTGCCAGCATGTCCAGAAGGCTTGTCTCCACCGCCGACAAGGCGATGTAGTAGGCCAGCCCCGCCAGCTTATAATTGTTCTTATATACATAGATCTCGTCCAGCAGCTCCTCCAGCCTTCTGGCGTCCTTGCCGATGAGATACGGCGCGATCAGCTTTTGAAGAATGGGGTAAACATAGTTCAGCCTCTTGTTGGAGATTCCGATTCCCTCCAGGCCGCACTTGGAGTAAGTTCTCACAGCCAGGAGCCCCTCTGTCTCCGCAAGTTCCAGCCTCTCAATCTCGATCCGCTCAATCCGGATGGGAGCGTTCAGACCCTCCAGGCGAAGAACCGATTCCCGGCAAAGCTTTTCCAGTTCTCCCGGCTTCGGCTTTTTATAGGTTTTAAAATCCCGGTGTACACGGTACATGTCTTTCATCCCCCTTCACAGCGTCACGGAATTATTGAACCGTGTGATCTCCTCCAGCTCATGGCACGGGTCGATCTCCACACGATACCCTTTCAGGTCGTCAATGTCATACACAGGGAAAATAACTTCCCATGTTCTGGGATAAAGGTCGGAAGGCGCCTCCAGGGGAGGCAGGTCAGCGGTTCGGACAATCCGGCCTTCCCTGTCCCTCAGCGCCACTTTCGCCGCCGGCGACGGGATATGGCCCAGAGAGTGGACCCGCACATTCAGTCCGTGTTTATAAAGTCGTATGTCCTCCCGGCTGATGCCCAGGTCGCACCGGTACTCCGGCCGCGCCCCCTCATCCAGCAGCCGCATGTTGAGAATACAGGTTTTTCCCGCCGGGATGGTCAGCGGCAGTTCCTCCATCCTTGCCCACAGACATTCCCCGCCGGCGATTATGTTCTCCGCCTGGTCATCGTCATTCTCGTCTGTCCCCAGCTCAAAGCGCCATCTGCCCGGGGTAATCTCGCCGCCTGCCAGGTACGCCTTCACCGGTTCCCTGCTGATGTTGCAGATAATCAACTTCAGCCTGTCGTCCAGCGCCACAGGGGACAGAACCGCAATGCGCTCATCATCCTTGTCCCGCTCAAACCGCCAGCAGACCCGGTTCCTGGGGTACACCACATAGCGCCTCTCGTACCCGATTCCAGCCAGGCGGTCGTACTGGATCTCCTGGTATTTCACCTCCACCCGGTCGATCCACGGCGAGCCTTCCGTGTTATAGTACCGTCTGATTCCTGCCTGATAACACCGCTTGTCGTACTCCTGCGCCACCTTCTCCTTATCAACTCTGCGGGCGCTCTCTTCCTCATATTCATTCATGCGCTTCACGTAGGAGACATCCACTGTCTTCAGCTTGTCCTGCAAAATGTCATAATACCGGGCATTTCCCGTCAGCCGGTAAGCTGGGTACAGCAGAAAAAGGTCTCCTCTCTGGCGTCCTGGAAAATAAGTCCGCTCCGCGTAATCGTCTTCAAAACGGATATGGCTGTAGATGATCTCCTCTTCCTGATTGTAATGGGCGCCCAGCCCGTCCGCCAGCTCTGTGAGAAGCCTCATCACCTTTTCATTTCGGTTAAACCGCGCCACATACCAGCTGGGACAGAGAGCCAGGCCGCTGAGAGCATCCTGCCAGCCCCAGGGCTCCTCGCAGGCCATCTTGGAGCCGTTAAAATAGGTGCTCTTAAAATGTCTGTGTCCCGCGCCGTTGATTCCCGTTATCCAGTATCCCGCCCGCGCGTTTTCCATGGCCCGCTCCAGGAATTTTGGATTTCCGTAATCTGCCATGCAGCTCTGGGCCAGGGAGATGATCCCCTCCTCGGCGCTGTGAAGCTCGTCCGCCTGGATGGAGCAGAGCCCGTTTGTAAACATCCCCTGGTCATAGAATGCCTGGTTGCACTTCTCCAGCGACTTAAGAAGCTTCTCCCGGTCGCAGCCCATCAAAATCAGGCCGACCCAGCAGGAAGTAAAATCGCCGTCATCGGACAGCCCCCCGCCAAATTCCCCGTTCTCCGTCTGCCGGTGGTCCACATACCAATTGATGATATATTTGTAATGCTTTAAGTACTCCACCTGCTTGTAGGCCCATGGGGGAATTCCCTGGGGGACAGGGTCTGTATGGTAGTCCGGCCTGTACTCTTCCGGCGTTGTCTTCTGCCCCTCTGCGGCGATGGCTATGTGGGTGCTCTTCCCGCTGAGAAGCAGGTATTTCTCATACTGGTAGTACTGTCCGGGGATATGGTCCGGGTTTACTCTCATCAGGTCCTCCACGTCACCCGCGAACCGGTTGAACATGTTGTATTCCCGGCGGCTGGGAGCCTCCTCCACCATATGGCCGTACAGGTCCCGCACCTGGGTAAAACGGTCCTGGCAGTGCTCGGCCTCCGCCTCTCTCCTGTCCTTATACATCAGGCTGACTTCCCACCGCGTCAGCTCTTCCCCGAAAAAGCCTTCGTCATCACAGGCCACTGTCATATACAGACATTTTTCAGCGGGCAGTATCCTGTCTCTTGTATCCAGCCACAGACGGCATCCCTCTTTCCCCGTCCGGAATGTCACCTGCATCAAATTCCTGTAATACCACAGCGGATCTTTAATCTGGACGGAAAAGCCTCTCTCCTTTGCGGCCGGGGGAATTGCCAGCTCTACTCCATCCAGCCCTCTGTTCTCGTCTGCCTCATAGGGAATCACAATCTGATAAAAAGGCCGCTTCCCATTATCCACCTCAGCCCCCCGGCGCCGGCCGCCTGCATCTTCCTCTGTCCTTCTGGCTGCCCCTTCACCTGTCTCTCCTTCTGTTCTTCCGGCTGCCCTTTCGCCTGTCTCTCCCTCTGCGCCCTCCCCTGCTCCTTGGCCTGTCCCTTCTTCTGTCCTCATAGACGCGGCCACCACATTCTGCTCAAGAGGGTGGTATCTCCCCTGGATAAAATCCATCAGCTCTTCCTCTGCCTTTGAATAAGGGGACTTCTGGAAGCCCAGGCGGAAGGTCTGTCTTGTGTCCCCCGCCGGGGCGCCTGACCCGTCCGCGTACAGCAGTTCAAAATCTCCTATAGGCTCCTCCGCCTCCTGGTTTGTAAAACGGATTTTTCCGCCAAATCTGGATTCAAGACGATGCACCGTGCGTTCCATGCCCCGCTCCCTGTAAAACAGGGGATGGCTCTGTCCCGCCCCTCCCCCGTCCTCCATATATTCCGCCTGTCCGAAGGCGGAGCCGGATATCTCCACCCAGTTAAAAGGCTCCGGGGGCACGGTGAACACGATGGTTTTCCCCGAGTCATTGTAGCAGTCCCAGTCAGGAAGCTGAAAATAGTCGTTTCTCCCTTTCAGCCGGGAGCGGTTGTGAACCCCCGGCCAGCTGGTCTCCCGGATTCCGTCGCAGGCTTTCCAGTACCATCGTTTCAGATCATAGGCGTCATGGATCTCCACCTTCCGTATGCCTGCGATAGCAGGCAGAAGGGGAGCCTTCATCAGAAAACCGTGGTTCAGCCTCCATGTATCGGCTTTGGCCTCAACTCCTCCGTCTCCCGGCAACGGACACTCACACTGGCTCAGTCTCCTGACATTCTCATCGGACAGCATGTGGTCGTAAATGACGATCTCCTTTATGCTGCCTCCCCGTATAAAATTAAAGTCATTGATCACCCGCCAGTTGGACACGGCGCGGCCATGGGGGCCGAACTGGTCCAGTCCCGCGTCGTAGATGCCCGGCCTTATCTCCTCCGCGGCAAAGCTCCCATTTACATAAAACCGGATTCCGTAATCCTGGTCCCAGCCGAGAGCCAGATGAACCCACCGGTCCGGCGGCGGGAAGGGCTCCACCCGGCAGCTCACCCTGGCCCTGGACAGATTGATGTCCGTGACCATGGCGTCAAAGCCGTGTCCGTTGTAGTCCACGCGCAGCCAGGAGGCGTCCCAGCTGCTGCTGTCGGCGAAGCCCACGCGAAACAGCGGAAATTCCGTAGATCCCGCCGGGTATCCTGAGCGCCAGAAGAAGGAGAGGGTCCCCCGCCGGGCGTAGATGTTGCGGGGTGCCTTCCAGGCCAGAGCCTGATGATTGCCGCACACAAGCTCATGTCCTCCTTCTCCGTCCTCCACCGCTGAGACCTCCTTGCAGAAGGTCGGTTCCGGCTGCCCTCTGGAGAAATCAGCCGTGGCGCTCACTCCTGATACATAAAACAACAACCCCTGTCTGCTGGCAAATTCCATGCCTTCCCCCTCCTGTCCTTTGGACTATCTGTTGTAAAAATTGTCATAGCATTTCTGGAAATCTTCAGCCCACATGTCGAGAAAATCCTGGGCAGACATCTGCCCCGTCATCACATACTGCATCTCCGTGATCATGTTTTTGTAGACTTCCTCCTTGCCGGAGAGCCAGGGATAGTAGTTGTAGAACTTCACGTTGGGGTCCTGCATATTCTCGGCGGCCAGGGCATACCACGGCTTTTCCTTAATCCACGAAGCCGTCTCCAGCACATTCTTGTCCACGGGGACCAGACCGTAGAGCTCGCAGTATCTGCTGATGGAATCACCCGTTACCAGATAGGCGGCAAGGTCAAATGCCTCCTGGGGATACTTGCAGGTGGACGCGATGCACAGCCCCGCCTCCTGCTGCAGCTGGGTAACGCTGACCCCCGAATCGCTCATGGGCAGCGGCACTGCCTTGAATTTTGTCAGGTCGCCTCCGAATGCCTTCACATGGTCCTCCGCCGAGCCCAGATTGTGGATGATGATGCCCGCCGAGCCGGAATCAAAAGCCGCGGACAGCTCGGTCCAGTCATAGTTTAAATCCCCCTCCGCAGTGTATTTGCCGTACATCCCCAGGTAGCGCTCCACAAACTCCACATTCTTCGGGTCGTTGATGGTGCACTTGCCGTTTTCATCAAACACGGACATGATGCCTGAGTAAGAGTACATCATTCTCTCCAGGAATTTGGACCCTCCCGAGCCGCCTCTGATGGCGATTCCATACCGCTTGGCGGCAGTGTCGGTCATCTTGGGCACGGCCTCAAACAGGTGCTCCCATGTGTCCACAGAGGAACCGGTCTCCTCCAGCCAGTCGCTTCTCACCCACAGGCAGTAGAACGCGGTTCCCAGGGGCATGTACCACAGCTTGTCCTCCCCCGTGACATCCATCTTCCGCACGTCCTCGATGGAAGCCGGAAGAATCCCATCCTTTCCCTCCCAGCTGTCATAGTAGGAATCCAGTGGAATAATATAATTGCCGTTGATGTAAGTGACCACGTCCGGGCCGCTGGAAAAATAGATATCCGGCCCCTGTCCCGCCTCATAGGCCACCAGCACCTTGTCCGTCAATTTGCTTCACCATTTTTTTCATTCCTTTCTCCTTCCTTTCATAAATTATTATCCTTTCACAGCTCCTGCGTTCAGACCCGCCACAAGATGCTTCTGAACATAGGCAAACAACAGAATCGGCGGAATCAGCGCGATGATACAGCCTGCTGCCAGAGCGGCGTAGTTGGTGCTGAACTCTCCCACCAGATACTTGAGCCCCACTGAGATGGGAAATTTTTTTGCATCCGTCAGCAGCGTGTATGAAAGCAGGTATTCGTTCCAGCAGGTGATAAACGCGTAGGCGATGACCGTGGTGAATCCCGGCTTTACGGCGGGAAGCATCACCAGAGCGATAATCTGCGCCCGGTTGCATCCGTCGATGGCTGCCGCCTCGTCGATCTCCCTTGGGATAGAACTGATAAAGCTTTTCATCATCAGGCTGTTATAGGGAAGACCCGATGCTATGTGCAGAAGAATGATGCCGAACAGGCTGTTGGTCAGCCTCAGCCCGGTCATCATCAGGAAAATGGATGAAATGTTGAATATGATGGGCACCATCTGGGTCATGAGAAGCAGCACCATAAACACACGTTTCATCTTGAACTCGAACCGGCTCAAGGCGTATCCGTTAAAGAGAGACAGAGCTCCCACTACGAACACGGCCCCAAGGGATGTGATCAGGCTGTTCTTGAAAAATCTCGACAAATTCACCACATTCCACACATACCCGTAATTTTCCGCCGTAAAGGGGATGGGGAGAATTTTGAACTCCCGGCTGATAACCGAGCTTCCCTCCCTGAAGGAAAGGGACAGGGCCCAAAGCAGCGGAATTCCTATAAAGGCCAAAAACACGCACATAGGCAGCCACAGCACAAACACCCGCATGATTTTACGCTTCGTCCTGGGTTTCATCAGTCGTTCACTCCCCCCCCGAATTTATTCGCCTTGAGATAGATCAGCGTGTAGACACTTAAAATCATGAAAAGGATCACCGTGAGAGCCGCTCCGTAGCCGTACTTGCCGCTCTCGATAGCCTCCTGATACATGTAGATAGGCAGAGTCAGCGTCTTTCTCACCGGGCCTCCGTTGGTCATGGTCATAATCAGGTCCACGGAGCGGAACTCCCATATGGAGCGCATCAGCGTGGCAAAGACGATGGATTCTTTCATATAAGGCAGGGTGATAAGCCAAAAATTCTTCCACCCGTTTCCCCCGTCCACCCTGGCGGACTCATACAGTTCCAGAGGCACGGTCTGAAGCCCGCCCAGCAGCGTGATGGTGAAAAAAGGAATCCCCCTCCACAGCTCCGCGATCACGACCGACGGAAAAACGGTCTTCACATTCTGTACCCACGCCCTTCCCAGCTCTGGATGGCCTGCCCAGGAAAGCATCTGGTTTAACAGTCCGATGTGCTCATTGTAAATCAGAAACCACAACATGGTGGTGAGTACGCCTGAAACCGCCCAGGGGGCGAAGCAGAAGGTTCTCACGAAGCCTCTCCCCCGAAAGTTCTGGTTCAGTATCAGGGCAAAAATCATTCCGAAGAACAGCTGCAGCACAACTTCCGCGGCCACCCATTTTACAGAGTTGACAATGGTAATCTTGAACACCCTGTCCTTTGTAAATATCTCCACGAAGTTCTGCAGTCCTACAAATGAATACCTGCCCGGAAAGCTTCTGTCATAATCCGTAACCGAATACCCAAAGCCCCGTATCATGGGATAAAAGCAGAACACTCCCAGAAAACACAGAGTCGGCAATATCAACAGATAGGGGAATATCTGCTTCATCGTTACTTTGTTTTTACCATATCCCATAGTCTCTCCTACTATTTTAAACGATCTTGTTAATCTGGTCCCCTGCCATCCACTGGTCCAGGCTGTGGAACACGATCTTCGCCCTCTTCTCCATGGACTCGGCGCTTAAGAACGCGATATGCGGCGTAAGTATGGTGTTGGGCGCGTCGAGAAGAGGGTTGTCCGCCGGAATGGGCGGCTCCACATCGTACACGTCGATGCCTGCGGCAGCCAGCTTTCCTGAGCGCAGCGCCTCCGCCAGGGCCTCCGCCTCCACCACCGGCCCTCTGGAGGCATTGATCAGAATTGCCCCATCCTTCATCTTGGAAATCGTCTCCTCATTCATCAGCCCCCTTGTGGAATCTGTGAGAGGACAGTGGAGGGTGACAATGTCCGAACGGCCCAGAAGCTCCTCAAACCCTGCATTCTCAACTCCCGGAAGGCTTCTGGGGTTCACGTCGTATCCCAGAACCCGGCACCCGAAGCTTCCAAACAGCTCTGCCGTCCTGGAGCCGATGGCCCCTGTTCCGATTATTCCCACAGTCTTACCCATCAATTCATGTCCCACGTCACTTCCCACCACGCCTCCTGCCCTCGTCTTGGCGTCCACGGCCGGAACCTTCCTGAGCAGAGAAAGGGTCATGCCCAGCACCAGCTCCGCCACGGATTCATTAGAATATCCGGACGCGTTGCTGACGGCAATCCCCCGCTCCCCGGCAGCCGCCACAGGGATATGGTCCACCCCGGTGAATGCCACGTCTATGAACCTCAGGCATTCACAGGCTTCTACCACCTCCTGCCCCAAAGGCATGTTCGCCAGCATCAGCACATCCGCGTCCTTCAGACGCTCCTTCTGCCTCTCCACATCCAGGTCCCGCTCATAGCACTCAAAAATGTGCCCCTTCTCCCTCAGCGGCGCGATGTAAGAATTCAGCAGTTCCTCACTGATTCCCA
>CAJTOT010000060.1 GCA_910577935.1 uncultured Hungatella sp. | reverse complement strand
CATGAAACAGAACATTATTTTATGGTTGGCGGTTTCGGCGGGAGTTATGTTGGTCTTTCCGTGGCTTGCGGTTACTTTCGTAAATGCCGATGGAGGAATGGCGGTATGCTTTCTTCTGTTTTTTGCAGTCAATCCATTGTATTCCGTGTTAATCGGAGCATTTGCGGGAAAAAATATCAGGCATTTATGGAGCCTTCCGGTTATTTCGGCTGCGCTGTTCCTCATAGGAACATGGATATTCTTTGACATGGGAGAAACAGCATTTATCCTGTATGCGGCAGCTTATCTTGCATTGGGGATGGCAGCCATGCTGATTTCCATGCTTATCAAAAAGAAAATGCAGAAGTAATCTGACGAGGCAAGGCAGGTATTCCCGGCTTTCCATTGTATTGGGGAATCTTATAATAAAGTTTTTCAATGAGGTTAGGATTGATGAAAAAAGCAGCTTTGATTTTAGGCATTATTTTTTTAGTTTTGACATTTGTAGGCGGTGGATATGTTCTTATAAATCATGGGCAAGTAAATGCCGGATATGCGACAGTGCCGGGAATTTGGACTATGATATGTTTTGATTTTTACCGGAGAGGGAAATGTGACTAATTCCATATATAATAATATTTATCTGCATGTGTTGAAACTACTGGATATTATAGCTTTA
Source organism: uncultured Hungatella sp. (assembly GCA_910577935.1). Taxonomy (GTDB): domain Bacteria; phylum Bacillota; class Clostridia; order Lachnospirales; family Lachnospiraceae; genus UBA3402. The sequence goes on along the minus strand of CAJTOT010000060.1, from coordinate 9,473 downwards.
AAGTTACTCTTTGTTTCATTTGGGGTGATAGTTGTAAAATTCATATCACACACCTTACTATTAAAACGAAAATACGGAGAAAAAACCTCAATGTTTTGAATCTTATTTTGGGTCGGCGGGGCAGCAAGTAAGAGATATCTGTTTGAGTGTATGATTGCAGTGCAGACGAAAGGAGATAAAGCTCGTGGTTGAAATTTCAAAGAGCGATTGGAAACGATTTCGCGCCCTGGTGCCTGGCTGTGAGGCAGACAGGGGCTGTAAGCAGTTCGGAGCCGGCGCGCACAGATATCGGCGGAACCCGCCTGCCTCCGCGGCTGAGGTGGAGAAGTTTGAGAGAGAGACAGGTGTCCGGATGTCTATTCCCTTCTCAAGGACAGTTTTAAAGACATTCCGCCAAGCCCCTCAAGAATGATATTTCCTTATCGTATCTGGAGACGGACCGAAAGCAGGCAGTTGCGAATTTAAAGACTTTAATTAAAAATTCTGAGAGAAATATAGAATCACTGGAATGTGAAATAGGAGAAATTGGGGAGAAGCCTGAATGGTTTGATAAACGCAGGAAACACAAATCTTTCTGATTATACATCCTGCCAGAATTTTTTGCATAGGAAATAGACATTTGCAGATATGCCTTTTTTCGTGGGCTCTGCCCACACCCGGCCTCTGGAATAAGGCAGGAATTTTCTGGCAATACTGTGTGATCCGTTCCCCGTACAGCAGAATCAGCTGGCTCAGGACCCGGCCTTGTCCAATGCTTTACTTATGCTGTGGAACAGGCGGCGCGGCCAATGATCTCTGTATTGAAAAGTTAAGGGGTTGTTGCAAAATGGATGAGTGATCATCTATGGAGCAATAGCCCCGCTTTTTTACGGCCGGTTTTTCCTTGGGGAGGAGAGAAAGTGGATGGATTTGGAGGCGAAGCCGGTATGGTGAGGCCGGCAGGGATAGAAAAGCAGAGACAGGCCGGGGCAGTCCCGGTTTGCACTATATATGATGCAAAAATACAATTTGAACCATGTCCCCCGGAAGGATATACTGGACTCATAAAGGAGGTATGATATGGCTACGGTTTTAGATTGCATCCGGCGGATTCCCGCGCACCTTGGGCGTATGGGGGAAAGCTATACGGAGAGGAGAGAGGCGGTTTTCGCCTATCTGGCAGGCGAGAATGCGGCCGGGGTGGACAAAGTGGTCTTCATCGCCAGCGGCTCTTCCTACAACAGCGCCCACATGGCGAAACTGTTTATGAAGAAATACTGCCGTCTTCAGGTGGAATTGAAGTATCCGAACATGTTTGTCAGCTACGAGGCAGAGCTTGAGCTGGATTCCCGGGCGGAGGAGAGCGGCAGGGGGCGGGAGGTCTATGTGGTGATTTCCCAGGGCGGAGAGACCAGGCTGGTCTACGAGGCTCTGGAGAAAATCAGGGCTGCCGGGAAGCCTGCCATCGCCATCACGGCGGATTCAGACACCTCCATATCCAGACTGGCAGGTCTTCATGTGGATATGGGGTGCGGGCAGGAGGAGTTTCTGTACAGGACCATCGGATTTTCCGCTTCCACCGCTGCCTGCTGTCTGCTGGGCATGTCCATAGCCGCTTTTAACAGGACCCTGGACGAGGAGGAGGAGAGCCGAATCCTGGAAGACTATCAGGCCATGGCAGGGAATCTCAGGCGGATCGAGGAGCAGACAGAACAGTGGTATCGGCGTCATAAATTTTCGCTTCTCAGGAAAAATATAGTTATGCTGGCAGGCGCGGGTGATCTGTATCCTGCGGCAAATGAGGGAGACATCAAGCTGATGGAGATGGCCCCTATGGTCACCAGGAGCTTTGAACTGGAAGAATTTATCCACGGGCCCCAGAACGCCTTTGACGGCAGCATGCTCTTCTTCCTTCTCCACCGCAGGGGGGAAGACGACGAGAAGGTGAGGCTGATCGCCAGATTCCTGAAGGAGAAGATCGGATTCTGCTCCGTGGTCGGGGAGGAGCCGGGAGACAGCCGGGACTTGGGGATCACGCCTGTCAGCCGCTGTTTTTTCGCCCTGGAGTATGTGACGGTGTTTCAGGTTCTGGGGTATTTTATCGCTACGGACAGAGGGAGGGATCTGGGCAGAGGAGTCAACGCCGTCATAGCAGATTATATTAAGAAGACCTTATAGAGGAGAAGTCAGATGAAAAAAATGCTCATAGCGGCCCACGGAAGGCTGGCAGAGGGACTTTTCAGCGCCCTGGCCCTGATTCTGGGGGAAAAAGAACACATCGGGTATATCAACGCCTTCATAGGGGACACGCCGTTGGAAAAGCAGATCGACGATTATTTCGCGTCTGTGGGGAAGGAGGACCAGGTGCTGGTGGTGACGGATGCATTTTTTGGCAGCGTGAACCAGAAGCTGCTGATGAAGCGGCCGGAGAACTCCATAATCGTCACAGGGGCAAACCTGCCGCTTGTCCTGGAGCTGGCCGGTTTTCTGGAAGGCGGGGAGCCGATTGACGAAGAGAAGGTGAAAGCCGCGGTATCCCAGGCAAGAGAACAGCTTATGGTGGCGGACAGCAGGGACGTGCCGCAGGCGCAGGATGATTTTGATTTTTAGAGGAGGCAAGGATGATTTTAAAATTGAGGATTGACGACAGGCTGCTCCACGGGCAGATCGCTTATAGTTGGAAATCAGCCCTGGGCTATAACGCCATTGTCATCGCCAACGACTCTGCGGCGGCAGATGATTTTCGGAAAAACGTGATTAAAATGTGCTGCCCGGAAGGAGTAAAGCTGGCTGTCAGAAGCCTTGAGGCCGCGGCGGAGCTGTTAAACAACCCTAAGCTCAAGGACATGAAGGTGTTCGCCGTCTGCCAGAGCCCGGAGGACGCCAACTGGCTCTTGAAGCATATTGAAGAAAAGCCGCCGGTGAACTTAGGCGGAATCCAGATGTCGGAAGGCAAAAAGCTGTTTTCCAGGGCGGTGTACTTAGACGAGGAAGACTTGAAGAACTTGGATGAGATCGCGGACAGAGGGTACGACGTGGAGGTGCAGGAGGTTCCTGCCACGGCTCTGTCAAAGTATACGGATCTCCGCAGAAAAATGTGAAGGAGGAATGAATGATGCAGGCGGCATTATTAGTTGGATTAGCGATGGCAGTTCTCTGGTTCGCGGAAAAGATGGGCGGAACTCCCATGGTTATCCGGCCCATCGTGGTCTCTCCCGTTGTCGGCGCCCTGCTTGGAGATCTCCATACGGGAGTGCTGGTGGGAGCCACTCTGGAGTTGGTGTTCATGGGGGCGATTCAGATCGGAGCGGCGGTCCCGCCGGATGTGCTGGTAGGGGCCGGGCTGGGAACGGCCTTTGCCATCCAGTCCGGACAGGGAGCGGACATAGCCCTGGCCCTGGCTCTCCCCATAGCGATTCTGGCCCAGTCCTTGAAGGTGGTGGTTTTCATTATCAGAAGCTGGTTCATGGATCTGGCTGTGCATCTGGCAGAGGCAGGGGATATCAGAAACATGTACATGCTGAACATAGGCGGGCTGCTGCTTCAGTGCTTTATGTATTTCGGCGTGGGATTTGTGGCAGTGCTTTTCGGCTCCCCGGCAGTGGAGGCATTTGTAAACAGCATTCCCCAGGCAGTCTTAAACGGACTGTCCGTGGCAGGCGGACTGCTCCCGGCGGTCGGCTTCGCCCTCCTGCTCCTTCCCATGATGGATAAACGCAATGTCCTGTACTTTATTCTTGGATTTGTCCTGGTCTCCTACTTGAAACTGCCGGTTATGGCCATCACGATCCTGGGGGTTGTCCTGGCATTTATCATCTGTTATGAAAGAGGAGCCGCCAGAGAACCGGCTGTCCGCGGGGCGGCTGCAGAAGAGGAGGATTTGTTTGATGAATAAACAGAAGATGTCCGCAGAAGATAAGAAGATGGTGAACAGCCTGTTCTGGCATTCCTTTTTGCTGGAGGCCTGCTATAATTATGAGAGACAGCAGGCGCTGGGATTTTCCGTAGGCATGTGGCCGGCCATCAAACGTTTTTACAGCAAGAAGGAGGACCAGGCGGAGGCCCTGAAGCGGCACATGGCCATCTTCAACACCACTCCCCATATGGTGACGCTGATCACCGGGGTGGCCGCTGCCATGGAGAGGGAGGCCAGCCAGAATAAAGAGTTTGACAAAGACATCATCAACAATGTGAAGGTGGGTCTCATGGGCCCTATGGCGGGAATCGGCGACTCCTTTTTCTGGGGGACTTTAAGAATCATCTCCGCGGGAATCGGCCTTTCCCTGGCCCGGCAGGGAAGCGCCCTGGGGGCAGTCCTGTTTTTGCTCATCTTCAACATTCCCCACCTGATCGTCCGCTACTACTGCGGGGTCATGGGGTATCAGTTTGGGGCGGAGCTCATGGGCGGAACCCAGAACTCCGAGATCTTGAAAATGATTTCCAAAGGCGCCTCCATCGTGGGACTCATGGTCATCGGAGCCATGAGCGCCTCCATGGTCGCCATGAAGACCCCCTTTACCTTTACCATAGGAGAGACGGCTTTTGAGCTCCAGTCATACTTAGACCAGATTTTCCCCATGCTGCTCCCCCTCTTGTATACCCTGGGAATGTTCGGCCTTCTGAAAAAAGGTTACAAATCCACCACTGTGCTGCTGATTACCATAGCGGCAGGGTTAATCGGTTCCCTTATCCACATTCTTTAGAGGAAGGACATAAAAGAGAGCAGAGAAATATGGTTGAAGCGAAGACCAGATATGTAATCATGATAAAACTGATGCTTAAGAAAAAAACATACGTCACCTCGGCTGCTTTGGCGGAAGCAGCCGGGGTTTCTGTGCGCACGGCGAAATATGACCTCCAGGAGATGAGGAAATTTCTGAAGCATTACGGGATGGAGATAGAGGCCAGGAGATTCTACGGCTACCGCCTCCTTCTGCGGGAGAACTCTGACATGGAAGGTCTCTCCAAAGTGCTGAGGACAAACTTAAACCACAACAGCGGGGAAGTGTTCCGCTACAATTTCCACCGGGTGATCTATATTATCAATAAACTGCTCATGGGAAAGCCCTACTATAAGGTGGAGGAGCTGACAGATATTTTTTACATCAGCCGCTCCACCCTGACCCGGGAGCTGGGGCAGGCCCGGACCCTTCTGGCCAAGTTCCGCCTGGAGATCGACATGAACCGGAGGCGGGGGGTGGGAATCAGAGGGACGGAGGTGGACAAGAGGCTTTGCATCGCGGAATATTCCTTCCGGTATGACGACAAGATGCAGATCATGGTGCGCCAGGAGGCGGACGAGGGGGCGGCGGACTGGAGCACACAGAGAGACACCATCATACCTGTGGTGGAGAAGGTGTGCCGCCAGGGGAAGATACGGCTGTCCGCAGTCCCGGCAATAGACTTGGCGAACCACATCTATGTGAGTATTCTGCGCATGAAAAAAGGATGTTTTATAGAGACCCTGCCCGAGGCCTCACTGGGGGAAGAACACCGGGGAGAGAGGCTGCGGGCAGACGAGATCGCGGATGAGCTGGAGGGCATCTACGGTCTTGTGATCCCCGACACCGAGAGGGATTACCTGGCACTCCATATTTTGGGCAAGAAGATGCCTGAGAGAACTCCCCTTGGCTCCGGGGAGTACACGGCGGTAAAACAGTGCGTGACGGAGATCCTCCTGGAGCTGAAGGACAATTTTGAGCTGGATTTTACCAACGACCGCCTGCTGAAGGAATTTTTGTACACCGGCATCGAGCCCATGGTTTTCCGGCTGAGAACCCACCTGATTGTGCGCAATCCCCTTCTCTTTGAAAATCTCCGGCGGTATCTCTTCGCCACCAAGGTGGCCCACTCCGCCAGCGGGATTATAGAGAAATGTTTTAATGTCCAGATGGACAACAATGAATTTGCCTACATGGTCCCTGTCATAAACACGGTGATCATCAGCCACGAGAACCGGAAGAAATTCAAGGTGGGCTTCTGCGGGGACATGGGGCTGCAGGAGTCGTTTCTATATTATAATGAGCTGGCGGAGTGCCTGCCCGGAGACAGATATGAGCTTCTCTGGATAGACAGCAGCCACAATGCCGGATATCTCAGCCAGGTCAAGTATCTGATCTATGACGGGGATTTCCGGTTTGACACCCCTATTCCCTGCTATGAGATACAGGACAAAGACTCTGTGGAAGCGATCTGCAGCGCCATAGCCCGGCACCGGTTGGAGGAACTGCAGATTCAGGACTATCTCCGCCCGGAATTCGGTATCTTCGGACTGGAGGGCCGGGACAGAGATGAGGTGATGAAAAACCTTTACAGCCATCTTCTGAGAGAGGGGCTTATCGCCGGGGAGCTGGACTGGAGGGACGTGTTCCGGATCAACGAGATCGGAAACGGGGTTGCCAATATTCAGGACCTGGGGCGGGTGCTGAAACGGGGCGGGTATTATGTCTGTGTCTTGAAAACTCCCATTTTGTGGGAACAGGATATTGTGAAGCTGCTGGTGCTGGTAAAGACCAAGAGAGACGGGGACAAAAATCTCTCTGATTTGTGCCGGATCGTGTCGGAGTGGACCTCGTCGCCGAAAAAAATCGAGAGGTTCTTGAAGTCCAGGAGCTATGATGTGTTCCGGAAGGATATCATAGATATTTGTCTCAGGCTCTATGTCCACTGACCGCGAAGGGCTGGCAGAAAAACCGGCCCAACACGGACACAGAGGACGGTCTCCCCTATACCCGGAGAGACGGGCAGACGAACCCGGACAATTTTAAAGGGCGCCAGACAATAGGCAAAACAGAGGAATCATAGGCAAAATCGCCAAATACTTTGCAAAGCGCATATATATTTTGTAAAATGAAAATCAACAAGATGCCGGGGCAGACTTAAACAGACAGGGAGCCCGGAGGGTATCAAGAGAACAAAGAGGCTGGAAGAAAGCATGGGGGAAGGCGATAATGAAGGGAAAACCCAGGGTGTACGTCCGGATGCTGCTGTCCTATGTGGGGAGGTTGGTGATTCCCACCGCGGGGGCGGTTTCTGAGCTGGAGGAAAGTCTCTGCCGGGAGGCGGGAACAAAGATGCTCATGGCTCTGGAGGAGAAGCACCGTGACTGGAACCCGGAGAGGGATTCCATCCTCCAGGGAGGAACCGAGGCCTATGGCCGGGCGGAGGTAACCCACATCCCCATTATCTGCGGAGATTATTTCTTTGTGGAAGGCATCTTGAGACTTTTGGGAAAAGGATTTATAATCTGGTAGAGAAGGAGGAAAATTATATGGAACCAGCAGGAGAAACGATGAAGGCTCTGATATACGAAAGGCTGCGCCCGAAGATGGAGTCATTGTTCTGGCGCACAGCCCAGGGCGGGAGTGATTTCGTCATGGAAGGGGTGTCTGTGTACAATGAGAAGGCGCAGTTTGTGGGCGGAAAGGTGATTAACATGAGCTGCTATGTGGTTCTGGAGTTCCTGAGGGGGACTCCGGACTGGCAGAAGGGGCTTGAGACGCTTAAGTCGGTGATCTCCATGGTCTCGGAGCTTCCCATGGAGACATGGGGAATCCTAAACGGCATCACCGGCCTTTACCGGTTAAAGACGGCGGGGCTTTTGGAGGAGGCGGTGGAGAAGGAGACCATGGAGAGCCTGAAAAAATCCCTGGACTGGAGGACCTTTGTAGATATAGACGACCACTACAGGCTCATCGGCAAGCCTGCCAACTACTATGGGGTGGCTTTCGGCATCGCAAAATACAGGGAGCTGATGGGTTGGGAAAATGAAGGCCACAGCCGCGTGCTGCTTGACCGGCTCATGGAGCACATCCACCAGTACTCCGGGGAGCTGGGATATATGGATGAGACGGCAGGGGACGGAAGATTTGACCGGTACAGCATCCTGATTCCAGGAGAGATGATCTCTCTGATCATGGCCACGGGGATGGAGGCGCCTGAGAAGCTGCGGTCCATGCTCAGAAGCTCCGCGGAGATATTCCTCCACCTGGCAGGAGAGAAGGGGCTGGGATTTGCCTACGGGCGCAGCATCGGGGCCTACGGTGACACGGCGGCGCTGGAGGTCTTGTCGGCGGCGGCTGAAGCCGGGTCCGTCTACATCGGGGAGGAGGCAGAGATCGCCTACGGCTACAGCGTGAGGCTCATGGAGACGATGATGGACTTCTGGTATGACTCTGACATGCAGTCCGTCAACATGTGGGAGAAGGGACGGCGCACAGACGGCTACCGGAACAAGAACCGGATTCTGGGGGAGAACATGAGCCTGTTCATGCAGATGGTCAACACCTACGAGCACTGGGCGCGGGCAGGCTGGGAAGAGAGAGAAGTGAGCCCTGAGTTGGGGCGCATGCTGGAGGGAATCGAGAAGCACTGCTTTGTCCGGTTTGCCAAAGGGGAGTACGAGAGAGGCCTGGCCATCGTAAGAGACCGGGGACATGTATGGTCCCTCCCCCTGATCGGCGGCGGAAAGAAATATTACGCCACAGACCCGTATCTGCCTATCCCCCAGGAGAATCTGGTTCTGGACCAGGTTCCCGACTTAAACCACGGCAATCTGGTGCCGGAGCTGGTGATGAAGGACGGCCGGGTGCTGCGGCCTATCTGCTATATGAAGGAGATCCGCACAGAGGAGCGGGACGGAACATTCACGGTTACTTACAGCCAGGACGAGATGTGCCTCATGGGCGGGGAGAGACCGGAGACCGGCGCCGGGGTGAAATCCGTCACCAGGTACACTTTCGAACCCGGAAGAATCAGGCGGAAAGATGAGTTTTTTGTGGCGCCGGAGGCGTCTGTGGAGAAAATCCGCCTGACCCAGCTGGTCTATTCCTCCAGGGCAAAGGTTTTGGAGGAGGAGAAGCGGGTGATCTTTGGCCACGGCGAGGTGAAGAGTCTGACGGCATCAGGGTACGATGCCTGCCGTGTGGAGAAGACCGGAGAAAACGGAGACTTCGACACCCCCAGGGGACGGCTGGAGACGAAGGTGACATGGGAGACGAGAGAAAGCTGCCATGGAGAGAAGCTTGCGGTGGAGTGGAGCCTGGAGTACATATGATGCCAGGTTTAAAAGGTCAGGTATAGCCTGGAAAAACATGAAAAAGCAGCTCGATAGGGCGGGGAAGCGCAGAGCAATCCCCGGATATCAGAACAGAAGAACCGCCTTCTGCCGGCGCCTGCAGGCCGGAGGGCGGTTCTTCTCGTCCTGTATCAGCGGACCAGGAAATCCCAGAAATGGTCTGGTTTTTCTTCCATGCGGTCCAGAATCAGGAATTCTTCCTCGGGAATCCGTCCTGCCAGATTCCTCTCACCGTCGTTGGGGATATCCTTCAAGATAACCTCCACCTCGCCTCTGTAGTGGGCCAGGTTGTCGTTGACGATGACCACGTCTCCCCTGTGGAACATATCCTGTCCGCAGTCTCTGTGGGGGATGGGAGTGTTCTTGCAGCTGAGTCTGGGCATGCTGGAGCGGATAAGGAACTCCGACGCGTCGGTCC
>CAJTOT010000059.1 GCA_910577935.1 uncultured Hungatella sp. | reverse complement strand
TCATTACTTTTGCGTTGGTTGCATCGGTAACGATATCTTTTCTAAGATTTCTCTTTCTCTTGGAGGACTTCTTAGTCAAGATGTGAGATTTGTAAGCTTTGTTTCTTACTAACTTTCCGGTTCCGGTTTTTTTGAAACGCTTTGCAGCTGCTCTGCTTGTTTTCATTTTAGGCATTGTTGCTTCCTCCTTAATAGTTAATGTCCATTTCTATTTTAACGTTTTGCAGTTAAAAACATCACCATGCTTCTTCCTTCCACTTTAGACGGCTTGTCAATAACCGCTATATCGGACAACGCCTGAGCGAAATCGTCCAGAATATATCTTGACTTTGACATGTGTGCCATCTCACGACCCCGGAAGCGCAGCGTCACCTTAACCTTATCACCCTTCTCCAAGAACTTGCGCGCCGCGCTGGTCTTAGTGTTAAGATCGTTGGTATCAATATTGGGAGACAAACGAACTTCTTTTATCTCAATCACTTTCTGCTTCTTCCTGGCTTCTTTCTCTTTTCTCGCCAGTTCATAACGATACTTGCCATAATCAATAATCTTACAAACCGGCGGCTTCGCCGTGGGAGCAATTTTCACCAGATCCAACTCCGCTTCTCTGGCAAGCTGCAGCGCTTCCCTGGAAGACATAATCCCCAGCTGCTCGCCATCCTCGCCGATAAGACGGACTTCCCTGTCTCTGATCTGTTCGTTAATCATTAAATCGCTAATTGTCGTGCACCTCCATATGTGATGTGTTATGGGAATCTGCATATCCCTCGGGACTCCCCCATCCATTTCCCTTGGGCATGTCACTTTTTGGGTGACACAATCACAGAAATCAGTCTCTGTGAAATAAAAAAGCAGATAGAACAAATTCCTATCCACCAAAATCAAAAACACAGCACTCCTTCGCTATGTATCTCAAATATGAACCCGGGTCACTTGCTCGCGCCGAGGTGAGGTGGATACCTGCTTTCCTGTTGTTGGTCTGTAACCTTAATTAGTCTACTATATTTTGTGGGGTTTGTCAAATACTTTTTGTTTTTGTTTTCCGCAAACGTTCCTGTGTATAGTAAAAAACAGGACTGCCTTATCTGATTTTCATCAGATGGACAGTCCTGTCTATGTAATTCTACATGCGGTTTATAAGCCCCGCCTACTGAATCCAGGCTCCGTTGACATCTACCTGATAGCCGTCTGGAGTTGTCTCGGAAGCATACATGGAACCAAAGGGCCTTGTTCCTGCCTTAGTGTATACCCATAAGCCGGTTGCGGCATCATAGCTGTAAGTAGGCTCTGCTACTGCTGGGGACAGATAGTAGAATTTACTGTTAACCTCTGCCCATCCGGTCACCATAGCGCCTGACGCGCTTAAGTAGTACCATTTGCCGTCCACGCTGTCCAAATGCCAACCAGTCTGCATATCGCAGTTGGTTGTATCCAGGAAGTACCACTGACCATTAATCAGCTGCCAGCCAGTTACCGCATAGCCACTCTCGTTGAAGTAATACCACTTGCCGTTGATGGACTCCCACTTGTTGGCCGCATAGCCGCCATTGGTATACTGGAACCACCAACCAATCTCATTCTTCTGCCAGGAACCGCTCGCGCTGGTAGAACGGTTTCCACCGCCGCCGCCACCGCCTCTGTAGTTGCCAGTGTTGGTTTTGGAGTCTTCATAGGCAAAGGTCAGCTCAAATGGACTGAAGGATGTGGTTCTGATTACAGCAGTCGGAACTTCAGCTGTCCTGTTAATGGAACTATCCGGCAGATTCTCCCACTCATCTTCCCCTTTATCATGTCTGATCTTAGCCGTGTTATCCTTCTCCGAAATAGAGGAAGGAAGACTCACAGCGACAGAAACTGTCTTACTTCCGTTCAGCTCCACTTTTTTCTCAGTAGCATTATCAACCAGCTTAATCTCATAAACCACCTGCTTGACAACAACCCTGATTCCTGTTACTTCCCCGTTTTCCTTGGTAAGTTCTACTTCTGTTTTTTTCGCAGTAGCCTTTTCCAGAATCAGCTTAACATCTGTAACGCCCTCAGGAAGAGCTCCCGCGAAATCGCCAGAAGATACAGAATCAATTTCCGTTCCTGAAAGCGCTCCCAACTCCTCATCAATCGCTTTCATCTGGTTTTTCATCTCTTCGCGGAACTCCTTTGGCACCTCTTCAATGTTAGACGGTGTCGCTGTTTCTACATCTTCAGCATTTCCAGGTGTCGCAGCATCGCCGGGAGTGGCAAAATCCACAGTAGAATCAACAGATTCACCTGTCTCCACTCCTGCCTTCGATGAATTGACTGCCGCCAACGAAGTAAACGCTGACCCTGTCAGAACCACTGAGGCTGCCAATAACGCCGCCAGACGCCGCGTCACTGCTTTTTTAATGCTCATAGTTCGTTTCTCCTTTCCTTTCCACAATTGGAATATTATTTTTAAAACAGGGGAATTATAACACTTTAACTTACATTTTTCAACCCTCTCTTTTATACAATCCGCACTGTTTTAGGTAATTCCATCATTTTCCAGATGGCATGCAGTTCAATCTAATACGCCCATACACTCTTTTCCTGAAATATACCCGGCTGAAATTCCTGCGAAATTAGGAACCATGAGAAGACATACTCTCGGAGCTCAGGCTATGGAAGTCCACACATGAGCATACAAAAACTGCCATACCTATGGCGTTTGACATACGGTGTGACAGTCTCCTTTATCAATCCATCTGATTCTTCACCGCGAACACCGCCAGCTGGGTCCGGTCCTTCAGCTTCAGCTTATACAGCAGACGGGAGATATTGTTCCTCACGGTCCCTTCCGCCAGGTAAAGCTCTGCCGCTATTTCCTTATTGTCCATGCCTCTGGCGACGCATCTCATAATATCCCTCTCCCTGGGCGTCACCGCCCCCGGAACAATTCCCCGGCACTTTCCGCCGCCGGGCGCTGTCATCTGGCGGCGGATTCCCTCAAAGACGCCGCCGCCGAAAACCTGGATTCCCGCGCACACGGCTTTCACGGACTGAATCACCTGGTCGTCTTCCATTTCTTTTAAAATATATCCGTCGGCGCCGCTTCTGACGGCGGCATCCACGGTCTCCTGGTCGTCAAAGGTGGTCAGCACCAGAATTTTCACCTGGGGAAATGCCTTCTTTATGGCAGAGATTCCCCAGCTGCCGTCAAACTCCGGCATCCTCATGTCCATCAGCACCACGTCCGGCTGCTGTTTCTGGCAGCACTCAAAGGCCTCCTTCCCGTTGGCCGCCAGACCTGTGACCTGAATCTCCGGGTCCTGGCTCAAGATGGCCCTCAGCCCCTGTCTCAGAATCTGAACATCATCTGCTATCACTGCCTGAATCATAGTCTCTCCCTCCATTTACCGGAAGCTGCAGGAATATCTGGAAGCCTTCCCCCTCCGCCGACAGAAACCGCGCCATCCCTCCGGCGCCAGCCGCCCGCTCACGGATTCCCTTAAGCCCATGGCTCTCCTCCACAGAGGCGCATCCCTGCCCGTTGTCAAAGATATACACGCTCACATCCTGCTCCCCGAATTTGACGATGACATCCATGTGGGTGGCATGAGCATATTTGAGGCAGTTGGTTATGGCCTCCCGGACGCACTGGTATATCACAGCGGACAGGTGTGAATACTCAGGGCCATCCTCGCCCTGGAGCTCCACTTCCACCTCCACTTCCCGCACGCCGGCAGCCAGCTGATACACCCCCTGGCTCACAAGCTCACATCCCGTTCCCCGGCGCAGATGGTTGATCGACCACCGAAGCTCCCTGATGCCCCCTGACGCCAGTTCCTGAGCCTGATGCAGATATTCTTCTATCTCCCCGCCGCCAGTCTGTCTCTTCCCGCCGTCCTGCCTGCTCTCTTCGGCCAGTCGTTTCTCCCCGTCTTCTCTTTTCTCCCCAGACTCCCTATCCTCCATATGTTCCGTCCCGCTCTCCTCCCGGTCTCCTCCCGCCCCCTCCTTATAGGCCAGGGCAATCAGCTTTATAAGGGAATTCAGCATGGTCAGGGTGTGGCCGGTGGTGTCGTGGACCTCCTGGGCGATCCGGTTTCTCTCCTGTTCGATGGCGAGACGCTGCTGCGACACGGCCAGCTCCCGGCTCTGGCGCACCAGTTCAAAATACTCGCTTATATCCGTGATCACCAGAATCCTGGCAGTCTCTCCCCCCCGCTTTCCGTGTATGGTGTACTGCCTCAGCCTCAGAGATTCCCCGCCGGAAAGGTGAACCGTAACCTCATCATTTTCAGCATCTTTAAAAGAAAATTTTTCCAGAATATCATCATAGCGGTCCCCGTTTTTTGCCCCCGTCCGCCGAAATGCCGTGTGGTTGCAGTATGTGACGGCTCCCCGGCGGTTGCAGATGACGATGCCTTCCGCGATGGAGGCGAAGATACGGCGGGAAGCCGCCGTGTCCACATCGAGAAAATCATACCGGAACACCGCAAAGAGCATGAGAAAGCTGGACAGGGCAAATACCGGCGGCGTCAGGTCAAAGCCGGATTTTACCAGCCCTGACAGATACACCATGTTGAAGGCAAATGGCGCCGCGGCGGCCAGAATAATCACCGCCCCGTGAACCCTGGACACCCGCTTTTTTCTGACCCCGGCCGACACCGCGGCCATGGCGGACAGCACGCAGGCATATGTGTATGCCATGTGAAAATAGAACATGGGGCCGTACCGCACTTCCGCCAATTCAAAACGCCGGTAAAACAAATGATGAATATCATTTGTCAAAAATACGCCGTAATTAAAAACGGATATCCCGTACAGCAGGCACACCGCCCAGGCGTTCGGTTTTCTGCCGCAGTAAAAGAGAGAGAACATAAGCCATGAGGGGCCGATGAGGCTGATTCCGATGTAGGAGACGCCATACAGGATATATTTGCCTGTCCGGCTCATGGGAAATGCCAGAAACAGCTGGGGCAGGCACCAGATTATGATCAATATCTGGCACAAAACCAGAGTCCTGACCGCCTTGTTTTTATCTGCCCTCAGCAAAATCCAGCCTGTGGCACAGCTGCTGAAACCTATGGCAGCCAAATATGCCAGCTGCAGTAAAATCCCGGTCATGAGCTACCTCCGTTTTTTCTCCGTAACCGCCGCGAAGGCTATGAGTCCTATCCCGGCGGCCATCAGATACACCCACCAGGAGATGCTCAGCCAGAAATCCCTGGTCATAAACAGCACTACCAGAAGAATCAGCAGGCCGGACACACGCGCCCACAGCACATTATTTTTTATCTGCGCCCACAAAAACACAGCCAGGCAAATGCCTTCCAGCATCAAAGCGTCCGCCACCTGTCCCAGGAAAAAGACATCCTGGCACAGCAGAAAGAGGCCGATCATATAGGTCACGTTCTGCATAACCCGAATCCACTGATTTCTCTCCCATATAACCCCCACAGCCCATGTAAGGCATACGGCCGGAAGGAGATTCAGCTCCAGCTTCACAATCTCAGGCCACTGTAAAAACGGCTGCTGCCAGAAAGCCGCTGCCAGAAAAACAGCCGACACGGACAGGGCTGGTTTCTTCAGCGATTCATCCGCCGTATACTGGAGCGTGTAGACAGCTCCTGTCAAAATATAGACAAATCTCCACCTCTCGTCGCCTGCCGAAATCATATACAATATGGTCAGCGCAGACAGTATCTGGAACCAGTCCATGCGCCACCCGCCCTGAACCTCCTGGTCCTCCTCTATAACCGGATGGAAAAGTCTGGCAAGAACACCGAAGGTCAAAAGCATTGCCATGACTCCAAGCCCCAGCTGGCTGAAGGTAAGGTCCAGGCGGCACTTGGCCGCCATGGGCAGAGGCAGGGCGCACACTGCCGCCGCAAGATGGGGCCACTGGCGGCTCCCCAAGTAAAACCGGAAATAGTATGCGGCAAAGGCAGCCAGACATAAAGCCAGCCCCTCCGCCCCGGGATTTCCGTCATTATAAAAATTCAGCAGGGTAACTGCCAGGGCTATGCAGCCTCCCAGATCCCAGAAGAGAGAATCCCTGTCCCAAAGCCTGCCCAGAATCAAAAGTCCCAGATTCACCGCCGCCATGCGCCAGATAAAACCGTCTGTGAGCCAGCCTGCCCCATACAGGAGCATTTCCACCGCCGACAGACGCAGAAGCCAGGAATACACGGGGCTCTTTTTTCTTTTCGCCATAACACGGCTTCCCCACACCAGCGCCGCCATGGCAGCCAGCCCCGGCAGGGTAAAGGAAAACAGAGAAAACCTGTCGAGAAATCCCCAGTACTGCGCCGCGCACCCTTCCGTTATCATGCGCCACTGCGCGAAAAGACCGCGGATGACGGTAATCCCGCCGAAAAGCCAGAAGTGCAGAGGGGCAAAAGTCCCAAAACCCGCCGCCAGAAGCTCTGCCAGAGTTCCTTCTTTCCTCTGTCCCCTGCCATCCAGGTAATCATTTACAGTGATGAGAACCGCCGCGTAGACCATCATCATGGCCGCAAAGCCGTTCCATCTCACAGAACACGCCTTTGCCAGAAAGAACAGGCTGACGCTCATGCCCCAAAGGCCGGCCTGGGTGTAAACTCTGTCGTTAAACCGCTTAATCCCTCCGAAAAACGAAATTTCCGTCACCAGGCTCCCGACCCAGAGAACCTTCCACCGGTTTCTTCCGTCCAGGATAAATTCCGGCCCGAGAAGCCTGAAATACGCGGCCGCCAGCACTGTGAGAAATAAAAAGGCGCTTCCCAGAATATAGAAGGCGTTGCTGGTTTTATAGATGCCGAATATCTTTTCCGCCATGAAGCTGGCTCCGAAAAACACGGCAGCGCAGGCCATCACCAGCAGGGTCTTGCTGACGTTCCCCAGGGCATGCCAGGTGGTGGTGGCAAAGATCAAACCGGCGAGAACGATAAAAATCACGCCCAGGACCAACGCTACGGTCCCCAGGCTGCCGGGGACAGAACGCGGCTCCGGTGTCGGCATTCGTGCCGGCTTAGGTTCCGGTATCGATTCCGGCTCCAGTTTCGCCTCACCGGCCCGCAGACTCTCCGCCGACTCAGCCTCACCGGCCCGCAGACTCCCCGCCGGCTCCGGCTTTGGCTTCGCCTCACTCACCCACGGACTCCCCGCATACTCCGGTCCCGGCTCCATCTCCGCCTCACTCACCCATGGGTTCTCCCCCGGCTCTCTTCCTGCTCCCGGCTCTATCCCGCTCACCTGCTGCCTTCCCCCAGGCTCTGCTCCCATCCCCGGCATCTCTGCCTCCGGGCCGTAAGGCATCACAGGCCGTCTCCTGTTGTTCTTCAGTTCCTGAATCTCTCGTTTATACCTGCCGTTCGACGCGCACAGCCCGATAATAATTCCCAACTCCGCAAAAGGCGCCGCAACCCATATCAGCAAAATCACGATCCAGCTCATCACCATTCTCCTTTCCGTCTCTGACCATCCTGGTCACATGATACCCATATCAAAAGGCCTGACCATCATGTCTTCCCGACCTTCCAACCTTGATATCATTATATAAAACAGAAAAGAGCCATGATAGATGCCGGCAGTCATTTCACGAGTTACATTTGTCACGAAATATGGCTGTTCCCGGCCACATCTTCCTACCCGGCTGTGCCGGACAAAAGCCGGGGCGTTGTGCACACGTTCACGCCCCGGCGCTGTCAGAATGACGCAATAACCGACACCAGTATCAGCGGAAGCAAAAATAAGGTAAATGCCGCCCACTTTCTGGAATATCTCTGGAGAAGTATGGACACAATCGCGCCCAGCACCGCGCACTGGTTCACCGATATTCTTTCGTCAAATATCCAGTAAATGGCAACTCCCCATGTGAGCCACCCCAAAAATGCCGCGCCCATGCTCTGGCTGCGGTTAAAACTCGCAATCTCTTTTTCACTGGAACCTCTCCGCCGCCTGTCGGCTCTTTTATTGTTCATGCACCAGTCATAGAACGACCCGAAACAGGCGCCGCCGTCCACCGCCGTCACATAGTCCCTGATGTTGGCCTTGGTAGCATAGCTGGCGTCTGCTCCCGCCTCTACCTTATACTTGCGCAGCTCCCTGATCTCCTCAGGGCTGGCATTGAAGCCCTGTCCTTTTGCCTTTCTGTACAGAAGGTCAATTTTTCTCGTCTTGTTCATCTCATTACCCCCGTCTGTCCCCTGGTATTCAGCCGGCTCCGCCAATGGTTCGGGAGGCCGTTTCGCTGTTTTGTGTAAATGGAACATCTCCATTATACATGAATATCGGCGAAATGTCATGATGCTGGGGGCAAAAGGCAGCCTTTTTCTGTTCCGGCTCAGGATTCCCCTCAGGGAGTTATTTTTTCCAGCGCTTTAATGCGGGGAACCATTCAAGCATGATTTTTCTCGCCTCCTCCCGGCTCATGTCCGGGTTGGCATTGGTCATATGGGGCACGCACACCTCCACCATCTCTTCCATCGTGCCATTGAATGTAAACTCGCCCTTCTCAAAACAATACGCGCAGTATTCCTCATTTTTGCTCCCGTCGGCATTTGTTCCATAGAGCTCATCTGTGTTTCCCATGGGCATACCGCAGCACTGGCAAAATTTCTGACTCATCTCGTTCATCTTCTTAACCTCCGTTTTTATTTTGTTGCTGCGCCCAGTATACTACACATATCCTGACATCCTTTGTCATGATTTATTTTTTTCGTAAATTTTCCGCGCCTGCTCCGCCAGGGCCTCCTTCAGATATTCAGGCTCCGCCACTTCCACCTGCGCCCCGAAGGAAAGCAGATAACCTACCAGCCATGGGTCCACAGGCATCTCGGTGGAAACCTGCAGATCCCCGTTTTCCCTGCATTCAATTTCCCTTATGTCGAATTCATCATACACGCGGTACGCGGTTTCTTTAGAAAACAGAAGGACGATCCGGGGACATTCCGGTCCGGGGCTGTCTTCCTGACTGGGATATAGGCGGGGCGCAAACGTCTTCTCAGATATCTCCAGCTCCAAAATACGGTTTAATTTGAACAGGCGGAAATCCTGTCTCTCCAGGCAAAATGCTTTCAGATACCATTCCTTTGACTTATAAGACAGTTTAAGGGGCTGGACGACGCGCTCGCTCTTCTCATTCTTTATGCTCTCATAAACTATTTTTATTTCCCTGTGACTGATGATTGCTGTCTTTAACAATTCAAATTTGGAGTTGTCCCAGGGATGGTTTCCCCAGCGCGAAAAATCCACTTCAAGCCAATCTTCCATGTCCATGTTGAAAAGCGCGGACAGCTTTGCCAGCGCCTCGCCTCCGGAGACATAGCCTGTGGCAGACATACCCTGTATGGCGGTGAGCACCTCCCGTCTCTCGTCATCAGACAATACCGCCCTGTCCAGGACAAAGTTATCTAACAGATATATCCCGCCGTTTCTTCCCGGTTCCGTATATACGGGAATGCCCGCCCCGCTCAACGCCTCCACGTCGCGGTAAACGGTTCTCGGAGAAACCTCGAATTTTGCCGCCAGTTCAGGAGCCGTGGCGCTCCCCTTGTCCAGGAGATAATATAATATTCTGAATAACCGGCTGTCCGGCATAGGCCACCTCCTGATTAAAATTTTTGGGCTAATCCGGCCCTCCCATCTTTATCTCGTCATTTCTCTCAAAATATGAGAAGCACATGGGGTATGATATTCTCCCTGATTTTAATTCCTCTGCCAGCAGAAGGAGATTGACTGTATTGACCGCGGCTCCCCTCACCCCCGTTCTCTCCCAGATGTTCTTCAGCCTGTCCTTGAACCCGCCTGTAAATTCTCCCGACACAAAGGCATAATAAAAATCACACACGCCGTCTTCGAAGATCCTCCACCACTGATTAGGGTTGATGGAAGCCTGCCTTGCCTTGTTTTCCTCAATATACCGCGTCATCTCGTCCGCCTGGCCTATGGGGAGGGAATACCCTTTTGAGTAGGCCTTGTTGTCGATTATAAGCCCCTGCTTTCCGTAATAAACGCACACGTCCGGTTTTCGCGTATCTCCCAGCCGCGCGCCCTTAAAATCAAGCTCTGTCGTGAGCAGCTCCGCGGTCTGTATCTCATAGTCCCTGTTTGCGCTGCTGTCAAAGCCCAGATCGATGAGCAGCAGATACTTGTGGTTTACATGGCGCAGTTTTTTTCTCACATTATCTTTGAGAATGGCGAAATCCGTCTTGGCGATGGTCTGGCTCTGTATCTGGGCAGGAATGTCCAGTCCGACAATGGTGTCTGTCACTTTATACCCGCTCTGTTTTGCGCAGACAGTCAGCCCGATATTGTCAAAGCTTCTTATATCGTCCTCTATGGTACTCTCCGACTCTGATATCCCTCTGGCCTCAAGATATTTCCGCAGATACTCGGGACTCCTGAACCCTGACTGAAGAGCGTTCAGCAAATGTGTCCTTCTGTTTCTCAGATAATCCCTGTCCGCGGCTTTCGTCGCCAGCATATCCCACATGACCAGCTTGGGAAGCTTGGCGAATTTTGAAGTGCCCTTTATGTGCTTGATAACCTTCAGGCCTTTAAGGGTAATCTGGTATGCCTGGGCAATGGTGTCGGAATATTCTTTCCCGTTTATAACCGCCGAGACAGGTTTGTCAACCTGCGCCACCCACCCCGTCTGCTTGAGCCAGCTGCATATGGTTCTCGCATATTTATCGCATGTGCCCTCTGTGTCTGACAGCAATTTATTGCGCTCTCCGGCATCGCCGGCTTCCCCCAGGCCCTGAAGTATAAGGCGCTGAGGAATGGAGGTAAAGCCGGCTTCTCCGATAAATCCCAGCTTCTCCCCTATCTCAAATTTCGTCAGGGGTTCGTGGCCTTCCAGCAAAAGCAGAACCCTGCATACAGGCGGATATGATAAAAAAGCCCTTGTCAAAATATCTTCTTCCTCACGGCTTTTGTCCTCTGCCCTGGCATACCGCTCCCCCGCCTCTGACAAACCGCACTCATCTGACTGTCTGTCATATTGGAGAAATCCTATGCTCACGCCCCACCTTAAAAAGGAATCCGCAGGCCAGTCGCTTTGATATTCTTTTCTCTGTCCCGGCAAAGCCGCCTGGACGATGCCGGAACAGGGCGCATTGCTTCTTGTAAATCCCCTCGGCGTCCCTCTTCCTTTTAAATGCTGGTAGGGAATATGGATTCTCTCCTCCGACAGTTCCCGTATAAATTCATCTCTGCCGTACTCCTCCGATATAAGGCGCGGGATTTTGTCTGACCTAAGCTCCCTGTTCACATCCGAGTCAGGCAGAAAGAGTTTTATCACTCTCTTCAGACTGCTGATCTTATACGCCTCCTGCACCCACCCAAAAGTTCTCTCTGCCATGCCGGCTCTCCCCCGCTAATAATTCGTAACCAAAACTTCCTGAGTCACATTGTCCTTGTTTTTTGTGTGATAGCTGCAATTATTATAATTAAACTTTATCCTGTGCATATGATATCTTCCCTCTTTTTTCCAGTCCAGCAATATCTTGTTTACGCTGCCCTTGTGGTGGGAGACATTTGACAGGGCGAATTTTATTCCCCGTTTATTTAAGCCGTCCAGGATATCATACAGGGCTCTCTCGTCTTCTTCGCCCCAGCCCTTGAACCCTCTTTTTCCGTCATTATAGCTCCCGCAGGTTATCAGATACGGCGGATCGGCATATAGAAAATCCCCTTCCTTCATCAGGCTGTAATCAAATTCCCTGAAATCACAGGACACATACCGGACAGGCTCAATGATGCCCTGCAGCCTGGCCAGGTTCTCTCTCATCACCTCATTGAACGAGCTCCTGTTCCTGCCAAAAGGGTTGTTGTACTCGTGGGCCGAATTAAACCGGAACTGGTAATTAAAGCTGAAGCACATCAGCACATACAAATCCAGGGGATTCTTTGTGGCATTGTAGTAGTCCCTGAAACGCTCATAGGCTTCTTTGTCCTCTTTGGTCAGCTTCCACCGGCGGATGATCCCGTCGATCCTGCCTATGGTTTCCTCTATGCCCAAACGCTGGAATTCTCTGTATATATCTATGACAAAGAAATTCAAATCATTGGCTATATGCTCCCTGGCTCTGGTGTTAAAGGTCACGTCGCAGCCCCCGCAGAAGATATCAACCATAAGGTCTATGTCTTTTGGGAACCACTTCTGTATCTGCCCCATAATCCGGTATTTATTTCCTATATAGTTCATAGGCGCCTTTATATATCTCATCAATTCCTCCTCAAAAAATAAAGCTGCTCTTTCAGCCCTGCTTTATTATTCGGAATCTTGTTCTTATATCTTCTGTAATCAATTTCTATAAGCCGGAAGGAGTCTCCCGCAGCGTACTCTCTGCACAGCCTGCACAAGTCCTCTGTGCCCATGATCCCCTCATTGTTGTAGCTGATCAGCAGGTATCTGCTGCGACAGTCCTTTATAAGGGTTTCAAACGCGGCCCGCACCGTATTTTTCTTGCAGAAGACGCTTTTCTGGTTTTCATAATTTCTCATTCCCGTCACGCCCTGCAGCTTTGGGTAATCATACCTTGCTATGGTTTCAAGTATATGATAGTTGGGAAGATATTCCCTTGAATTATAGGGAGGATCGGCGTAGAGCAAATCATAGCTCTCACCCAGGAGCCGGGTATAATCCTTATTGGCGCACAGGATTTTCCTGTCAGACGGGATAATCGACGGCTTCTCCAGCCGCAGCTCGTTGTACGTGCGCTTGTCCCAGAATTTCAGGTAAGCCCCGAACACGCCTGTAATGTTGGCCACATAGGGCACTGCGTTTATCAAAGCCGCCAGCAGATAATAATACTCGTCCTCCGAGAGCAGGCCCGCCTCGTTCCACTCCTCAATCTGAAGCCTGATCAGGTCGATCTTCAGAGCGTTTTTATTTTGAAAATACATCCTCCCGCAGTTCTCGTTGGGAGAATAATGATTATAAATAAAACACCGTTCCAGGGGATACTCCGCGGTCTCCAGGGAGAGATGATTCAAATAATCGATGACATCAAAATCAAATTTCTCAAATGCAGGTTCTGTGCATATGCCTATGGTTCCCCTTGCGATTACATAGCTGAAATAGAGAAAATCGTTGGATAACACCCCGTATCCCCTGGCCTTCAACGCGCTTCCCACCGCGCCTGACCCTGAAAAAATGTCGATCACCGTCTTGACATTCTCGGTCTCCGCTTCTATGGTGTCCATGATGTAATCAAGAAGCAAAGCCTTTCCGCCGATGTAACGCATAATGTATCCTCCTGCATGTTCAAATCCCCGTTGTACTGCTTAATATCATACCACAATCACATTTATATTTCTATATTTTTCAATCCGATCACAAAAATGCCGGAAAGCCGGCTATATCAGCGGGCTGGTTCCCTTTTCGCAGATTATCCATGCATCCTCCTCATTGAAGATGCACCCATCCACATACTGGCACAAATCGGTCATAGCCCCCCAAAGAAGCTTCCCTGTATAGCCTTTGTCCCCAAAGCCGAAATACGTCTCTTTTTTAGACGGGCATTTTCCATAATCGGCCCCATCCGGCCGAAAGGAACGGCAGTAACGCGCCCGTCCGAACTTACAGACTGGAAGCGGAAAGCTGTCGATTACAAAATAGCGGCTGCATGGAACAGGAAAAACCCTGTTGATTTTCTGACGGAGCAGTTCCGTAACCTGTAAAAGAGCTCTTCTGGTTCGAT
>CAJTOT010000058.1 GCA_910577935.1 uncultured Hungatella sp. | reverse complement strand
ATCAAGGGCGCGAAGCGCCGCATTTTTTGACTGGTTTGTCAAGTGTTTTTGAGAAAAAAGTGGGTGATTTTTTGAGACAGAGGTCTGAAAGCCCCATGAAATAAGGGCTGAAGATTCCGAGAAGTTATTAACTTAAGAAGGAGGAATTATGAAACGATTATTATCTTTAGGACTTGTTGTGGCGATAACTGTTTCTCTTATGGGCTGTGCCGGCGGACAGAGAGAAGGGACAGAGAGCAATGCTTCACAGGCAGATCAGGGGGCAGCTCCAGGAGCAGACCAGACAGAAGGGGACAAAGGATCAGAGGAGAAAAACAACAGTTCAGAGCAAGAGCTGACTGTCTGGGTGTCAAAGGTCTTCAGCGATGACGCCAATGCCGCTATTGAAGCCAGGGCGCTGGCCTTTGGAGAGGCGAGGAGCATCTCGGTGACGGTGGAGGAGATCAAGGCCACAGAGCTGACCAACATTGTAAACGCGGCCGTGGAAGCGGGGGTATCTGTCCTTCCTGATGTGATTCTTTGGTCTAGCTACGGAAAGTTCATGTATTACTATCCAGATCTTGTAAACCGTGAGGTTTCGGAGTTGTTTGATGAGATCAACCAGGAGCATCCGTTTATCGGAAAGAGGTCACAAGGAAGCCTGACCATCGATGGACAGCAATATGCTGTGCCGTTCTACAACAGTCCCACTCTGATGTATATCCGCAAGGATGCCATGGAGGCGGCAGGAGCCACAACCGTTCCCGGTACATGGGAAGAAGTATTTGATCTCGCCTACAAAATCACAGAAGCCACGGATATGTACGGTTTGGGCTGGGGGTCGGGACCAAACGACGAGGACTGTGAAAATAACACGCGGATGATGCTTTGGGGGCAGGGCGCTTTTCAGCTCTCAGAAGACGGCTTCAATGACAGTCCTCTGTATGAAGAGTGGGCAGACCGCTATGTCCAGATGTACAGGGACGGCGTCATTCCTGTAGATGCCACCACCTGGGGGTCAAGCGGCAACAACAACTCTTATCTGGCAGAAGAATCGGCGATCGTGTTCAACGCGTCCACGTTGACCAGGGCCCTCAAGGCAGATCATCCGGAGTTGTACGCCAACACGATCATTGCCAATATGCCTTCCTCCGGAGAGACCCATCTGTATGATTGTTCCTCTGCGTGGACCATTATGCGGGAAAGCCGAAACCAGGATGTGGCGGAAGATTTTATTCGCTGGATGATGGATTATGAGTGGTATTCACAGTTTATCCAGAGCTGCGCCCCGGTATTTTGTCCCATATATCAGGAGATCGCCGATACTGATTTCTGGCGGGAGGACCCGGATAATCTGGCCAATGTTTTGTACACGGAGAGCGCCGATGCGATGCACAGCTATCCTTCTTCTGAGGGGAAGATGGTTTCGGCGGGGATGAAAATATATCAGTCTTATGGTTTCTGCAATCTCCTTGCCAGCATGATCAACGGTGCTTCTTTCCAGGAAGCATGGGATGTTTATGAGGCATCTGTAAAAGAAATTCTTGAGATGGGTAAAGAGTGAAGACTATGAAAAAAATATGGATTAATATGGACCCTCAGCGGAGTGATATTCAGTATATAGTGAAACGTCTTCAGGAATCTGGATTTGACGCTTATGGGAAGTTGGTATCGGCAAAGGACAGGGCGTATGTAGAGGAAGCCTCTAAAGTCGACGGCATCCTGGCAGGGCTAGAGCCCTGGGACAGAGAAGCCCTGGAAAAAGTTAGGAAAAATCTCGGGATTCTGGTCCGAAAAGGGGCCGGCTATGACAGCGTGGATATCCAGGCAGCCACGGAATTCGGGATTCCTGTCATGAACCTTCCGGGGGTGAATGCCGTAGCTGTGGCGGAGATTGCCCTGCTCCACATACTCAACTGCAGCAGGCGGTTCTCATGGTCTATGAAAACATGTCTGTCAGGCAGCGGCGCTCCCAGATATTACGGCAGGGAGCTGGATGGGGCATGGGTGGGGATCGTAGGATATGGAAATATCGGAAGACAGCTTGCGCGTATGCTTTTCGGTTTTCATGCAAAGATTATGGTTTACGACCCATACTGCTCTTTGGATTCCCAGGACCGGCGCATCACCGTGGCAGACAGCATGGAACAGGTATTCGCGCAGTGCGACTACATCAGCCTCCATATTCCTCTGGTTCCGGAGACAGAAAAAAAGATTAATAAAGAATACTTTTCTCTCATGAAGGAGAACGCCTGTCTGATCAACACTTCACGAGGCGGGATCATAGATGAGGCAGACCTTTTAGATGCTCTTAAGTCGCGGCGAATCGGCGCCGCGGGACTGGATGTCATTCAGGAGGAGCCATTAAGCCCCTCCAATCCCTTTCTCCAGCTGGACAATGCGTTTCTGACTCCCCACATCGCAGGGGACACGCTGGATGCCAGAGAACGGCAAAATGAATTGGCAATCAGCACGTTTCAAGAATTCTTTGCCGGTAAAATTCCGGAAAACCTGGTTAACAGACAGGTGCTCTGTTCATTGTTTTCATCCAGCCCGACTTGATTTCCCTATCTTTTTTGTATATAATAAGTAAGACGTAAAGAAGGAGATGGTACGCCATCTCCTTTTCACCGTACCTATAGAAACCTCTACTAAGATTCAGAACGGAGGACATCATTGATGAAATCGCTTGTCATCGCGGAAAAGCCTTCTGTGGCGAGAGACATCGCCAGAGTTTTAAAATGCAGCAGGCAGGGAAATGGAGTTATCGAGGGGGAACGGTACATAGTTACATGGGGCCTGGGGCACCTGGTGACTCTCGCGGACCCGGAGGATTACGACAAAAAATATAAAGAGTGGAAGATGGAGCATCTGCCCATGATGCCGGAACAGTTCCGTCTGGAGGTGATCAGGCAGACTTCCAAGCAGTACCAGGCAGTGAAAGCCCAGATTCACAGAAATGACGTTAACCGGATCATTATCGCCACGGACGCGGGGAGGGAGGGGGAGCTGGTGGCCCGCCTGATCCTGAAAAAGGCGGGCAGTCAGAAGCCCCTTAGCCGTCTGTGGATATCTTCCGTCACGGACAAGGCCATCAGGGAAGGCTTTGCCAACTTGAAGGACGGGAAGGAGTATGAGCCCTTATACGACGCGGCCATGTGCCGGGCGGAGGCGGACTGGCTGGTGGGCATCAATGCCACCAGGGCCCTCACCTGCAAGTACAACGCCCAGCTTTCATGCGGCCGTGTCCAGACGCCGACTCTGGCCATGATCGCCAGGCGGGAGGAACAGATACGGCAGTTTGTGCCAAAGCCCTACTTTGGAATACAGGCAAAAGGCCGGGGGCTGACCTTGACCTGGCAGGATGAAAAATCAAAAGCTTTGAACACCTTCGACAGGAAGCGGGCGGAGGAGATTAAAGGGAAGCTGGCGGGAAAAGAGGCCAGGGTGGTTCAGGTGAAGAGGACGCCGAAGAAGACCATGGCGCCTCTCCTCTACGATCTCACGGAGCTCCAGAGGGAGGCCAGCAGGCGGTTTGACTATTCGGCAAAAGAGACCCTGAACATTATGCAGAGGCTCTATGAGAACCACAAGGTGCTGACTTATCCCAGAACCGACTCCAGATATCTGTCGTCGGATATTGTTCCCACCCTGAAAGAGAGGCTGAAGGCCTGCGGCGTAGGGCCTTTCAGAAGTCTGGCCGGCCGTCTGGCAAACCAGCCACTGCCCCAGAAGCTCTTTTTTGTGGACGACAAGAAGGTGAGTGACCACCACGCCATCATCCCCACGGAACAGTATGTCCGGCTGGACCACATGACCGTGGACGAGAGGCGGATCTACGACCTGGTGGTGCGGCGTTTTCTGGCGGTCATGTATCCTCCCTGCGAGTATGAGCAGACGAGTATCACGGCTGTCATCGGCGGGGAGACATTTACGGCGAGGGGAAATATCATAAAAAACATGGGCTGGAAAGAGGTCTGTGAAAATGATGCCCAGGATATGGGCGAGGAAGATGAGGAGTCCGGTCCTGACGGCGGTGACGGCGGAGTCCAGGCGGTGAAAAGCCAGCAGCTGCCTCCTTTGAGCCAGGGAGATGTCTTAAAAGACCTCACCTTTGTGATGACAGAGGGAAAGACCAAACCGCCGTCCCATTTTACGGAGAGCACCCTCCTGTCTGCCATGGAGAACCCGGCAGCCTACATGGAGTCCAAGGATAAGACCATGGCCAGGACCCTGGGGGAGACCGGCGGCCTGGGAACCGTGGCCACCAGGGCAGACATCATCGAGAAACTGTTTTCCGGCTTCCTCCTGGAAAAGAAGGGAAAGGAGATCTTCCTCACCTCCAAGGCAAAACAGCTTTTGGAGCTGGTGCCGGAGGATTTAAAGAAGCCGGAGCTGACTGCCGACTGGGAGATAAGGCTCTCAAAGATCGCCGGGGGAACCCTGAGAAGAGACGTATTCATGAGAGATATAAGAAATTATTCCAGGGAGCTCATCGACCAGATTAAGTCGGGAGAGGGAAACTTCCGCCACGACAATCTCACCAACCACAAGTGCCCCCGGTGCGGCAAGAGGATGCTGCTGGTGAAGGGAAAGAACAGCGAGATGCTGGTGTGTCAGGACAGGGAGTGCGGTTACAGGGAGACCGTGTCCAGGACCTCCAACGCCAGGTGCCCCAGCTGCCACAAAAAGATGGAGCTGAGAGGCAAGGGGGACGGGCAGATCTTCGTGTGCAGGTGCGGCTACAAGGAGAAGCTGAAGGCATTCCAGGAGAGGAGAAGGAAGGAGGGAGCAGGCGTGTCCAAAAAGGATGTGGCCAGGTATTTGAGCCAGCAGAAAAAGGAGGCAGAGGAGCCTGTGAACAACCTTTTCGCCCAGGCCCTGGCGGGAATCAAATTGGAGGAATAGACATGATGGAGAGACGGGACAAGATCAATTATTATCTGGATCTGGCGGATGTGGTGGCCAAGAGGGGAACCTGTCTGAGGAGGCTTTACGGGGCCGTCATCGTGAAAAACGACGAGGTGATCTCCACAGGCTACGTGGGAGCCCCGAGAGGCCGGAAAAACTGTTCGGATCTTGGAGTCTGCGTCCGGCAGAAGATGAATATTCCCAGGGGACAGCGGTATGAGCTGTGCCGCAGCGTCCACGCGGAGGCCAACGCCATCATCAGCGCGGAGAGGGAGCGGATGATCGGAAGCGCCCTGTTTTTGTCGGGGATAGAGGTCTCCACGGGAAACTATGTGGCCAATTCCTGCAGCTGCTCCATGTGCAAGAGGATGATCATCAACGCGGGGATCAAGACCGTCTATGTGAGGGACGACGAGGATCACTACCGCGTCATATCGGTGCAGAGATGGATCGAGGAGGACGAGTCCCTGGAGGGAGAATTTGGCTATTAGCCCACAGCCCTGCTGCCGGCAGGGTCGGGACACGCCGGGCATAAAGGAGAAAAAAGGAAGAAGATGGAAGAGAAGACGAATGTGATGCGCCTTTTGGAGCAGAAAAAGATTCCCTACAAAAGCCACACTTACCAGGGGACGCCGTCCATGTCCGGGGAGGAGGTTGCCGCCGTCCTGGGCCAGGATCCGGCCAAGGTCTTTAAGACTCTGGTGACCGTGGCGAAGAGCAGACAGAACTATGTGTTTGTCATTCCCGTGGGGAAGGAGCTGGACTTAAAGAAGGCGGCGAAGGCGGTGGGGGAGAAATCCATTGACATGCTCAAGGCCAAGGAGCTTTTGCCCCTCACCGGCTATGTCCACGGAGGATGTTCCCCGGTGGGCATGAAAAAATTTTTTAAGACCACCATAGATGAAAGCGTTCTGGGCCACGGCGCTTTCTGCTTCAGCGCCGGGAAGATCGGATACCAGGTGGAGGTGTCTCCGGCGGAGCTGGCAAAGCTCATCCCCTATCAGACAGCGGACATCACCGCGGATGAGCCGTGAGGAGGAGGGCATGAGACATTATCTGGCTCCCATGGAGGGCATAACCGGCTGCATATTCCGCAACGTGTACCACAGCTGTTTCCCTCCCATGGACAAGTATTTTACCCCGTTTCTCTCGCCGAACCAGAACGGGAAGCTGAGTCTTAAGGAATACAGGGATGTGGAACCGGGGCACAATGAGAACATGCGCGTGGTTCCCCAGATTCTCACCAACAGCGCCCCGGACTTTATCCGCACGGCAAAAGTGCTTGGGGACATGGGCTACGACGAGGTGAATTTAAATCTGGGGTGCCCTTCGGGGACGGTGGTGTCCAAGGGGCGGGGCGCCGGGTTTCTGGCCTTTCCCAGGCAGCTTGACCAGTGCCTGTATGAGATATTTTCCGGCCTGGACATGAAGATTTCCGTGAAGACCCGGCTGGGAAAGGAAGATCCTGAAGAATTTGAGGAGCTTCTGGATATATACAACCG
This sequence comes from uncultured Hungatella sp., assembly GCA_910577935.1. Lineage (GTDB taxonomy): Bacteria > Bacillota > Clostridia > Lachnospirales > Lachnospiraceae > UBA3402. The sequence goes on along the minus strand of CAJTOT010000058.1, from coordinate 7,911 downwards.
GTATCACATGGAGGAGCTCATCATCCACCCGAGGGTCAGAAAGGACATGTACAGGAACATGCCCCGGCTGGATATGTTCGCCAAGGCTCTGGAGCGCAGCTTAAATCCCGTGTGCTACAACGGGGATATATTCCGGAAGGAAGACGAGGAGCGAATCAGGGAACGGTTTCCCGGCCTGGGAGCGGTCATGCTTGGCAGGGGAATCATCGCCTATCCCGGTCTTCTGGAGGAGCACGATGAAAAGCTGTCCTCGGAGCGGCTCAGGGAGTTCCATGACCGCCTGTACCAGGCAAACCGCCAGGCATATCTGGCGGAGGCAGGGCAGAAGGTGGTGCTGTTTAAGATGAAAGAGATATGGTGTTATCTGGAGTGGGCCTTTGAGGACAGCAGGAGAGAGGCGAAGAGAGTGAAGAAGGCCCAGACGCTGGGGGACTACGAGGCCGCCGTGTCTGCCGTGTTTTCCACATGCCGCCTGATTCCGGGCGGGGGATATAGGGGGACGCCTTAGGAGGCAGGGACGGAAGCCGTGGTCAGGACCCCACAGGAGGAAGGAGCAGTTTATGCAGTTATATCCGGCAATCGATATGAAGGACGGAAGATGCGTCCGTCTGACACAGGGACTGTTTGACAATGTAAAGGTATATTCGGAGGACCCGGGGGAGACGGCAAAGACCTGGGTGTCCAAGGGGGCGGATTTTCTTCATCTGGTGGACTTGGACGGGGCGCTGGCAGGCAGATCCGTCAATGAGCCTGTGATCCGCAGAATCCTGGAGGCAGTGGAGGTTCCGGTCCAGGTGGGGGGAGGAATCAGGAACAGGGAGACAGCGGAGAGAATGCTGGACCTGGGAGTCCGCCGGGTCATCATCGGCACCAGGGCGGTGAAGGAGCCGGAGTTTGTAAAAGGGCTTGTGGAGACCTTCGGGCCGGAGAAGGTGGTGGTGGGCGTGGATGCCAGGAACGGGATGGTGGCCGTGGAGGGCTGGGAGAAGGTCAGCCAGATGACTGCCCTGGACTTATGCCTTCAGATGAGGGAATGCGGGGTCAGACATGTGGTGTACACAGATATTTCCAGGGACGGAATGCTGTCGGGGCCCAACGTGGCTGCCACCAGAAAGCTGACAGAGGAGACCGGGATGGATATCATCGCGTCAGGCGGGGTGTCCTCCATGGAGGATCTGCAGGAGCTTTTTGACCAGGGCATCACAGGAGCCATCATCGGGAAGGCCCTCTATGAAAAGCGGCTGGATCTGGAAGAGGCCGTGAGAAGATTCCAGTGATATACTACAGGGAGGAAGAGAGAGATTTATGAGCTGCAAAAAATTGATTCCAAGCTTTGGCTGCCGCCGTGGGCAGGCGGTGATCTTAGATGAGGGGCAGGAGTATTTCAGCGATGATTTTCTGACGCTGAGCCGCTACTACAGCGACAACGGAGCCGACGAGCTTCTGATTCACGATCTCTCCGAGACGGAGGAGGATCACGAGAGGACGATTCTGATGATCAAGGAGGCGGCCCGGACCGTGGATATACCGATCATCGCAGGGGGAAGAGTCAGGCGCCTGGAAGACATTAAGAAATATCTCTACGCCGGCGCCAAGGCGGTGTTTCTTGACGTGTCCGGTGAGGAGGAAGTGGACCTGATCAAGGAAGGGTCCCACCGGTTCGGGGGAGAGAAGATATACGCTTATCTGCCGGAGCTCTCATTTTTAGAGAGGGCGGAGGAATTTGAACAGCTGGGAGCGTCCATGCTGATCATGGACTGTTTCGGAAAAGGGGATGGGACTCTGGCAGCCCACAGCCTGTCCGCGGCTCTTTTGGGACGCCATGTGCCGGTGCTGGCGTTCTGTGACCAGGATACCCCGGAGGAGGTGGCCTCTTTTCTGAGAATCCCCACGGTGGAGGGGGTGGTTCTCACGGTTCCCGAGGAGCATGAGGGAAACTGCATGAATATGAAGCAGGAGCTGAGAAAGAGAGGCATCGCCACAGACACCTTCGAGAGCCAGATTCAGTGGGAGGACTTTAAGCTGAACGCCGACGGCCTGATTCCGGCGGTGGTCCAGGACTACAAGACCTCGGAGGTTCTCATGCTGGCGTACATGAACCGCCAGTCCTTTGAGCAGACCCTGAAAACCGGAAAGATGACTTATTACAGCCGCAGCCGCCGGGAACTGTGGCTGAAGGGGGAGACCTCCGGCCACTATCAGTATGTGAAGGCCTTAAGCCTGGACTGTGACAACGACACCATCCTGGCAAAGGTAAAACAGGTGGGGGCTGCCTGCCACACAGGGGCGAGATCCTGCTTTTTTAAGACATTGGTTCAGAAGGAATACAGGGATACCAATCCCCTGAAGGTGTTCGAGGACGTGTTCGCCGTGATTCTGGACAGGAAGGAACACCCCAAGGAGGGCTCCTACACAAACTATCTTTTCGACAAAGGGCTGGACAAGATACTGAAAAAGATAGGGGAGGAGGCCACGGAGATCGTCATCGCAGCCAAGAACCCCAACCCGGAAGAGATTAAGTATGAGATTTCTGATTTTCTGTACCACATGATGGTGCTTATGGCCGACAGAGGGATCAGCTGGGAAGAGATCATGGAGGAGCTGGCAAATCGCTAGGAGAGCCGACACCCTGCCGGGGGCATCAGGATGTCCTGTCCCGGGGGCAGGCGAGGAAATGGAGGAGCTGAACATGAAAACAAATATGGAGACTACAGTATTAGAGCGTTTTTTGAGATACATCAAGGTGGACACTATGTCCCTGCCTGAGAAGGAGCAGATTCCCAGCACGGAGAAGCAGAAGAACCTGGCTGCCATGCTGGCGAAGGAGCTTGCGGACATGGGGGCCAGCGACGTGAAGGTGGACGACCACGCCTATGTGTACGCGTCTATCCCGGCGACCACGAACAAGAAGGTTCCCGCAGTGGGATTTATCGCCCATATGGACACGTCTCCCGCCTTGTCGGGAGAAAATGTGAACGCCAGGTTTGTGAAGAACTATGACGGGAAAGCCATTGTCCTGAATGAACAGGCGGGAATCGCCATGGGGCCCGAGCAGTACCCGGAGCTTTTAAACTATGTGGGGCAGGACCTGATTACCACAGACGGAACCACGCTTTTGGGGGCGGACGACAAGGCGGGCATCGCCGAGATCATGGCTTTGGCCCAGTATCTGCTGGAACACCCGGAGATTCCCCACGGGACGGTCAAGATAGGCTTTACCCCCGACGAGGAAGTGGGGAGGGGACCGGAGCTCTTCGACATTCCGGGCTTCGGGGCCGACGTTGCCTACACGGTGGACGGCGGAGCCCTGGGCGGACTGGACTATGAGAACTTCAACGCCGCCTCGGGAAAGGTCATCGTCCACGGGCTGAGCATTCACACCGGTTCTTCCAAGGGAAAGATGAAAAACGCCATTCTCATGGCAATGGAATTCCAGAGCATGCTGCCGGTTTTTGACAACCCCATGTACACGGAGAGGTACGAGGGCTTTTTCCATTTGGACTCCATCTCCGGAACCGTGGAATCTGCGGTGATGGACTATATTATACGGGATCACGACATGGAGAAATTCCTGGCGAAAAAAGGGTATATGCAGCGGGCCGCCGATTACATGAATGAAAAGTACGGCGAGGGAACTATCCAGCTGATACTGAAGGACACCTATTTCAACATGAGAGAGAAAATCAATGAGCATATGTATCTCATCGACATCGCCAAGGCAGCCATGGCAGAGCTTGACATCGTGCCTGTCATCGAGCCTATCCGGGGCGGAACGGACGGGGCGACCCTCTCCCACAGAGGCCTGCCCTGCCCCAACCTGTGCACCGGGGGACACAACTTCCACGGGAAGTTCGAGTATATCTCTGTCCAGGCCATGGAGAAGGTGACGGAGCTTCTGCTTACCATAGTAAAGAAATTTGCAGAGCGGCAGGAGTAGATTTTTCCGGCGCAGGGCGCGGGCGGCCTGCCGTGAGGCGGAATGTGTCTGTTTCTCAGAGGCAGACGGATGCCGGAAGAAAAACCAGCGGGAAAAGGGAAATATATCCTTTTTCCTGCTGGTTTTGTCTTGTACGTGTTATTTTCTGAACACAACTTCCCCGGCGAGCACGGTCATGGAGCAGTCCATAAGGGCCTGGATGTCCTCTAAGGGGTTGTTCTCAAACACGGCGAAGCTGGCTTTCTTTCCGGGAGTGACGGAGCCGTGGCTGTCTTTTACCCGGAGAAGCTCGGCGGCGTTGAGGGTTCCGCACTTGATGGCCTCCATGGGGGTCATCCCGTTCCGGACCATGAGGACTGCCTCGAAGGCTGTCTTGTCGTACTTGTTGAAGGGAGTTCCCGCGTCTGTTCCCAGGGCGATCTTCACCCCTGCCTTGTGGGCGCGGCGGAAGGTGTCCATGTGGGCTTCGATGGTATTCTCCACCTTGCGGACCATGTAGTCGGGGATTCCCGCGCCGGTGCCGTATTTTTTGATCCAGTAGGGGGCGGCCAGGGTGGGCACGTAGAAGACATCGTGGGCTTTCATGAAGTCAAAGCACCAGTCGTCCATGAAAAATCCGTGCTCGATGGAGTCCACGCCGGCTCTGAGGGCATTCTTGATTCCCTCCATGCCCTGGGCGTGGGTGAAGGTTTTGGCTCCTGCCTTGTGGGCCTCCTCGATGGCGGCCCTGAGCTCGTCCTCGGTCAGCTGGGGAGAGCCGGGCTCCACGCCCTTGGTCATGACGCCTCCCGTGGCCATAACCTTGATCCAGTTGGCGCCGGCCTTCAGCTGTTCCCTGGCCGCCCTGCGGCAGTCGTCGGGTCCGTCCGCCTCCCGCCCCTCGGAGTGTCCGTGTCCGCCGGTCATGCAGATGCACCGGCAGGCGGTCTGCATCTCGGGAGCCAGGATGGTTCCCGTCATCTGGGCGTTGTGGATGTCCACATCGATGTAGGACGGCGCGCCGGCATCGCGGATGTAGGTGACGCCGGAATTCAGAAGAGTCTTCAGATTGCCCAGGGCCCGGATGGTCTGGGCGGCCTGGCTGATGCGCTCCCTGACGCCGGTTCCCGCGTCGGAACACATGTGCACATGGCAGTTAAAAAGCCCCGGAGTCACGGTCCTGCCCTCCAAGTCCACCACGGCGGCGCCGTCGGGGACAGCCACCCCTGTTCCGGCTTCCCTGATGATCCCGTCCTCAACCACCACGGTCCCGTCTTTGATCAGGGTCTCGTTGATCACGTCCACGATATTTCCGTGGATAAATGCAGTTGTCATAGTCAGATACTTCCTTTCATCAGTGATAATTGCTGTTCTGATTATATCACAAGCAAGAGCTCCTGAAAATACTTTATACATTTTTGGAACTTTATTGCAATTTAGATTATAAATTGTTATAATGGCAGAAGCATGGATTTTTTAGATATTTTTTAGACATATTTTAGATTATATCTGCAGAAGAGGGAGAACGGTATGGAGACAGCGGTGATAAAAAGTGTCAGAAACAGAGAGATACAGGTTTCCGGGCCCGTTGTCCGGCCGGGAGTTGGGACTGTCAGGGAAGCCGAATATGACGGGAGGCCGTGCCTGGTCAAGTGGTTTTCCGGGAAAGAGCTGGCAGAGACGGGATGCGGCAGAGAGCTTTACGAGAACGTAAAAGCCCATCTGGATCAGACTTCGCCGGGCAAGTATTTTCTATGGCCCGCCGATGTCTCGGAGATGGAACAAGGTTCTTTCGGTTATGTTCTGGACAAGGATGTGGACATGGCGTCTTACATGTCTCTTGCAGATCTTATGGAAGAAAAGGACTATTATGAGAGGTGGTCGGTGACAGTCTCCGCGGCCCTGAGTCTGATTACGGCGTTTTCACAGTTAAGACAAAAGCAGTTTCATTTCCTCCACATGACGGAGGATGATATTTTTATACACAGAAAGACAGGGCAGGTGCTGATCGCCAACGGGGAGTTTGCCATGAAGGGCAGAAAGCAGAAAGGCGGGGAGCCGGCTGCGTGGAGGCCGGCGTCTGCCAGCCGTCTGCTTTCTCCTGCCTGTGTCATGAAGCGGAAGGCGGCGGACCAGGCCTCGGACAACCATATGCTGGCGGCGCTTCTGTTTGAGATTTTGTATCTGCAGCATCCTCTTGAGGGCTGCCGGACGGCGGCTTATCCGGTTATGGACGAGGAAGCCAAGAGAACCGTGTACGGGACTGCTCCGCGCTTTGTCTATGACGACGAGGATGATTCCAACCAGCCTGTGAGAGGGATTCACAACAATCTGATCAACCGCTGGAAATTGTACCCCGGCTATGTGGGGGAACTTTTTTCTGCCGGTTTTTCCCAGGAGACCCTGAGCGCGAAGAAGCCTTATGTCACCGCCAAACAGTGGCACTCCATGTTTGTAAAGCTGAGAAGCCATATTGTCCAGTGCCCCTCCTGCGGCACGGAGAATATCTGGCAGCCGGGAGAGCGGTGCCGGAATTCCAAGTGCAGGAAGCCTCTGCCGGGGCCGTCCCTGTATTGCCGCATAGGAGAGGAAGCCTATCCGGTTTTTCCGGGGGGAAGCCTGTATCAATGCCAGCTGGAACCTGAGGGGAACATTGCGGGAAATGACTTCTATGCCCTGGAGGCGGGAAGATTTTTAAGGCCGAAGAACAACTCGTCTGTCTGCCACCTGCAGAATCTCACTGACAGGGAGTGGACGGTTGTGGATGAGAACGGGGAGGAGCGTCCTCTGGAACCCAGGGAGACGGTGATTTTGAAAGCAGGGCTTAAGATTGCAGATGAGGGAAGAACCATCTGGGTCAGTCAGGAGTGATAAGGCATCCCGCCGCGGTCCGGGTGGTTTCCGGCGTCTGCGGCAATAATACATAGATTTGAGGTGAATACATGGATAAGTACCAAGGGCTGTCCATATCTGTCTGCGGCCTGGACCAGGGAGGGCAGCAGACTATTCCCGGAGATTATTCCCTGATTCATGAAGACGAGCAGTTCTACGTGATGGCGGTGTCGGCGGGCAGCAGCGGAAGCCGGTATTTCCGAAGCTACCAGGGGGCCCGCTATGCCGCGGAGGCGGCGTTTAACTCTCTTAAGGTGTTTGCCTCCACCGTCACCGGGGAGGCGCTCTTCGCAGATGAGCGGACCAGGGAGCGGATGATCCGCCAGCTGGAGGGAAGCATCATTGTAGGCTGGGGGGAGAAGGTGCGCCGGCATCTGGCCGGCAACCCGTTTCTGCCCGAGGAGATCGACGGGGTAGAAGATGAGAAATACAAGAACGGCTACAGGAAGGGAACGGACTTAGAATATGCCTACCGCGCCAACATAATGGCGGCCGTTGTCACGAAAGAATACTGTCTTGTCATCAGGAACGGCAACGGGCAGTGCACTGTCATGGAGGCGGGAAGGCAGATGGAGGAGCCCATCCCGTGGAATAAAAAATGTACTGACAGCTACAGCACATCCCTGTGCGAGCGGTCGGTTCTCCAGGATTTCCGGCATTACTGCGCCAGGGAGGTGCCCCCGGCGGTGTTTCTCGTCACCGACGGCATGTGCCGCTGTTTCGAGGAGCCGGAGGAGTACCATGGGTACATGGAACAGCTGATGCAGAGGGCTCTGAGAAATTCCTCTGACGCCAAAGAGTATCTGAGAGTGAATCTGCCGGAGCTGAGCCGGAGAGGCAGCCATGGGGACATGTGTTTGGCCGGCGTGTGGCATCCAGCGGCTCTCCGGGAGATTCTCATATCAGACGGAAAGAGAGAAGAGGAAGAGGGGCTTTGGAAGGAAGAGGAACAAAGAAAGCAGGAAGAGGAGCGGAGAAAAAGAGAACAGGAAGAAGCTGAGCGGCTTCGCAGAGAGCAGGAGGAAGAGGAGCGGAGAAGAAGAGAGCAGGAGGAGCTCTCGCGAATTCAGCGGGAACAGGAAGAGCTTGAGAGAGTCCGGAGG
>CAJTOT010000057.1 GCA_910577935.1 uncultured Hungatella sp. | reverse complement strand
CCCATATCACCCCCCCCCATTTTTCACATCAAATCCCCCAATCCATACCAATCATCTGCGCCTTCACCATACGGGAATAAATCTCACCTGTATCCAGCAGTTCCTCCGGCGACCCCTGTTCGGCAACTCTGCCGTCCGAAAGCACAACCACTTTATCCGTGCCGCTTTCAAGCGCCACATTTGCCGCTGCAGATTTACGGTTAAAGTATTCCTGCATGCAGGCTGAAAAGAATGTACTCGTAAATCCAACAGTCAGAACCCAGACAGCCGCCCATCAGTGTTGTCGAAATAAGCGATCCTGCCAAAGCGGGCACATAATGGGAAAAGGCTGTCTCCAGCGTGGCGCAATCGCCCATAATGGAATTGGTCAAGTCGGCAAGGTCTTTTATCGCGTCCTCACTCATGAACATGATTTTTGTAAGTGTTATTCCGATCACAGGCATAATCACAATATAGAAGATAAGGTTTAGCGGCACCTCATTTGTTACGCCGCTGGGCGCTCCCCTTACATATTCAACGGCTTCATTTGACATATCGGAAAGGGCATTTTGATACTGTTCCATTGGCTGCTCCATGTCTTTCCCGGTCATTTTCATCATAATCAGAAAACCAAAGGCAACGTGAACAAGGCTTAAAAGCCCTAACCGCCAGTCGAAGGCAAGCAGCAGGAACAGCAGCCCTGCAGGGGTGGCAATCGCCCCCGCTTTGTCAGGCAGTCTGTGGGAGAGATAAGTTTCCGCAGCGGATAATACGCCATATATACCAAAAAGGCACAAGAGAAAGCAGCGCGCTCATCACAGACAGTATCCAGGAAAGATAGGTCAATATCTGCAAATTTCTTTCTGCGCCCTGCAAAAACGTTTCAGCAAAAAGTCATAGTGTTCACCTGCCAGCGCCTCAAACAAGTCCTCTTTGCTGTCGTAGTAGCGAAAGAATTAAGTGCAGCGTTGTCTGTTCTGCTCCGCTCATTTTCCCTCTCCGTTTATAACACCGTTATGTATCACTGTTATATAATGCGGCGCACAGAGAGCTTTGTCAATATAAAGATGGGGCATATATGTCTTTTTGCCTCACCTGAAGCAAACTCCATATATGCCCCATCTTCATTGCGAACTCTTATCCTTACAGGCCAGGCCCGGCCGGACCTCCCCCTTGGCTTCCGCTGTCTGTCCCAGGCCCGGACGGTCCAGATTCCTGGCCGCTGCTCTGCCCTGCGTCCGCCCCTCCGGCATCCTGGCCTCCGCCGCTCTGCTCCGGCCCAGACGGCCCGGCGCTTCCGCCGCTCTCCCCAGGTCCAGACGGCCCGGCGCTTCCGCCGCTCTCCCCGGGTCCAGACGGCCCGGCGCTTCCGCCGCTCTCCCCGAGTCCGGACGGTCCGGCGCTTCCGCCGCTCTCCCCGGGTCCAGCCGGCCCAACACTTCCGCCGCTCTCCCCGGGTCCAGACGGCCCAACACTTCCGCCGCTCTCCCCGGGCCCAACCGGTCCAGACGGCTGCTGGCTCTCCGTGCTCTGTTCCCCGGATGCCTCGCCCTCCCCGGGCTGACCTTCCGCCGTCTCCGCGGGAACCTCCACAGGAGCCGTCTCCACAGGAGGCGTGACGGCAGGCGCCAGATCCGCCGCGGAAACCGCAGGCGCAGGCGCTGTTCCATAACTTCTGCCGGTGGTAGTGCTTCCGCTCTCGGTCCCGGGCAGGTGATAGCACAGAACCGGCATCCCCTTCTCGATGTTCTCAAAGATCTTCATCGCCACCGCCGGGGGAAGGTTGATGCAGCCGTGGGAACCGTTGGTCTTATAGATGCTCCCGCCGAAGCTCCCTCTCCAGGTAGCGTCATGCATTCCGATATTTCCGTTAAACGGCATCCAGAAAGCCACGGGAGAAGCGTAGTTGGCTCCCTTCAAGACGGCATTCCTCTGCTTATATGTCAGAGAATAGGCGCCTGCGGGAGTGCTGTCCCCCCGCCTCTCGTTGCCCGATACAAAGTCCGACTCGACTACCATCTGTCCATCCTTATAGAAGAACAGATGCTGGGCCGTCAGGTTGATCTCCACATAGGTGTCGCCGTAATCGTTCTCCCCATGGCTGGCTGCTGTCTGGATATACACCGGCTCCCTGGTCTGGCTCACTCCGGAAAGCAGGATCTCATACAACTGGTCAGCCTCCTCCTCCTGGTTGATCCGCCATCCATAGAAGCCCTTGGTAATCTCCACCACGTCTCCGTAGCTGGTCTTTAAATTTTTCTTCTGATAAGCCGTGTTGTACGTCGACGCCAGCTCTTTCACATAGGCAGTCACCCCGTCCTTGCTCACGGTCACCTGGCCGTCCTCATCGGTTGTGAGCCACTGGACGATGGTATCCCCGTCCAGCACCTCTTTAGTATCCCCGAACTCATAGGTAACGGTCATGGTGGCATATTTGTTGAGGCGGGCCGCCTCCTGGTTGAGCCCGGGGTCCGCGCTGGTGACAGCCGGCTTCTTATAGGCATCCAGATCCTCTATCACCAGCTCCGGCTTCAGGTTTTTCACCGCATCCGCGACAGCCGCCGCCACCTTCTCCTTGTCCGCCACGTTGCCCGGATCACCGTCCAGAACCTTGTAGCCCTCCCCCGATATATAATCAGAAAGGTACGCATCCTCCGGCTCCCGCATCTGCTGCGGGTCAAACATGGCCAGCTTGTCGACGGCCTCCTCCAGCAGCTTTTCGTCATAAACAATCATGGTCTCAATCTGGTATTCCGTCAGCTTATCCCTCTGACTCCACCACTCCATAGGATTCTGAAGGGCCAGATACTGTTCCAGGCTTCCGTCAAATTCCGAGCGGAGTCCGATATCCGCTCCCAAAATCTGTTCAGTCTTCCCATCCCGCTGTACCAGGGTCAGCTCATAGTCGTCAACCCCTGCCAGGATCAGCGCTTCCATCTCCTCCACCGTCTTTTCCGACGCATCCAGCCCGTTGATCACTGTCTGAGGAAAAAATACTGTCTCATACTGCTTTCCCTCATGTATGTAATAACCCGCTCCCGCTCCTGCCGCCGCTGCCAGCGCCACACACGCGGCAGCCACGGCCTTTACCGGAAACGGTTTTTTCTTTCTGCTTCTGGCTCTTGGCTTCTCTTCCACAATATTCCCTCCCGATATAAACTTTTTCCTCTATTTTGTCCCCTGCCCAGTCCCCTTTGTCTCCCTGAGCAGATCCCGGATCTCCGTCAGCAGCTCTTCCGCCGTAGGGCCTGCCGGAGCCGGAGCCACCTCCTTCTGCTCCTCATGCCGAAATTTAGCTGTCACCACGGCGACGGCCTTCACCATGAAAAACATGCAGAAACCGATAATAAGAAAATCCATGATATTCTGAATAAAACTTCCGTATAGAATGGCAGCTTCCGCCGTCACCTCATTGCCCGCCCCGTCCAATACCGCCGGACGGATCACATATTTCAGCGTGTTAAACGACGCGCCGCCGGTGACCGCGCCCAAAGCCGGCATCAAAATGTCATTGACCAGCGATGTGACAATCTTGCTGAACGCGCCGCCGATGATGACACCTACTGCCATGTCGATTATATTGCCCTTCAAAATAAATCTCTTAAACTCGCCCATGGTATTGCCCAGCTTCTTCTCCAGGGCCTTCATATCCTTGCTCATTCCTGCTGTTTTCTCCTTCTTCAGTTGCATTTCTCTTTTCCAGGCATATCTGCCTGCGCCTCCGGGTACTCAAATATATAGTACTCATAGGCGTTGATCACCAGGGTGTCCCCGAAATGATCCTCGCGCTTGAAGGCCCCTCCGTAATTGGCATGGACATGGCCATGGATGAACAGCCGCGGCCGGTACTTTTCCATGAGACCGCGGAAACATTCAAAGCCTCTGTGAGGCCTGTCCTCCATATCATTCACCTCAAATGCCGGGGCGTGGGATACAAGAATGTCAAATCCCTTGTTCCGCCACAGCTTCCATCCCATTTTCCGTATCCGCCTCTTCATGGCTCTCTCCGAATATTGATTGGAAGCATGGGGTATATACTCCATGGAGCCTCCCAGCCCCATAATCCGCACCCCGTTGTGGACATAGATATCGTCCTCAATACAGATGCAGCCCTCCGGCGGCATGGTCTCATAGATCTCGTCATGATTGCCCCGGACATACAGCACCGGAGCATGACAGAGGGTGGCAAAAAAACTGAGATAGTGAGGTTCCAGATCGCCGCAGGAGAGAATCAGGTCAATTCCCTCCAGCTTCTGCGGTTCATAGTAATCGTACAGTGCTTTTGATCTCTGGTCGGCCAGTACAAGAATTTTCATATCACTCCTCCCTGCCGCCGATCTCGTCCACCTTCACTCCCTGGAGGCGAACCAGCGTCTGGGCTTCCTGTATCAGCTCCTCAAATCCGGGTATCTCTCCCACCACATTCTCCGCAAGCCAGTCCATGGTGATGATCTCCTCCGCGCTGAGGCTCTCCCCATCCCGGCACTGGATTTTTCCGTTCTGAGAATAGATCAGGCCGTCAAAAGGATGGAAACTGCCTGCCCGGATAGAATTTTTCAAAAAATCCACCAGCCTGTGAATTCCATGAGGCAGATTCTGGGAATAAAGCACATCGATAACCTCCGCCGACATGCCCCACCAGTAATTTACCGCCTTCTTTCCCTTCAAGCCCTGCATATCCCCGGCGCCGCGGCACACGGACTTGACGATCCTCTCGTAAAATTTCCCCCAGTGCCAGATGGGGGCCGCCAGGTTCTCAAGGCTTCCGTCTTCCCTCTTCACAAAAAGGCCGTACTCTCTCGACTCCTTCTCAGGCGTGATCATCTCGTCCCCGGAGATGTAGGTGATGCCTTCGCTCTTGAGCTTCTTAAGCGCGTCTGAGGACTTGGTCCTGGACCACTCCAGGTAAATCTTCACATAGGGGTTGATCATCCTGGCGCCCATGGCGAAAGCGTTGATGTTGGCCAGTGTGCCGTAGATAGGATAATCCGCCACATACCCCAGCTTATCCGACTTGGTCATGGCCGCAGCGATGGCGCCCAGGAGAAACTTCGCCTCGTACATCCTGGCGTAGTAGGTGCAGATGGAGGAATAGGACATCTTGATGGAACAGTTGTATATCTTCACCTCCGGGTGCTGAACCGCCGACCGCACGCTCTGGTCAGCCATCTGGGGGCCTGTGGTGAAAATCATGTTGCACCCTGCCCCGATGGCCTGCTCTATGGCAGCCTCCACCTCCGCCCCCGTGCTGACCTGATCGATGGCCATGGTTTTCAGCCTTCCGCCAAACGCCTGCTCTAAGTGCATCCTTCCCAGCTCATGGGCATAGGTCCAGCTGGAAGTCTCGGCTGTCTTGTTGTAGACAAAAGCGATTTTCAGCATCTCCGGCTCTATGGTCTCCACCGGCCTGAGCCAGTTTAAAAGAGATGGCTTGTGAAGGGGCTTTTCCACCTCCTCGGGAGTCTCCACCAGAGCTACCTGGCCGCCTCCCGACGCCAGCTCGATCTCCTCCCAGGTCCGCTCCAGCCCTTTGGACATCTCAAGCTCTGTCTCTCCTTTTGTCTTTTCATATCCGTAGATCTTTACATAGATGAGAAATGCGTCGGAGCAGGTCAGATTCAGCTTATCCCCGCCTGCATGGGTGAATGCCTTGGAAAATCTGCCGTAAGCCGATTTAAACAAAGCCCTCTCCTCCGCCGGCCAGACCTGGTCAGGCTCCTTTCCCATAAGATTCAGCAGCTTCTTGTAGCTTCCCTCCTTGCTGAACCATACGTCACAGTTAAAAGAGACCTGATAAAAATCCAGGAATTCATAGTACAGCCTGTTCTCTTTTTCGTCTGTCCTCTGAGGAATCAGGCGGGTCACATAGCCGGCGATGCTGTAAGCGCCCACATACTTCATGACGCTGACCCTTTTATTTCCCTCCTGCACATAGAACCTGTTCATGAACTCGTAGGCCACGATAGGGTCCCTGATTCCGTCGTCGATCTGATGATCATACAGGCTGGCCCACTTCGCCCCAAACTCGGACTGCTCCGGGAGAAGAGGCATAAAGTTGCCTGCGAAGGCGTTGGTGCGCCCCTCTGTCTTGGTGCCTATGATCTTGTCGAGAGGAATATCCATGAGCCCCAGATTCACTTCCGACACAATCTTTGTATAAGATAAAATGTCATCCAGCACCGGAAGATAGGGGTGACTGCCCCTGGACAGGGCCTCCTGGTACTGCCTGCGCCCCCGCTTCACGGCGCCCATATAATCATACAATGCCATATACTGTAATCCTCCTTCATTCCCCGGGCCGCCAATAGCCCATACAGTATACTATAACACAATTCCCCCAAGCCGTACAGGTGGGAATTAAATACTCTTTTTAAAATTCCCCTATAACGAACACTCCAGCTGGCAGTCATACGGCTCACGGCTCACGTGTTCCTGATTATAGACCTCCGCCTCCGCGCAGCCCATCTTCTTATAAAACGCCTGGGTCTCCACAGCCGAATGGGCGGATATGTACAACCTGCCCGCCCCCTTATTCCTGGCCCAGGCTTTGGCCGCAAGAAACAGCTCTGCCCCGATTCCCCTGCCCCTCATGTCCTGGGACACATGGATGCTGGTCAAATCCATATATCTCTGTTCCCCTCCGAACAGACCGGACTCCACCGACGCAAAGCCTTTTAAGTCCTGCCCGTCAAAAGCAGCATACACAAAGCCGCCGGCCGCGGCCGTATGTCTCAGACATGAGACCAGCACCTGGTAGTCCGCCTCCGTCCAGTCGTCGATAAACGGGGCGTCCTTCACCAGCCACCGGCCGTCCTCCTTTCTCCAGCACTTTGTCACCTCCTGCCGGCGTACAAAGCTCTTAAACAATTCCCTGCATATCTCCTGTTCCTGTAATTCTCTATACACGATCATTCATATAACCTCCGTGATTTTCTTCTGATTCTCCCCAAAGAGAGTCCGGGGGCAGGAGGCTCTGGCCTTTCAGCCCTAGTCTCCTGCCCCCGGTGCGATTATAATATATCCCGGCCAGCTTCTCAACAGATTTTCTTCAAGATCCTCATTTAACTACATCCGAGAACTGTTTTTCAGTTTAAACCTGCCCACAAGGCTCTTCATAAGCTGCGACTGGCTGGACAGCTCTTCGCTGGCGGCCGCGCTCTCCTGGGCGGTGGCGGAGTTTGTCTGGACAACGCTGGAAATCTGGTCAATCCCCATGGTAATCTGAGCGATGGAATCAGCCTGGAGGCTGCTGGCCTCTGAGATCTGTCCGATAATCTCTGTCATCTCGCTCACGTCATTGACCGCCTGAAGCAGGGACTTGGCCGTCTCATCGGCGATGTGGGTCCCGTTTTCCACTGCCTTCAGGGAATTTTCAATCAGTGCCGAGGTATTCTGGGATGCCTCGGCGCTCTTGCTCGCCAGATTGCGGACTTCATCGGCCACTACGGCAAACCCTTTTCCGGCAGATCCTGCGCGGGCCGCCTCCACGGCAGCGTTGAGAGCGAGAATGTTGGTCTGGAAGGCAATATCTTCTATAGTCTTGATGATTTTTCCGATTTCATTGGAACAGTTGGTGATATCCCCCATGGCCTCTATCATTTGCTGCATTTTTTCATTGCTCACGTTCATCTCCGCGCTGACGCTGCCTGCCTTTTCGTTGGCCTGCCGCGCGCTGTCCGCGTTCTGGTTCACCTTGTCGGAGATCTCGTTGATGGTGGCAGCCAGCTCCTCCACGGAGCTTGCCTGCTGGGTTGCTCCCTGGGAAAGGGCCTGGGCGCCGTTAGATACCTGCTCCGACCCGCTCGCCACCTGGGAGGCACTTTGGCTGATCTGCATCATAGTGTCGTTGAGTTTCTCTGCAATGCCCCGGAAAGAGACAAGCACCGGATAGAAGCTTCCTGTATATTCCTCCTCGCAGATGGAATCCACCACCAAATCTCCGGCAGCCATCTTGGCAAGAAATTTATTCTCATCGTCAATAATAACCTGAAGCTTATGGATCAATCTGCGCACCTGGGCGGCGAGAACTCCCAGTTCATCCTTGGAGGTATAGGAAATCTCCACATCCAGGTTGCCCTCCGCCATTTTTAAAGCGGCAGCCTCGATTTCGGAAATAGGAGTCTTAATCAGGCGTATAATCAAAAATGAGAAGAACACTCCCACAAGGATTATGACGATGATCACTGCCGCCATAAGGAGGGTGGCGGTTCTGTAGATGAGAAGGCTTTCCTCCGTGGCATCGCTGCTGCCCTCTGTATTGTAGGCGATAATATCATTAAAGGCGCCGTTTAAAGAATTGTACAATTCTACACATTCCCCCTCCAGAATCCCCCGCGCCTCATCTGTGCGGCCCTCTTTGGCCAGCGCCAGTATCTTCTCGTCCGCTTCACTGTACTGGGTCCAGAGATTCATGGCATTATTGTAGAAGCTGCTTTCTTCTTCGTCAATCAAGCCCTTATATGTGGCCAGAAGGCTCCCCATCTCCGCTTTTTCCTGCTGAAGATACTGGAGGCTGGAGGCTTCTACGTCATCGGAAACTGCGGTAAGATATCCTAATTCGTTGAGGCGGATGTTAGAAAGGGTAGCGGCCAGATCCCTTGCCGTATCAACGCTGGGCAGCCAGCTTGTGGAAATATCACTTGTCATGTCGTTCATCCGGCCCATAAGAAGAAACGCCATGCCGCCGATAATCAGCATGCCAAGCAGAGCGATCCCTATAAGGATATAAAGCTTTAATCTGATTTTTAAATTACGTATGTAGTCAATCACGTCTCTAATCTCCTTTTATTCTGTTATCTTGGGCTGCTTATTTTCACACAGCAGTTTTAAAAGAATATCGGCATTTTTTCCCTGTATGATAAGTAAAATCCGAGAATTTTCCCGACTTTTTCAGCTCTGCCTCGCCCATGTGCCGATTTCAGGGCATCTGAAATGTGTGATTGACCGAATTTATTCTGTCCATAACATGATGCCAGGGTCAAAAGGTCATATATGACATGCTTGCATGTCAATACATGACCTGGGACCCGAAAAAACATGAAAAAGCAGCCCGACAGGGCGGATTTTGAATGTTTTTAGGATTGCAGGAGCACGAAACGGGGAGCAATCCGCAGGCATGACCACGAAACGTCCCTGTACCATTTCGGAACGGGGCACAGTGAATGCAACGTGCACCTGGAACGGTATCTGAGAAAAAATACAGAGGAGACAGGAAACAGCCGGAGCCATAAGATGGGAAGTTTCCTGGAAGGGCTGAACCATGCCCGTAAGGAGAGAAGGAAAGAGGGAGGAAAAGACGCTTCTGAACCGTCTGGAAAAGTACGGGGAAAACCACCTTCTGTTCCTGCACGATTTTCAGGTCCATTACAGCAATAACATGTCAGAGAAGGACCTGAGGATCTGCAAAAACCGCCAGAAAATGGCGGGTGGATTCCGGACAGCAGAGGGGCGCGGAATGTACTGCCGGATCATGAGTGTCATTGGAACAGTAAAACGGAGAGGCCTCAATATTTTCCAAAGTATTGCAGACATCCTGACAGATACGCCAGTCATTATTTGACTGGTGTATCTGTCGTGGAAATCCAGGGGGTGTCTGAACTGTTACTTTTTTAATCGATAACAGTTCAGATACCCCCTGCACTGTTACGTTCTCCGTTACGGTTCAGACGGCAAGGTGCTGCATATTTTAAACTAATACCGTCCCACCGGCGGCTCCACTTCGTCCGGCAGAGGGCAGTGATACACGCCGCCGGTTTTTTTCACAAATTCTTCCCTGGCCGCCTTCATGACCTCCGGAGACTCCATGGTGCGTATGGCAGAGAGTGCCAGGGCTTTGGCGGCGGTGAGAAGGCCTTTCTCCCCCAGCACGCTCCCCGCCTGGGCCGTCATCTGCCATGTGTGGCCCACATTGCCGATACAGCAGGTAGCCACATTCAAATTCAAAGTGGGAACCGCATACCCTACATCACCTACATCGGTAGAGCCCGATTCATATTCGTGAAAACCTGCTATGTAAGGATGGACCTGACTGTCCAGCGGCTTTTCAAGGATCTCCTCCAAATGCCCGGCGCCGTAGCTCTCTGCAATTCCCGCCTTGATAGACTCCAGCGTCACCGGGTCGTAGGAGTTTAAGAATCCCCTCGCCAGCTCATAGTCGGAAGCCTCCCACTTGGGAGCGCCCACTTCCATCATGCACTCCGAAGCTGTTTTCGCCAGCGCGTCGTTGGGAACATAGTCTGAAAATGCCATGGTGACCTCATACTTCATCTCTGTCTCCGTCATCATGGCAGCCCCGCGCGCCACCTTCACCACACGTTCAAACAGTTCTTTCATCTGAGACACCTTGGGAGCGCGCACCTCATACTTAACCTTGCTGTGGTCCTGAACTACGTTGGGGGCCGTGCCGCCTGCGTCCACATAGGCATAGTGAATCCTTGCCTTGTCTATCATGTGCTCACGGAGGTAGTTGACTCCCACGCTCATCAGCTCCGCCGCGTCCAGGGCGCTTCTCCCCAGATGCGGACTCCCGCCTGCGTGGGCGCTCCGCCCGGAGAACTCAAAATTGGCTCCCATAATAGCCACACTGCAGGTTTTCTGCACTTCATTGCGGCTGGACGGATGCCAGGTGTACACGAAATCCACTCCGTCAAACAACCCGGCTCTGGCCATAAATTGTTTCGCTCCTGCCCCTTCCTCGGCAGCGCATCCATAGTAAATCACAGTACCTGATTTGTCATGTTCTCTCAGGTAATCTCTCACCGCCAGCGCGGCCGCCAACGCGCCTGTACCCAGGCAGCTATGCCCGCATCCGTGTCCGGGAGCCCCGTTCTCCACAGGGGACTTAGAGGTACAGCCCGCCTGCTGGCTGAGACCCCACAGGGCGTCAAACTCCCCTAAGATACCGACTGTCGGCTTCCCGTCTCCCACCTTGCACCTTCCCACAAAAGAGGTGGGAATTCCGGCCACGCCTTCTTCCACCTCAAAGCCTTCTGTCCGGAGGATATGGCACAGCAGCCCGGCTGACTTAGTCTCCTCATAGGGAAGCTCCGCATAATTCCAGATCTTCTGGTTTGCGTCGAGGATCAATGATTCTCTAGCCTTTATGTGATTCTCAATCCACTTTAACAATTCTGACATTTTTTCTATTCCTTTCTGCCCCTCTCGAGCCCAACTCTCCGCCAATCCAGAAGCCGCGGAAAGCACCTGGCCTGTTCCAGGCCGGCCAGGGGGGACTTTCACAGTCCATTATTTCCCACCTCCATATTTTTGTCAACCAGCTTTTGCAGCTTTTTCAAAGCGCGGCGGTATTTTGACAAGACCGTAGGCAGAGGACATTCCAGATACTCCGCAATCTCCCGGTGCTTCATCTCCCCGGCATCGTGGAGGAGCACAATGTTTCTCTCCTCTTCCGTAAGGGCCGCCAGCGCCCTCAGAAGCGTCTCCTTCTCCGGCGCCAGCTCAATACGGGCGCACAGCTCCCCCGGCTCTTCCTCCTCCAGTTCCTCATAACTGATTTGAGGGTGATCTTTTTGCCTCCGCAGACGCATATAGCACAAGTTTCTGGATATGGTAAACAGCCATGCCATGGGTTTTCCCTCACTCTCATACTGATTAACCTGATTCCACGCGGTCAGATAGGTGTCCTGCATCACCTCCTCCGCGTCCTGAGGATGTTTCAGAATAGACAGAGCATAACTGTAAATGCCCTTTGCCGTCCGCTCATATAGTCTGCGAAATGCCTCCTGATCTCCTGTTTTCATCAACATCAAAAGCCGATCCTCTTCTGACCGGCCTTTCTCATACACTCCGTTTTCTTCAGCTAGTTTCATGTTGTCCCTCACCAATCGTCAGATTGATTCCGGATTCTCCGCACAAAAACTGTTTTCCATAGTGATGATGCACCAGAACCTGGAATCTTTTTTCTGCATCCCCTCCGCAATCCTGACTCTTAGTGTTTCCCACATGTGCTCATTATAATCTCTCGGAACCACAAGATCAAAAATCAAATTGACCCGCTGGCTGCCGTCCACTACCCTGAGATCATGAAACTCAAGCCTGGAATCCAGGCCGCTGATAACCTGAGACACCATATCCTTGATGGCAGACACTCTCTCGTTGCGAGTCTCCACCGGGTCCATGTGGATCACCAGAAAAATTCCCAGCTTTGTGAGACATTCCCGCTCGATCATGTCCACAATCTCGTGACTCACCTGGATATCCTGTTCACACGGCACCTCCGCATGGATAGACGCCATGCTTTTCGACGGACCATAATTGTGCACAATCAGGTCGTGAGTCCCCACAATGCCCTCATACTGTTCCACAAACTCCTTGATCTCCCTGTACACTTTAGGGTCAATGGCCTGGCCGATAAGCGGCGCCAGGGTATCCTTGGCAATATTCACCCCTGCCAGCATAACTGCCACAGACACGATCAGTCCCACAATACCGTCAATATTTATGCCAAACACGCCGAAAACCACCAGGGAAATAATGGTTGCCGAAGTGGCGGCCACATCTCCCAGAGAGTCCGCCGCAGCAGCCATCATGACTGAAGAATGGATTCTCCTGCCCAGACGGCGGTTAAAAAATCCCAGCCACAGCTTGACGCCGATGGACAGCACGAGAACCGCCACCGTTCCCCCCTGGAATATCATTTCCTGAGGAGATCGTATTTTCCCCACAGAAGTCTTAAACAGAGAAAATCCCACCTGAATCACCAGAAATGCCACAATAAATGCCGAGATATATTCGATCCTGCCGTGACCAAAGGGATGATCTCCATCTGCCGGCTTCTGCGCCATCTTCACGCCCACAAACCCGATAATTGACGATGCCGCATCTGACAGGTTATTAAACGCGTCGGCCATTACGGAGATACTGTGGCTGAAAATCCCAAGAAACAGCTTGGTTCCAAACAGCAGCAGGTTACAGCATATGCCCACTATGCTGGACAGTACGCCGTAGGCCGTGCGCACATTAACGTTCTCCGTATTTTGATAATCCTTCACAAACCTCTTTACCAGATATTCTGTCATTGCCCGATCCTCCCTTCTCAACTATCTGCCATGAACAGCCCTCCCGCGCTCACTGGCGCCGCCTTAAAAATCGCCTGGTCATAGGCCACCGACACGAGAAACAATCCCCTTGCCGGAGCTGTAAATCCTGCCGTCTGACGGTCTCCGGCCCGAAGAACTTCCTCCACGGATTCCAAAGAGCGCTTTCCCTGGCCCGCTTCAATAAGAGTGCCAACCAGAATCCTCACCATATTGTAAAGAAAACCGTCTCCCTTCACACGGATTGTCAGGCAATCTCCCTTTGTCTCAAAATCCATATCCTTCAGAGTCCTGATTGTTGATTTCTTTTTATTTTTAACAGAGCTGAAGCCTTTAAAATCGTGGGTCCCGACAAGCAGTTTTGAAGCCTGCTTCATCTTCCCCACATCCAGTTTTTCCCCAACAGTATATATGTATCTCCTCTGAAATACGCTGCTCTTTCTGCCCATGTCCACATGATACTCATAGGTTTTTTCCACCGCCCACAGCCTGCTGTGGAACCGCTCCGGCACTTCTTCTACCTGGAGAACCCTGATATCTTCGGGAAGATAGCGGTTCAGATAATCGTGTATATCATTATTTTTCATATCCGTGTCCAGACGGACATCGGCTACCTGTCCCATGGCATGGACTCCCGCGTCAGTCCTCCCTGAGCCGTGAACCTCCTGATATATGCCGGTCATTCTTTCCAGCACCGCCTCCAGCCTTCCCTGGATGGTATTGCCCGTATTCCCCTGCTTCTGCCACCCGTCATACCGACTTCCGTCATACTCCAAAAGCATCGCCACATTCCGTTTTGCCATCACATTCTCCTCTCCCTCTTGCGACTATATCTCGTCTTGAAATAACGCCCCACAACCCACAATGTCAAAATTCCTGTAAAAAAGCCCGCCATGTCCAGCCACACATCGCTGATCTGTCCTGATCTTCCCTCTACAAACAGCTGTATGGTCTCATCTGTAAGAGGAATCAGCGTCCCCAGCCAGCCTTTCACCAGACGCTCTGTGGATACCGTGACACTATACTGCCTGACAGCAGCCGAAAGGAGCACTCCCAGAAGAGTATATTCTGCAAAATGAGCCGTTTTCCGAATCAAATGTTCTGTAATCCAGCCGCTTTCCATTCCCATGCTATCCGCCGCCTCCAAAACCATGGCCAAAACTCCGCCGCTCTGTCTGGATGACTCCAGAGCCGGGGTAAGAGAATTGTAAAAAATAAATCCTATGTATAAAATAACCACAGCCGTCCAAAATCTTTTCACAGCATCCCGGTCTTTCCCCTGCCGCAATATCGTTTCCTCCCTGTCTGTGAATCTGTAGTAATCCACAGTAATTTTAGTGTCTTCAATTGAATGCGAAAATAAAAAAAGAAAAGTCCCTGTAAATCAAGGACTCCTCTCCACTCTTGACAAGCACGAGACGGGATTCGAACCCGCG
>CAJTOT010000056.1 GCA_910577935.1 uncultured Hungatella sp. | reverse complement strand
AACATTGCAGGAGGATATATTTATGAAGAAGAAATTCAAGATGGAGAACTTAGACTGCGCCAACTGCGCGGCCAAGATGGAGGCAGCTATCAACAAGATCGACGGGGTGAAGGAGGCTACAGTCAGCTTTATGACTCAGAGGCTGGTGATCGAGGCTGATGACAGCCGGTTTGACGAGATTGTCAGAGAAGCGGCTGCAGTGTGCAAGAAAGTGGATGCAGACTGTGAGGTTTTGATATAGGCTTAGGTCAGTTTACAAGGAACTACACGCAGACCGTGAAACGGGCTGCTGACAACAAACGGCGCTATGCTCCCGGCAAGGAGCATAGCGCCGTTCTGTTGTGGGGGAATCCAAAGGGGGCGTAACCCCTTTTGGCACACGACTTTGCGTAGCAAAGTGTAGTGTGTTATACGCTCTGTCGGCGTTGCCGTAAAAAAGCCGTTGCAGCCGGGGAGGGCAAGGGCTTTTAAAGCGGCAGGAAAACAGGGCGTATATGAAGCCCCCGTCCCTCGTCCTCCGTTTGGACATCGGGCCAACTTGGCCCGATGTTGTGAATAGACACTCGGCAAAAATAGCAGAACAGGCGGCAGCCGTCAAGACTGAAATAAACGGGCTTGCGCCCGGCCTTGACCGCCGCCGCCCGTCCCGCTGAATGGGTAGACAAGGCGGACAATCCCATACTGTGCTTGTCCGCCGTCAAGATTATTTTGGGGCTGTTCGTCCTTTCAAAATGGAAATGGGCGGGAAAGCCATTTTAGGGCTTTCCCGCCTTGATTACCCATCAGCAAAAATGGGCGAGGCTGTCAACGGCGGCGCTGTAAGCGCCGTTCATCTTGACCGTTGACTGGATCGACTGGCTTTGCTATCTCCCCGGTTATGCGATTGCAGCTTATGCCAATAAGGCGTATGTAAGCAAAACTGTTATCAAACGTCAAAGTATCATATTCCACAAATTGTAAAAGCCTTTTCGACTTGAAAACAATTTTCAACCCACGGTACAATCTCTGAAATAACAACTTCTATTTCGCCCCCATAATTATGAGATAGCGACAAAAGTACTTCCCAATTTTCTGGGGAAACCTCTGTTCGTCCATAGTAGTCGAAATGTGGAAGTACCTTGTGAAAAAGCTCAAACAGCTTTAGTTCATCAAAAATTTCTGCGTGAAGGCATATGGAATCTTCGCACCAGTATCTGTCGTGGTAAATGCCTTTTTGAAACTCAAAAAGGCACGTACTATGTAGTTCTTTTCTCTCAGCTTCAGTTATAAAATACTTCATTCCTATCACCGTAATATTCATTAAGTACACCTTATTCGCCTAAGGCGTACTTGTCATTTTCTTTTACCCCGTTGCGGCACGTAACTTTTCGCCAATTCGGATTTTTGGACAATCCGGGTCAGCCATTGTTTTTCTTCCTCTGTCAGTCTGTTATAGCGCAGCTTCGTCTGCTTACAGAATACCATCAGCAGTTGTTCCGCCCGGCTGCCCTTGAAACTCGCCACTTCCTCCAAATCCCTCTTGAGTTCGTCCACAATGGTATTCTCCGGAGCGCTGTCGCTCCTGCCCCTGTGGGCTTCCCGTATGTCCTCCATGATAGCGTCTATATCGTGATGTACCCGGCTGCTGAAATAATCGCCCTCCCGCACATGGGCGGCTTGCAGCACACCGGCGGTTTTGTCATGCTCCCCCGGCTGATACTTCTCCACGATTTCAGCCCTCGCCACGTCTACCCATGCGTTCAAGTTCTGTATCTGTGTGGCGGCGATACCCTCCACATAAATCTGTATGTCGGCCAGCAGCTTCACAAAATCCGGGTGCGCTGCCAGTTCACAAAGCAGGGCAGTATCAATTCGCCCACTTTTCAGCAGGTCAATCATTTCATCACTCAAACGCAGGTCTGCAAGATCGGCGTTTGGGTGACTTTTTATTTCGGTCAGCCCTAACAGATAATCAGCGGTTACGCCGTAAAACTTTGCCAGCTTGATAAGGGCATAGTGGCTGATGTCCTTGAAGTCATCCGCTTCATAGCTGCCCAGCGCAGACTTGGAAAGGTGGGTCTGCTCCGCAAGCTGTTCCAGCGTCAGCCCACGCTCCACGCGCAGGTCTTTTAGGCGTTCCTGTATTGTCAAAGCCATGCTATTCCCCCTTACTTTGACCACTCGACAAATGGTAGCTGAAATACTACAAATTATCTTGATATACTTTCGAGAATTAAAATATCGTGCTTATCCTTATCTCTCAAATCATAGCCTGAATGAAAGATTTTTTGTCCCTTTACAGATATACATGGAATTGTCTTTCCTTCAAAAACAGCGTTACCAAAAAGGTCTTTTTCAAACTCATACCAACCGCCCTCTAAATTCGCTTGTTTCGCAGTTCCGTCCTTATTCAAGACAAATGGGTGTATATCTAAATAGCCGTGCTTTTCGCTATATAACTCTATTCTTACAGGTTTCCAATCAGTATCTACTTCATATCCAAACTCAAAAAGCAGATTTAACAATCTCTCTGTATGTTGAGAATCAAAATTTACATCAATATCCCGATGAACTCTTGTTTGTTTTCCTGCCAATATATCAACGCCCCACCCGCCGTCAATCCAATATGTTATGCCCGCATTTTCTAATAGACTGACAACAGCCGTTAAATCTTCTTTTGTTGTAATTTCTTTTCTGCTCATATGATTTCTCCCTTACAAGTTCCGATTTTCCGTTCTGTATCTTTATTCTACCATAAATCCGAGAGCGTGGAAATAGTGTGTTTTCCAGCGGGATTTCCAACCTTTCGGATATACGGGACGGGCGGTCAAAAAAGTGTAGACTTGTGTTAGTTCATCGATGGACAGGCACAAGTGAATGACCGTCAGAAAGAGATATTACCGGCTGGGGAAGTATCGCCATGACGCCGCAACTTGTGGACAAAATGTCCAGAAGTCACTTTGGGCCAACTTGGCCCAAAGCAGGCCAGCGTACCAACGTCGGAACACGCCGCAGGAATGGGGTAGGAACGGCTTTCGGGGAGAACGGCAGACTATGAAAAAGCGGAGGAACGCATGAGCAAAAAACTACCAGAGATAGAGCGCACACCGAGCGGCGGCTTGCCCCGTATAACCCCGACGCAGAGGAAACGGGCCAACGCCCTCATTCGGAAAACCTGCTGCAACTATGAGAATGGCAACTGCCTGTTGCTGGACGATGGGGAGGAATTCGTCTGCCCCCAGACTATCTCCTATTCCGTCTGCTGCAAATGGTTCCGCTGGGCGGTCTTGCCGCAGGATAAGGCGCTGGAGGCGGAGATATTCCGCAGCGCCAGCGTGAAGCGGTGCGCCGAGTGCGGGGCGGCGTTCGTCCCCCGCTCCAACCGGGCGAAATACTGTGAAGCCTGCGCCAGACGAGTACATAGGCGGCAGAAGAACGCCAGCGACCGGAAACGGCGCAGGGAAACGGACAAATAGGGGCCGGCAAAAGCCCGTAAATCAAGGACTTTTGGGGACTGTCCGGGGCGGGGCTGTGTGTTTGTACGCCCCGCCCCCGAAACAGCCCTCAAACTGTCCGCAGGAGGGAGGATTAATAGATTGCCGCAATACGCAATCCTGCGATTTGCAAAGCACAAGGGCAACCCGGCAAGGCCGCTGGAAGCCCATCACGAAAGACAGAAAGAAAAGTATGCCAGCAACCCGGATATTGACACGGCAAAGAGCAAGTACAATTTCCATATCGTTAAGCCGGAGGGACGCTATTACCACTTCATTCAGAGCCGCATTGAACAGGCCGGGTGCAGGACACGCAAGGACAGCACCCGGTTTGTCGATACGCTGATAACCGCCAGCCCGGAGTTTTTCAAGGGCAAGCCCCCAAAGGAGATACAAGCCTTTTTCCAGCGGGCGGCTGATTTTCTTATCCAGCGGGTAGGCCGTGAAAATATCGTGTCTGCGGTGGTTCACATGGACGAGAAAACGCCCCACCTCCACTTGACTTTCGTTCCGCTGACGAAAGACAATCGCCTGTGCGCCAAAGAGATTTTGGGCAACCGGGCAAGCCTTACGAAATGGCAGGACGATTTTCACGCCTATATGGTGGAGAAGTATCCGGACTTGGAGCGTGGGGAGAGCGCCAGCAAGACAGGCCGCAAACATATCCCCACAAGGCTTTTCAAGCAGGCGGTCAATCTCTCCAAACAGGCAAGGGCCATTGAAGCGACGCTGGACGGCATCGGCCCGCTGAATGCCGGGAAAAAGAAGGAGGAAGCCCTCTCCATGCTGAAAAAATGGTTCCCGCAGATGGAGAATTTCTCCGGGCAGTTGAAGAAATACAAGGTTACGATTGCCGACCTGCTGGAAGAAAACAAGAATCTGGAAGCGAGGGCAAAGGCCAGCGAAAAGGGCAAGATGAAAGACACAATGGAACGGGCGAAGCTGGAAAGCGAATTACATAATATCCAGCGGGTGCTTGACCGTATTCCGCCCGATGTGCTGGCGGAACTGAAACGGCAACAGCAGTATGGAAAGGATAGGTGATTTTATAAGCGGTATCAGATATAGAAAAGAAACAGAGGTCGTGACCTTTCAAGGAAAAGAAATCACGCTGGAAAATCTCTCCCCGGTGTTTACGCCAGAGCAGGAAGCGGCGAACCGCCGGGAGTTGGAGCAGCAGCTTTATGATGTGTTCCAAAAATACGCCGACAAGCGGCGTAAAGAGGAAGCCGGGGCGTAAGGTTTTCCAAAGGCAACATTGATTTGCGGGACTGCTGGCGGTATAATATAACTGTCAGCAGCTCCGTTTCTTTTTGAAGAAAAGGAGCGACAAATGAACAATCGGATAGACGCAATTTATGCAAGACAATCGGTGGACAAAAAGGACAGCATTTCCATTGAAAGCCAGATTGAGTTTTGCAAATACGAATTGAAAGGCGGTAACTGCAAGGAATACACAGACAAAGGGTACAGCGGCAAGAACACAGACCGCCCGAGGTTTCAAGAGTTGGTACGGGATATTAAGCGGGGCTTGATTGCAAAGGTCGTTGTTTACAAACTTGACCGTATCAGCCGTTCCATTCTGGACTTTGCCAATATGATGGAACTGTTCCAGCAGTACAATGTGGAGTTTGTTTCCTCCACGGAAAAGTTTGATACCTCCACACCGATGGGGCGGGCCATGCTGAATATCTGTATCGTGTTCGCACAGTTGGAACGGGAAACAATACAGAAGCGGGTAACGGACGCTTACTACTCCCGCAGTCAGCGGGGCTTCAAGATGGGCGGGAAAGCCCCCTACGGCTTCCATACGGAGCCTATCAAGATGGACGGTATCAACACAAAGAAGCTGGTGATAAACCCGGAGGAAACGGCCAATATCCGGCTCATGTTCGAGATGTACGCAGACCCGGCAACCTCCTATGGCGACATCACCCGGTACTTTGCGGAACAGGGGATTTTGTTCTACGGCAAGGAACTGATACGCCCCACGCTGGCGCAGATGTTACGTAACCCCGTCTATGTGCAGGCAGACCTTGATGTGTACGAATTTTTCAAAAGTCAGGGGACGGTGCTTGTCAATGACGCCGCCGACTTTACGGGCATGAACGGGTGTTATCTGTATCAAGGTCGTGATGTGAAGCCCAGCAAGAAAAACGACTTAAAAGACCAAATGCTGGTGCTTGCGCCCCATGAGGGAATTGTCCCCTCGGAAACGTGGCTGGCCTGCCGCAAGAAGCTGATGAACAACATGAAAATCCAGTCCGCCCGGAAAGCCACCCACACATGGCTGGCGGGAAAAATCAAGTGCGGGAACTGCGGCTATGCGCTTATGAGTATCGTCAACCGGGTAGGCCGTCAATATCTCCGCTGCACAAAGCGGCTGGATAACAAAAGCTGTATCGGGTGCGGCAAGATTTACACCGCCGAACTGGAAACAGTAGTCTATCAGCAGATGGTGAAGAAGCTGGAAAGCCACAAGACGCTGACGGGCAGGAAGAAAGCGGCAAAAGCCAATCCGAAAATCGCCGCCCTGCAAGTGGAACTCGCTCATGTGGACGGCGAGATTGAAAAGCTGGTGGACAGCCTGACGGGTGCGAACAACGTCCTGCTCTCCTATGTGAATGTCAAGATAGCGGAACTGGACGGGCGCAAGCAGGAACTTGTGAAGCGGATAGCGGATTTGACCGTGGAAACCATCAGCCCGGAACAGGTCAGCCAGATTTCCGGCTACCTCGACACTTGGGACAGCGTATCCTTTGACGACAAGCGGCGGGTGGTGGATTTGATGATTACCACCATAGCCGCCACAAGCGAAACCCTCAACATTACATGGAAAATCTGACGGGCAGAATACTACCCGTCAGACCGTTACCCTGTGTAGTCCCTTGTAAACTGTACTTTTCTCCTGTACAAAGAAAAAGGCGATTAAGAGGAACATTAGATGTAAAGCTTTAGATGAACAGAGAGTGCCATTCCCGTTGGACTGTCCGCGGGGATGGCGCTCTTTTGACGATTCTTGCACTTTTCAAATGAGCGGGGCTGGTGTATAATAATGTCAGCAAAGAGATAGGACTGTCCGTGAAATATCGGGAGAATGGAGGAAATGATGGGAGAAGCCTACGACAAGCTGTCAAAATGTTACAAGAGCGTAAAGAAAAAGATTGATTTTCAGCCCAGGGTGGCGCTGGTGCTGGGGTCCGGGCTGGGGGACTATGTGAAGCAGGTGAAGGTGGAGGCTGCTCTGGATTACTCGGAGATCGCCGGTTTTCCCGTGTCCACGGTTCCCGGCCACAAAGGCAGGTTCGTGTTCGGGTATGTGAAAAAGGTTCCCGTGGTGATCATGCAGGGCAGGGTTCACTATTATGAGGGGTATGCCATGGAGGATGTGGTGCTGCCCATCCGCCTGATGAAGATGATGGGGGCGGAGGTTCTGTTTCTCACCAACGCGGCAGGGGGGGTTAACGAGAACTTCCACGCCGGGGATCTGATGCTCATCAAAGACCAGATCAGCTCCTTTGTGCCTTCGCCTCTCATCGGACCCAACATGGACAAGCTGGGACCGCGTTTCCCCGACATGAGCGGGATTTACCACAGGGAGCTGCGTCAGCTTATCAAGAAGGCGGCAAAGAGTCTGGGGATTTCCCTTCAGAAGGGTGTCTATCTGCAGCTGACGGGGCCTGCTTACGAGTCCCCGGCGGAGATCCGCATGTGCAGGCTTCTGGGGGCTGACGCGGTGGGCATGAGCACTGCCTGCGAGGCGGTGGCCGCCAACCACATGGGCATGAAGATCTGCGGGATTTCTTTTATCTCCAACCTGGCCTGCGGCATGACGGACCAGCCTCTCAGCCACAAGGAGGTTCAGGAGGCGGCGGACAAGGTGGCTCCGCTGTTTGAGAAGCTGGTGACAGAGTCCATCGTATCCATCGGCAAGACACTGAAGCAGAGATAAAATCGGAGGATGGAAGATATGGAGACGGTGATCATAGGAATCGCGGGAGGGACAGGTTCAGGCAAGTCCACATTTACCAACCGGCTGAAAGAGGCTTTTGGAGACGATGTGGCCGTGCTGTACCACGACAACTACTACCGGGCCCAGGACGACATCCCGTTTGAGGAGCGCAAGAAGGTAAATTATGACCACCCGGACGCTTTCGAGACAGAACTTCTCCTGAAGCAGCTGAAAGACCTGAAAGCCGGAAAACCTATCCGGTGTCCGGTCTACGACTACACTCAGCACAACCGCTCGGACAAGACGGAGACGGTGGAGCCCAGAAGGGTGATCCTGCTGGAGGGGATTCTGGTTCTGGCCGACGAAAAGCTGCGGAACCTGCTGGATATCAAGGTCTATGTGGAGGCGGATGCCGACGAGCGGATTTTGAGAAGAGTGATCCGGGACGTGAAGGAGAGGGGCAGGGACATCGAGGGAGTGGCAAACCAGTACCTGACCACGGTGAAGCCCATGCACTACCTGTACGTGGAGCCCACCAGGGCCCTGGCTGACATTGTCATCAACAGCGGCAAGAACCAGGTGGCTTTCGAGATCGTGAAGAATAATATTGAGAAGATTTTGAAATAAAATGTAAAATGAAAAAGCGGGCAGCGTCCTGAGAAAATCATGGGACATAGGCCCGCTTTTTGGTTCTCTATAGAAGTCAGCCTTTCAGCTCAGCCTTCCGGAATCAGTCCTTATAAAGCTGCGCATTCCTGCGAAGCGCCTGCACAAACTGGCTGACGCCCTCTTCCGTCGTGGCCCAGGAAGTGACGAGGCGGATGCAGGAGTGGGTGTCGTCCACCCTGCTGTTCATCTCAAAGGTGAAATCTTTCCCCAGCTCCCGGATCAGCTCATCGGGGAAGATGGGAAACAGCTGGTTGGTCTGTGAGTCTGAGGCGAAGGGGAAGCCGCAGGCAGTGATGGCGTCTCTCAGATTCTGGGCCATGGCGTTGGCGTGGGAGGCCAGGTCATAGAACAGATTGTTCTGGAACAGCTCCTCGAACTGGATTCCCAGAAGCCAGCCCTTTGCCATCATGGCTCCCCGCTGCTTGATCATGAAGCGGAAATCCGGTTTCAACTCCTCCCGGAGGATCACCACCGCCTCCCCGAACAGAGCGCCGTTCTTGGTGCCGCCGATGTAAAATGCGTCGGTGAGGGAGGCGATATCTGCCAGGGTCAGGTCGTTGGCAGGGCTCGTGAGGGCAGACCCCAAGCGGGCGCCGTCCATGAACAGGCAGAGGCCTTTCTGGCGGCAGATGCGGGAGACGGCCTCCAGTTCTGCTTTGGTGTACTGGGTTCCCACCTCGGTGGTGTTGGAGATGTAGACCATTTTGGGCTGTACCATGTGTTCGTCGGTGTGGATATCCAGAGCTTTCTGTATCAGCGCCGGAGTCAGTTTGCCGTCAGTGGCTTCCATGGCGAGAACCTTGTGGCCTGTGGCCTCAATGGCTCCGGTCTCGTGGACATTGATGTGGCCGGTGGCGGCGGAGATCACCGCCTGGTAGGGCCGGAGGGCGGCGGAGATCACCAGCAGGTTGGTCTGGGTGCCGCCTACGGTGATGTGGACATCTGCCTGGGGACACCGGATTTCCTCCCGGATCAGCTGGACCGCGCGGGACGTGTGGGCGTCCAGGCTGTAGCCGGTGTTCTGTGTCAGGTTGGCCTCCATCATGGCCTGGAGAATCCGGGGATGGGCTCCCTCGCTGTAATCGTTGGTAAAACTGTACATGTATATGCCTCCTGAATAGTTATTTGCAGTGCGGGGGCTGTCTCAACGGGGCAGCTTTCTGCCTGTCTGCGCGCCGTGTGAACAGCTGTCTATAGTATAGTGGAAAATGTGGGAAGTGGCAACCTAATACTTGCTTCTTCGACGTAAACAGATCCCTGGGACGGGTTTCGGGCAGCTTAGACTGGCCCGCAGCGGGCAAGAAGCTGCTCCCCGGTTACTGTTCAGGCAGCATGTGAACAGTAATGCTCCCCGTAACAGCGGCAGCGATTTCTCCAAAATAAGTTTGACTTTCAGGCAGATTCCATGTATAATCTGGATTTGAACATACGGAGATCACGTCGCTCTTCTGCCACCGGGTGGGGGAGATGATACGTCAGACTTTCTATCATTAGGTCTTAGAAGATAGAAAGCTCTGGCGTTTTTGTGTTAAAGGAGGATGCACAGATGAAAGAGAAGGGGCTTTTAAAGGAATTTGCCCGGTATGTTGTATCCAACATATGCGGGATGATCGGTCTGTCCTGTTACATATTGGCTGATACTTTTTTTATCTCAAGAGGCTTGGGGGCCGGGGGGCTGGCGGCTCTCAACCTTGCCATCCCCGTATACAGCTTCGTCCACGGAAGCGGCCTGATGCTGGGGATGGGAGGCGCGACGAGGTATTCCATCTGCGCAGGGCGGGGGGACTCGAAAAACGGGGATAGCATATTTTCAAATGCTGTATATGCCATGGCCGCCTTTGCCGCGGTCTGCGTGGCGGCGGGGATTTTCTTTTCCGGGAAATTAGCCCTGGCGCTGGGGGCGGACCGGGAAATCTTTGCCATGACAAAGACATATCTGCAGGTTATTCTGTTCTTTGCCCCGGCGTTCATGGCCAACGACCTCCTCCTGTGTTTTGTGAGAAATGACGGGAATCCCCGGCTGTCCATGGCGGCCATGCTGGCGGGAAGCTTTTCGAACATCGTTCTGGACTATGTGTTTATCTTTCCTCTGGGCATGGGGATATTGGGCGCGGTTCTGGCTACCGGGTTCGCGCCGGTTATCAGTCTGGGAGTTTTATCCCGCCACTGGACTTTAAAGAAAAACAGGTTTCATTTTGTGAAGGCAAAACCAGAGCTGAGACAGGCAGCTGACAGTATTTCTCTGGGAGTTCCCGCGCTGATTGCAGAGGCGGCTTCCGGAATCGTCATCATCGTCTTTAACGCTGTCATCCTGCGGCTGGAGGGAAATACCGGCGTTGCCGCCTACGGTGTGGTGGCCAACTTATCCCTGGTTGTCACGGCGGTTTACACAGGGATATCTCAGGGAGCCCAGCCGATTTTAAGCCGGCTTTAACATTGTCATATCCACATATTTTACATCTGAGGAAAAGGCTCTGCCTGCCCAGATGGTTTCCCTGGCGAGGGGCTTCTTGATGATTATTCCCATGGCATTTTTGATGGCGCGGCTGTTTGGGATGACGGGGGTGTGGCTGTCTTATCCTGCTGCAGAAGGGCTTGCGGCCCTGATGGGAATCTTGTTTTACTGTCTGGGCAGACCTGTGGATGGCGGTGAAGAGCAGTCCGGAGCTGCCGGATTTACAAAGGGCCGGTGAAGAGCAGCCCGGAACTGTTGTGTTGGCAGGGCGCCGGCGAACCGCGGCCCCGGGGCCAAAAGGGAGGCGCTCCCGGACCAACAGTCCCTTGCGCGAACCAAATTTCCCTGTTACAATAAAGACACAGAGGACACAAATAAACTGGAGGGATTGATATGCTTGATATTTTATTTGTCATGGATTATGTGTGCCCCTACTGCCTGGCGGCGAAGGCGGCCATTGACCAGGCCCTTGAGGGGCTGAAGGCGGAGGCGAAGCTTACCATACAGCCCTTGGAGCTGACCCAGGAGCCGAAGCCCCGGGTCAATACCTGCGGCGATGAGAAGAGAAAGGCGGGGTATCAGGTTCTGGTAAAGCCCTGCAGGGATATGGGGCTTGATGTGAAGCTGCCGCCGGAGGTCTGCCCGAGGCCCTACACGAGGCTGGCTTTTGAGGGCTTTTTGTACGCCCGGGAACAGGGAAAAGGTGAGGAGTACACCGACAGGATCTTCCGCGCCTATTTTATTGACGAGAAGGATATCGGGGATATGGAGGTGCTGTGTGAAGCGGCGGCTGATACAGGGCTGGAGCGGGAAGATTTCCGGCAGGCCCTCGTAGACGGACTCTACGGCAGGGAAGAGAAGGAGATGGTGAGGCATTCCAGGGAGGAGCTGAAGGTGACATCGGTTCCCGCCATCTATGTAAACGGGGAGAGGATCGTCCCCAAAACCTACACAAAGGAAGAGATGGAAGGGCTTTTGAGGAAATATGTTATATGAGATTAAAGACGGCACCGTGTCCCTGGGCGGGACTGAGGTGCTGTCTCACATTGATTTTGCCGTAAAAGGCAGGGAGAAAGTCGCCGTGACAGGCATCAACGGGGCGGGAAAGACGACGCTTCTGCGGCTGCTGGCGGGGGAGCTTAAGCTGGACCGGGATGACAGGCGCATGGGACCGGGAATCTTCCAGTCCAGAAGGCTGACTGTGGAAATGCTCAGGCAGCAGGCATTTGCCGATGCCTCCAGGACGGTGGAGGAAGAACTTCTGGCAGCCTGTCCGGCTGAGGATTTGTACGATATGGAGCGCTTTGCCTATGAGAAGGAGTACGACCGGCTGTTTGCCGGATTCGGGTTCGGCCGGGAAGAGAAGAAAAAGCGGTTGGATCAGTTTTCCGGCGGGGAGCAGACCAAGATCGCCCTCATCAGGCTGCTTCTGGAAAAGCCGGATGTCCTTCTTCTGGATGAGCCCACCAACCATCTGGACATCGAGACGGTGGAGTGGCTGGAGACATATCTGAAAAATTATGACCGCGCCGTGGTGATGGTGTCCCACGACCGGTTTTTCCTGGACCAGGTGGCGGAGGTGGTGTACGAGCTGGAGGACAGAAGGCTGACCCGCTATCCCGGCAATTACACCCACTACAGGCAGGAGAAGCTGAAGAATATACGGATTCAGCAGAAGGCCTACGAGAGGCAGCAGGAGGAAATAAAGAGGCTTAACGAGCTGGTGGAGCGGTTTAAGAATAAGCCCAGGAAGGCGGCGTTTGCCAGGTCCAAAAAGAAGGTTGTGGACAAGATGGACAAGCTCCGGAAACCGCGGGAGGACCAGGCGCACATGTTTGCGGGGGAGATAAGCCCCCTGGCTGCGGGCAGCAAGTGGGTCTGGTCGGCAAAGGATCTGAGGGTCGGCTATGACAGATCCCTGTTCGAACTGACCATGCGGGTAAAGAGGGGACAGAAGATCGGGATTCTGGGGCCCAACGGCGCGGGGAAGACCACGTTTTTGAAGACCGTGGCCGGGCTCAAGGAAGCCATGTCCGGTTCTTGCTCTCTGGGAAACGGAATTTCCGTCGGGTATTTCGACCAGAATTCAGCCGGGATCACGTCGGAGAAGACGGTGCTGGAACATTTTCATGAACAGTTTCCATCCCTGACGGAGAAGGAGGCGAGGACTGTCCTGGGGCACTATCTCTTCGGCGGGCGGCAGGCGGCAAAGCAGGTGAAGGACTTGTCCGGAGGGGAGAAAGCCAGACTTGTGCTGGCGGAGCTTCTCCAGAGCCGTCCCAACTTCCTGGTGCTGGACGAGCCCACCAACCACATGGACATCCACGCCAAGGAAACTCTGGAATCGGCGTTCAGGGCGTATACGGGGACGATCCTGTTCGTGTCCCACGACCGGTATTTTGTGAAGCAGGTGGCGGACGCAGTGATGATCCTGGAAGGCGACGTGGTGATGTACTATCCTTTCGGGTATGAGCATTATCTGGAGCGGAAGAAGAAAGAGGCTCACGGGGAGACTATCGCGGCGCAGGTGAAGGCGGAGGACCAGGCCCTCATCGCGGGGCTGCGGGCTGTGCCTAAAAAAGAGCAGAGGACCAGACAGCTCTCCGAGGAGGAGGCTTACCGGGACTGGAAGCGGCGGATTCTGTCGGAGCCGGTGAGGCTGGCGGGGGAAGAGGTGGAACGGGCCGGCGGCCTTCTGGAGGAGATGGCCCGCCGGCGTCAGGAGTCGGAGGAATTCTGGAATGGTGATACATGGCAGGAAGAAGATGAGTACCGCAGGCTCACCGGGGAGTATGAGGCGGCCTGGGGGCGGTGGCATGAGA
The DNA here is from genome assembly GCA_910577935.1 of uncultured Hungatella sp. GTDB lineage: Bacteria > Bacillota > Clostridia > Lachnospirales > Lachnospiraceae > UBA3402. The sequence continues at coordinate 1,962 of CAJTOT010000056.1, read as the reverse complement.
AATGTATGGAGTGGTGGGAGGAGTCGGAGGCTGACCTGGGGGAGTACGGCAATATAGTGTCAGGTTAGCAAGACCGAAATAAAGGAAACTCTCCTGCTGCCGCGCAATCAGGCATAGGGCGCAGTCAATTTTGCGGTGGTACAGGCCTGGAAGGCGAGCGGGCTTTGCAACAGCTCACCTCTATTGGAGAAGGATTCTCCGGAGGCAGAGCTGTTTTTTTGTACGAACGGCGAAGCGCCGGGCCGGGATCGGATAAGCTGTCCGCCAACGGCAGCTCAGTCCAGGGCCGCGGCGTTTAAATTCTGATACCCCAGCTGGTTGGACAGCTGGACCGCCAACTGGGTCATGTAAGGCAGGTTTGCCTGGAAAAATTCATCTGTAAGCCGAAGGGCGGAGCCGGTGACGCTGAAACCGGCAATTATTTTGTTTGTGTAGTCGTAGACGGGGAAAGCGATACATCTGGTTCCCGGTTCACATTCTTCGTCATCGAGGGCGTATCCCCTCATCTTTGTCTCTCGGATCTCTTCCGATAATCTATCCTTTGTAGTTATGGTTTTGTCTGTAAAGCGGGGCAGGCCCATGCGCGCGATCATCTCGTCCAGCTGGGCGTTGGAATAGTTGGTCAGCAGCAGTTTTCCGATGCCTGTGCAGTGGAGCGGCGCGATGTTGCCGATGCGCTTCATGGTTCTTGAGATCTGCCCCGGAACTTCAATCACGTCGATATACACCACCTGATAATTGTCATCAATAGCCAGACAGACGGTCTCTCCCACCTTCTTGGCCAGTTCCCGGAGGATGGGTCTGGCAGTTTTGGGAAGCTGCTGGTGATGCTTCACCTGCTGGCCCAGTGCGCAGAGCTTGTATGTCAGATAGTACTTGGAAGAGTCCGGTTCCTGGGCGACATAGTTCAGATTCATCAAGGTGGTCAGAAAGCGGAATACGGTGCTGCTGTTCATGGACAGGGCTTTTGAGATATCGATAAGCCGGAGGGGCTCGTCCTGGATGGCCAGAAATTCAATAAGCCGGATAAGTTTTTCTGAGGATTGGTTGCTGGATGAATGAGTCGTAGTGTTCATAAATACTCTCCTGAGATTTTATTCCTGCAGGCAGCGGGCCGATTGGAGCAGGCTTGATGCCTCCTGCCTGCGGCGGGATATTGCGTAATATTGCCTAATGATTGCCCAATAAAAGTTGTCGGTAAAAATACAGTATCATAGTTATAATGAAAATTCAATATTCAGGAAAAAAATATTGCAATTATGTTTCGAATATGGTAATATAATTTTATAATTAGAAATAGTATTTTAATTATTAAAATGAAAGGAGAAAACATGAAAATTGTTTTGCTGGAATCTCTGGGAATCAGTGAGGAACTGCTGAATTCTTACATCGCGCCGCTGAGGGAGAAGGGACACATTTTTGAGCGCTATGAGCGGGACCTGGATGTGGAGAGGCAGAAGGAGCGCCTGAAGGATGCGGATGTGCTGATGCTGGCGAACATGCCTTTGGGGCAGGAAGTGGTAGAAGCCTGTGAATGCCTGAAGTTTATAGACGTGGCGTTCACCGGGGTGGACCATATCCCTGTGGCGGCTGCCAGGGAGCGGGGAATTGCCGTCAGCAACGCGTCCGGATATTCTAATGAATCCGTGGCAGAGCTGGTGCTGGGCGTGACCCTTTCACTGCTCAGGAAGATTCCGGCCGTGGACGCCAGGACGAGGGCAGGAGGCGTGGTGGGAAGCGACGTGGGACATGAATTGATGGGAAAGACTGTGGGGATAATCGGAACAGGGGCCATCGGCTCCAGGACGGCAGAGCTGTTTAGATGTTTTGGATGCCGTGTTCTGGGATACGACGTGAACCCCAGAAGCCTTCCGGGAGTTGACAACGTAGGACTTGAGGAACTTCTTGGCCGTTCGGACATTGTCACCCTCCACTGTCCTCTCACAGATTCCACAAGGGGGC
>CAJTOT010000055.1 GCA_910577935.1 uncultured Hungatella sp. | reverse complement strand
CCATTACGTTTTCGTACGGTCAGCGCGGTGAACGCGCAGACCTATCTGAACTGTTGCTTTACGGCAGTCCCAGCGGCTCTTTCCGTTCATGGGGCGGAGGGCGGGGGGAGGGGCTGACATGGACGATGGGGGCATGTCTGCCTGTAAGCCGGCATTCATGGCCGGAGCTCACGTCAGGTTCCACATCAGACGGGCATCTGGCGCTTCTCGCCCCGCCCCTGTCAGGCAAGAAGCACCTTCTGAACTGCTGCCCTTTCACAGAACAGACAATCCTCCTCACTCAAACCTGGATGGTCTCTTCTCTCTCGCCTCCAGATCACTGATATCGTAGGGCGTCTCGTCATATGGCCGGGAATAGGGGTCTGCAAAAGGCACATCTTCCACTGTCCGGACGGGGAACTCTGATTTGCCGAACACCTGGTCCGCCGGGCAGACGATCTTAAGTATCCTCAGTTTCGGGACATCGTCCGCCTTAAACTGCCCCGGCTTCCTGTGGTTGTGTTCCAAGAGCAGGCGAAGCCCCCTGGCGAACTCTTTTTTGTCTGTCACCTCCGACGCCTCGCCGAAGGCCATGACAGAGCGGTAATCGTGGCGGTGCCCCTTGTACATCAGGTCCGGATAATTCCTGAAATCGCTGAATGTTGCGCACACCCTGGGATTCTTTTCCAACAATTTTAACTTATAGCCCCCATCCCTTCTGCAATGAATATATATAATCAGATCCTCCTGGTACTCATAGCCAAAGTTCAGCGGGACTACATATGGATATTCCTCGCCCGCAAACCCCAGATGCACCGTGTGCATCATATCCAGAACCGCCTTGATCAGTTCCTTTCCTATAATCTCTCTGTCGCTTTTAATCATACGGAACCTCCCACTCCTGCATTGGGTTTCAGTTTCTCAAACATCTTTTTTACAGAAATCTCTCTGTTGTTTTTCATAATATCAATGAAAAGAGCCAGCCCCAGGACGAGGCCCTTGGCAATATACTGCCAGTAAAACTTTACGCCCATCAGGTTCAGCCCGTTGTTCAGCACGCCGATGATCAGAGCGCCGATGAGAGTGCCTCCCACCTTGCCGATGCCGCCTGCCATGCTGGTTCCGCCGATCACTGCCGCGGCGACGGCGTCGGATTCCATCCCCTCGCCGGCCGTAGGCTGGCCGGAACTCAGCCTGGCCATCATGATGATGCCTGTGACAGCCGCCAGACAGCCGCTGACCACATAGGAAATGATGATTACTTTCTTATTGTTGATGCCTGAGAACAGGGCCGCCTCCTTGTTTCCTCCCACAGCGTACATGTTCCTGCCATGCCTGGTCTTGTTTAAGACAAAGGACGCCGCAAACAACACAGCGAACATGATGATGACCGGAATCGGTATGATGCCGATATATCCGTTTCCCATGCTGTAAAATGTGTCATTGTCAAACATGGTGGGATATCCGCCTGTGATGGCATAAGCCACGCCGCGCACGATGGTCTGGGTGGTGAGGGTGGCGATGTAGGGCGGAATTCCGATGACGGAAATCATGCTGCCGTTGCACACGCCCACTGCCATGCCCAGAATCAGAGCCGCCGCGAAACAAAAGGGAAGGGGCACGCCTTTCACCAGGAGAAGCACCGCCAGGCAGCCGGAGGCGCTGATCACGGAACCGATGGACAAATCCACGCCTACCACAAGAAGCGTATACGTAAGCCCCACCGCGATAATTCCGTTCATGGAAATCTGACGCAGCACGTTGATGATATTGTCCCTGGTCAAAAACGCGTCGGAATTGATAGTGAAAAATATGCACAGCAGAATTAGCGCAATGATAATACCGCCGTTTTCTTTAAAATATCTTGTAAAAAAATTAGACCGCTTCATCTGCTTCTTCTCCCATCGCCTTTCTTATAATTGCCTGTTCATTGATATCTTTCCCCGACAGAACGCCGCTGATGCTTCCTTCATGCATAACCACCACCCGGTTGCACATGTGGATGATCTCCGGCATCTCCGAGGACACCATAATGATGGATACCCCCTTTTTGGCCAGGTCCGCGATAATGTCGTATATCTCCTTCTTGGCTCCCACATCGATTCCCCTGGTAGGCTCGTCCAGAATCAATATCTTGGGATTCGTGGCCAGATTTTTAGAAAGCACCACTTTCTGCTGGTTTCCGCCGCTGAGGAATTTTACCATCTGTGACCTGGAGGGAGTCTTTATAGACAGGTCTCTGATATATCTGTCTATAATCTCGTCTTCTATTTTGATATCTGCCGTCAGCCTTCCGTATATTTTTTTCAAAACGCTGATGGTAATATTATAGTCCACTCCCTGTATCAGAATCAGACCCTGTTCCTTCCTGTTCTCAGGCACCATGCTGATTCCCAGGCTGAGAGCCGATTCTACATTCCTGATATCCGCCTTTTTCCGGCTGATAAAGATCTCTCCTCTGTCAGGCCTGTCAATCCCGTAGAGCATCCGCATAATCTCTGTCCTGCCAGATCCCACAAGGCCGTAAAAGCCCAGAATCTCCCCTTTGTTTAAGACAAAACTGCAGTCCTTCACCGCTCTGCCTCTGGTGAGATGGGAAACCCGCATAAGCTCCCCGCCCACCTGATTGTCCACCGCCGGATACATGGCCTTCATTTCACGCCCCACCAGCAGGTTCACCAGCTCGCCGTAGGTGGTGTCTTTGATGTCCAGGGTCTTTATGTACACCCCGTCTCTGAGCACTGTCACCTTGTCGGCAATGCGGAACAGTTCCTCCAGCCGGTGGGATATGTAGATCACCGCCACCTTATTTTTCTTCAGAGTCTCTATCAAGTCAAACAGCTTGTCAACCTCCCGGTTGGTCAAGGTCCCCGTGGGCTCGTCCAGGATTAACAGCTTCACCTCCCCCGACATGGCTCTGGCGATCTCCACCATCTGCTGCTGGGCAATGCTTAACTCTCCGATCCTGGCCCTGGGATCTATAGAAATATTAAAATGATCCAGAATCTTTTTAGCCTGCCTGATCATCTCGTCGTCACGGCAGAGAAACCCTTTCACCGTCAGTTCCTTCCCCAGAAAAATATTTTCCGCCACCGTCATGTTGTCGCACAGACTCAGCTCCTGATGTACCACGCTGATCCCCAGCTTCCGGGAATCCATAATGCTCTCAATATGCGCCTGCCGGCCTTCAAACCAGATCTCTCCTCCGTCCTCCCGGTGGATTCCGGCGAGTATCTTGATCAGCGTGGACTTTCCGGCCCCGTTTTCACCGAGAAGCGCGTGGACCTCGCCGGCTCCGATCTGAAGCTGCATGTGGTCCAGCGCGACCACTCCCGGAAATACCTTTCGAATGTCTTTCATTTCCAGAATCAAGGATTGATCTCCCATCACAGTTCCCCTCTCCGCATATGCTGCCTGCTCTGAAGCTTCTACTCCTGATATATCTTGATGTACTCGTCTACGTTGGTCTTGTCGATGAAAATACTGGGGATCAGAGTCTTTTCTTCCACCCCCTCGCCGTTTAGCACTTTGTAGGCGTACTCAACAGCCGTCTCGCCTATTCTCACCGGAAACTGGGCGCTGGTCCCCACAGCCTTTCCTTCCTGGACCAGTTTCATCCCGTTCTCGGAACCGTCGATTCCGTACAGCCGGATATCGGTCCTGCCCCCTGCCTTGCAGGCGTTGACGCCGCCGAGAAGCTACATGTCATTGCCAAAGAACATGTCCGTGATCTCAGGGTTGGACTGGAGGAAATTTTCCACCACAGGCAGGGCGTCCTCCGTGGTAGTCATACAGGACTGGCGGATCACGATCTCCATACCCGGCTGGTCCTTGATGGCAGCCTCGAAGCCCTCCACTCTGGAGCGGATAGCCTGGGACTCCACCCTCTCCAAAAGGCCGATCTTCGCCTGTCCGCCGGTCTCCTTGATCATTGCCTCACCCAGAACATATCCGGCCTCATAGTTGTCCGTGGCGATGACCGATGCCACCAGGGAGGTATCCTCCACAGGCATGTCCACGTTGATCACCGGCACCCCCTCATTCTGACAGGCCTTCAATGCCACGTTAAGCCCTCTGGCGTCAACCGCCGCGCAGATAATCACGTCGCAGCCCTGGCTGATGAGATCCTCAATATCGGACACCTGCTTCGCGTTGTCTTTCAGCGGGTCTACCACCACCACCGTGCCGCCCCTCGCAGCCACCTGCTCCTCGATGGCCTCCGCCATCAGAACAAAATGGGGATTATTCATATTGTAAAGGCTGACTCCCACCTTCACCGTCTTCTGCTCATCAGCCGCCTCCGCGCCTCCTTCCGGCTCCTGTGCCTGCGCCTGAGTCTGTGCCGCCGCGGATTCCGGGGCTTTCCCTGTGGAGCAGCCTGCAAGAGACACCGCCGCCATAATCCCCAGCGCTGTTGTGATGATTCTTCTTTTCATGATGATTCCTCCATTTCTTTTTCGAACATTTATTTTCGTTTTAGTTTTGATTTTGTTCGAGTTTGTTTTATGTTGAAACTATAACACACTTTGCTTTCCTTGTCAATATATCCATTTTATCCAATTATTTTAGTATACATTTGTATATATTGCCATTTTATGACTGTTTGATTTTGATTATATATTCATTTTCAATCATTTTCGTATTCTCCTTTACGACCGGTTTCTTTTGTGCTAGAATGAAAATCAACAAAAGGAGTTCTGATCATGTTCAAAAATCACCGGCTGGAAATTATCAAACGAATCATTGAAGAGAAAAAATTTATCGAGGTATCGGCCCTCAGTGAGATCCTAGGCGTCAGTGAGGTCACTGTCCGCCGGGATTTAAACACCCTTGAGGACGCGGGAATCATCGTCAGAAGCTTTGGGGGAGCCACCTTAAAAGAGGCGGCCCCTGTTCTGCCTTCCGGCAGTTCTTCAGATGCCCCCCTCTCCCCTGAGCCTCTCAATCCGCAGACCTGCTTTCTCGGACAGATCGCTCTCCAGCACATCGAAAACCAGGATTTTATATACATAGGCCCCGGCAGCGAATCCAGACAGCTGGCCGCCTGCATCGCCCGGACAGACAAGCGCGTCTCCGTGGCCACCAGCGACATAAAGATCGCTCAGATCACCGCCGCCAACCCCAATGTAGACACTATCCTCACAGGCGGCATGATGTCAAAAGGGTCCGACACACTTCAGGGGGAGCTGCTTTTGCATACCCTGGAAAGGCTCATCATCAAGAAGGCATTTATCTCCGCAGACGGAATCACCCTTGAAAAAGGACTCAGCACCAACTCTTACGATACCCAGGGCCTGATCCGGTTTTTTCAGTATTCTTCCTGTGACATGTACATCATGTTTTCCTCGGACAAGGCCGGGCGCAACGCCCGTTATCTTCTGGGCGGAAATCAGCGGTCTGTCTGCCTGATCTCCGACTTCGATCTGCCGGCTGAGTATACCTCCTACTATTTTACACACAATATTCCTCTGTACACCGCCATGAACTGATTTAACGAAAGGAGGGCCATGGAATCTCCCTGCATCACTCTCACCAACATCAGCAAATCCATTGACGGCCAGTCTGTCCTCAAAAACATCAACCTGGAGATCCACAAGGGCACCACCCATATTTTGTGGGGCGCCAACGGGGCCGGAAAATCTATCCTGATCCGCATTCTCTGCGGCACTGCCGATTTTGACCAGGGCTGCCTCACCATCGGCCCCCATTCCTACCGCCACTGCGCGCCGTTTTTTGAGAAATCCTCCCTCATCGCAGTGTCTCCCCAGACCAGCTGCGTCACGGAAGAGCTGACGGTTTTCCAGAATCTTTTTATGAACACTTCTGTGTGGTTCCGGAATCTGGAGGAATATTTTGACGCCCATGTCCCTGACTACCTGTCAGAGTTTGCCTCCTGTCTGCGGCCTTTTCTGTACGAAAAAGCCAGATCCCTCAGCTCGGCCCAGCACAGGATTCTCCAGCTGGTGAGGACCGTCCTCACAGACAGGGAGATCCTGATCTTCGACGAGCCTTTCATCTATCTGCCCGACTATGCCAAAAAGATGCTTCTGAAGCTGATCAAGGCCCTGAAGCAGAGAGAGAAAACCATCATCGTCATCTCCCACGCCTCCCAGTGGTTCATCGACTTCGCGGATTACATCACCACCTTAAAGGACGGGGCCGTCCTCTCCACCGATTCCCTGGCGGACTATGAGCCTGAGGAGATCCTGGACAGGCTTGCCGGCTCCATCCATCTGAAGTCCTACCCAAAGCTGCCCGTCACCAGGGGAAAGACGCTGCTGGAGGTAGAGTTTCTGTCGGACGGCTACGTGAAAGACATCAGCTTCTCCCTCCGCGAAGGCGAGATACTGGGCATCACCGGAACTCTGGCTTCCGGAAAAAGCCAGGTGGGAAAGCTGCTGGTGGGACGGGCTGCCAGACAGTACGGACGCGTCGCCTACGAAAATCAGACCATCCGGTTTCACTCTCCCTCCGATGCCATCTCCCGCCAGATCTACTATATCCCTCAGCACAGGGACCAGAACGGGCTGTTTTTGAACAACAATATCCGCTTCAATATCGTAGACGTAAACACCCTGAATCTCGGCGGCTCTTCCGGACAGCAGGCCGCCGCCCTGTCCAGATACTATCAGACAAGGCTGCGCATCAGGGCCGACAACTGTTACCAGAAGGTCTCCGCCCTCAGCAACGGCAACCGGCAGAAAGTTATGCTGGGGCGCGCTTTCTGCAATCATCCCAAGATCCTCATCCTGGATGAGCCCAGCGCCGAGGTCGATGCCGCCGGCAAATCAGAGCTGTATAATATTATCAACCAGCTGCTGCTCAAAGGCACGGGAATCCTGCTTATCTCTTCGGATTTCACGGAGATTGCCGGCCTGTGCGACGAGGTTTTGTTTCTGCACAAGGGCAGGTGCGTACAAAAGCTGAAGGGAGACAGCCTGTCCGCAGATGCTTTGTACCACCTTTCCAATCTGTGTATCACATAGCCTGAGGACCCGGCCCTGCCGGTTTTTCGGCAAAAAGGGCAAAAAAACACCGCGGCCCGGAGGATCGCCTCTCCGCGCCGCGGCGTTTTTTCGCCATGTCTGCTTTATCTTTCCCTCTCTATGCCTCTTTCTTGGAGTCCAGCACAAACCAGAACTCCACTCCGTCCTCCACGTTGTCCACGCCGCACTCTTTGTTGTGGGAATCCATGACGGCCTTAACGATGGACAGGCCGATGCCGCTGCCCCCGTAGGCCCTCGTCCTCGCCTTGTCCACTTTGTAAAATTTCGTCCATATGTTGGGGAGATCCTCCTCCGGGATAGGCTCACCTGTATTTTTAACCGTCACCCGGACGGTCTCCTCCAGCTCCTCAACCCGGATCTCGATTTTTCTTTCTCCCGCCAGATGGTTCAGGGCATTGCTCACATAGTTGGTCACCACCTCCTCGATCTTGAACTCGTCTGCCCACACATACACCGGATGGCCGCAGGCAAACTCCAGAGAGGCGCCTTTTTGTTCTATGAGTATTCTGGCGGAAGACAGGACTCCTCCTATCAGCTCTGTCAAGTCAAAGCGCTCCATGGAGGCATGGTCATTTCCCGACTCCAGGGCGCTGAGGGTCAGAAGCTGCCGGACCATCTTGTTCATCTTGTTGGCCTCGTCCATAATCACTTCACAATAATAGTCCCTGCTCTCCTTCTCCTCCGCCAGCCCTTCCGTCAGCCCCTCGGCGTACCCCTGAATCAGCGCGATGGGCGTCTTCAGCTCGTGGGACACATTGGCGATGAACTCCTGCCTCATCTCGTCGATCTGGATCTTCTCCTGTATGTCCTTTTGAAGTTCATTGTTGGCGGATTTCAGCTCCCCGATGGTCTCCTTCAGCTTGTCGGACAGGGCATTCATGCTCTTGCCCAGAATCCCGATCTCATCCTGGGCGTCTCCCTGGTACTTGGCCTCAAAATCCAGGCTGGACATCTTTTCCGATATATTTGCCAGCTGGAGAATGGGGGAGGTGACCATCTTCATGGCAAGATACATAACCCCGCTGCCTAAAACCATGGCCGCCGCGCCTACGTAAACCAAAAACCGGTTGGACAGCTGAACGCTCTCTCTGATGCTGGCAAGAGGGATGGACATGATGAAAATAGTCCGGTCGTCGGAGTAGTATCCCCAGCTCTCCAGATAGAAAGATTTCGACCGGGGATCAAAGGTTTTCTGGATGGTATAGTTCTCATTTTCCATCATGATCTCTGTCTTGGGATTGTTTCGCCCCAGCATATACTGGAACACCCGGTCCATCATAAAGTGAATATCCCTGTTGGAGGCCACCAGGGGCATATTGTTGAAACTGTCAATGATCAGCAGAGTGATATTGTACTGGTCGCTTATGTTCCGGAGCAATTCAAGGGTCCTGGCCTGCTTCTCGTTATCGCCGTCGACTCCGTCCATAAAATCGTCGCTGATATACTCGTCCCGGCTCATCTTCTCTATAACCAGAGCGTCCATCTCCGAATAGGCCAGCTGCAGGGAGTCCACCTTCTGATTGATGTAAAATCCCTCCAGCATCCAGTTGTTCACCGCCCAGATGCCCAGAAGAATAGCTGCCATAAGACCGATGAAAATCACGCTGAAGCGAAAGCGTATACTCTTGGGAAATCGTTTCATAACCGTCTGTCACCTCTGTCATTCTGCCACGTCGAATTTGTATCCCATGCCCCAGATAGTCTTTATATAATCCCCCTTTTTTCCCAGCTTGCTCCGCAGCTTTTTCACATGGGTGTCGATGGTCCTGGCATCTCCGAAATAGTCATAATTCCACACATTGTTCAGAATCTTCTCCCTGGACAGGGCGATTCCCTGGTTTTCCACAAAGTAGGTGAGCAGTTCAAATTCCTTGAAGCTCAACTCCACAGGTTCGCCGTCTATCGTCACCTGATGGGCCGTCTTGCTGATATCGATCCCGCCTACCCGGATGACATCGCTTGCCGCCGCGTTGCTTCTCCGCAAAATAGCCTCTACCCTGGCAACCAGAATCTTCGGACTGAAGGGCTTGGAAATGTACTCATCCACCCCCAGCTCAAATCCCTGAAGCTCATCCCGCTCTTCTCCCCTGGCGGTGAGCATGATGATAGGCACCTGGGAATACTGGCGGATGGACTTGCACACCTCCCACCCGTCCATCCGGGGCATCATCACATCAAGAATGATGAGGGCTATATCCTTCTGGGCAAAAAAGATGTCCACAGCCTCCTCCCCATCCGCCGCCTCTATGACCTGATAACCTTTTATTGTCAAGAAATCTTTTACCAGTTTTCTCATCCTTGCCTCGTCATCCACCACCAGCACTTTCAGATTATCCATGGCAAAGTCCTCCTTCTTCTCTGTAATTAAGACCATTTTAGCAGATCCCCAGTTACATTTCCATATCTTCACACAGATTTCACAATAAACCTGCATGCCGCCTGTTCGGCGGCGGATTTTCAAAGTAAACAAAAAAGCTCCCTGCCGTCACTATATCCGGCAGGGAGCAGAACCTTTCCACAGTCAGCGCCGCGAAGGTCCGCATCTTCCGCAGCCAGCGCCGCGAAGGTCTGCGTCTCGTCCAGGCAGCTTTGCGTTTATGCAAGCACGCCTCTCAGATACTCGGCAATCTCCGGCACCTGACAGTTTTCAAAGAAATACTCCTGGAATTTCTCTCCGCTGATAGCTGTCTTTAAGAAATCCTGGTCGATCTCTTTCAAGATGGTCATCATGTCCTTGTGGGTAATCTCCTTCACCCCGTCGAGAATCTTCTTGTTCCTCTGCTCCGGAACCACTCTCTCCTTGGGATATCCGCCGCCGCTCTCGCATCCGAACAGTTTCTCGAAGATATACTTAAGCCTCAGCTCCGCGCCCCATCCGAAGCCTTTTGCAAACGGAAGAGCCACCGCGTTGCCGTCATTGATCTGGGCAAACATAAATCCGTCCTCCGCGTCTACGATGTGGCCGCAGAGAACTCCCGGAAATGCGTTGCAGGCCAGCATGGCGCCCTCTCCGGTGCCGCAGCCTGTGACCACATAGTCCGCCGCCTTTGAATTCAGCAGGATTGCCGACAGAAGGCCGCACATGACATAGGTAAGCTGTGTCTCGTCCTCCGCCGTGTACATGCCGTAGTTGTACACCGTATGTCCCATAGGCTCCACGATCTCTTTCAGGTTCTCACAGATCATGCCGTTCTTTGCCGCCTGGCTGTTCTCATTGATCAACGCGATTTTCATTTTCTCTCTTGCTCCTTTCACGAACAGCCGCCGTCAGCTGCCCCTTTGTCCCTGGTCTGCGGGTTACATCTATGCCAAATCCGCCGGAAAATCCGGGAATCCGCCATATCTACTCCTGGGAAGGCCCGGCAATCTCGATGCCCAGCTCATCAAGCTGCTTTGCGTCCACAGGCGCCGGGGCCTCTGTCATAAGGCAGGAGGCATCCTTCACCTTCGGGAAGGCGATGACATCCCTGATGCTGTCGGCGCCGACCATCAGCATCGCCACACGGTCCAGACCGTAGGCCAGACCTGCGTGGGGCGGAACGCCGAACTTAAAGGCGTCTAGCAGGAAACCGAACTGCTCTCTCGCCTGCTCCGGCGTAAAGCCTAACACTTCAAACATCTTTGCCTGGATGTCCGCCTGATGGATCCGGACAGAGCCGCCGCCCAGCTCGGTGCCGTTGAGCACGATGTCGTAAGCCTTTGCCCGCACCGCTCCCGGGTCTTCATCGATCCTGGGCCAGTCCTCCTCCATGGGCATGGTGAAGGGATGGTGCATGGCCACAAAACGCTCCTGCTCCTCAGAGTACTCAAGAAGAGGGAACTCTGTCACCCACAAAAACTTAAAATCGTCTTTTTTCAGGAGATCCTGCTGCCTGGCCAGCTCAAGGCGCAGATTGCCCAGAACGTCCCAGACCACTTTATTCTTGTCCGCGGCAAACAAAAGCAGGTCTCCCGGCTCTCCTTCCATGGCATCCACCAGGGCGCGAAGCCCCTCCTCTGTCATAAACTTGGCGAAGGAAGACTTGTAAGAACCGTCCGGCTGAACTGCCAGGTAGGCAAGGCCCCTGGCGCCGAAGCCCTTGGCAAACTCCACCAGGGCGTCGATCTTCTTCCTCGGCATGGCTCCCTGCCCCTTGGCGTTGATTCCCCGGACACTGCCTCCCTGGGCCAGGGCATTTTTAAACACGGCGAATTCACAGGCTTTTACCGTGTCGGACACATTTTTAAGCTCCATCCCGAACCGGAGGTCCGGCTTGTCGGAACCGAAGCGGTCCATGGCCTCCCGCCAGGTCATCCTGGGGATCGGGAGGGGAATCTCTATATCCAAAAGCTCCTTGAACAGCTTGTGAATCAGGTGCTCGTTCACATCGATGACATCATCCACGTCCACGAAGGAAAGCTCCATGTCGATCTGGGTAAATTCCGGCTGCCTGTCCGCCCGCAGGTCCTCGTCCCTGTAGCATCTGGCCAGCTGGAAGTACCGGTCATATCCGGAGCACATGAGAAGCTGCTTAAACAGCTGCGGCGACTGGGGCAGGGCATAGAAAGAGCCGGGGTGCACACGGCTGGGCACCAGATAGTCCCTGGCCCCCTCCGGCGTGCTCTTGATCAGCGTTGGAGTCTCGATCTCCAAAAATCCCTCGTCAGCCAAAAACTGCCTGGTGAGGACGGCGATCTTGCTGCGGAACATCATGTTCCTCTGGATATCCGGCCTTCTCAGGTCGAGAAAACGGTATCTGAGACGAAGCTCCTCCTTGGTCTTGGAGTTCTCCTCAATGGGAAAGGGGGGCGTCTCGGACTCAGACAAAATTCTCAAGGATTCTGCCCTGACCTCGATGGCGCCTGTGGCCAGATTCTCGTTGATCCCGCCGGAGCGGTTCTCCACCCGGCCCGTAACGGCGATGACAAACTCGCTTCTCAGCTTCTCCGCCTTGGCAAAGCTCTCGCTGCCGCAGTCGCTCTCTTCGAAAATAATCTGCAGGATGCCGCTTCTGTCCCGCAGATCCACAAAAATAATGCCGCCTTTGTTTCTGCTCTTCTGCACCCAGCCCATGACCGTGACGTGCTCCCCTGCATTGGCCGGGCCAAGCTCTGTACATCTGTGGGACCGCTTCAGCCCCATCATTGATTCTGCCATATTCTCATTCTCCTCTGTTCTTATTTCAGCGCTTCCCTGTAAAACTGACGGATCTCTGTGTACCCGTCCTTCTCCAGCTGTTCTTTCTGGAATTTCTTGTTCTTGTTCATCTGGGCCACCAGCACCTGGGTTCCCCGGGCGCGCTCTTTCATGGCCTCGCTGATCACCTGGCCGAGACGGCTGCTGTCGAGCCCCTTCTCAAACAGATACGCCACCTTCTGCGCCTCTGTGGGCACCTTGAAATTCTGATCCAGCAAAATGGTCACGATCCTCTCGAAGCCGATGGAGAAGCCGCATGCCGGGGTCTCCATGCCGGTAAACCTGCCGATCATCTTGTCATAGCGCCCGCCGCCTGCCACGGAACCGCCGAAGCCCTCCATGGCCACCTCGAAGATCGTCCCCGTATAGTAGGACATGCCCCGCACCAGCGCGGGGTCGAATTCAATGGCAAACTCTGCCACGGCCACGTCCTTCACCGTATCCATGATGTAGGCCAGGCCGTCGGCCACAGACTGAGGCATCACGTCTTTCAAGATCTCCCCCAGCCTGCGGACTCCCTGGGCGTCCTTTGTCACGGAGGCAAACAGGCTTAAGTACTTGTCCACCTGCTCTTCCCCATAGCCCGCCTCCGCAAGCTCTGCCTTCACTCCCGCCTCGCCGATTTTGTCCATCTTGTCCAGAATGATAAACACCTGGTCGCAGGCCTCCTCCGGGAAACCGCAGCAGGCCGCCATACCTTTTAAGATTCTCCTGTCATTGATCCTGACAGTGAACGAATTGTCCGGGCATATCTTGCCCAGAGCCGTGGTGGTGGCAAGAATCAGCTCGATCTCCGCCAGGGAGGTGGCATCTCCCAGAATATCGATATCGCACTGGACAAACTGGCGGAAACGCCCCTTCTGAGGGCGGTCCGCCCGCCACACGCTGCCCATCTGAAGAGCCTTGAAAGGCGCAGGCAGCTGGGCAGCGTTGTTGGCGTAATACCTGGACAGAGGAAGAGTCAGGTCATAGCGCAGCCCGCCGTCCACCAAGTCCGCCTCGCCCTGGGCAGTGTCCAGATTCAGCTTCTCGCCCCTCTTCAATATCTTGAATATAAGTTTTTCATTATCCCCTCCCTGCTTGCTGGTGAGATTCTCAATGTGCTCCACGCAGGGAGTCTCAATCTGGGAGAATCCAAAGGCCTGGTAGGTCTTTTGGATCTGGCTCATCACATAATTGCGGATCTGCATCTCTGCAGGCAGAACATCTTTCATGCCGATCACCGGCTTTTTCTTCAATGCCATGTCTGTTCTCCATTTCCTGTGGGTTGGTATCTGATATCAGCAGCTTTTGCGCCCATCTGCCAAAAGCCTCTGATTTGTTTAAATGATTATACTATTGTCTTTGAAAAATGGCAATGGGTTTGGGACAATCTTTCCGGGACATCCGGACTTTCGGGATAAGCCTGGGCATCCTGTTCAGCAGCATCGGATATTTTAACGGGCGCGGCCAGAGCATCCCGGTTATGATCCAAGGGGTGTCCTCCGCCTTCTGCATCAGAATCCCGGTTTCCATCTTTATGTCCAGACTTCCCCAGGCCTCCCTGATGCTGGTGGGGCTGGCGACGCCTATCACCACCGTTTACGGAATTCTCTTCTTCATGGTGTGCTTTGCCAGATTAAAACGTATTGTCGCTTCCCACGTAGATTTTCTTTTCGGTGCTTTTCCCTGTGGAAGGATTGCTGATCTCAATGGTGTAAATGCCCTCATCTGTGTATGTGTCTCCGTTTTTGGCAGGACGGTTATAGCGTATATCCTGGGTGTAGCCGTTGGCCCCTCTGCTCCACCGGGCCATGATCACATTGATTTTCAGATACCGTGACCTTGCCAAGTCCAGATAAAACCCGTTCTCTGTCACGGCGCTGTCTGTCAATTCGGATTTCGTAACCACATCGAAGGGGTAGACCATGCAGTTGCCGTTTCTCACCTTGAAATTAAATGATATCCGGTAATCACAAATCTTTCCAAGCCCCTTGGAATTCTTAACCTTATAATCCAGGGCCACCTCATAGTCGCCTTCTTCAAAAAGTTTCACCCTCGCGTCCGCCCTTGCTGATGTCAGTGCCTCAAGATAATTCTCATAGATAATCGGGTCGCTTTTTATGCCTTCATGGTTGGTATATCGAATGATTAATGTCCCATGTCCGAAATCTGTTTTAGGTGTCTGAAATTGCTGGTCATAGCCGTCTTTGTCCCTCTCGATTTTCAAATCCTTGTTCCCGTTGAGATTTCTTCTCGTTATCAGAAACCGCAGCCGCGCCTGCGTCTTTATATCCGACATAAAATTCATAGACCTCCCCGTACTTTTTGTATTCGTAGCTGGGTTTATCTACAAAGAGAATTTTTGTCGACTCCACCTTGCGCCGTGTCTTATAGACAACTATGGCCCGGTAATAGCAGCGGTTTGTCAGCTGAATATCATTTGTCTGAAATGTCTTTTCACAAGTCTTCCCGCCGTCAGGCTGTACAAAATCAGCATATACCTGATTGACTGTCCATCTTTCCTTGTCCAGGGATGTCTGAAAAATAATGGCGCCATTGCCGATTTTCTCTTCCAGCTTGATGCCGTCTGCCACTTTCTTTCCATCCTTATCCAGGTGCCATTCCTCTTCCTCGGCGGATAGCTTAAACTGACTGCTTTTTTCTCATTTTTCAAGCATTTATTATTCATATTATTCAAAAATCACTCTCGTTTTTGTGGCAGTCAAAATTTTTAGAGCCAAAATAGAGCCAGTCAGAGCCGCCATTTTTTTCGTTATCTGCCTTATCTACATGGCGCTAGCGCCATGTAATTATTACATCAACTAAAAAAAGACTATCTATGCTCCCTCAATTTTTCCAATATCGCCATAATGTCCGGCTGCGTTGGAGTGAACTTCATGCCACGCTTCAACATACCCATGACTTTTTTCGCTTTCTGCTCAATCTCTCTAGCAACATGCTCACTCGTCAGCATCAGATGATTTCCGGCAATTGTGTATTCCCGTTCTATGTATTCTTCCATTATCGGAAACATATCCTGTATCAGAAACGCACTCTCTCGGCTGTCATCCAGTTTAACGATATGGAGAATATCACAAGGTTTCCCTGATTTTTCTCCATAATTTTCCTGTATTTATCAATACGGCTGGATAACGGTATCATCCAGTATATACCCGTATTCGTATCTTCAAGGCAGTAATAATGTGGTCTGTTTCCTGCCTTATTTCCTTTAAGATACGGATCTTCCATATCTTCAAAGAATTTATCTTTGATAATATAAAATCCTGTTTTCTTCATTGGTCTGTCCTCATTATGGAAAAAGTCCCCCACCTTACGGCGAAGGACTATACTTTCGACCCAACCATTTATTGGCATGGGTATGGCCGCAGGTACAGATGAGGCGCATGATGCAGAGGCTGTGGCGGACAGGGGCACCGCTTATGAAGTCCACCAGGGAACGGCCGTAATAGGCATGGATGCGGCAGGAACCCCTGGCCCCACAGCAGGGACAGGTCTGCAGTTCCGGGTGGAACCTCTTCATAAAGGAATCAAAGAGGGCTTTTGATGAACTTTTTATGCGGATTAGCTTGCAAAACAGGGAGTTTTCTCTTATCATAGTATATGTCGGTGGTGCCGGAGCCTCACAAGTGGGACATGATCCCGTATACGGCAGGCACACTGGTATGTGAGAGAAAGAACGA
>CAJTOT010000054.1 GCA_910577935.1 uncultured Hungatella sp. | reverse complement strand
AAGCCTGAGAAGCCTTGATTTTAGCGGTTTCTCGGGCTTTTGGCAACTATTCAAATTCTATGGTCCCAGGCGGTTTGGAGGTGAGGTCATAGAACACCCGGTTGATCCCGTTCACCTCGTTGATAATCCGGTTCATCACCTTGGTCAGCACCGGGAAGGGAATCTCGGCGGTCTCGGCGGTCATAAAGTCCACGGTGTTCACCGCCCGCAGGGCCACGGCGTAGTCGTAGGTTCTCTCATCGCCCATGACGCCTACGGATCTCATGTTGGTCAGGGCGGCAAAGTACTGGCCGATGGTTTTGTCCAGGCCTGCCCTGGCGATCTCCTCCCGGTAGATGGCGTCCGCCTCCTGGACCATGACCACCTTCTCAGGGGTTACTTCGCCTACGATGCGGATTCCAAGCCCTGGTCCGGGGAAGGGCTGGCGGAATACCAGTTTTTCGGGAATTCCCAGTTCCAGTCCGGCCCTGCGGACTTCATCCTTGAACAGGTCCCGGAGAGGCTCAATCACTTCCCTGAAATCCACATAATCCGGCAGGCCGCCTACATTGTGGTGGGACTTGATCACCGCGGATTCGCCGCCCAGACCGCTCTCCACCACGTCGGGGTAGATGGTGCCCTGGACCAGGAAGTCCACGGAGCCGATTTTTTTGGCCTCCTCCTCGAACACGCGGATAAATTCCCCGCCGATGATTTTTCTCTTTTTCTCCGGCTCTTCCACGCCTTTCAGTTTCTCGTAAAAACGCTCCTGGGCGTTGACGCGGATGAAGTTTAAGTCGTAGGGGCCGTGGGGGCCGAATACTTCCTCCACCTCGTCGCCTTCGTTTTTCCGGAGCAGTCCGTGGTCTACGAACACGCAGGTCAGCTGGCTGCCCACGGCCTTGGAGAGCATGACTGCGGCCACGGAGGAGTCCACCCCGCCGGACAGGGCGCAGAGCACTTTTCCGCTTCCCACTTTCCGGCGGATGGCCTGAATGCCGGATTCCACGAAGGTGTCCATCTTCCAGGTCCCGGTGCAGCCGCATACATGGTACACAAAGTTATGCAGCATCTTTGTCCCCTCCTGGGTGTGGAGGACCTCCGGGTGGAACTGGATGGCATACAGATTCCGCTCTTCCCACTGAGCTGCCGCCACGGGGCAGGCGGGGGTGCGGGCAATCACCTGGAACCCTGGAGCAATGGTCTCTATATAGTCGTTGTGGCTCATCCAGCAGATGGTCTTTTCCGACACGCCGCCGAACAGTCTGCTGGACTTGTCCACCGTCACCTCAATCTTTCCGTATTCCCGGACGGGGGCCTTGCACACGCGGCCGCCTAAGGTGAGCATCATCAGCTGGGCGCCGTAGCACAGGCCGAGAACCGGAATTCCCAGCCGGAACAGTTCCTTTCCGCAGGACGGGGCGCCGTCTTCATAGCAGCTGTTGGGGCCTCCTGTCAAAATGATTCCTTTGGGATTCATGGCCTTGATCTGTTCAAGGTCCGTCTTGTAGGAGTAGATTTCGCAGTATACGCTGCATTCACGGACACGGCGGGCAACCAGCTGATTGTACTGCCCTCCAAAATCGATCACTATTATTTTTTCCCTGTTCACAAGCATTCCTCCTTGGATTTTGTCTCCCCAGACACACCATATGTTCCTCATTCTACATCAGGAATTTGCAAAATACAAGTGGGAATCACTGAGTTTGCAGGTTTAAACTTGCAGGTTGTCAACCGCTGCTTTTTGCGGCGGCCAGATTTCTCATGAACGCCAGGTCGTCTTTCGCGAACAGAAGATTCATCTCCTCCCGGAGAAGCCAGATTTCCCGCCGCTGTTTCTGGAGCCATCGGCTTACGGCATCGTACTTCATGACTCCGTGGCCCAGCGCCTCGGGCTGATAGAGGCGGCTGCGCCCCAGGGAGAAATCCTTGATGTGCATCACATCCACATACTCCCCCACAGATTCCAGCCAGGAGGACCAGAGGCGGTCCTGGTCTGTGGTCTCGGGAAATTCCAGCAGGTTGGAGGCGTCAAAGATGAGGCGGAGATGGTCTTTGTCTCCGATCAGGTCTATGACTTCCAGAGTCGTCTCCAGGTCTGTCAGAGGATGCCAGTACACAGGCTCTAAGGCAAGGGGCATGTCTGCCTTCACGGCTTCCTCCATGACTCTCTTTATGCTGTCCAGCATATATGGTTTCCATTGCCGCCTCTCTTCCGGGCTCAGGCGGGGGCAGGCAGTCTCGGTTCCCACCACCTGAGCCCCCAGTTCTTTGCCCCAGCGGAGGCATTTCTTCAATGTATCTACCGCGTATCCGCGGACACGTCCGTCAGGGTTTCCAAGGTCCATGTAGCAGCCGAACACCGGGATGGCAATTCCGTTCTTCTCAAATGCCCGTCGGATCTGTTCCAGATGCTTAAGGGTGATGTCCTGGTAGCTGTCAATGCCTGTAAATGCCTTGGGCAGAGCCAGCTGGGCTGCCTGGTACTCTTCATCGTGGAGAAGGACAGCCAGTTCTTCGATACTCCGTTTTCCGTAATCGTGGGCACGTACGCCGATTTTCATCACATATACCTCCGTGTTGTGCGACAGCCGGGTCGGAGGCTAGAGAGCCAGGGCCTCTGCCAGCGCCAGTATGGTCAGGGACTGCCCGTAGGCCATGGGGGCGATGAGGATATTCTTGTAATGCTCCGCGTTGTATCCCATCCCCGTGCCGCCGGACACGTTGAGGACCGTGCCGTCTGTGTCAATGTTGTCCAAAATTCCCCGTATGCCTTTGGCGGCGCAGGGGAGATAGGAATCGTCAAGGATTCCGTACCGGATGCCCTTTAAGATTCCGGCAGTGACGGCGGCTGTGCCGGAGGTCTCCAGGTAGCTGGTGCTGTCAGTGAGAACCGTGTGCCACAGGCCGCTTTCCTGGTCCTGAAGCTGCTTGAGCTTTGACACCTGGGATTTGTAGGTATCGATGATAAATGCCTTCACTCCTGCGTTTAAGGTTCCCTGGAACATATCGATGTAGTCCAGAATCCCCAGGGTAAACCAGCTGTTGCCCCGGCACCAGAAGATGCCGCCGAAATTGCTGCGCTCGTTAAAGGTCCAGCCGTGATAGAACAGTCCGCTCTGCTTGTCGTACAGGTACTTGATGTGCATCAGCACCTGATGGATAGACTCGTCGATCCATTCCCGGCGTTTGTACTTCTGGCCCATGCGGTTTAAGAACAGTACAGTCATGAACAGGGTGTCGATCCACATCTCATTTTCGTTGAGCCGCACGCCCTGGCGGTCTCCGTTGGCGCTGGTCACATGCTGGAAACCTCCCTCTCTTGTGCGGGGCAGACAGTACATGAGCCAGTCCGCCCATTTCAGGCACAGGTCTTCAAACTGTTCGTCGCGGTAGTACTCGTTGAGTTCTGCCAGGGTCAGAAGCGGCGTGGTGGTGTTGATATTTTTAGAAGGGAGGCCGGCGCTTATGTTGTCTTTGAACCATCGGTACAGGAAATCCTTGTAGTCGTCCCGGTTTTTGATCTTCATGATTTTTAATAGGCCGTACAGCCCCACCCCCTGGGGCCAGTCCCACTCGTGGATGCCGAAATCCCTCTTGAAGAAACCGATTTTTTCGCCGCCCTCGGCCAGCTCCTGCTCATCCTCCGGCCCGCCTAAATTCATCAGTTTGTCGATAACCAGCTCTAATTTTGAATCCAACTCTTTTTGATCAATATCTTTCATCGTTACCCTCCGAAAACTGGATTTTTACCAGTAGTTATTGTATACTGAGCATACAGGGATCTGACTGTGAAGGGGCAGTCCCCGTAAGCTGTCTGAAACACGTTGCAAGTACGCCAGAAAAGGTCTTTATATGGAAAAAGTTACTTATTACGGTGAAACCGACGGAATCGCCTTAGAGCAGATGGTGCGCTACGGCAAATTCGACATGCGGGTGAAGCATTTTCATACCCAGTACGAGATCTTCTATATTGTAGAAGGAGAGCGTGTGTTTTTCTTTAACAACCGGGAATATATGGCCAGGGCAGGAGATCTGATCCTGGTGAATTCCAATCTGATTCATATGACGAAATCCGTGGCAGGCTCCAATGACGGCCACAACCGGATCATTCTCTACATCACCAGGGACAAGATGAGATCCTACGACGAGCTCTGCCCCTCTCTCCAGCTGATGCGCTTTTTTGACGATCATTACGGCATCTATCATCTGGACCGGGAGCAGCAGGCGCTGATTTTGGGGCTGTTCAGAGGGCTCCGCCACGCCTTTACTGCCCGCGGGCACAACTATAAGACCGGTATTGACCTGGACATTCTGGCGTGGCTGTTTAAGCTCATGGGCTTTGTCCGGCGCCAGAACCAGGCGATTCCCTCCGACAGCGACAATCCCAGGTACAAGGTGGTCTATGGCATCGCAGACTACCTGTCCGAGAACTGCCGCCGGCCTGTCTCCTTGGACGAGCTGTCGGAGCGTTTTTTCCTGAGCAAATCCTACATCTGCCGGATATTTAAAGAGGTGACAGGCTATACCATCAGCGAGTACACCAATATTCACCGGATACGCAGCGCCAAGAGGTATCTGGAGGAGACGGACATGAGCATTTCCGAGATCGCCCATGCCCTGGGGTATGAAAGCCTGACATATTTTGAGCGCATGTTCAAGACCTACATGACCCTCTCTCCCCTGAAATACCGGAAAACCTTAAATACTGTCACCTACACCAACGTGCCCAATCCCATGTTTTCCATCAAAAGCCCTGAGTGAGCCTGCGCCGCTACAGAAGCCCCAGCACTCCCGGAAGCCACATGGAGAAGGCGGGGACAAAGGTTACCAACAGCAGTCCTGCCACAATGGCCAGAAAATAGGGCAGCAGCTGTTTTATCACATCTTCTACCGGAAGGTGAGCCACGCTGCACCCCACAAACAGCACGCTTCCCACAGGCGGGGTGATGGTGCCGATGGCCAGGTTCATGATCATCATGATGCCGAACTGAATAGGCTCCATGCCCAGGTTCTTTACTACGGGCAGGAAGATAGGCGTAAAGATCAGGAGAGCCGGCGCCATGTCCATAAAGGTTCCCACGATGAGCAGGATCAGGTTGATGATGAGCAGGATCACGATCTTGTTGTCGGAGATGCCCAGCATCAGGCTGCTGATGGCCTGGGGCAGTCCGGTGAAGCTGAGTACAAAGCTGAGGACGGAGGAGGCTCCGATGATCAGCATGACAATGGTGGTCATCACCGCGGTGTCTGTCAGGATTCCCATGATCTGGGAAGGCTTGATGCTGCGGTAGATAAACACCGCCAGGACAAAGGCGTAGATGACCGCCACGCCGGAGGCTTCCGTGGCAGTAAATCGGCATGTGAAGGGCGGGAGATATCTGCCCGGCCGAGTTGGCAGTTACCATAAAGCCGCCGGCGATCATGACGAACACGCTGAGGAACAGGATCAAAATCTCGATTCCGATCTTGGCGGCCAGGGCATCCCTTTTGCCGAAAGACCGTGTGATCAGATTGATGGACAGATGGCGGTCCTTCCCGTAGGCGCAGGGAACTCCCAGCATGGTCATCCAGATGAGCAGATAGCGCAGCAGCTCCTCCGTGTATTTGCTTGTTTTGACCAGTAGTTCTCGTGAACCGGCTGCACCGCTTCGATAAAGGCTGTCTTGTCGATGTCCCGGTAAATGGTTACGCCGTGGGTTTCCGCCTCCTGCGTGGCATCCAGCATCATGTTGTTGTAAAGGCTCTTAAAGTTTTCGTTGGCCTTCTGGATGGAGGAGACTAAAAGCTCCTTCTGGCTGTCTGTCAGCTTGTTCCAGGTCTTGGTGCTGATGATGTAAATGTCAGGAGAATACTGATGTTCTGTGTAGGTGTATGCCTTTACCAGGTCCTGGTGCCCGTCCACGGTCAGTACCAGCTCTGTGTTCTCGGCCCCGTCCACGATTCCCTGCTGCAGAGCGCTGTAGGTCTCGCCGGCGGACATGGGAACCGGCGAGCCGCCCATGAGCTCGATCATGTCCATGGAGGTGGAGCTGGGCATGGAACGGATTTTCTTGCCCTTCAATACCGACGGGTCCGTACAGGGAATGTCGTCTTTCAGGTAAAAATTCCGGGAGCCGTTGGCATAGTAGCCGATGGCGATGTATCCGTCCTCCGCCGTGGACAAGAACAGCTCCTTTACCTTCTCGCTGTTTTCGCAGGCTTCGTAGTAATGCTCCTGGCTCTGAAATAAGTAGGGCACGGCAAAGATGGAGTACTCATCTTTAAACTGTCCCAAGGTGTTGGAGCTGACCTTTGCCATATCCAGAACCCCCGCCTTTACCATCTCAATCGCTTCTTTCTCAGTCCCCAGAACCCCGCTGGCGTAGATGGAGACCTTCAGCCCCTGACTCGGGTCCTCCGCGGCAAATTCGGAGATCTTCGCGATGGAGTCTGCGATCTCGGAACCTGCCGCCTGATTGTGGGCCAGCCGTATCTCTACGGTATTTCCCGAGGAAGTCCCCGCCACAGAGAAGAAGGTGGCGGCTATGACCAGGACAGCGGCCAGGCTGACAACAATTCCAAGCGTTTTTTTCCAACTTTTCATTTATACCTTTCTCCTTTGCTTGCTCTCGATTGACGTATATAGAAAAAATTCAAACTATATTGTACTGAAAGTTGGAGGTTTTTGCTGAAATGTTCCCGGCTGGGCCAGGGGAGAATTATTTTCCGAAATCCTTGGGAATCCGGTATTTCTTCATCCACCGCCAGAGGGTGGTGGTGCTGATGCCCAGCCGGGCCGCCGCCTGTTCCCGGTTTCCGCTGTGGCTCTTCAGGGCTTGCTGGACTGCCGCCTTCCTGGCGTCCGACGGCGCGCCGGAGGGGGAGGAGGTCATCATGGAGGAGGAGGTTGTCATGGAGGAGGCGGAGATGGGGGCGGCGGGCTTGTCCAGCTGCTGCTCGATCTGGGAGGCGTCCACATAGTACTGGCGGCAGTTGACCATGATACGGTTGCACAAAGTCCTCAGCTCCAGAAGATTTCCCGGCCAGTCGTAGGACTCAAGGAACTTCTGGGCGTCTTTTGTCAGCCGGATATACCGGCCGTAATTTTCCTGAAGTCCTTTCAGCTGATAGTCAATCCAGCCCATAATATCTTCCCGCCGTTCCCTCAGGGGAGGCAGTTTCAGGACCGCGGTGGAGACCGCATAGTAGAGATCCTGGCGGAAGAGTCCCCGGCCGGCCAGTTCCAGGAGATCATGGCGGCTTGACAGGATAATCTGTACCTGGTGTCTGGAATGAAGTGTTCCGGGGGATCCCACGGATGCAGGTATGTTCTGGATATAACTTAACAGCTGATACTGGGTGTGGCGGGACAAGGCGGATATCTCGTGGAGATACAGAGTGCAGGGACCTCCGTATAGGAGGCCGGGAGCGTGGCTTTCTGCATCTTCGGCTCCGGAAGGCGGCTGAAAGAGAAGACGGCCGGCTTCCTCGGGGGAGAAGGCGTTGCAGTTAAAGCGGATGAAGGGCAGATCCTTATAGGGGCCGCTGTTGTGAATGCACTCTGCCAGAATCTGCTTTTCCGTCCCGCTGGGGCCGAGAAGGAGAACGGGAAAGTGAAAAGAACCATAGTGCCTGGCGCGGGCGCACAGCTGCTGCATCTGGGGGCTTCTTGTGATCATGGTCTGGAATGTGTGGCGCGCTGTGTGTCCCTGGCGGATCAGCTCTTTCTGCCTCTGCTCTTCCTGGGGCTTTCTGTATATCCCCTCGTGGAAACTGATGATGGCGCCTGACACAGATTCGTCCACCAGTATGGGGGAGATGCTGACGATGAAGTCGGAGCGGCCGTGGCGGATGGTCACGGACAGCAGCTCCTTCCTTTTGCCGAAGACATTTTCAAGCATTTTCCTGGTGATGCCCGGAATCAAGTCCCACACAGGCCGACCCTCCATAGTCTGGGAATCCGCGAATAAGAGATGCTCTACAAACTGGTTGGCCCGGATGACCAGGCCGTGGGAGTCCACCTGGATGATGCCGCTGTAGGTGTGGTCTAGCAGCATGTTCAGGCTGGCGGAGTAGGACTTTTCCTGCTCTAAGGCGCTGGCAACGAATTTTGCCACACGGCAGGCTTCTATAATGCCCTCTCTGCCGGAAAATGTCCTGACACAGGGAATCTGCCTATCCTGGCAGTGGCGGAATACATCAGGCCCTCCGATGAGAACGTCGGCGCCGTCGTCTATGGCTGTCTGGGCTGTCTCCGTCATGCTCTGGTAGCCGTGAAACAGATAGGAGGAGAAGCGGACAGAGTACCTCTGCTCAAAGACGGAGGCGTCAATATTTACAAACATATTGTCAGGCCCTGTCAGAGCGATAAAGGGATGGTCCTTTGGAGACAGCCGCTTCGCCTCTTCGATGAGAAGCCCGATCTCGTAGGTGGTGAGTTTGATCTCCACCACGGGGATATCCACGGTTTCGGCGAAGAGAACGGCCTGGCCGCCGCGGGCAACGATGATGTCCGCCCCGTTTGAGACAGCCGCTTTCGCGTAAGAGGCCGCTGCTCCGTATTCGACCACCGCTAAGGTGGAAAGCTCCAGGTGATACAGATTCGCGGCGTGGACAGCCGCCTCCAGCATGTCGGGGTGAGGGAGAAGCATTGCTATTTTTGCCATGGTCAATCCTTTCCGGCGGCGGGGAACATTTCAAGCGAATATTTCAAGCCGCCTCTTGTACGTGAAAAATCTTTCATTAGAATGGAATAAATTTTATAATTATTTCAATTATATTACATAATATGCAAATTTGTCACTATACAAAAGAAATATGTGATTTTTTGTGGGTTTTACAAATTGTTTCCTGCCGAAAATTCATGTAAAGTGTAATCAGACAAAAGGAGTGCACACCAGAGAGTCGGAAAATACCATGATAAATGTGAATAATGGAGGAAATTGTTATGGAGCTTTATATTGTATTGGCTATCATGGCTTTTATGATCATTGGTTTTGTGCTGAACAAGTGGCCTTTTGGACTGACTGCCATGACCTGCTGCGTACTCCTGGTGGTGACAGGCGTGTACACGGTGCCCGAGGCGTTTTCCGGCCTCAGCAACCAGAACACGGTTCTGATTGCCGGAATGTTTGTCCTCAGCGCCGCGTTCGGAAAGACATCGCTGCTGGGCAGGATTCAGGACAAGATGGTAGCCCTGAAAGGGAAAAACGGCCTGGTGCTCCTGGTAGCCATCTACGCGGTCATTATCCTGTTCGCCTGCTTTCTTCCCACCACGGCGGAGATGACCATGATGCTCATGTTCCTGGTGGCCCTGGGGAGCAGCGGCGATATCACTCCCTCCAGGATGACCATCCCCATCCTTGCCATGATCAGCATCTGGGGTCAGAAGATTCCTCTGGGTATGGGAGCCACCATCTACGCCAGCACCAACGTGTTCTACGAGGGGATGGTGACAGACGGCAACCAGCTTTTAGGCGTGATGGATATGTTCAAAATGTCTGTTGTGCCCTGCGCTATTCTGACGCTGTACTGCCTGTTCGCCTACAAGCTGATGCCCAACGACGCCTTTGACTCTTCGAAACTGAAAGCGCAGAAGAAGGAGAAGGCAGAGCTCTCCGGTTTCCATGAAAAGGTAATCTACACGGTGTTTGCCCTGGTTATGATCTCCCTGTTCTTCAGCGCCCGGTTAGGGCCTCTCATGTACGCCGTGCCGGCTCTGGGTGTGCTGGTTCTCGCCTACACCAAAGCCATGAGCGTCAAGGAGATCGTGGGAGCTCTGACACAGGATGCCATCTGGATGGCGGCAGGCGTGCTGGTGATGGCCAATGCCCTGGGAGCCTCCGGGGCGGGAGAGGTCATCGGAAATATGATCCTTAAAATTCTGGGAGGCAATCCCAGCGGGATATTTGTGCTGTTCGTGTTCGCCATAGTCACTATCATCATGACCACCTTTATGTCCAACGCTGCCACCAAGAACGTGCTGGTGCCCATAGCGGCCAGCACCTGCCTGGCAGCCGGCTGGGACCCGAGAGGCGCCGTGCTCATCGTAGTGTTCTGCTCCAACGTGGCCATAGCGTTCCCCTCCGGCTCCCCCGCCTGCGGAATCGCCTACGCCGCCGGCGGCTACAAGATCCCCCAGACTTTAAAGTTCACGGCCCCCTTCATTATCATCGCCGTAATAAGCGTCGTAATCAGCGCCAACCTCTTCTTCCCTGTAATCTGACGATACCAGGGTCGGAAGGTCATGGCCATCATGCCTGCATGAATGGGCATGACTTTAAGACCCGCCAAACATGAAAAAGGAGCCCGGAGGGCGGATTTTGAATGTTTGAAGAATTGTGGGAGCACGAAGTGCGGAGCAATTCGCAGGTATCGTTATGCTGTTTGGGTCGGAAGGTCATGGCCATCATGCCTGCATGAATGGGCATGACTTAAGACCCGCCGAAAAACATTAAAAAGGAGAATGCAGTTATGTCTATGAAACCTCAGATACCGGTCCGCGCATCGGAGAGCGACCAGGCTCTCTCTTTCATACGCCAGATGGGCGTGGAGCATGTAAGCCTGATGCTGAAACCGGAAGAAATCACCTATGAGTGTATCGCGGCCCAGAAGGAGCGGCTTGCCGGATTCGGCATGACTGTGACTGACGCCGCCTGCAATGAGCTGCAGAAAAACAGGAGTATCCACTTAAACCTTCCCGACAGGGAGGAGCAGATAGAGAAGTTTATCCAGATGCTCCGTGTTCTGGGAAAAGCGGAGATACCCTTTACCTCCATCGCATGGCAGCCCCACGGAATCCTGAGGACAGGGCGCTTTGTGGGAGAGCACACCAGGGGGGCGGCCTCCTTCATCTGCGACCAGGAGGAGATAATGAAACGCCCCAACGCAGAGGAACGCAGCTACAGCGATGAAGAAATATGGGAGAATTTCCGGTATTTTATGGATCGGGCGATCCCCGCGGCGGAGGAGACGGGGGTGCGCATGGCACTCCACCCAAATGACCCGCCGCTGGCATGCATGGCCGGTATTCCCAGCCTCATTTACAACATGGAGTGCTACCGCAGGGCATTTCAGGCGGCAGGGGGGAGCCGGGCTCTGGGCATCAAGCTGTGTGTAGGCTGTTGGCTGGAGGGCGGAGACGCCTTCGGGGACATCATGTCGGATATCAAGGAGCTGTGTGATGACGACAGGATTCTGTGCGTGCATTTCAGAAATGTGGACAGCACTCTGCCCAGATTTGAGGAGACTCTCATCGAGGATGGGTACGCGGATATGTACGCCATCATGAAACAGCTGGTCGCCTGTGACTGTCAGGCGGTGGTATCCATCGACCACGGATTTGCCCCTATGGAAGGCTTCGGCGGCATGCCGGGCTCGTTCTGCTATCCCACAGGCTTTATGAAAGGTCTGATGTGGGCGGCGGAGAAAGAACTGGGCAGGAGATGAAACATTTATGAAAAGAATCATTGATCCGGGGCGGGCTGTAGAGACTGTCACCATGATTGACCACATCGTATATTCGGATGTGAAAGACAGGCAGGGAAATGAGCTGAAACTGGAGCTGTCTGTCATGTCCGCCATGGGCAACTCCGAGATGGCGGCTGCCCTGGGGAGGACAAAGACGAAGGAGTACATAGCAAAGAAGCCGGCTGTCCTGTGGTACAACGGCGGCAGTTGGAGGGGCGTGGATAAAAACAGCCAGATCGGGGAGCTGGTCTTTCTGGCAAAGGCGGGGTATGTGGTGGTATGTGTTTATTACCGCAGCATTTTTCAGGGACACTTTCCGGATCAGCTCATAGATGCCAAGACGGCGGTGCGTTTTCTGAGAGCCCACAGCCTTCAGTACTCCGTCGACCCGGACAGGATCGCTGTCATGGGGAGATCCGCGGGCGGCCAGCTGGCTGCCATGGTGGGGACGAACGACGGGAAATATATAAGCAGTGAATGGGCCGGGTATTCCAGCAACGTGTCTTGCGTCTGGGATATGTTCGGGCCGGCGGATTTGAAATACATGGCAGAGCTCCATCTAAAGGAGCTGGCAGAGGGAAAGCTGGCAGGAGGAAGATGGGGCAATATTCTCGAGACGGCGGAGGGGGTGGCTCTGGGCGGACCGGAAGAGTCTCTTCTGGAGAGAGCGGAGGAATTTTCCCCCAGGTGGAACATTTCCCGGAATATGGCACCTATCCTGATTATGCACGGAGACACCGACCCGCTGATTCCATGGGAGATGAGCGAAGATTTCTACAATGCCCTGTGCCGGACAGGAAAAGAGGGCCAGAGTGATTTCTGCCTTGTGCGCCATGCCGGACACGGAACTGCGGAATTTTTTCAGGAAGAATCACAGAAGATTGCTCTGGATTTTTTTGGAAAATGGCTGTGATTCAGACGGCAGGAAAATGACAGGCAGATGAGGAACAGATGATAAGCAGATGACAGGCAGAAAAACTTTCCACGCAGACGAAAACCGCTGCGGAGAGCTTTTCTGCCTTTTTTCTTACAAATATACAGTTTCATATGTCATTTTTATCTGGAAAGAGCAGAGGAAAAAGACTACAATAAGGCTATAACAAGTCCGGCGGCGTCTGAGGGCTGGGAACCGGACAGGGAGAAGGGAGAAAATTATGGAAAAGAGAGAAACACCGCAGCAATGGAAACGGATAGCCATGTCATTTTTCGGGGTCATCGTCACGGGCTTCTGCATCGGCGCTTTTCAGAAGGCGAATCTGGGGGCAGACCCATTTACCTGCTTTGTCACAGGCATAGGAAGCCTTTTTCATTCCACATACAGCACCTTCTATGTGATTGTCACAGGCGCTCTGCTGGTGGGGGTGTTCTTTGTGGAGAAGCACTATATCGGCATCGCCACGGTGATCAACCTGTTTTTTACAGGGATGGCCGCTGACTTTATGAGAAATATTCTCGACGGCGTATTTCCGGCTCCCGCCATGACGGTCAGGGTTGTCATGATGCTGTTCGGCATTTTCGGAACCTGTTTTGCCGCCTCAGTGTATTTTACCGCGGACCTGGGGGTGTCGGCTTATGACGCGTGGTCCCTTATCACCGCAAACAAATACAAGCTGATGCCCTTCCGGGTCTGCAGAATCGCCAGCGACTCCATCTGTGTCTTCGTCGGCCTTCTCTGTCATGTGACCATCGGCGTGGGGACGGTGATCACCGCGCTGTTTATGGGGCCGGTGGTGCAGTGGTTCAACACAAATGTGTCAGAGCCTTTTCTGTACGGGAGGAGTGGCAGTTCAGGAGGTATCTGAACTGTTACCAGGCGGAAATGACATGGAGAGAAATCAAATTGAGAGAATTCAACTGTTTTGTGATTGACGATAAAGGGGATATCGCCTATAATTGGAAGAGAACTGACATTGCAGGCATATTTTGGGGAAACGCAGGTGATGTGAGAGAGGGAGGGAGCGGGATGGCTCAGAGTAACGGAAGAAAAACCACGACAGATATAACCTTTGGGAAAGTGGCCTGTACGGAACCGAGGAAAGTGGGGACGCAGGACGGAGAAAGGACGGCGGCTTCCTGGGAGATGGTGGAGGACTGCCTGTGGGATATGTTTGAGGACAAGGACCAGTTCGTGGTTCTGACTGTGGCAGACGCTCGCTGCGGCGTACGGTATGTCCAGGCGGCTCAGATTGAAGGCGGAATTATCGTCCAGCTGGGACTTGAGGAAGGAGACCACACCAGACTGGTGGAGAGACAGTATTCGGAGGCGGAATGTCTCCGGATTTTCCAGGAATTTTACCAGTCTTCCAAGGTGAGGCATATAGAGAAATATACGCCGGTGGAATTTTTTGTGTAATGGAAAAGTTAAACTTATTTTTATAGGCAAAGGAGAAATGTTCATGGCAAACAAGTATGCAGGCACACAGACGGAGAAGAACCTGGAGGCTGCTTTCGCAGGGGAATCCCAGGCAAGAAATAAGTACACTTATTTTGCCTCCAAGGCCAAAAAAGAGGGTTATGAGCAGATTGCCGCCCTGTTTTTAAAGACGGCGGACAATGAAAAAGAGCATGCGAAGATGTGGTTTAAGGAGTTAAACGGAATCGGAGACACCAAGGCCAATCTTGAGGCGGCGGCAGATGGGGAGAACTACGAGTGGACTGATATGTATGAGGAATTTGCCAAGACCGCCGAGAATGAGGGCTTCGGAGATCTGGCCAGAAAGTTCCGGCTGGTGGCGGCGATCGAGAAGCATCACGAGGAGAGATACAGAGCTCTTTTAAAGAACGTGGAGACGGCAGCGGTGTTCGAGAAAAGCGAGGTGAAGGTGTGGGAGTGCCGCAACTGCGGACACATCATAGTGGGCACCAAGGCTCCGGAAGTATGTCCCACGTGCGCCCATCCTCAGAGCTACTTTGAGGTAAGCGCGGAGAATTATTGATTTAACAGGACGTTTGATGAGGCGGTATGGTCTGACAGCAGGAATCATGCCGCTTTTTGTGGCTGCGCTTCGCGGTGAGGGGAATCTGGCATGAATGTTGGGCATCAAGCTTGCTTGTAAGCCGGCCTTCATGCCAGATTCCACATCGGGCGAAAGCCCCGGCTTTCAGCCGGTAAAGACGGGCAGGAAATCATTGACATTTGGGAGAAGCATTTAGGATTAAAAAAAGATAAAAAATTATATTCTGCGGAGTGAAGAGACATGGGTAGATTTTTTAGTGATGTGGTAGAGCAGGCGTTGAGAGATATTTACTATGACGTGACCACGGGAAGAGGCAGGGAGAGCCTCCGGCAGCTGGAGCAGGCCTCGGCGGCAGGGGACGGGGACGCTTCCTGTATTCTTGCCAGATGTTTCTGCGGCTACCAGTATACGTGGAGCGGCCACGGATTTCCGGAAGATGACAACCGGGCGGAGCAGCTGATGCACAAGTCTGTGGAGCAGGGCAGCGCCATCGGAGTCCTGGTGGCTCTGCGCAGCGGGGAACTGAAGCCGGGACTCAGGGCAAAGATGCCTTTTTCCAGCCTTCAGGAGGCATTTGATATCGTCCTGGACAAGGCCGAGCAAGGAGATCCATTCTGCCAGTACACTGTTGGAAACGCATATTTCTGGTGGGATTTTTTGGAAATACAGGGGAAGGACAGGAATTCCTTTCCCAACCAGCAGGCGTTCAAAGCCTACCTCAGAGAAAATATTTCCAAATGCGAGGGCTGGTTCTGGAAGGCGTTCAGAGGGGGAATGTACCACGCGGGGAACAATTTGAACCGCTACTATGAGCAGGGTGACGAGGATATCATCCCGGCGCAGCCTGAGAAGGCAAAGGGAATCTGGAAGATCGGGGCAGAGAGGGGATATCCTGTTCATCAGTATGTATATGCCAAGGAACTGGACAAGGCGGGGCTTAAGGACGAAGCCCTCCAGTGGCACAGGAAAGCGGCTGAAAACGGAGAGCTGGACAGTTGGTTTTATGTGGGGCTGGCCAGCGAGAAGGGGGAAATCGTGCCGATGGACTGCAGTTATGCGGCCCAGTGCTATGAAAAGGGGCTGGCAGTCTCCAGTGTAGGGTGCTTTAACCGCCTGGGAGGCCTGTATTTTGACGGCAAAGGAGTCCCCCGAAACTACGAGAAGGGCATTGCCCTCTTAACAAAAGCCTATGAGACAGGAAGCACCTGGGGATATGATTATTTCGGCAGGGCTTATTTTCACGGGTGGGGAGTAGAGAAAAACTATGTAAAGGCAAGAGAGTTCCTGGAGAAAATAACCTGGACAAACACGGAAGGATACTACATGCTGGGAGTCATCTACGGACAGGGGCTGGGAGTCCCGGAGGATATCAAAAAAGGTGTGGAGTATCTTCAGAAAGCAGGGGACCGTCAGGACGCGAAAGAGGAGCTTAAAAAATATAAGAAGACACTTTTTGGAAAATGGGTTCGCCGGTGATTGCGTTTTGGCAGTATTACAGATAGAATAGAAGAGGCATTACAAGTACAAGGAGAAAATGAGATGAAGCAGGATATGATCGTGATTCTTGACCTGGGCAGCACGGAAAACACGGCGATTGCCCGCCAGATTCGTGACTTGGGTGTGTACAGCGAGATCCACCCTCATGATATCACGCCGGAAGAACTGGGCCGGCTGGAAAATGTAAAGGGAATTATTTTAAACGGCGGAGAAAACCGGGTGGTGGACGGCGCGGCCGTGGATATTGACCCGGCCCTGTACCAGTGCGGACATCCCATGATGGCTATCGATCACCCCACGGCAAAATGCCAGAAGATTTTAAGCGTTCTACCGGAGAGAGAGCTCCTGAAAGAATTTGTATTTGACATCTGCAAAGCCCAGGCCAACTGGAATATGAAGAATTTTATCGAGGACCAGGTGGAGCTGATCAGAAAGCAGGTGGGAGACCGGAAGGTTCTTCTGGCCCTCTCCGGAGGCGTGGACTCCTCCGTGGTCGCGGCTATGCTCATCAAAGCTATCGGGCAGCAGCTGGTGTGCGTCCACGTGAACCATGGTCTTATGAGAAAAAATGAATCGGAGAGCGTGATTGAGGTGTTCAAAAACCAGCTCCACGCCAATTTAATCTATGTGGACGCCACGGACAGGTTCCTGGGAAAACTGGAGGGTGTCGCGGACCCGGAGCAGAAGAGGAAGATTATCGGCGGCGAGTTCATCAGAGTGTTTGAGGAGGAGGCCAGAAAGCTGGAAGGAATCGACTTTTTGGGCCAGGGAACCATTTACCCGGATATTATCGAGAGCGGAACCAAGACCGCCAAGATGGTAAAATCCCACCACAACGTAGGCGGCCTCCCGGAGGACCTAAAGTTTGAACTGGTGGAGCCGCTGAAGCAGCTGTTTAAAGACGAAGTGCGTGCGTGCGGTGTGGAATTGGGATTGCCGGAAAGCATGGTGTACCGCCAGCCGTTTCCGGGACCCGGCCTGGGGGTGAGATGCCTGGGGGCTATCACCAGAGACCGGCTGGAGGCGGTGCGGGAGTCCGACGCTATCCTCAGAGAGGAGTTTGAGAAGGCGGGGCTTGACAAGAAGGTATGGCAGTACTTCACCGTGGTTCCGGACTTTAAGTCGGTGGGCGTGAAGAACAACGCCAGGTGCTTTGATTATATGGTGATCATCCGGGCCATCAACACAGTTGACGCCATGAGCGCCACGGTGGAGAGAGTGGACTGGGATGTGCTTGGAAGGATTACGGATCGGATATTGGCCGAGGTGGGGAATGTGTGCAGGGTGTGCTATGATATGAGTCCGAAGCCGCCGGCTACGATTGAGTTTGAATAGTTGCCAAAAGCCCGAGAAACCGCTAAAATCAAGGCTTCTCAGGCTT
>CAJTOT010000053.1 GCA_910577935.1 uncultured Hungatella sp. | reverse complement strand
GAAAAATGATTGCCTCGATCAGATCTTCTTTCTTTTTGAAGTGATAGGTCAGATTCCCCACGCTGATGTTCAGCGCGGCGGCGATATCCCGCATGGATGTGTCGTGAAAGCCCTTTTCCGTGAACAGACGCCGGGCCGTATCCAGAATGATCTGCTTTGTATTAGAACTCATATGCTTCCTGCTCCTGTATTTACCTGGTTGTAAAGAGATACTTGGAATATTGACATATTAGCACAGATGTGCTAATATGTCAATATTAGTACAAATGTACTATAAAAAGGAGAAAAGTTATATGAAAGAAATGATACGGAAATCTAAGATTATAA
Source organism: uncultured Hungatella sp. (assembly GCA_910577935.1). Classification (GTDB taxonomy): domain Bacteria; phylum Bacillota; class Clostridia; order Lachnospirales; family Lachnospiraceae; genus UBA3402. Next base: position 17,218 of record CAJTOT010000053.1, on the reverse strand, counting down.
GGAAGCTGGCAAAGATGCGGGGAAGTGTACGGCACGACAGCGGAAAGTGCGTGTATTGCGGGGCATGCGCCGGGACCTGCCAGATGAAGGCCATCGAGGTAAGAAGAAAGGAAAGAGAATTAACTATCGACCATGACCTGTGTGTAAGGTGCGGCTGCTGCGTAAAAAAATGTCCGGTGTCGGCCTTGAGGATAGCAAGATAAAATGAAAAATATTTTTAAACCTAAGGAAGGCAGCCCCTGTTTTGGAGGCTGCCCCTCCCCCCGAATTTGGGCGGACTTTACTCCGGCAGGCTTCCGTCTGTGGACACCGTCACCACTCTCCAGGGGATAAACTTCCCGCTGGCCTGCAGAGCATTCCTGACTGCGTTTTCGATACCGCCGCAGCAGGGAACCTCCATGCGGACCACGGTGACGCTTTTTATATTGTTCCCGGCGATAATGCGGGTCAGTTTTTCCGTGTAGTCGCCTTCATCTAACTTGGGGCATCCGATCAATGTGATGTGCCCCCGGATAAATTCCTGGTGGAAATTGCCGTAGGCGTAGGCGGTGCAGTCGGCGGCCACCAGGAGTTTTGCCCCGTCAAACCAGGGCGCTTTCACAGGCACCAGCTTGATCTGGATGGGCCACTGGGAAAGCTGGCTTGAGGCAGGGACATGGGCGGGGGTGGCCCCTTGGGAGGGACAGGCGGGGCGGGTGATGGATTTTGCCTCTGTCCCGGGACAGCCGCAGGGCAGCGGCGCGGCTTTGAGTTCTTTTTCTTTCTTCGCCTCAGCCACGGCGGCTTCGTCGTAGCCGGGGGCTTCTCTCTCTTCAAAAGAAATGGCGCCGGCAGGGCACGCGGGAAGGCAGTCTCCGAGACCGTCACAGTAATTCTCCCGTGTAAGCTTTGCTTTTCCGCCGATCATCTCGATGGCGCCCTCGTGGCAGGCAGCGGCGCAGGCTCCGCAGCCGGTACATGCTTCTTCGTCGATTCTGATAATTTTTCTGATCAAACTTGTGTTCCTCCTTGTGGCTGGCATTGGTATCTTGACTTTCTGAAATGATGATAATACAATGTGGACAAAAAGTATGTTGAAACTTCAACATCCGGAGGAATTTATGGAAGAATATTTTGAGGTGTTGAGAACGTGTCCTCTTTTTTGCGGTATTGATGACAGAGATTTAGCAGCAGTCCTGGGCTGTCTGAGGGCTAAAACCGTCGGTTTTTGCAAAAAGGAGACGGTTCTGGCGGAGGGCAGGCCGGCAGACTGCATCGGGATTGTTCTCTCGGGGAGAGTGCAGATTGTGCGGATAGACTATTTTGGAAACAGAAGCATAGTGTCCAGCGCAGGACCGCCGGAACTTTTCGGGGAGTCCTTTGCCTGCGCCGGGGTAAAGCTTATGCCTGTGGACGTAGTGGCCGCGGAGGACACACGGGTTCTGATGGCGGACTGCCGGCGTATTCTCGGATCCTGCAGCCAGTCCTGCGGGTTTCACCGCCAGCTGGTCTTCAACCTTATGAGGGTGGTGGCAGGGAAAAATCTTATATTTCACCAGAAGCTGGAGATTCTGTCCAGGCGTTCTACGAAAGAAAAATTGATGACATACCTTCTGCAGCAGGCGAAAGAGCAGGGCAGCAGCAGCTTTACGATTCCTTATAACCGGCAGGAGCTGGCAGATTACCTTGAGGTGGACAGGAGCGGACTGTCTGCGGAGATCGGCAGACTGAAAAAAATGGGGGTGATTGAGGCAGATAAGAGCAGGTTTAAAGTGATTTCCAGGCCGGCCAGATTTCCCCCTTTTGTTGAAAACCCATAGGATATATGATAGAATCTAATCAACATACTAAAAGACGCAAAGAAGGGATGGAATATGAAGCGAGAAGGAAGACTACCTAAGATCGTTTGTTTGGCTGCGGCATTTACATTGACTCTGGCGGGGTGTAAAGATAAAAGTCCTCTGGATCCTGGGGATCCGGTGTCTCTGACGGTGTGGCATTACTATAACGGCTCCCAGCAGGCGGCGTTCGATATCCTGGTGGAGAACTTTAACGACACCGCGGGGAGGGAGAAGGGAATCTATGTCCAGAGCTACAGCCAGGGGTCTGTCTCTGACCTGGAGGCGGCGGTGAGAGATTCTATCAACGGAAAAGTGGGGGCGGCTGACATGCCGGATATTTTCTCGTCCTACGCTGACACCGCCTATGAGGTGGAGCAGGCAGGCGCCCTTGCCAATCTGTCCGATTATCTTGACGAGGAGGAACTGGGGCGGTATGTGGACTCTTACATAGAAGAGGGCTGTATCGCCTCCGACGGAACCCTGCGGATTTTTCCCACGGCAAAATCCACGGAGATCATGATGATCAACAAGACCGACTGGGAGAAGTTCGCCGACGCCACGGGGGCATCCCTGGAGGACCTAAAGACCATGGAGGGAGTGACAGCCGCAGCCGGGGCTTACTATGAGTGGACGGACAGCCTGACCCCTGATGCGCCGGGGGACGGAAAGGCGTTTTACGGGAGAGACGCCATGGCTAACTATATGATTATCGGCATGCGGCAGCTGGGAGTGGAGATCTTTCAGGTGAACGGCGGACAGCTGACCCTGAATGTCCCAAAGGAGCCTCTGCGCCGCCTCTGGGAGAATTATTATGTGCCTATGGTGAAAGGATATTTCGGGGCATACGGCTCCTTTAGGTCCGACGATGTGAAGACAGGGGATCTCCTGGCTTACACAGGTTCCACATCGTCCGCCATGTATTTTCCCGACCAGGTGGAGCTTGACGATTCCAGTTATCCCATTGACTATATCGTGATGGCCGCCCCTGTGTTCGAGGGAGGGGGGAGCTATGCAGTGCAGCAGGGCGCAGGCATGGTGGTGAGCAAGTCTGACGAGAGGCATGAGTACGCGGCGGTGGAATTTTTAAAATGGTTTACGGAGGCGGAGAACAACCTGCAGTTCGGATGTGTGTCGGGGTATCTGCCTGTGCTCAAGGAGGCCAACAACAAAGAGAAGCTGGACCAGGTGATCAGCGGAAAGGGGCTGTCGGTGGCGCCGAAGACCTACGACTGTCTGAACACGGTTTTTGATGAGATGGACAGTATGACTCTGTACACCAACAAAAGCTTCGAAAACGGTTCCGCGGCGAGAAAGATTCTGGAATACAGCCTGGCGGACCAGGCGGCTCAGGACAGGGCCGCGGTGGCGGCGGCGCTGGAGCAGGGGAAGAGCCTGGAGGAGGCGTCGGGCATGTTCGTGACAGAGGAGGCCTTTGACAGATGGTACGAAGCTTTCTGTGACGCGTTGAGAGGCGCGGCAGGCCAATAATACAGGTGGGGATGATATGAAAACCAAAGGTGAAAAAAGAAAAAAATCAACAATTTTTAAGTTTTTTCTGATTCCTTTGATCGGTATCATGCTGATACAGAGTATCATCACCATCGGAACTCTGGTGGTCAGGAGAACCGCGGGGATGCTGGAGGAGTATTCCGGCGGCATGATGAGCCGGTTGGTGGAAAACAGAAGAGTGATCCTGCAGAATGATATGAACCAGCGCTGGGCGTCTGTCCATGAGCAGGAGGCGCCGATGAACCAGCTTCTGGAGCGGTTTTTGAGAAATAACCACATGGAACTGGACAGACTGCTTGGCTCTGACGAGATGAAGGATGAATTTCTGGAGCTGGTTTTTCCTGAATGCCTGGATATCCTGCAGAATAACTCAACCACAGGCATTTTCTTTATCATGACAGGGGAAAAAACAGGGGCGGAAGGAGATTATGACGGCTTCTTCATAAGGGATTCTGACCCGGACACCAATCCTGCCAACTATACGGATCTGCTGCTGGAGAGGGGCAGCAAGCACCTGTCCAGGGAGTGGAATGTACCCCTGGATACATCCTGGACCACCCATTTCCACATGGGAGGCCAGGGGAAGAGCCAGGCGGAAAATTATTTTTACGAGCCGTGGAGAGCCGGGGAAGAGTATCCGGACGCCCACGCCGAGGACCTGGGATACTGGTCCATGCCCTTTTCGCTGGGAGGGCAGACTGAGGATTCCTATGAGATGATCACATACTCCCTGCCTGTCAGATACGAGGGGAGGGTGTACGGAGTGATGGGGGTGGAGATTTCCACCAGAAAACTGTACGACTATTTTCCTGTGTCGGAGCTCAACGAGACCCAGCAGTCAGGGTACATGCTGGCTGTCAGCCAGGGCGACGGCAGTTATGTCCCTCTGTCAGGGAGGGGAATTCTTTACAATCTGGTCTGCTCCGCCGGGGATACATTTGCCCTGAGAGACACGGATTACAGAAATCTGACAGAGGTGGAGGGTATCCGGCTGGATAAGCAGGGCATCTATGCCGTGGTCTGCCCACTGAAGCTGTACAGCAATCACGTTCCTTATGAGAACACAGACTGGGCCCTTCTTGGACTGGATACAGAGGAGGATCTTTTCGGAATGAGCCGCCGGCTCTATGTCTGGATGGTGGCGGCAGTCATGGCAGGTCTGGTTTTCGGCGTTTTCGGCATCTATGTTCTGGTGAGGCACCTGACCAGCCCGGTACAGCGCCTGATGGGGTGCATCAGCGGAGGGAGAGAGGGGCTTGAGAAATTCAAGCCGTCGAATATCCTGGAGGTAGATGCCCTGTACGGCGTGGTGAAGGATCTGTCGGACAGGCAGAAGGAGGCGGAGAACATTCTGCTGGAGGAGAAAGAGAGATACAGGGTGGCTCTGGAATCTTCCAAAGACGTATTCTTTTCCTATGATTTTCAAAAACGTGAACTGGATATCGTAAATCACGAGACCATGAGCGGCCACTGGCAATGTGAGGGCTACGGCGGCTGTTTTATCAATCCCGACAGTATCCACGAGGAGGACCGCCAGGAGACTGTGGAAGCCCTGCAGAGTGAAGGCGACCGGCTTTTTGTGGAATTCCGCTTAAAATGGCCTTCGGACGCGGAGTTTGCGTGGGTGGCGCTTTCAGGCAAGACTGTCTACGACACAGACGGCAGAAAACGGAAGCTGGTGGGGAGCATCAGGGATATCCAGGAGCAGAAGGAGAAGGAGGCAAAGCAGCTCCTGAAGAACACCATTGACGGAGTTACCGGCCTCTACGTGTTCAGCGCCGGCATGGACCGGCTGAAGCAGCGCCGGAAGGTGCAGAGCAGCGGGGTCATGGTAAACCTGTTTGTAAGCCGGCTCAAGGAGAGCAACGAGAAAAACGGCATCGTATTCGGGGACATGATCCTTGAGGAGGCAGGAAGCCTGATCAGGAGCAGCTGCGAAAAGCTGCAGGCGGACACAGACCGTCAGACCGTGGCCCTGCGCCTTAACGGAGACGAGTTTATCTTGTGGCTGGAGAATCAGTCCAGGGAGAGAGCAGAGAGATTTATAAAAGGCTTGCTGGACGGACTCGCGGCGCGCTTTGACGAGGATATGTTCAGGATTCACATATATGGGGGCCTGGTTCTTGGCGAAAAGAAGCAGACAGCCGAGGAATTGGCGTGTATGGCGAGACAGGCCCGCATGACGGTGGTTTCCGGAACCCCGGAACGTTACCGCTTCTATGAGGATATTCCTGAGGAGAGCCTGGGGAAGCTGCCTGGGCTGGCAGGGAGAGAGATCAACAGCCTGGACTACGGAGAAGACGTGAACCTGGTGTCCGTGGCTCTGAACCTGTTTGGCAAGGGAGAAGATTTCCAGGCGCAGATGAATCTGATGGTGAGGAAGATCGGCAGGTTCTATCAGGCCCAAGACGTGCAGATATCCGTGCTGAGGACTGATTTTAATTCCAGCTATCTGGAGTACCAGTGGCATCGGGATCAGAAGGCTGCCGGCAGGACCGTGAGAAAATACACGGAGGAGGACAGAAAGAGGTTTCATGGATGGCTGGGTGAGGGAGAGGTGAGATGTCTTTCTGCAGCGGACAGCCGGCAGGATATAGTCCAGTGCTTTCTGGGGGTCGTTCCGGGGCAGCAGGGAGTGGCGCTTCCTATGTACGACAGCGGGAATTATATGGGAAGCCTCTGCGTTCTGGGTATCAGTCCGGAGATTTTGGAAAATCCCGACGAGTATCAGAATTTCGCAGAGCTTGGCCGGGTGATCCAGGGACAGCTTAACCAGCAGCAGCATGACATTGCCAGCAAGGCGAAATCGGAGTTTCTGTCACGCATGAGCCATGAGATCCGGACTCCCATGAACGGAATCATCGGCATGACCGCAATCGCCCTTCAGCAGAATCAGAACCAGGAGAGAATCCTGGACTGCCTCCAGAAGATACAGTCTTCTTCCAATTATCTTCTGGGGCTGATCAATGATATCCTGGATATGTCCAAGATTGAGAGCGGGAAGATGAAGCTGGAGCCTGTGAATTTTAACATCCGCGAAATGCTGGAGACCATCAAAGAGCTGATCACGCCTCAGGCCGCGGCAAAGGACATAGATTTTATCCAGGACATCAGGCTGACCCACAGCTGGTTTGCGGCGGACAAGATGAGAATCAGCCAGGTGCTGGTCAATCTTCTGGGTAATGCCGTAAAATTTACGCCGCCCAGAGGCAGAGTGTGGCTGAAGGTGTATGAAATGAGTGTCTCCGAAAACGAGATTCTCGTCTCCTTTACCGTGCAGGACACGGGGGCAGGCATTGCCAAGGAGGATCAGGAGAGAGTCTTCCGCTCCTTTGAGCAGTCATCCTCCCCCAACCCTGCGAAACAGCAGGGCACAGGGCTGGGACTCTCCATCAGCAGCCGCCTGGTGCAGATGATGGGCAGCAGCATCAGGCTGGACAGCAAGCTGGGGGAAGGAAGCACATTCAGCTTCTCCATTCTCTTAAAGGAAGGGGAGAGCATGGAGACGGAAGGGGAAGAGGAGGAGATTTTATTTGACGGGTTCCGCGTCCTGGTGGTGGAGGACAACGAGCTCAACGCCGAAATTGCCCAGAGCCTGCTGGAGGACCGCAATTTTGAAGTGGACTGTGTATACGACGGGGCTCAGGCCGTGGAGCGCCTCCGTTCCACAGAGCCCGGCACCTATGATGTGATTCTGATGGATATTATGATGCCGGTGATGGATGGCCTGGAGGCGACCCGGACGATCCGGGCCATGGAGCGGGAAGACTGCCGTACCATACCTATTGTGGCCATGTCGGCCAACGCCTTTGACGACGATCTGAAGAAATCCGTGGAGTGCGGCATGAACGGCCATCTCTCCAAGCCTGTGGAGGTGGATAAACTTTATCGGACATTGAATGAGATAATACGCGGAAAGGGAGAGGGGAGATGTCATCAAGGATAGAATATGTAGAATTTGTTATGGATCAGATGCGGGGGGCCGGGAATATTACCTGCCGGAAAATGTTTGGCGAATATGGCCTTTACTGCGGCGGAAAGATATTTGCCGTGGTCTGTGATGACCAGCTGTATATCAAGATCACGAAGGCGGGGAAGGAAGTGTGCCCTGGCCTGTCGGAGGCGCCTCCCTATGAGGGGGCGAAGAATTATCTTCTGATGGATGACGTGGAGGACAAGGAGCTGCTGACAAAGCTGGTGGCAGCCACCTGCAGGGAGCTTCCGGAACCAAAGAAGAAAAAGCCTAAAAAGGAACAAGTTAAGAATTAGTTTACGGTTTTGCGGCGGGGCGGGGCGCCGTCGGGCGCCCCCGCTCCGCCTTGCTGTCAGAGACACTTTAAGAGCGGTTTTGGAGATAGGTCAGCACGTCGGTCAGTGAGCCGACAATATCCGTGGCGAGAGACGCATACCGTTCTTCCGGATACTTCATGTCAGGCACGCAGATCACAGGTATGCCGGCGGCAGATGCGGCCTGTATCCCCATCTCCGAGTCCTCCAGGACCAGGGCCTCGGAGGGCAGAACCCCCGCCTTCTCGCAGGCTTTTAAGAAAATGTCCGGGTTGGGCTTGCCGTGTGCCACCTCGTCGCCGCATATCGAATCGTCATAGTATGAGGCAAGGCCGGTCTGCTCAAGAATCTTGTCCACCCGGTTCCGGGTGCTGGAGGTTGCCACAACCGTCTTGTAATCATGTTCTTTTAAATATTTCAAAAGGTCTCTCAACCCCTCTTTCACGGGAACTCCCTCTTCTTCAAACAGGTCGTTCATGTATTGATGCACATTTTTCAGAACCGTCTCCATGGGGAAGGACGGGCTGTAATGCTCGTAGAACCGCTGGAAGACATCAGGCAGCGGGCAGCCCAGAAGGGATTTATAAAAATCCTCATCCATCGTAAGCCCCAGTTTGCCGCACTCGATTACATAACCGTCGTAAGTGACCCGCTCGCTGTTGATCATCAGTCCATCCATGTCGAAAATGACAGCTTTTATCATAAGAAACCCTCCTAAGTTTAATTGAAGAATATTATGGGCGCCGGGCCCTGTGAGAATTGTACCATTAAAAGGGGGATATTGCCAGTTGTTTATGGGCAGTGACTGGTCTTTATCTGACTGATTGTTACTGTTCAGGTAGGTCTGCGCACTGGCTGCGCTGACCTTATGATAACCTGGGCGGGCAGGCAAAAATCCCATCGCCCCAGGCGATTTTCATGGATTTTTGCTGGTTGCTGTGAACGCATGTGAACAGTAACGATTGATTGAAAATGCCGGAGATGTATGTTAAAATCAAGTCAGCGCACAGATGAAAAACGGGGGAAATAAACATGGGGAAAAAAACTTTATATCTGCTTTTCGGGGCTGCCCTTTGGCAGCTTTCGGGGTGCGGTGCCGTGGAGGACTATTTGGCAGAGAGGGTACAGGAAGAGTTTTTAGTATCTGCCGGCGAGAATTACCAGGATTACCAGGAATATGAAAATATGAAAGCCTCCAACCGGCTTAATGAAGAGGGCATGTATCAGGAAGCTGAGGAAGAGGAAGAAACCCATCCAGGGACGATACATGTCACTTTTATGGAGAACTCTTTTTTGAAAGCTGAGTATTATTTTGATGAAGGACTGACCAGGCAGATTGATACTGAAAACTGTTATATCAATCCGGGAGACTCTATCTATATGTCGGTAATAGACGGCGGCGCGGGAAGTCCCGGCGGATATACATTTTCAGGCTTCAGAATCTGGGAGTGGAGAGAAGACGGCAGCAGATATCCCCGGCCGGATATAGACAGCGGCTTTCCTCTTGTGATGACGGCGCCCCTTGACTGCCGGTCAGCTCAGCTGTCTGTTGCGCCTTTGGGAGAATATACAAAGAAAACGCTTTCTTTCACGGATTCTTATATAAACAGCGGCGGAGCGGAGATTGAGCTGAACGGTGTCTGGAAAATAGATAACGGGACGGAGACTACAGACATAAACGCCGAGATCAGCCCCTTTATAACATATATTATTTCATATGATTACAGCGGCTATGGAGACGAATTCTACTTTGAAAGGTCCGACCCTGAGCCTTTTTATGTCAGTGAGGAAAACAGCACGGTCCAATTCAAAAAGGCTGGGGGAGACTATGGCGAAAATACTGAGGAATGCCAGAGTTATTCCGTGCTGCTGCATCCGTATATCCGCGTGCAGCTGATCAACAATGAGGCGAATCTTGTCAACAGCACGATATCTGCCGTCACCGGTTCAAGGGATATTGTCAGAACGATTTCCGTAAACGGAGAGAGTCAGAATGTTTCCCCCAAAAAGGAACAGTTTATTGAGAAGTTGAGATGCGGGGACAAGATTCAGATACAGGTAGGAGATGGATATAAGGCGGCAGCCGACGGGCTTTCTGCAGATGCTCCCAGGGCGGCAGTAAAGGGCGGATATGAGTATGTATTTACGGTTCCGCAGACTCTGGAGACAGAACTTAAAATCATTGTCGACAGAGACACGGCTGCTTTAGGGGCATATAGGCAGAGGAGTGCGGATCATGGGGATATCTCCGTCTGTGATGCCTCCGGCCAGCCTCTGGCTCCTGAGAGTCAGGCGGGATCGGTTCTGCCATGGAAGGGGTTTTCAGCAAAAATAAGGCCACGGGATGAGGCAGAGATTACGGAAGACATGGACGGCACAGTGATCCGGCGGCAGGATTATATACAAATTGAGGAAAAATAAGGGGACAGATGAGGATGGTAAAGAAGATTTTCAGAATGCCGGGATATATAGGTTTAGCAGGACTTGCTGTCATAGCGGCGGTCATGTTGGTCCTGGCAGGTTTTTCCTACAGTCATGCCTCGGAGCTGGGGGAGAATATCGGTTCTGACGCAGGGAGAGCTGTGGGAAAGGCCCTGGGTTCCTTTGAGGGAATTACGAAAGGAAGAGAAGCCGGAATTGAGGACGGAAAAGCGGAGGGGCTCAAGGCGATAGACACGGAGGCGGAGGCAGCGGACCTGGTCAGTGATGTGGGAAGACTGGAGGTTCTGGCAGCCACTGTCAGTATCCAGAATCTGAACCAGGTGGGGGACACCTATGCTGCCCTGTATCTCCTGCGGGGGGAGGCTGTATTTACAGTTGACTTAGACCAGGCAGAGATCAGCAGAGACGGAGGCGAAATTACAATTCTTCTTCCGGACCTGGAAGTGGATACGTATATTGACGCGGCGGAAATCGATAAGATAGCTGATTATCAAAGGCTTTTTTTCAACGGAAACGCAGAAGCAGGGTTTGAACAATATATAAATTCATTGAAGGAGATTAAAAAGGTTTCCTCGGATTCTATCGCAGGCTGTGAAGAACTGGAAAAGCAGGCAAAGGAGGCAGCTTGCAGGCAGGTTGGACTGTTGGCAAGACAGATCCGCGGCAACGAGATACAGGTAGAATTTAAGAGTGAGAGGTGATGGGCTGTGAGGCAGGATAAAAAAGAGGTGTCTGTCCGCGATCAACATACAAAAAGCGGATCTCCCGTGATTATGGTTCTTATGGCAGGGGCGGCTGCGGCTATGGGATTTATCAGTGTATGCCTGTTTTCTCAGACGATTTCCAGAGGGGCGGAGGCTGCCGCCGCTGTTTTTAGCACGGCGCGGGATGAGGAGAGAGAACAAGTTTACAATGACTACTATGAAAAATACCGGGATGAGGCTGAGAAAAAATACCATGTGAGCAACAGGGCTGTGATTACGGTTGACGGCGTAAATGAGATAGCTGAGCTGGAAGTCCTGAATGTCAACGCCGTGGGTTACAGCGTGGAGGATAAAAAGGATAATAAGACTGCCGTGTCATGGATAAAAGTGTCGGGAACAGGTGTCTTTACAGTAAACTTAAAAGCCAGCGAGTTCCTGGTGGACAATGAGCGCCGGTATGTTCTGGTGAGAGTTCCTGAGCCTGAGCTGACCCGCTTTACCACAGGACAGGCAGAGACGTTATTATATGATGACAGGGCATTGAAAATTCTGGGAACCACCCTTTTGGATGGCAGCACCAGGCAGGGCGCGGATCTGGCTCAACGGCAGGCTGCCGACGCCAGCCGTGATGCCAGGGAGAGCATACGCTCCAATCAGAGATTCTATGAGAGTGCGAAAAAATCGGCGCAGATATTGATTGAAAACCTTGTAAAGGAGTTGAACTGCGATGTACCTGAACTTGTGGTAGAGGTGGAATTTGTGAACTTAAAATAGTAGTGAAAGCAAAGAGAGAACCCCCGGCCGCACCCCTCGGCCGGGGACTTCTCTTTATTACAGGTGATTCAGCGGAATGCGCCGGCGCTGGGGCAGGAGCGCTCCGCTGAATCTGTGATACATCCGGGCAGCCGGCGTCCGTCAGTTGGACTGATGGTCGTAAGCTGACCAGGCTTCCTCGGGGCTGTTGAAGCCTCCGGACTGGATAGCCTTGAAGTCCACGTAGATGAACTCGGTATTCTCGTCGATCTGCCCGCCGACTACGTTGGCGAAGGAGACGGAGTCAAAGAGGGGCGGGATATCCTGTCCTGCCGGAACGGGAATCTCCTGCCATCCGTCACCGGTGTACATATATTCATAAACATGGCAGTCACCCTCTACTGTTGGCTGCCCTGGAGCCAGTTTCATGCCGCAGTCCGGGTTAAGGTTATAGCTGAACAGCTCTGTATCCCTGGGCTGCCCGCCGTTGGTCAGGTTGCCGTCTTCATATGCGGTGGTCACGTAGGCTACCGGAATCTTCACGGTCATCCTCACATAGGCGTCGTTTTTACTGTTGTTTTTGATGGCCGGGTCTTTGGGTATCTCTTTGCCGGCGTACATATCCTCGGCCTGATTAACGCCCAATGCGTCAGAGGGGGTGGCATCGGAAGAGGTGGCGTAAGTGCCGTCGGGAAGTTCGCCGTCCCAGCTGGTCTCGTAGAGATTGAAGTCAACCTTACCTACGGTAAAACGGTTGTCGGCAGACTCGCTGTCGGTCATGTAGGCCAGTGTGCCGCCAAGGCTTAAGAAAGCCAGGATACAGGCGGTTGCCGCGAGTTTGATTCTGTTGTTAGAGCGTCTTCTGGAAGTTTCCATACATATCCTCCTTATAAAAAGTTGATCATTGTTGACAGGTCAGCGCAGAAGCAGATAACCAATGCCGGGAATATGAAAGCGCACTTTGCCTTCGATCGCCTCAAGGGACAGGGGAGCCGAATCACACACCTGATTGGCGTCTCCTCTGGTAGTCACCAGTCCGTGTTCCGTGTCCACGGATACGACCCGGTGAGTGACCAAGGCCCCTCCGGAGCGGAAGCTGACGATATCCCCGGTCTGGACAGCTTCGCCGGCTTTGTACTGACTGACATAGACCACGCTTCCGGCGGATATAGCAGGCTCCATGCTGCTGCTGGCGACCACATAGGCCTTCATGTGGAACGCCTGGGGGAGCCACACCGCCGCCGCCAGGAGAAGAGCGGCTGCCAGAATCAGATTGGTGAACCATCGAAACATTGCTTTTAATACTTTCATAATTGTTTATCCTCCTCTACTATTAATCCGACAAGCAGAACGTATGTTCGAATTAAATTTCCATTTTTTTCCTTAGTTTTTCCAGCAGCTTCTGGTGGCGCGCGTGGAGGGTCGACACAGGAACCTGGCGCTCTCTCGAAAACGCGCGGAGAGAATCTTCATATACATAGAGGCGGCACAGCATGTCCCGCTCCTCTTGGCTTAAGTCCGATACAGCCTGGCGCAGTCTCTCCAGGAGCAGATGCTTTTCCGCAGTCTCTTCCACGGATTCGGCGTCCGGGTCCCCGAACATGTCACTCCCGTTGAGCTCGTCCGTGTCCAGGGCGTCGTAGAAAAATGTTTTGTTCCGGATATCGCTTTCCCGGAAGTACCGCTCCTTTCGCTCCCCCTGGCAGTAGGCCTTGTAGACCTCCTCGCTTACAGGCACCGGAGCGCCTTTGACCTTGATGTAATAATTCATAATACAATTCCTCCCATGATAAAAATTAACCGGCGCAGCAACGCGGCCCACAGACAGCAGCGCGTTGGCGCAGATGTTCCTGAAAAAGCGCAAAATGAAACAGGAGAGGCAGACTGTCCAGGGCGGGCAGCCGGTCTCTCCTGCAATTCGGTAATTGATGAATTCATTCCTTTGCCAGGTAGTCCTTATTCTTCTGTGGTTCAAAAAATGAAATTCTTATGATTCTCCGGCAGCGGGAGCACTTGATGCGGATACTCCCTCTGGCGCCGGGCTCGATGTCAAGCAGGCGATGGTGACAACATCTGCAGTAAATGGTGGTGGCAGGCACCGGACATTCCCCCTTCATGTGTAAGAAATCGAACGTATGTTCTATATAGATAGTTTAGCAGAGAGAAAGGAATTTGTCAACATCATTGTTTTTGACCTGTCTGTTACAACACAAAGGCTGACAAGTAAACTGCCGCAGTGAAGGAGGGCCGGAATGCCCGGATAAGTTGTCACACTTGACGTATTTTGATCTTACCATGAGCAAAGGCGCTGCTTATCTATAATATGATAATATGGTTCAAAAATCATGACCGCCGGGGCCGTGCGGACAGCCATGATTTCAGAGGCGGCAAAGGGCGTCAGAAAGAGTCAGAGAAAAGAAGCGGGAGACCAGTATGTCCAGAAGAAGCATTATTATCGATGGTGCGAAATTAAAGGAACTGATAGAGAAAAAAAGAGAGAATACCCATCTTTCTCTGAAAGACATATGTGAGAAGGAATTAAAGATTGACCAGAGAACCTTGAGAAAGGGTCTGGACAGCGGGTCGATTGCCCCGGAGATCGTCCGTTTGATAGCGGAATATCTGCATGTGTCCGAGGAGGAGATCACAGCGTCCCCGGATGAGAACATGAAAGCCTGCCGAAGAGCGCTGGAAAAAGACATAAAAAGTCTTGGAGACGCAGAGTGCAGCGCTCTCTGGAGCCAGATTCATCTTGTGGTGAACAAGAAAAAGACGGTGGAGGAGATTCTGAGGCAGCCGGAGAACCCGGAAAAGCGGGCGTCGCGGGTCATGAGCTATATAACCGGTGAGGGGAACCAGGAGGGGCGCAGCGAGCTGCTGAGATGGATCGAGGACTGTGACGACCAGGAGCTGGACAAGTGCTACGACGGCGTGATGGCTCTCTATGATAAAGTGGCAGAAGAATTTTGGGATGCCAGATTCAGTGTGAATATGTGGGGCTACAAAAAACTTGAGCAGATATGCCGGAATATGCTGAACAACCCCATGTATGTAGGGAATATGAAGGAGAAAGAGCTGCCTGGGCTCATGACATATCATGATGAAGGGCAGGGGGCGTACACGGTCTACCTTCCGATTCCCCCCTGACATGATGAAAGACTTTGGCATAGAAGATGAGATTTACATAGATGAAGCACAGGGGGAAAAGGGGAGTAAGAAATGGCATGAGCACATGCATCAGGCTGTTCAGACATATATAGAGGACAGATTGTCCGAAGCCGTCAACGAGGGGCTTCTGGATAGGGGCTGTGAGGAAGAGCTGTCGGGCTTTTTTTGCAATAATATAGCTGACTGGGAATTTGAAGAGATTTCAGAAGATGACGAGGATGCGGAGAAGGCAGGCAGGTTTGTGAGAGCGGCATATGAAAAATTGTTTATCGCCATGTCATGGTCCGGGGATTATGAGAATATCGGGCATGTGCTCTCCGACATGAGGTTCGCAAGAGAAATGTTCATGCTGTACGGGATGGAACCGCCGTTTTAGGAAAGGCTTTGCAGGGAAGCGGCGGAAAATAGCGGGTATAGCCAACAAACAGATAGTCAACAGAACAGAAGGAGGTTAAAGGATATGTTAGGAAGAGGATGCCTGTTTAAAGGGCAGTGCGGCTATTGCTCAAAGGCCAATGGATTTCACCGTAAAAATTACTGTGACAGCGATACGGGCTGGAAGGATTGTCCACACCGCCCGGTGAATCATGGGGATCAGAATGTTCAGAGGAAATACAACTACCACAAGGCTTCTGACAGCAACACGAAGACGGGGCAGATCGTCATTGTGATTATCATAATCGCGGTGATTTTATCTAAGTTTTTCTTGTGAGAAGGCTTCTGGAGGGTGCGGGGGAAGGAGTTTTTTCGGGAACCTGATAACATTCTCGGAGGCAACACTGCTTTATAAAAACAAGACTTCAGACATCTGGGATAACCCAGGCGGCTGAAGTCTTTCTGTTTCATGGGAGGGCAGCGGAAAACGGGCGTCTGCCTTCCTACAAAAGTAATTCTGACAAGCTGACATGGAGCACGGATGCGATTTTCTCCACGGTGCCGAGGGATATGTTCTCACACTGTCCGTTGCGGTATCTGTTCACCTGGCGGGGAGATTTCCCGATAGCGTCAGCAAGCTTCGTTACGCTGATGTGCTGTTCCCTGCAGAGCCGGCACAGATTATCAGCAAAAGTATATTGATACACTTGACCACCTCCTTCACCAAGTCTCCAGGGCTCCGGAACCGGTCGGTCTCAACAATTTCATTATATCAAAAACGCCGCCGCATGTCATTCACAATCTGCGGAATTTTAAGTAAACTTATAACAGTTCGGGGGGACGAGGCAATCCTTAAACGGTATGACAGTATAACAGGAAGGGGAGGGAATATGACAGATATAGAGATGGCAGTTGTCTGCTTTATAAATGAATTTCACAGGACGAATAGTTACAGGTATGAGGATTACCAGATGCTTCACGGCGTGAGGTACGAAAAAGAAATGCCGCGGGAGAATCTGGAGATGATCAGGAGTAACTATAAAGGCAGCTGTCTTCAGGCGGCATATGAGCTGAAAACCTGCTGCATTGAAAATAATCTGCTTTCCAACACCATCGTTCTTAAGATGAGGCCGGAGAGACCGGAAATACAGGAGATGCAGTTCATAAAAATTCACAGTGAGACAGACGGGAGAGATTATGAATACACTCATCACGCCATAGAGATTTTCAAGGAGCATGGAAAGTACAAGGTGCTGGATATTCTGCACAGGGACAGGGCGGTCTGGCTGGAGAGCTATCTTGATGAGGTCTGCAGGACAAACAACTGTCCGAGGGAGCAGCTGAGATACGATATGGGATATCTGGCTCCCTGTCACGCGTTTGCGGAGAATATGCAGGACTTATCCGACCTTATGCGTTATCTGGATAAGGTATACAAGGTAGGAAAACCGAGGCTTTCTCTTTTGAACACGGCAGAGACAGGCGGAAAAAGCTATATGATTTCTGATGACGTGATTATGAATTTTGACGAGTTTGGCAGAGAATTCGGCGTGAGCAGAGAAACTGTCATCATGGCATTCAAGAGAGTATTTGACAGGCTCATGGGACTGCGGTTTAACATACTGCATATGCTTTGCCTGGGACATATTCTGAGAGATCCCATCATGAGCTTTGTCATGACAGAAGGGCTTTTCGATGATGAAAAAATATGTGAAGTGCTGGACGAAATGCTTTAAATGCACGGACCTGCAGAAGAAATTATCAGGAAACAGCAGGAGACAACAAAGGAGGCATACAATTATTAAGATTCTATTAAATTTTTAGGAGGTAGCAGCTTCTCTGGCTATGCCCGCCCTGGCGGCGGTCAACAATGCCGCCGCCGTTCAAAAATAAACGTGTCAGCACACTAGGAAAAAATCTGCTGCCGCCGAAATATACAGATATATTGAGATACAGGAGATGTGGTGTAAACGAAAACGTTTCACCCATGTCTGTCTGTGCTGTGAAACGTGCACAGAATGGAGGGAAAAACCGAAGCCATGAATACTCACTATATACCCCGTCTTCTCCTAAGGCAATTCGCCGTTTCAGGGAAGGTCAACACGTATGATTTCACCACATCGTCATTTGCAACGAAAAAGGTGAAGAATACCTTCGCGT
>CAJTOT010000052.1 GCA_910577935.1 uncultured Hungatella sp. | reverse complement strand
ATGTCTGATAGCGCCCGCCTGACCGGTGAAACCGCCGCCGTGAACGTTGACCAGCACGTCGAATTTATCTGCATTGTCAGTTGCCACCAGGGGCTGACGAACAACTACCTTGAGAGTCTCCAGGCCAAGATACTCATCAATATCTCTCTTGTTGATGGTGATCTTGCCTGTGCCCGGCACCAGATATACTCTGGCGATGGATTTTTTTCTTCTGCCTGTTCCATAATATCTTGCTGTGTTAGCCATTATAATTTCCTCCTTCCGCACCTTCGATTAAAACTTGAACTCTAAAACTTCTGGTTTCTGAGCTGCCTGCTCGTGATCCGGGCCGGCGTAAACATGAAGTTTCTTATACATGCTTTTTCCCAAAGGTCCTTTTGGAAGCATACCCTTTACCGCCAGCTCAACTACACGCTCCGGCTTCTTGGCCATCATCTCCCTCAGGGTGGTCTCTCTCATGCCGCCCACATACTCAGAGTGATGATAGTAAATCTTCTGGTCCATCTTCTTGCCTGTAACTTTTACCTTATCGGCATTTACGATGATCACATAATCGCCGCAGTCCATGTGGGGAGTGTAGATAGGCTTATTCTTTCCTCTTAAAACCTTGGCCACTTCTGAAGCCAAACGTCCTAATGTATATCCCGTAGCATCTACTACGTACCATTTTCTCTCAATCGTCGCTGGACTAGCCATAAAACTCTTCATTGGTCAACCTCCTGTGATATTCCTTAATCTCCGTGATTTCCTAAAACATATATCGTAAAATGCCGACTCCGGGGCTTTGGATCGGACATTTTCGCCTAACGTCACAGTTATACATTATATAACACATGGCCAGGCGTGTCAACAAGTTTTTCCCTGATTTCAGCCAGTTTTTTACACTTTCCAGCTCTAAAACAGAGCCCGGACAGGAGGTATTCGGCCCGCATCCTTGACGCTTCAGCCACGGTCTCCGCCGTCCCGCCGCAGGCTGCCAGCGAAATCGCCACAGCCGGTGCTGTAGTACAGGCTGCGGCGGAGAGGCCAAAGCCCAGTTCCTTGCACCCCCAGCACGTCAGCAGCTGGAAATACCAGCCGCCGCGGCATGTAAGTGCAATCCTGCCCCCGGCCTTAGCCAACTTTCTTCACCTCTCATATTCATTGCCCTTGCACTGGGGAGACCCCGGAGTCCGGAATGCCCCTTAAAAAGACATCCCGCTGAAACTTACAACTGTATTATCCGCTGTTCCCTGCTTCTCCAGAGCCTCCCGAAGCCTTGCGATCTCCCTGGGATAGAACTCTGTGTAGGTCTGTCTTCCCGCCTTCTCCATCCACTCCAGAGCCTTCTCCAGATTACCTCTTCTCTCCTCTATGTTGGACAGATTCTCATAGCTTTCATAGCAGTAACAGCTGCTGCAGGTAAATACACGGCACTGCAGGGAGATGGCTTTGCGGGCCATCTCCTCCGCCTCATCAAGCCTTCCCAGGTGGATGAGAACGTCGGCGGCTCCCTCATAGCTGCAGCAGTCCTCCGGGTCCGCCTCTATATCTGTCATGTAATTCTCCAGAGACCTCTCATAGCTCTTCCGGGCATCCTCACGGCGTCCCAGCTCCTCGTAGACCTCCCCCAGCTTCATCCACCCGTAGGTGCTGTCCGGCATCAGCTCCACCGCTTTTTCCAGGTAAGGCAGAGCCCTCTCCTGGTCCTTCACCTCGTTGGCCAGGAACTTGCCCATGAGACGCCAGCATCTGGCGCTTCCCGGCGAGATGTCGATGGCTTTCTGATAATATTCCTCCGCCTTCTCAAAATCCTTGGCCCGCTCATAGCACTCTGCGATCTCCCGGTATCCCCGCTCAGTCTGGGAGGGTCTCACCTCTATGTACCGGTTCAGGCACCGCACAGTCTCCTCGTACTCCTTTTTCCTCAAAAGGATATCTGAATAGAGGAGAAGAAGGCTTCCGTCTGTGGGCCATCTTTTCAGATTTTCCTCAATGCGCTCTTTCGCCTCATCGTCCTCGTGAAGGCGCTTCAGCAGCCGGCATAAGTCTCGCGCGCCCTGGAGATGCCCTCTGCCTGCGGCCTCCTCATATGCCTTCTTTGCCTCCTGCCACTTCCCCTGCTTCTGGAGCACATCCCCAAAGGAATCCCATGCTGTGCTGTAGTCGGGGTTTTCCTCCAGCGCTCTCCTGAGCCAGTCCTCCGCCTCCGGGAAGCTGCCCAGACTCTCCAGGGCGCGCCCCAGGCGGTATCTCACATAATACCCGTCGGCTCCCTCGTCTATGATGCAGCGGTAAACCTCTGTCTCCTCCCGGTAGCGCTTTAAGTCGTGGAGACAGTTGCCCTTTAAGTACTGGCGCCGCAGGGTATCACGCTTCTCAATTGCCTCCTCGATCCACTTGAGGGCCTCCTCCGAGCGGTCGGAGTCATAGCACACAGAGGCGTACTCCTCACACACCACGTCCGCGCCCTGGGTGCGCTCATAAAGCTCTTTCAGGATTTTCTCCGCTTCCTTGTAGTCCTCCAGCTCGTGGAGGGCCCTGGCGTAATCATAGAGAACCTGGGCTGTCCTGTATCCCCGCTCCATAATATCCGCCGCCTCATCCCGTACCTGCTCATATTCTTCCAAGTCCAGGAGAACCTCCAGACGCAGGTTGAAGGCATCCTGGTGAAACCCGTTTTCCAGAGCCTTGTCGCACATGGAAACCGCTTCCTGAAGTTTCTTATCGTCTGCCAGGATTTTCGCCTGCCTGTAACACAGCTCCCCGCTTTCCCCGAATCTCTCCGCCGCCTGCCTGTACAGCTTAAGCGCCTTCTGTCTGTCCCCCGATAAATCGTAATCCTCCGCCAGATCTATGTACAGCCGCGCCGGCCGCTCTTCCTCGCTGTGAGCCTCCCAGATAAGCTCCCGGTACTTCAGGGCATTTTCGTAATCCTCCAGCTCATGACAGCTCTCGGCCATCATGTAGAACAGCTCTTCCCTGTTCTCCTCTCCAGGCTCTGTGTGTGAGAGAAGTTCCCGCACCTTGTCGTATCGGCGTCCTATCCAGCACACACGGGCCAGGGTCCATGAGTCCTCGAACCCATCCGCCTCCATCTCCCTGGACAGGGCGTCCGCCGTCTCGGCTATCTGGTCGTCAAGATACTCCCACTCCTCCCCGCTGCACGCCCTGGCTCTCTGAAAGGCCTGCATCGCCTGTTCCAGGCGGTTTTCACTCTTGAGAAATGTCCCGCACATCTGCCAATATCCCGGATTCTCCGGATCCTCTTTCACCAGTCCCCCCAGAATCTCTTCCAGTTCTTCGGCCCCAATGCCGCTCTCCGTCTCCATGGCGGTCCTGACATACCAATATCGGGTAGGGCCGTTCTCCCCGTCAGTCTCATAAAGTTTCCTGGCCAGCTCCCAGGTCTTCTGCTCCTCCCCCGGAATCATTGAAAAATGGCGGATTTTCAAGATGGTGATATCCGGGTGCTCCATATCCATGGCATCAAGTTTCTGGAGGGACTCTTCCGCCTTGTTCCGGTCTTTCTCCCCCAGGGCTCTCCGCAGCTCAAAAAAGGCCTCAAAAAACGCCTCATAGTCGAAGTCTTCCCGCACAGGGGTCTTGTCATAGCGGAAGGCGTCCTCCTCCGTCACCCGGTCTGTCAGATAATTTACAAAGCCTTCTGGAAAATGAACCCTCAGTTCCTCCTCTGACTCCACCCAGCCAAAGGTGTCATCCAAGACCTTGTAGCAGTCGTGGGACAGGTGGATATGGTCCATGAGAAAACTTATGAGAGCCCACCCTGCCTCCTTCTGCGTCTCCAAGTCCTGGCACACAGGACATGAAACCAGCTCCTTCCACAGCTGCGGCTGTCTCCGCCTTTCGTAATCCTGGTACAGCCCTCCCGCCTCTCTTAAAAGGCTCTGTATCTCCGGGCTGTCCATAACCGGTCCCCTGCCGGCTCCTCCCTCTGCCTGCTGCCTCCGCTCGGAGGCGGCCTTCAAAGCCTCCTCCAGGGCCTGACGCAAGGTTCTGAACCCTTCCGGGTCCTCCTCCGGGTGGAAATGCGGAAGTTTCTCCAGATAGGCTCTTCTTATCTCATCTTCCCCGGCGCTCTCTCCAATCTCCAAAATTTCCCAGCAGTTCATCTACTTTTCTCCTTCTCTTGGCTTCCCTTCTGTTACATACCATCTGGAGGTCACTGATTTCACGGAAAATCCCAGCTGTTCATACAGGTAAACGGCGTCCCTGTTGATGCTGGATACCCCCAGCGCGAGAGTCTGTATCCCCTTTTTAGACGCGGTCATCTCCACACGCCTCAGCACCTTTTTTGCCAGCCCTCTTCCCCTGAACCCTTTCCGGATTCCCAGGCTGTCGATGTCCACCGTCTTGCCTTTTTCCACAAGCATCAAAAATCCCGCCCTCTGCCCCTGGCTCATGATAAAAAACATATGCCACGAACTGTTTGCCATCCACTGTCGTATCTCGTCTTCTGTCACCGATGCGGAGTTGGGGACATTGTAGAAAATCTCGTTGTAAAGCGCGCACAGGTCGGACACCTGCCACGGCTTGACCTCCTCCCACGGCTCTTTCTCCTCCTCCTCTTCTTCCGCCGGGAGAACCTTCTTGCTCATCTCCAGCATGTCGTGTCCGTGGCGGAAGGTGTAGTACCCATATGCTTTTCCCGGCACCAGCTTTTTTTCTTCCTCCCGGTCGCACACGTACACCTGACATGCACCGTTGCGCACTGCCTGATGGGTAACCCGGGCCAAAAGCCGGTCGAAATCCTCAGGCCTGCACCGGTTGATAAAGAGATACGCCTTCTGCTTTGCCGGAATCTCCGTCTGTATAAGACAATACTCCCAATCCTCATTTTTCCCTATGATCTTCTTTTCCAGCTCTGTCTTGTACTCCAGCTTCATCAGCGTCAACCCCTTTGCCGGAGCCGTAGGGCCGGCTGCCTGCCTGTTCCTGGCTCTCAGAATCTCCTTCACATGCTCCGGCGGATAGACGCCCATGCCAACTTTAATCAAAGTTCCCGCGATGATTCTCACCATATTGTACAGAAAACCGCTGCCTGAGACCTGTATGGCTATCATATCACGCTCCTCGGCCACATCTATGCGGTAGATCGTCCGCACTGTGTCCTCCGCCTGTCCCCTGGCCGTACAGAAGCTCCTGAAATCATGTTCCCCTGTCAAAAAGGAGGCCGCCTGGCGCATCTTCTCCACATTGAGGGGAAAATAACAGAAATGGCAGTACAGACGGCGGGTGGGCAGGTTCACCTTCCGGTTCAGAATCCTGTACTCATAAGTTTTCACACTGTTCTGCTTCCTGGGGTGCCAGTCCGAAGCCACCTCCTCGGAAGACAGAACCCGGATATCCTCCGGAAGCCTCTCGTTGAGCGCAAAACAGATCTTGTCGGCAGGCATGCGGCTCTCTGTGTCAAAAACCGCCACATTGCATTCTGCGTGAACTCCCGAGTCCGTCCTGCTGGCTCCGATGACAGCCACCGGCTCCTCCAGAAGCCGGGAGAGGGTCTTGTTCAGCACCTCCTCGACAGTAATCCCGTTGGTCTGCAGCTGCCATCCACAGTAATTGGTCCCGTCATAGGCCAGAACCATTTTCACACGTTTCATATGTCCCCCCTCTAATCTAAAATATAATCCTTGTCCCGATAATCGCCGCCATATACAATCCGTAAATCCCGTATGCCCTATAGTCCCGTCCGGCGTAATGAAGGGGCTTCATCCTGGTTCTTCCTTCTCCGCCCCGGTAGCATCTGGCCTCCATGGCCATGGCAAGATCCGTGGCCCGGCGGAATGCGGAGATGAACAGCGGCACCAAAAGAGGCACCATGCTCTTTGCCTTCTGTATCAGATTGCCGCTCTCAAAATCCGCCCCTCTGGCCATCTGAGCCTTCATAATCTTGTCCGTCTCCTCCACCAGGATGGGAATAAACCGCAGGGCGATGGACATCATCATGGAAATCTCATGGACCGGCACCTTCACCGCCTTGAGAAAGCC
This sequence comes from uncultured Hungatella sp., assembly GCA_910577935.1. GTDB lineage: Bacteria > Bacillota > Clostridia > Lachnospirales > Lachnospiraceae > UBA3402. Next base: position 12,152 of record CAJTOT010000052.1, on the reverse strand, counting down.
AAGGCTTTTTTCCAGTCCGTCGGTGAGCTGGTTGGGAGTGGTGGTCAGGGTCATGACAGACGAGCCCACCACCAGATACACCAGGCGCACCCCCATAAAGCACGACATCCTCAGCCCTTCCCTGGTAATCTTCAGAAATCCCAGCCGCGCCAGAACCTGTCCGTCGGTGAGGAACAGGTTGAAGCTGACGCTGATCAGCAGAAGGAACATAATCGCCTTCAGACCTCTCACCATAAATTTAAAGGGCACTTTGGACATCTGGATAGCCGCTGCCAAAAACACCGTGGCTATAACGTAAGCCCCCACGCTGTCCGCCAAAAAAAGGGATATAATGAACACCATGGTGCCGAACAGCTTTGTGCGTGGGTCCATGCGGTGCAGCACGGAATCTACCGGGTAATATTGTCCTAATGTAATATCTCTGATCATCTGTCTCTTCCTCCATGCCGTGAAGCGGCATCTATGCCGGTACAGCTCATAAGCCTGTCGTCCGCTAACGCCTCAGATACCGTCTTTCCCCGGCTTCAGCAGATTCACGATGGCGTCTCTCGCCTCCTCCACCGTGGTAATACTGCTGTCCAGCGGGACTCCGTGTTCTCTCAGGCCGTGGACGATATAGGTCACCTGGGGAGCCGCAAGCCCCATGCTCTCCAGTTCTCTGTAATGCCCAAACACCTCTCTGGGCGGCCCGTCAAACGCCTTCTCCCCATGGTTCATCACCATAAGCCTGTCCGCATATCTGGCCACATCCTCCATGCTGTGGGACACCAGAATAATACTCATCTTCCGGTCGTCATGAAGCTGGCTGATCTCGTCCAGAATCTCGTCCCGCCCTTTAGGGTCCAGCCCCGCCGTGGGCTCGTCCAGAATCAGCACTTTGGGGTTCATCGCCAGGACCCCGGCGATGGCCACCCGCCTCTTTTGTCCTCCCGACAGCTCAAAAGGCGACTGCTTCCAGTATTTCTCTTCAAGTCCCACCTGTTCCAGAGCCGCCTTCGCCCTCTCCTCCACCTCATCCTTCTCCAGCCCCAGATTCCTAGGGCCAAAGCACACGTCAGAAAACACGTCGATCTCAAACAGCTGATGCTCCGGATACTGAAACACCAACCCCACCTTGGACCGCAGCTCTTTCAGATTATAGCCTTCCCCGTGGATATCTGTCCCGTCATAGCAGACCGTTCCCCCTGTGGGTTTCATCAGCCCGTTCAAATGCTGAATCAGTGTGGACTTGCCCGACCCTGTGTGGCCGATAAGCCCCACAAACTGCCCGTGGGGAATCTCGAAATTCACATCTCTCAAAGCATACTGTTCAAAAGCCGTCCCCTGCCCGTACACGTAAGTCAAATGCTCTGCTTTTATTGACATAATCCTTTGCTCCTGTCGTCTTATGGTAATCCCCGTATGACCGTGGTCTTACCTGATTATAGTCCCCTATGACCGCCGCCGCGGTCCGGAATCCCTGCCTGGCATCACTCTGTAACCTTCCCCGGAAATCTCTCCGCAAACAGGGGAAGCAGACATTTCATCAGCTCCTCTTTTGTGAGAATGCCGGCCGGAACCGGAATGCCGGTCTGCTTCAGCTCATGGGCCAGCTCTGTCACCTGGGGCACATCCAGCCGATAGGATTTCAGCTCTTCCACCCTGGAAAATATCTCCCTGGGAGTCCCGTCCATCACCAGCCTGCCGTCATCCATGACGATAACCCGGTCCGCAAAGATAACCTCCTCCATATAGTGGGTAATCAGAAGCACCGTGATTCCCTCCCGGCGGTTCAGCTCTCTCACGGTCTTTATGACTTCCTTCCGCCCGTTGGGGTCCAGCATGGCCGTGGGCTCATCCAGAACGATGCACTCCGGCCGCATGGCCATGACCCCGGCTATGGCCACCCGCTGCTTCTGTCCGCCGGACAGCTTGTTGGGCGATTTATACCGGTAAGCCGTCATGCCCACCGCCTTCAGGCTCTCGTCCACCCGCCTCCAGATATCTTCCGGCGGCACACCCATATTCTCCGGCCCGAATCCCACATCCTCCTCCACCACATTGCCGATAATCTGGTTGTCAGGATTTTGGAACACCATCCCCGCCCTCTTGCGTATCTCCCAGATGGAATTCTCGTCTGATGTGTCCATGCCCGACACCCACACCGTTCCCTCCGTGGGCGTCAGTATCCCGTTGAGCTGCTTGGCGAAGGTGGATTTGCCGGACCCGTTGTGCCCCAAGACCGCCACGAAACTGCCTTTCTCAATATCCACATTGAGGTTGTCGATGGCCCGGTTCACCTCTTCCACATTCTCTTCCTCGTCTCTTCTTATATAATCAAATATCAATCTGCTTGTCCTTATAATTCCCATATTCGGCCTTTCCTGGTGTATTCCTTATATGCTTCTCAATTTTAGTAGAATTCAGCTTAATAGTCAAGCGGAAAGCACCTGGCCGGGAAGATATTCACAGCGATTCGTTACTGTTCACATGCATTCACAGCAACCAGCAAAAATCCATGAAAACCGCCTGCGGCGATGGGATTTTTGCCCGCCCAGGTTATCATGCGGGCAGTAAATAGCAAAAATACATAACTCACTTATATAATATAAAGAAAATTATTGTCTGTCGAATGAATTGACGTTACAATAAAGTCCATTTACAATTAGTTATATTATTAATTTTTAGGAGGGAACCAATGAAGAACATGAAAAAATGGGCCGTGCTGCTTATGACAGCCGCGCTTCTGACCGGAGGAACAAGCACTGTCTGGGCAGGGAGCGCCCAGCCTGAAAGCGCGGCAGCGGATACGGCTGTAGAAAAAACAGACTATGGATTTACCTATGGTGAAAATCAATATAAGCCGGGCATGGATGCGGCGGATGCCATGAAGAAATTAGGCGAGTATTCCAGCAGCCGCGATGTGAACAACTGCGCCAACGGATACATAAACAAGGCATATATGTACGGCGGCAAAGCTTTTGAAGTGTACGTGGAACAGGTTGACGGCAAAGAGGTTGTGGCGAACATTACGCTGCTGACATCCGAGGTCGCCACAGAAGAAGGGTTAAAGCCGGGAGACAGCTCGGAACAAGTGACTAAAATCTATAAAGATGCCCAAAAGGGGCTGGGTACTTACACGACAACCTTGGGGAACACGAAGCTGTACATCAAAATGAAAAATGATACGGTTTCTTTTATTTCCTATATGATTGCAGAAGAGAAATAACATGGTTTTCTCATCGATGATTTTTTTGTGGATATTTTTTCCGGTTACGCTGATTTCCTATTATATACTTTCAGCAGCGAGGAGGCAGGAGATCATGAATCTTCTGCTTCTTTTTATGAGCCTTCTCTTTTATACATTTGGAGAACCGAAATATATTATACTGCTTCTGATTACCGTGGCAGTCAACTATTTCGGCGGCCTGCTCATAGGAACATGGGGAGAATCCAACCGGAAAAAGGCTGTTCTGGCGGCAGCCGTGGTGTTAAATCTCGGGATACTGGGATATTTTAAATATTATGCCTTTGCCGCGGAGACATGGAATCTGCTTATGAGAAAGGAAATCCTTTCCCCAAGAGAGATTGCTTTGCCGGTGGGAATATCATTTTACACGTTTCAGGCATTATCCTATGTGATTGACCTCTACCGGGGAAAATGCGGCGTGCAGCGCTCTTTCTACAAATTGTTGCTGTATATTTCTTTTTTTCCGCAGCTTATCGCCGGCCCCATCGTGCGCTATCAGAGCATTGAGGCACAGATCGATAAACGCCAGGTGGATTTCGAAAAATTCAGTGAAGGAGTTGCGCGTTTTATCACCGGCCTGGGAAAAAAAGTGATTCTTGCCAACACCTTTGCCGAGACAGTTGACCGGATATTTGCCATGAATCTCATAGAGCTGGGAACCTTTGCGGCGTGGTATGGAATTATTCTGTACGCCATGCAGATTTATTTTGATTTCAGCGGATATTCGGATATGGCCGTCGGCATGGGAAAGATGTTTGGCTTTGATTTCCAGGAAAATTTCCGAATGCCCTATTGCGCCGTTTCCATCAGGGAATTCTGGCGCCGCTGGCATATTTCTCTGTCAGAGTGGTTTAAAGAATATGTATATATTCCCCTGGGCGGCAGCAGGCGCGGACTGTCCCGCACATGTGTCAATCTGTTTATCGTGTTTTTAGTGACGGGACTCTGGCACGGCGCCGGATGGAATTTTATCGTATGGGGCATGCTCCACGGAGTCTGTATCATCCTTGAACGGCTGGTCGGCGAAAAGCGGCAAAAACAAAGCCAAAGCTTCCCGCGGTTTCTGGGACATGGGTACTGCCTGTTGGTCGTGCTGGTAGCCTGGGTTTTTTTCAGGGCAGAGACATTGACCGAAAGCTTCGCGTACCTGAGTTCCATGTTCCGCATATCGTCTGGAAATGTTGACGCCGCAGAATTGTTTAGCAGAAAACTGATTGTTCTGTCTGCGGTCGGAGCGCTGCTGTGCGGAGCAGTGCCTGAGCCTGTACAGAAAAATATATGGAATCAGTCATGGTTTCGAGGGCTGGCGCTCCCATGCGTCATGGTGCTTTGCCTGATCCTTCTGGCAGCCGACAGCTATAACCCGTTTATCTATTTCCGCTTTTAATGCCGCGGGGACAGGCAGGGCAGCGCTCCTGCCGTTTCTGTAGGAAAGGAACCAAGAAAATGATGAAAAAGAAGATGCGATGGGAAAACTGTGCCTTGTGCCTGGCTTTCCTGGCCCTTTGCTGCGGGCTGCCCCTGGCTGGGCGGCTTTGTTCGCTGGCGGGATTCGTCCAGGAGGCAGGCGGGGAAAACAGGACGCTGGCAAAATTCCCGGTGATTCATGAACTGTCCGGCATTGAAAGGTTTCCGGAAGAATTCGAGGCATGGTACATGGATCACCTGTTTTTGAAATCCCGGTTTGTGCAGTGGAAATCCCAGCTGGAGATTGCCCTTTTTCATGAGCTGGATTCGGACAAGGTCATTCTCGGCACCAAAAAGCCATGGCTTTTTTACTGTTCTGACGACGGCCAGCCTTTAGAGACATACAGGCGGACCAATCGCTTCACTGCACAAGAGCTGGGGGAGATTGCAGAAAATATAGAGATGCTGCACATGGATCTGGAGGATGCAGGCATCCGTTTTGTCCTGATGATCGTGCCGGATAAGGAACAAATCTATGGCCAGGATTACATGCCGGCAAGGATTACGGTTTCCCCAGGTCTCAGCCGTACCGAACAGTTGGTGGAATATATGGCTGAGAATGTGCCTCAGGTCTGCGTTGTCTATCCAGGGGAGGCCCTGAAGGCTGCCAAAAAGATGTATGAGGGAGCGGACACGCTGTATTATGAGTCAGATACCCATTGGAACCAGGCAGGAGCCTGTGCGGGGATGCAGGAGCTCTTAGGCGTGATTGCCAGGCAGGCGGGAGAGATGTGGGAACCGGAAAAATACAGATTCGAAAAGAGCAGCGCCCGGCAGGGAGATCTGCAGAAACTTGCCGGTCTGAACGCGTCTTACAACAGTCAGGAGTACAGCCGCGCGCCGGCGCCGGATTATGAGACCCTAAAGCTTATCCGGGACAATAACGACGAGGTGATCTGGGAGAGCGCCGTTTCCCGCAATCCAGAGAGTCTTCCTATATCCGTATATCTGACCGGTGATTCTTTTCGCTGGAACGGAGGCTGTTACCTGCAGGAGGCAGCGGCTGAATGCGTGATCACCTCCCGCTATTATTTTGATACGGAAGATCTTGTTGCGCAGGAGCCGGATGTGTTTGTCTATATGATCGCGGAACGGTATCTCCATGAATTGTCTGTGATTCCCGGCTACAACACCATGGCTCTTCAGATACGATGAGCCAGAGTATTTATTGACGGAGGAATTATGAGAAAAAGAAACTTACTATGGAAAAATCTGTCATCATTCACAGCGTGCTGCCTGATGTGCGGCGGGCTGTCAGCAGCCGGGGCGTTTCCGGCCATGGCGGAAACCCAGGCTTCAGGGATGAACCATACAGCCCCGGTGCTCTTCGGCACGGAGGAGCCATGGCTGTTTTATATCGCAGATGACGGCCAGCCCCTTGAAACCTATATGAGAACCAACCTCTTTTCAGAACAACAGCTTCAGGAGATAACCGAAAATATTGACACTCTGCACTCGGAACTGGAAGTCTGTGACATCAAGTTTGTTCTCATGATCGTGCCGGATAAGGAGGAGATCTACGGAGAGGATTATATGCCGCCGGAAATTGCCGTGGCGCCAGGTCCCACCCGGACAGAACAGCTGATCGACTATATGGAGCAGAATGCGCCGGAAGTCTGTGTCGTATATCCCGGCGAGGCGCTCAAAGCCGCAAAAAATGCCTACGAGGGAGTGGACGCGCTGTATTATAAGTCAGATACCCACTGGAATTACGTGGGCGGCTATGTGGGAGCCGTGGAACTGATAAAGACCATTTCCCAACATACCGGGTATACTTGGGAGGAGCGGCCGAGAACCTTTGAGCTCACAGGCACAGTGAACGGGGATCTGCAGGTCATGGCCGGACTTGGCGGGTCATACAACAGCTTGGTGTATACCCCAGTGCCCCTGCCTGCATTTGAGAGCACAAAGAAGATCCTGAATGCCAAGAACAATGATATCCTCTGGGAAAGCGGCAGAAGTCTTGATGAAAACTGTCTTCCTCTGTCCGTATATGTGACCGGGGATTCATTCCGGTCGGCTGCGAGCTGCTACCTGAAAGAAACATTTTCGGACTGGATTATCACTTCACGCTACTATTTAGACACGGAAGATCTCGTCGCGCGGAAGCCGGATGTGTTTGTCTATATGATTGTAGAACGGTATCTTCACGAACTGTCAGTGCTTCCAGGCTACAATACCATGGCGCTCCAGATGCCGGAGGCTCCGTAAACACAGCGACCCACCGGCGAGCCTGTGATTCTCAGCCGTTATGTTTGGTTCGAAACAGCTGCGTTCGGCACGGTTTGACTCAAGATAGCTGAATTCGACACGTTTTGACTCAAGATGGCTGAATTCGACACGTTTTGACTCAAGATGGCTGAGTTCGACATGGTTAGCGCCTCCCGCCCCCGTCTGCCCGCCTTCTCCGAAAGAAGAGAGACATCGCCGTCTGCGTTGTCTCTCTTCATCAATCATTTCAATTTTACTGAAGCCACTTGCCCGTCTCGTCCAGCTGGCATCCGTCCACCACCGTGTTGGTGAGCATTCTGCCGTCAGCTCCCAGATAGTACCACTCTCCCGGCTTATCCTGCTTCCATCCCACAGCCATGGAGCCGTCGCTCTCCAGATAATACCTGCTGCCGTCCAGCTCCAGCCATCCGGTCTGCATCATGCCTTCGCCGTCAAAATAGTACCACTTGGCTTCGATCTGCTGCCAACCGGTGAGGCTAAAACCGTTCTGGTCAAAACGATACCAGCCTCCCATGATCTGGTGCCACTGATCGGTCACATAGTTCCCGTCCTCTTTCTGATACTTCTTTCCCTCACTGTAGGTTCTCCACTTTCCGCTGGTGTCTCCAAGGCCCTCGGCCTCGATTCCCTCGGAGGAGACCCATTCGCCGGCGCTGTATTTCTTCTGACCTGACTTTGGTTTCGCTCTCACGTCAAAATGATACCATCTTCCGTCCTTCATATGGCTGCTCAAATCCACCCTGGTTCCGGTTACGGTAACTGTGGTTACCCGCTGCTCGTCTCCTTCGTAGAGCCGGACTTCATATTCCTTGGCGTTGTCCACCTTCTTCCAGCGGGCAAGCCCCATCTCGTCGTTATCCCAGTACGCCTCTTCCGTCTCTCCCAGCTGTGTGGCCGCCATGGCCGGCATGGACATCACGATGGCGAAAAGCAGCGCTATGAGCACCCCCAGTCTCCATTTCCCGCATTTCATTTTCGTAACTCCCCTTTCCCGATATTTTACTTTTTCCAGATACCGTTGTTATCCACATAGAATGTGTCCACGGTAGTGTTCACTGCCATGTCGCCGTTGCCGGGATAAAAGTAGTGCCAGTTCTCCCCCACCTTGTTCCATCCCTCCAGCATGACCCCGCTCTGATTGAGATAATAAGTCTTTCCGTTGCTCTGGAGCCAGCCCGTATGGGCAGCGCCCTCCACGCCGTCGTTAACCCGGTTTAAATAGTACCAATAGTCCCCTGACTTAAGCCACCCCACATACATCTCGCCGCTGTCACACAGGAAATAAGTCAGGCCGTCTTTCTTCTGCCAGCCGGTGAGCATCTTTCCGTCCCTGTCAAACAGATACCACTTGTCATTCACCTTCAGCCATGCGTCCTTCTCATAAGACCCGTCAGGATAGCGATAGTACCATGTGCTGTCCGTGAGAACCCAGCCCACCTGGCCTGTACTTCCAACCTGCTGTCCGTTGCCATCCACCTGGCCTGTGCCGTCGGACACGTGCTCCTCATCGATATAAATCTCATCGGACTCTGTCCATTCGCTTTTCGTGCCGTACTTCTTCTGGGACTCCGTGTAGGGAACGGTCCGGACTTTATACTTGTAGGTGCCCTTCTTGGTCATATAGGGATAGAAATCATAGGAAGTTCCCTTGTAAGCCTCCAGCTTCTTCACGGTGGTCCCTCCCCGGTACAGGTACACATCGTAATAGCCGGAAGTCACCGACTCGTCGTCCTCATCTCCGTCCATGGCCCACTGGGCGCTTCCATAGCCGGAATTCCTCCATGTGGCATCTGAGGGCGCCGTGTAGGTGCCCTTAATTCCGTTCAGCTTCACAGTCACCTCCAGGTCTCCTGCCGAAGACCTTTTTGCCGACACGAAGGTCCCTCCTTTGACCGACACATTGTCGGAAGAATAGCTTCCTCTGAAAGAATAGTCGTTGTCCTCCACCTCCAGGTAGAGCTTCATCCGGGGCTCATCGCCTACTCCCACTTCACTCCTGGTAGAAGAAGTCCATTCCGCATCCCTCACATAATACTTGTTGGAGTTGGTCGCCGCGTAAGTTCCATCCTGGGCATCTGTCGTGTCCGTGTACAGCGTAATGTTCTCATTCAGCAGTTCTCCTGCCTCCGTGTCGGTGCCTACACGAACCACCACGGAGGTAATCGCCTTTGTGGCTCCAAAAGCCGGGAAAGGAGCCCCCAAAACCACCAGGCATGTGGCAAGCAGCAATCCAGTTATTCTGTCTCTCGTATTTTTCATATTATTCCCTCCCAACCACTCTTCTCTGTCTGATTTTATTATAAACAATGTCCTTCTCTCAGTCAACTTACGATATTCTTTCTTTATTTTTAAGGGAGAACAAAAAAGATCCGGAAGAGAACCGAATCTCTCCGAATCTTTCATCTTTTATTCTGTCACAAAATTATACCAGTTCCAGAAGAACTTCCATGGCGCCGTCGCCCTTGCGCATGCCGATCTTCACGATTCTGGTGTAGCCGCCGTTGCGGTTGGCGTACTTAGGCGCAATCTCATCGAACAGTTTGGCCGGAATATCCGCCATCTTTGTGTTTCTCTTTCTTCCGGCAGCCGCAGCCGGAACTTCCTTAACGGGATAGAGAACCTTCAGCATCTGTCTTCTCGCGTGAAGTCTGGAGGGAAGATCCTTCTTGATCTCCTTCTCCACCTCGTCGTAGACAGTCACTTTCTTGCCGTCCACAACTTCTTTTACTCTCTTGCCGTCTTTGTCCTTGCGGGCAACCTTGGCGGTCACCTTCACGGTCTCAAAGTTGTCTCTCTCCCTCACTGCCATGGCGATGAGGCCTTCTGCAATCTTGCGCACTTCCTTTGCTCTCGCTTCAGTGGTGACAATCTTTCCGTTGTATAACAGAGCGGTAACCTGATTTCTCAGGAGTGCCTTTCTCTGGCTGGAAGTCTTTCCCAGTTTTCTATATCCTGCCATCTTTCTTTCCTCCATATTATGTGGAGACGCTTTCCTGCTTCGTCGGACTTACGGAAACCGCATCCTTTTTTCTCATACCCGCCCTAACCAGTGGATTTTTACAGGGCAAAGGCACCTGTTACATAAATGCAAATCCTTATTCGTCGCTGGGGTTAAGCTGAAGTCCCAGTTCCTTTAGCTTGGCCAGCACTTCCTCTAAGGACTTCCGGCCAAGGTTACGGACTTTCATCATATCCTCGGAGGTTCTGTTGCACAGCTCCTCCACCGTGTTGATTCCGGCCCTCTTGAGACAGTTGTATGAGCGGACAGACAGCTCCAGCTCGTCGATGTTCATCTCAAGAACTTTTTCTTTCTCGTTGTCTTCCTTCTCCACCATGATCTCGGCGGTTCTGGCATTCTCGGAGAGGTCGATGAAGAGATTCAGATGCTCGCTGAGAACCTTTGCCGCAAGGCTTACCGCCTCGTCGGGGGCCAGGGTTCCGTTGGTATAGACATCCAGCGTCAGCTTGTCATAGTCGGTAACCTGTCCCACACGGGTGTTCTCCACGGACATGTTCACTCTCTCCACAGGAGTGTATATGGAATCTACCGCAATCACGCTGATGGGCAGTTCTTCCTTTTTGTTTTTGTCAGCGCTCACATAGCCCCGGCCCTTGGTGATGGTCAGCTCCATGTAAAATCTGCTGTCCGGACCGCCGCTTAATGTGGCGATGACCTGATCCGGATTGAGGATCTCTGTATCCGGGTCTACCTGGATATCGGCAGCAGTGATAACCCCCTCACCCTCAAACTCGATGAAGGCGGTCTTCACTTCGTTGCTGTCGCTGTTGATCTTTATTGCTAAACTTTTGATGTTCATGATAATCTCAGTTACATCTTCCTTGACACCGGCGATGGAACTGAACTCATGCAAAACGCCGTCGATTTTCACCTGGCTGACTGCAGCTCCTGGAAGAGAAGAAAGCATAATTCTTCTCAGGGAATTGCCCAGTGTAGTGCCGTAGCCCCTCTCAAGTGGTTCTACTACAAACTTTCCGTATTTTTTATCTTCGGAGATTTCTGCAATTTCAATGTTTGGTTTTTCAAAATCGAACACTATAGCCCCTCCTTTTTAATTCTACATGTCGAGGCTTTTCTACTCATTATACCATTATGGCGAAACCATAGAAAGGTTATTTGGAGTACAACTCGACGATAAGCATTTCGTTAACCGGAACATCAATCTCTTCTCTGGTGGGCAGTTCTTTTACAGTGCCCCGCAGATTTTCCTTATCCACGTCTAACCATGCCGGCACCATCCTTCCGGCTGTAACCTCTAACACATCCTTGTATCTCTGGGAAGACTTGCATTTCTCCCTCACTTCGATCACATCGCCGGCCTTTACCAGGTAGGAGGGGATATTAACGCACTTGCCGTTAACCAGAATATGCTTGTGGTCCACGATCTGTCTGGTCTCTCTTCTGGTGCGGCCGAATCCCATGCGGAACACGACGTTGTCCAGTCTTCTCTCCAGAAGGATCATCAGGTTCTGGCCTACCATGCCTTCCATCTTGGAAGCCTTTGCATAGTAATTTCTGAAAGGTTTCTCCAGCACGCCGTAGATGAATTTTGCTTTCTGCTTCTCTCTCAGCTGCAGGCCGTACTCGCTTACTTTTCTGTTTGCTCTCTTTAACTCTCTGAAGTCACTCTTTTTATCTATTCCTAAATAAGTGGGATCTAAACCAAGTGATCTGCATCTTTTAAGAACAGGAACTCTATCAACTGCCACTTTTCGTACCTCCTAAAATTAAACTCTTCTACGTTTTGGCGGACGGCATCCGTTGTGTGGAACCGGTGTTACGTCCTTAATACTAGTTACTTCAATACCGCATGCAGAAAGTGCACGGATCGCTGCCTCACGTCCTGAGCCAGGTCCCTTTACCATAACGTCAACAGATTTTAACCCATGTACGATAGCCGCCTTGGCAGCAGTCTCTGCAGCCATCTGTGCTGCATATGGAGTAGATTTCCTTGAACCTCTAAATCCCAGACCACCGGCACTTGCCCATGATAAAGCGTTACCCTGTGCATCCGTCAACGTCACGATCGTGTTGTTAAAGGAGGACTGGATATGTGCCTGTCCGCGTTCAACGTTTTTCTTTACGCGCTTTTTCGTCACTTTTTTTGCAGTGGACTTATTTTTAGCCATTTTAAACTAACCTACTTTCTTCCAAATTGCTTGAATCATTGTCTCCTGTTTTTAAAACATACAACTTGATTCTGTC
>CAJTOT010000051.1 GCA_910577935.1 uncultured Hungatella sp. | reverse complement strand
GCGCCTCCGGCAGTACCAGCACCAGTGACAGCGCCTCCGGCAGTACCAGCACCAGTGACAGCGCCTCCGGCAGTACCAGCACCAGCGAAAGTGACTCTGTCAGCGACTCCACCAGCACCAGCGAGTCCACAAGGCGTCCTGGCGGCAGCGGAAGTTCGGGAGGCGGCCGTCCGTCCACACCGTCTTCGGACATTACGATCATCGAGGAGGAGGAAGTACCTCTGGGCGTGATTGAGGAAGACGAACTTCAGGTCGAGATATTCGATGAGGATGTTCCGCTTGCCGGACTTCCCAAGATGGGTGATGCCGGAACCTCCACAACCGGTTTGTTAGGCACCATGATGATGTCCTTCCTGGGAATTGTGGGTCTTGCGAAGAGACGGAAAGACGATGAATAGTAAGTTTGAAATATAAGTGAAATGTGCCAGTGGCCATCCCGCTCAGGGGTGGTTACTGGCGTGTTATCCAAGAATTTAGGGAGAGACCTATGCCCCAGACAGAGAGACAAGAGCCGATTTTAAGGTACAAGCTGGCATATACGGCGATTATTTTAATCATATATTTGCTGGGAAGGGGGATACCCCTGTACGGAATAGATATTTCTGCCTACAGGGCCGTGTCCGGCAATGCGGAGATTCTCCTGACCCAGGCGATCGGCGGGGATGAGAAGCAGTTTTCCCTGTTTGTGCTGGGAATGTCCCCCTATATGATGGCCGCGATTCTGGTTCAGATCCTGGTCTCCATCCGCAACGCGGGAACCAAGGCCCGGATGTCCATCGCAGGGCTGAACCGTATGCGAATTGCTGTGACTATGATATTTGCTGTGGTTCAGGCGCTTATCCGTGTGCAGACTATGCGCTTTAGACCGGGGGGCCCTGAGCTTGTTGTCACCAGGACAGTGGCAGTGATTGAGATGATCACAGGGGTTATGCTGATCATGTGGCTGTCCCAGAGAAATGAGAAGTATGGCATAGGCGGACGGACCGTGCTGATTTATGTAAATATTGTGAGCAGCGTCATAACAACCTTGTCCCGTCACCCCGTCGGGGACCTTTATCTGCCCCTGGCAGTAGCCGCAGTCATGATCGTGGTCACGCTTATCATGGAAGGCGGGGAGAAACGGATTCCCATGCAGCGCATTTCTATCTACAACATCTACGCAGACAAAGATTATCTGGCCATCAAGCTGAATCCGGTGGGAGTTATGCCGGTGATGTTCTCCACAGCTTTTTTCATGGTTCCCCAGCTGATAATCGCATGGTTTCTCTGGCTGTGCCCGGAGAACATGACTCTCCTGTGGTGGAAAGAGAATCTGGTGTTGACTCGTCTTCCGGGAATTCAGACGTACATCATGATTCTTTATTTTCTCACCATAGGTTTTGCCATGATGATGATCAGCCCTAAGGGTATCACGGAACAGTTCCTCAAAGGCGGGGACAGTATCCTGGGTCTTCATCCGGGGCGGGAGACGCGGAGATATCTTACCAGGCAGGTGTGGGGCATCGGGCTTGCCAGCGCCACAGTCATGAGTATTTGCATCGGAATCCCTATGCTGCTTCAGCTGAAAGGCGGAATCAACCAGGAACTGGTCATGTTTCCCTCGTCGGTGATGATGCTGACCAGCCTGTGGCACACTCTGCACCAGGAATTTAAGGCAATAAAAAGTTTCGAAGCCTATCGACCATTTATCTAGGAGGAGATTATGTTACACTTTATACCAGCCTGGCACCAGGAGAATACCTGGCATGAAAACGAGCAGAAGTGGTATGTACGGCGGATGCACACGGAGTTTGACGACACGGTGAAACAGGTGCAGCTGTTTCACCGCAACGGGGTCTACCCCTATCAGATTCTGCTGCTGAGTTTTTCACCTAATCTTCGACATTTCCTTCACCGACAAGGAGTATACCATGCCCCGTACTGGTCCTGCTTTGACGCCATCCAGGAGGTGAAGCGGAAAAAAGCGGTGCTTTTATCATATCACAATATGAAATGGCCGGACCATGTAGAGTTTGTCTACACCCCCTTTGTGATGACTGCCCTGCTCCGGGGAGAGAAGTACGCCCAGATTGAGTTTGGGGAGGATGGAAACCCTATTGAGATCGATATCTACAGAAAAGGGCTTCTCTACCGGAGGAATATCTATGATGACCGGGGATTCGTGTCATGCACCACCGTCTACAGGGATGGGCAGCCCTACTACCAGGATTACCTGATGGAAAATGGCAGGTGGAAGCTGCGCTGTTTCCAGAATGACGGACATGTGGAGGTGAATCCTGACGCTCCCGGCTATTATCTTTCCTATGGAGAGCGGGAGGAGACAAGAACCTTTTCCCGCATCCGCTATGACAACATGGGGCAGGTGATCCAGGAGGCGCTTTCTTCCTATCTGGAGCTGACAGACGAAAAGGACCTGTTCTGCGCCGCCATGGACCGCCGCCATGTGGACGTGTTAAAGGAAGCCTTAAAAGGGAAACGGACCATTCTCTCTTTCTTCGGCGACCGCTATGACTATGAGAAAGACCCTGGGGCCGGGGAGATGGCCGCGGCGGCAGGCCGTATTGTGGCTGATTCCAGAGAGCAGTCCCGGCGCATCAGAGAGACCGTAGGCGGGGCTGAAGGAAAAATTACGGAGATATCCCCTTATGACACCAGAGTGGATTTCGGGGTCAGCCAGCAGCTGAAGGTGCAGAAGATTCTGGTGCCTGTAGACGGCATGGAGAGCGGGGAACTGGAAAAGCTCATAAAAATCCTTGGAACCTATCTGATGAACAATGACAGCGCCAGGGTCCACCTGTTCACCCGCAGGGCAGAGTATGACAGGAAGGACCGAATTCTGGAGCAGGTGCGGGAATATCTAAAGTCCGCCGGGCTTACAGAGGAGTGGGGAAGAAAAGAACAGCGGGAAACAGTGGCTGAGAACGATGTGGACCGGCAGGAAACCATAGATGCCCGGTTTTTCGTGGAACAGTGCGTGGATGAACTCTCCGTGAGCAAATGCGTGCGTGAGCAGAGGGTCGTAGTGGACATGAGGAAATCTCCCCGCCTCTATCTGCAGATCATGGCGGTCAGCGCGGGAATTCCGCAGATCACCATCAGGGAGACGCAGTTTGTGGAGCATGGCAAAAACGGGCAGATTCTCCAGGATATGGACCAGCTGGCAGATGCGCTTGGCTTCTATTTGGATGGCCTTTCTAACTGGAATGACGCTATGGTTCACTCTTACGAACTGGGCCGCAGGTACAGCTCTGAGGCTCTCATCAATCAGTGGAAAGAGGTCATAGGGTCCCTTGGATAAGATTCAGATATTGCAGTTGGGAGACAGAGACTGGAGAAAGCGCTATACAGTGCCGGACACAGTGGAGATTCAGTATAAAAAGGTCTTAAAAAAACCCACGAAAAAGCTTTATGACCTGGTCATATTGGACAGGACGCCTTTTGACCAGGAGATTCCCATGCTTCACAAAGCCGCAAAAGCCTACACCTTGTTTGTGACAGAGCATGTTGAGATGACGGAGAAGACAGCCTGGCTTTACCGGTGCAAAAAGGGGCGGAAGCTGGAGGAGAAGGATATCCAGGATTTTCTCCTGCAGGAGACAGGGAATTATTTTTCAAAACCTTATGGAGAAAAATTTCGTTTGGATAATCTGGCCATCGCCCAGGGCTTCTCCGGAAGCGTCAAGTGGGAGGGGAACCAGAGCGTCTGCCTGAGAGGGGAGTTTGGAACGGAATTTAGCCAGGCGGCATGTTGGAGAAACAACATCCCTATCTTCAAGGGCCAGTGTCTGGAACTGTGGCTGGAGTATCAGAAACGGGGGGATGTGGAAATCGCTTTGTCAATTAGCGGGTTCCTGCCCAACCGTTCGGGTGATCCAGTGTGGAAAAGAGAATTTTCGGAGGAAGAGCTGAGGCAGGGAGTGTGGTTTGACAGCTCGGAAGGGGAAAGTTGGGTTTTTATATCTCTAAGGGTCAGAGGAAACGGAGAACTCCGGATCGTGGGACTTCATGTCCGGTATTCAAGGAAAGGGCGGGGACTGTTTATTCCGGGGGGAGAGCAGCATGTTACGTCTAACTGTGAAGAGATATTCTGCTACTTTGATCCGGGGGACATGAAACCTCCGCTGAATGTGTATTTTTCTGGCTATAAGACCCAGGAGGGGTTTGAGGGGTATTTTCTGATGAGGAATCTGGGAGCGCCATTCCTTCTGGTGGCGGAGGCAAGGCTGGAGGGCGGAGGCTTTTATATGGGCTCCGAAGAGTATGAGACCATGCTCGGGGATACGATTTTTAAATATATGAGGGAGCTTCATTTTACTCCGGACCAGGTGGTACTCGCCGGGATATCCATGGGAAGCTTTGGGGCTATGTACTATGGGTGTGATATCAGGCCGCACACGGTTCTTCTGGGAAAGCCGCTTCTCAGTATCGGGGACATAGCTGCCAACGGGAAACTTCTCCGCCCCGGAGCCTTTGCCACGTCTCTGGACATTCTGAGGTTTCTGTGCGGCCGGACGGATTCGGGGGCAGTGGAGGAATTGAACCGGAGGTTCTGGGATAAGTTTGACAGGACGGAGTGGGAGAGGACCAAGATCATCGCCGCGTACATGCTGGAGGATGATTATGACGGCACAGCTTACCGGGAACTGGTATCCCATGTCCGCCAGGAAGGGGTGGAGTTGTACGGCAAGGGCCTTCACGGCAGGCACAATGACAATTCTGCCGGGATTGTAAACTGGTTTGTGGACCAGCTGAAACAGATACTAATCAATGATTTTCACAGAAAGGTGGACGGATAGATGGCGGGGGAGAGATGGGTTATATACTGGAACGAGTACT
Source organism: uncultured Hungatella sp. (assembly GCA_910577935.1). Taxonomy (GTDB): domain Bacteria; phylum Bacillota; class Clostridia; order Lachnospirales; family Lachnospiraceae; genus UBA3402. Next base: position 14,811 of record CAJTOT010000051.1, on the reverse strand, counting down.
CGGCGGATACCAATCTGTACGGGGCAGCGGTTACTTATCACAAAAGAGACGACGTGGAGTACGACAATCCCATGATGTCTCCGGGGACGGTGATCAAGCAGTGGTATTCCAAGACCAATTACCAGGCGCAGAGAATCGAGCCGGCGCTGCCTATGATCGACGGGGAGAGCAGGTACAGGATCACGGTAAACATAGACAGCCCTCCCGGCGAAGCGTGTATCGTGAGGCTGATTTTCTATGACCGCTATGAGGAGGAGGCGGGAAATATAACCATAAGGGACAAGGCGGCGGATTTCCGGTGCCCTCTCAAGACCTACAGCTACCGCATGCAGCTGATCAACGGAGGAGTCACCAGATTCCATTTTCATTCTATCGTGATCCAGGAAGTGCTCCATGAGACAGAAGAGACATCTGAAAGAGTTTAATAAGATCCTGCAGGAGATCAAGAGCTGGCGCAGGCAGATGAGCCGCATGACGGATTCCCAGCTGTCAGGACTGACTCTGTCATTTAAGGAGCGCTTAAGGCGGGGGGAGAGCCTGGACAGTCTTCTGCCCCAGGCATATGCCGCCATATGCGAGGCGGACTTCCGGATACTGGGGAAATTTCCTTATGATGTCCAGATCATAGGCGCTATCGCCCTCCACAAGGGGATGCTGGCAGAGATGAACACGGGGGAGGGAAAGACTCTGGCGGCCACTATGCCTCTGTATCTCAACGCGCTGACGGAAAAGAGCGCCATCCTGCTGACGACCAACGACTATCTGGCTCTCAGGGACGCCGACGAGATGGGCCGGGTGTACCGGTTTATGGGTCTCTCCGTGGCTGCGGGGGCAAGCCGGCGGACGGATAAGCCTTTTACCAATGAGGACAAAAAGAGAATTTACGCGTCAGATATCGTGTACACTACCCATGGCGGCCTGGGTTTTGACTATCTGATCAATAACCTTGTGACCACGGCTGAGGACCGGTTTTTGAGAGAGTTTTACTATGTGATCATCGACGAGGCTGACACGGTTCTCTTAGACAGCGCCCAGACTCCCCTTGTGATTTCAGGCTCTCCCAGAGTGCAGTCCAACCTGTTTGAGCTGGCGGACTTTTTCGTCACCACTCTTCAGGAGGACAGGGATTATGAGAAGGAAGACGGCGGCGTCTGGCTTACGGAGGAGGGTATACGCTACGCGGAACAATTTTTTCAGATCGACAATTTTTATAAGCCGGAATACTTTGAGATAAACCGCCATGTGACGCTGGCTCTCAGGGCCCACACCTTGTTTGAGGTGAAGAAGTCCTATATGATCTCGGCGGACGGCAGGCTGCAGCTTCTGGATGGAGGGTCGGGCCGGCTGATGGCAGGAGTCAAGCTGAGAGGCGGCCAGCACCAGGCTCTGGAGGCCAAGGAAAAACTGGAGGTATCCCAGGACAGCCGCTCTATGGCTTCCATCACTTTCCAGAGCCTGTTTGGGATGTTTCCCAAGATGGCGGGCATGAGCGGCACCATCTCCGATGCCAGGGCAGAACTGCGGGATATCTACCGCCGGGAGGTGGTGGTGATTCCCCCTAACCGTCCGGTGCAGAGGGAAGACAAAAAGGACAGGTATTACAAAAACCGGGAAGAGCAGTTCGCCGCCGCCATGGAGGAGGCCATCGCCATCCACAGAACAGGTCAGCCGGTGCTTATAGTGGTGACCACTATTCCGGAGACGGAATTGGCGTCAGGCTATCTGGTCAGGGAGAAGATTCCCCACAGCGTGCTTAATGCCAACAATGCTTTCTGGGAGGCGGAGATCATCAAGGAGGCGGGACAGAAGAACGCGGTGACTGTAGCCACATCTATGGCGGGCCGCGGGACAGACATCAGGCTGGGAGAAGGCGTGAAGGAGCTGGGGGGACTGGCGGTCGTCGGCATTGGCCGCATGGGCAACACCCGCCAGGAACGCCAGGCCAGAGGCCGGGCAGGAAGGCAGGGAGATCCGGGGAGCAGCCGGTTTTTCGTATCCCTGGAGGACGGCGTGGTGGAAGAAAACGGTCCCTCCCGCCTGGAAAAATATTCGGAGGGCAGACGGCGGATCAGCAGGCGTAAACTGAAAAAGATTATAAACCGGGCCCAGGCCCTGGGGGAAGAGACGGCTGTTCTCTCCAGAAAGCGGTCGGTGGGCTATGAACAGGTGCTGCAGCGGCAGAGGGATCTGATGTATGCCACCAGGAACGCTCTCATCGACGGCGCGGGCATGGACGAGGAGAGATTTCTGGAGATCGCGAGGGGAAACGTCCGCCGGTTTGTCAAGACTCACGGACCCGTGACTGCCCTTGCCCTCCATCGGTATATTCTGGACAATATATCTTACCGCCTGGACGGAAGGACGGGAAGCCTGCCGCTGGAGGATTCGGCGGCTGTGGAGGAGTATCTGCTGGAACTGGTGAGAACCAGGGTAGAAGAGCAGAAGAAAAAGACCGGAACCCGGTCGCAGATGAACCGCTTTATGCGGGTGTCCGTCCTCGGTGTCATCGACAACGCCTGGGTGGAGCAGGTGGACTATCTTCAGCAGCTCCAGGCGGCCGTTTCCGGGCGGGCTATGGCGCAGAGGAACCTTATATTTGAGTTTCAGAAAGAAGCTTTGGAGTCATTTGGCAAGATGAAGGTTACGATTCTGGAGAATATTATGAGAAATATTCTCCTCAGCAGCATATACATGGACGGGAAAAAGCAGCTTCACATTCTTCCGCCATAAAAGGGGGAGCTATGATCTACAATTTTAATCTGGGCATCGGGTGGGCCAGCAGCGGCGTGGAGTACGCCCAGGCATACCGGGCCGGCGTGCTGAGAAAGATCGGCAGGGAGGCCCGGTTTGTTTTTACAGATATGTTTCCGGCAGACAATATTCAGCACATGACAGAGAATATAGGTTTTCTGGACAGGGAGATTATCTGGCTGTACACGTTTTTTACAGATTGTAAGATATCTCCGGTGACTTACACGTTAAAACAGCTGGAATCCACATTTGGAAGTGAGAATTATTCATTTTCCAGAGACGGAAAGAAGGCAAAGTATGTATTTGAGGGCACAGATATGTATTATATGGCCTATCTCACCGATGAGACAGGAGATAAGGTACACCGGGTGGAGATGGTGTCAGGGAAAAACTTAATCCGGAAGGATTACTTTACTTACTGCAGGATTTATTCGGAATATTACGCGCCTCTGGACAATCGGGCCCATCTGTACCAGCGCCGCTTTTTTAACCAGGACGGATCTGCGGCTTACGAGGAGATCACGGATAACGATGTGGTGATGTACCAGTTTCCGAACCGTTTTATCTGTTCCAAGGAGGAACTGGTAGGGGATCTGGTGTCCCGCCTGAACCTTACAAAAGAGGATGTGGTCATCATCGACAGAAGCACCGGCATAGGCCAGACGATCATGCAGAATGCTGCCCCCGCCAAGATCGTCATAGCCATACACGCGGACCATTTCAGCGAGGGGGGAACGGACGAGGATCATATCCTGTGGAACAATTATTACGAGTACGCATTTGCCCAGTACAGGCACGTAGATGCCTATATCACATCCACGGATGCCCAGAACCGGCTTCTGAAGGAGCAGTTTGAAAAGTACATGGGAGCCAGTCCCAGAGTGGCCACTATACCGGTGGGGAGCCTGGACAAGCTGAGATATCCGGAAAAAGGCAGGGTGAAGCACTCCCTGATAACCGCCTCCCGGCTCGCGGATGAGAAGCATATTGACTGGCTGATCGAGGCAGTGGTTCAGGCGAGGGAGACAGTGGGAGATATCACCCTGGACATCTACGGAAAAGGGGGCGAGGAGGCCCGCCTTGGGGAGCTTATAGAGGAGAAAAAATGCGGGGATTATGTACGTCTCATGGGCCAGTGGAAGATGGACGAGGTGTATAAAAACTATGAGGCATATGTGGCGGCATCCACCAGCGAGGGGTTCGGGCTGACGCTTATGGAGGCTGTGGGCTCCGGTCTTCCCATTATCGGATTTGATGTGCGGTACGGAAATCCGACCTTTATCGACAACGGGGAAAACGGGTATCTGATTTCGGTAAATGATAAGATGGAAAAGAAGGAGCGGATCGGGAAACTGGCAGAGTATATTTTGCGGTTGTTTACAGAGGCGGACATAGAGGCGTTCCACAGGCATTCTTATAAAAAGGCTCGGGCCTATCTCACCCAGGAGGTTGAAAAAAGATGGATGAACTTATTAGATCAGATGATATAGTGCTGCTCTTGGACCATGATTCCCCGGACAGCAGGGATCTTATGGAATCGTTCCGGAAAGCGGGCTTTTGCTGCCCGGCGGCGGTCATTGAGGACGAAGGCTTTCTCGGAGATGATGTGATATCCGTGTACGGATTTTTTCTGGGCAGTTTCAAAGGGGAGAAAGGAGTGCCGGGAAGGCCCCGATACTTTAACGAGATCCAGGTGCCGGACCGCTGGGAGATCAGCGGGACCAATTTCATGGGGAAGATTCATGATCTGTACAGGGAGAGAGGGCGGATCTTTTATGCGGAGCCCCTCCACAGGCGTCTGGTGAAGACAGTCGACTGGTACGACGAGCGGGGAATCGTGCGCTCCAGTGACCACTACAACCGCTATGGCGCCCTGTACGCCAGGACCACGTTCAACGAGAAAGGAAAGCGGGTTAACAAGTCCTGGTTTTCAGCGGCAGGCCGGGAGATTATCGTGGAGAATTATATCACTGGGGATATTATCCTGAATGACGGGGACCAGGTGAGGTTTTTTCCCAATAAGACAGACTTTGTCCTTTTTGTCTTAAGGGCGGCGGGCTTTGACAAGAACCGGCTGTTCTATAACTCCCTGTCCACGCCGTTTTTTGTGTCCCAGCGGCTGCACGCCCCCTACAAGAGGGACATTTTGTTCTGGCAGGAGCCTGTAAAGGGGGATATCCCCGGAAATATGCAGATCATCTTGAACGGGCAGGCCAGCCGCACCGCCAAGATCATGGTCCAGAAGAGGCAGGCTTATGAGGAGCTTGTGAGGCTGGGGGCATCGCCGGAGACGGTGAAGCCTCTTGGTTTTATCTATTCTTTTGAGAAAGAGAACCTTCACAGGCCGGAGGCCCTGATCTGCACGAATTCGGACCAGATTGAGCACCTTCAGGAGATCGTGGAGGCGGTTCCGCAGATGCGCTTTCACATCGCCGCTCTGACGGAGATGTCCTCCAAACTGACGGCTATGGACCGTTATGAGAATGTCAGGCTCTATCCGGGAGTGAAGATGAGTATGCTGGAGGACCTTTTTGACAGCTGCGACTACTATCTGGACATCAACAGAGGAAATGAGATCGTGTCCGCTGTCCGTAGGGCATTTCTCCATAACCACCTGATTTTCGCTTTCAGGGAAATCATGCACGGCGGGGATTACACGGCGGCCGGGCGTCTGTACGGACTGGACGAGGCAGGCCGGATGATCGGGGATATGCGGACGGCCATGGAGGATGGGGAGAAGCTGGAAGAATGGCTGGAAGGACAGAGGAAGGCAGCCATGGCAGAGACCGGGGACGGTTATCTGCAGTTTGAGGAGAAGAAGAGGAGAGTGGTGAAGGAGAACCCTCCTGTAACCATGTATATTACCGGACTCTGGGGAGTGAACCCAAGAGAGAGGAGCGCCATCACCCAGTCTAATGTGGTAAAGACAGCCAGAGAACTTGGATTCACGGAGATGACGATTCACCGCCGTAAGGCGGCGGAGGGCGACGAAGACGGGTTGAGGAGACAGGCGCGGGAAATTACCTCCACGATAAAAGACAATGACATCGTCGTCTTCCAGTCCCCATCCTGGAACGGGGATGCCTTTGACAGGGAACTGGTGAAAGAGATACGCCGCCACAGGAACATCCGCCTGTGTATTTTTATCCATGATGTCACGTCCATGATGACAGGGGGCACAGAGTCGGATTACAGAGAAACCATAGAGAACTACAATATGGCGGATCTCATCATCGTTCCCACGGAGGACATGCTCAACTTTCTGCGGAAAAGAGAGATGACGGTAAAGAAGACTCTTATCCAGCCCATGTGGGATCTGCCCTTCGGGGAGGAACTGAGGACTCCGGAGTTTAGCAGGAGGATTCTGTTCTCCGGATCGCCGGAAAAGTTCGGCTTTGTGTCAGGCTGGGACTATGACCTTCCTCTGTGGGTGTTCGCAGACGGAAAGTTTGAGAGGAACGGGCGAAATGTCCGGTTTGAGGGGTGGAAAAATACCACCGATCTGCTGATTGAGTACACCAGAGGCGGTTTTGGGCTGGTCTGGAGCGGGGGACAGCAGCCGGATTATTACAAGAGCAGCCAGCCTCACAAGCTGTCAGGATATCTGGCGGCGGGGATTCCGGTGATCATACAGAGAGGGCTGCCCCATGCCCAGACGGTGGAGGACTATGAGCTGGGGTATGTGGTGGATTCCCTTGATGAGGCAGCCAGCAAGGTGACAGCGGTTACAGAGGCGGAGTACCGCCGTCTGGCGGAGAACACGGGGAACATCAGCAATCTTATAAAGGGCGGATTCTTCACAAAGAAGCTGCTGGTTGACGCTGTCAACTATCTGATGCTGGGTTAAAACGGAACTGTACCGCACAATGGAGTAAGGAGAAGCAGGATATGAAAATACATATCACGAATTTATACGGCGCATGGGGTACACATGCCCTTGCCCAGAGAAATGTGACGAAAATTGCCAGGGAGCTGGGGTTTACGGAGATGGGGCTTTATCAATATCCGGTGGAATGTGATTCGAAAGAGGAACTGAGAAAACGGCTGGATGGTATCACCTCTGCTGTGGAAGAAGGAGATATCGTCATCTTCCAGTCCCCTACCTGGAACGCTGCCTCTTACGACAGGGCCCTGGTAAATAATATCCGTACACGAAAAAATATCCGTCTCGCCATCTTCATCCATGACGTGATTACCATGATGTTTGAGGGCGCGCCTGAGAAAAATCTTCTTGAGTTTATCCAGATCTACAATATGGCGGACCTTGTGATCGTCCCTTCTGAGCGTATGCTGGCATTTCTTCAGGAGAAGGGGCTGACGGTGAAAAAGACCTTAGTTCAGTCTATGTGGGATCTGCCTTTTACCGGTGAGGTGAAGACGCCGGAGTTTCGGAGACAGGTGTTTTTCTCAGGATCGCCAAATCGATTTAAGTCTATAACATTCTGGAACCAGGATGTCCCGCTTTGCTGGTTCACAAATAAAGAGTTTGAAATAGGCAAAAACGGAAAGAATATTCTGCCAAGCGGGTGGAAAAATACTGTAGAGTTGCTGACAGCATATACGGAGGGAGGATTTGGTCTGGTATGGGAACAAACAGACCGGTCAGAATACTATAAATATAATCAACCTCACAAACTATCTACATACCTGGCGGCCGGGATTCCTGTAATTATGCAGAAAGGGCTGGTCCATGAGCAGACAGTGTCAGAGCAGGGGCTGGGATTTATTGTAGATTCTTTTGAAGAAGCGGCTGATATCGTAACAAACATATCAGAGGAAGAATATTACCAGCTGGTGAACAACATAAAAAATATCAGTTTTCTCGTAAGGGGAGGGTTCTTTACGAAGAAATTGCTGCTTGATACGGTGAATTATCTGCTGCTGGGATTGTAATTCCTTGTAAAGGGAGTGGCGGCGGTGTCTGTTCCGTCCCCTCCCTCCTTTCCTTTTCTGGCATTCAAGACACATTCTGCGAAAGCTCCGTCACCGTCTTAAGGTCTAATCCAGAGTATTCAGCTATCTTTGCCGGAGGAAGTTCCCCGCCAGTACAAATATCTGCCGGTCTCTGTCCTGAAGCCTTACTGCCAGTTCCACGGTCTCGTGGAGCTTTCTCTCCTCCTGCTTTTATATTTTTATTTTCATATGGGATTTTTAAAAGCAGGATTTCAGGTTAGAAAGAACAGAATCTTTACAGACACAGCACAGGCTGCAGAACCGGCCTCCTGACCCTAAAGGGCGCCGGCCGCAGAAATCATTGCTTTGCATTTATTATAGCATCTATAACTGGACATCACAAGTTCTTTTTAAAAAAGAAAAGCAGAAAATCTAATCATGATTAGGTTTCCTGCTTTTGCGGAAATGTCTGTTACACGCTTGCCGGGCTTTCTGCGCCGTTCTCTCCGCTGCCGGCTCCGTCAGAGCTGCCCTCTCCGCCGTCGCCCCCGCTTTCTATCCCGCCCTCGGCCTCTCCGTCTTCCGGATGATCGTTGAGGGAGAAAGTGGTCAGGAACTCATTGCCGGACATATCCTTGGCGGACACTGTAAATCTCTGGGAAGGGTCCATCTGAAAAGATATGCGTCCGGTCTCTGTGTCCACGCTGAGAGGCAGGCAGTCTTCCCCGGAGGGTGTGTGGGCTATGATGGAGCTGAAGTCAACACCGGACTGAGTGTCGGTGATGGTGAAAGCGAGGATGCCGTCTTCAAAGGAATAATCCTCGATAATAGGCGCCTCGTTGTCGAGAATATCAATATACTCATAGTCCAGGAGAGCCATGTTGTTAAAATTTTTCATATAGATTTCCAGGGAGCCGTTGTGGTCGATGGTGGCGCTGTATGTCTTGTTGCCCACTTTGGTGAGATTCACAGGCTCGGAATCCATCTTCACAGTCACTTCTTTAAGGGGCATAAAGGACTTGATGGTAAATGTAATTTCTGTGGTCCGGTAGTCGTTGGTGCCCTTTACCACAAGCTCATATTTTGGCTTGGTGGTGGCGAGAAAGAAAATGATGCTGTTGACCACGATGAACGGCAGTATAAAGAAGAGAAGCAGCTCAATCAGGTCAGAGTCCACAGGACGCTTGTATTTATAAGGGCGGGAGCCGCGGTATGTACGTGCGCTCATATAGAATTAAACCTCCTTTTTCAAACAACTAATAGCATATCAGAAAATGGTCTTTCTTACAAGTTTATCTTCTAAATTCTATAAATTTGTGTTATGATGAAATAGTCTTTTTAACCGAAAACAGAATACAGAGAGGAGTCCTATGATTAGGAAAGCCGCAGAATTTGCCGCCAGAGCCCATGAGGGGGTTATGAGGAAGGGAAGCCAGATTCCCTATATTTCCCACCCCATGGAGGTGGCGATGATCGTCTCGCTGATGACAGACGATGAGAATCTGATCGCTGCTGCCTATCTTCACGACGTGATTGAAGACGCAGGAGTGACTTATGAGACGTTGGAACAGGAATTCGGAACCCGCGTTGCCCAACTGGTCAGGACAGAGAGTGAGGACAAGTCAAAGACCTGGATTGAGAGAAAACAGGATACCATTGACCGGCTGGAGACGGCGGGAAGGGAGGACAGGCTTTTAGCCTTTGGGGATAAACTGAGCAATCTGAGAAGCACAGCCAAGGATTATCTGGTGGTGAAGGATGAGATATGGAAGAAATTCCGGGCTAAGGATAAAAGACTTCATGCGTGGTATTATGAGAGCATGGTGAAATTTTTTGCGGACTTTAATGAATATCCGTTTTACGAGGAGTATCTGTCTCTGCTGACTTTGGTGTTTGGCTGGACGGGTTACTGTTCCGGCAGGTCCGCCCACTTGCTGAGAACCCATGTGAACAGTGACTTGGAGGGTTATTGTTCATACCGTGACTGATCACTCTGCCGATTAGTCATGAGCCAGGGTGTCTGACTCTGTATTGCGCTGCAGTGAAAACTATGCTAAAATAGCGCCAGAATGCTGTCAGGACATAATACTGCAAGGAATGAGAGGATTATTTATGATGAATATAGTTTACCAGAGTACCAGGGGCGGGGAGAGCGGCGTCACATCGTCCCAGGCCATTTTAAAAGGCCTTGCCTGCGACGGGGGGCTGTTTATGCCCAACCGGATACCGAAGCTGGATATTTCCATGAAAGAGCTTGCGGGAAAAACTTACCAGGAGACGGCATATGAGGTGATGAAGCTGTTTCTCACGGATTTTACCCGAGAGGAACTGAAGGCGTGTATTGACGGCGCCTATGACGGCAAGTTTGACACAGAGGCTATCGCGCCTCTGGCAAAGGCGGACGGAGCTTTCTATCTGGAGCTGTTTCACGGCAGCACCATCGCGTTTAAGGATATGGCCCTGTCTATCCTGCCTTATCTCATGACCACCGCGGCCAGGAAGAATCACTTGGACAAGGAGATCGTGATTCTGACGGCAACATCGGGGGACACGGGAAAGGCGGCTATGGCCGGGTTCGCGGATGTGAAGGGCACCAGGATTATCGTCTTCTACCCGAAAAACGGGGTCAGCAGAATTCAGGAGCTGCAGATGGTGACTCAAAAAGGGGACAACACTGGGGTGGTGGCCATTCACGGGAATTTTGACGATGCCCAGACAGGCGTGAAACGGATTTTCGCAGATAAAGAGTTGGCCCGGGAGATGGAGGAGAAGGGATTTGTATTTTCTTCTGCCAATTCCATTAATATAGGAAGACTGGTTCCCCAGATCGTATACTATGTGTATGCCTACGGTCAGCTTCTGCACAGCGGGGAGATCGCTGACGGAGAGAAGATCAACGTGACGGTTCCCACAGGAAACTTCGGCAATATCCTGGCGGCTTATTTTGCCAAGGAGATGGGAGTGCCCATAGGCAGGCTGATCTGCGCTTCCAACGACAACAAGGTGCTGTACGACTTCTTCCGCACGGGAGTTTATGACAGGAAGCGGGACTTCCTTTTAACTATCTCTCCCTCCATGGATATCCTGATCTCCAGCAACCTGGAGCGCCTGATCTATCTCAGTACCGGGTGCGACCCGGAGAGAACCGCAGGGCTGATGGCGGACCTGGCAGAGCGGGGAGAGTACACGGTCACCGAAGAGATGAAAGAGAGGATGGCGGATTTCCTGGGCGGATTTGCCACTCAAGAGGAGGACAAAGCGGCTATCAGGCAGGTGTACAAGGATACGGGCTATGTGATGGATACTCACACCGGTGTGGCTTCGGCGGTGTACCAAAAGTACAAAAAAGACACCGGCGACGAGACAAAGACAGTCATCGCTTCCACGGCCAGTCCCTACAAGTTCGCCAGAAGCGTGATGGAGGCCGTGGGAGACAGCCGTCTTCCGGAGGATGAATTTGCCGTCATCGACCTCTTAAACCAGGTTTCCGCCATGAAGATTCCCGGGGCTGTGGAGGAGGTCCGTACGGCGCCTGTCCGCCATGACAGGGAGTGTGACGCGGAAGGCATGAAGGAGACGGTGAGGGATATCCTGGGACTGAATGTCATCTAATATTGACCATGAAAAGAAGCGTTTTTTACCTTTTCAAATCACCGGGAATGTTGTATACTTAAAACAATGCAGGTGATAATCTGCAAATAGAATCACATTATAAGAGATGGAGGGGTTTTGACATGTTAGTATCAGCAAGAGAAATGCTTGAAAAAGCAAGAGACGGCAAGTATGCGGTAGGTCAGTTCAACATCAATAATCTGGAGTGGACAAAGTCCATCCTGCTGACGGCAGAAGAGCTTAAGTCTCCCGTGATTCTGGGGGTATCCGAGGGCGCAGGCAAGTATATGACCGGCTACAAGACAGTGGTAGGCATGGTTAACGGAATGCTTGAGGAGTTAAAGATTACGGTTCCCGTAGCGCTTCACTTAGATCACGGCAGCTATGAAGGATGCTTAAAGTGCATCGAAGCGGGATTTTCTTCTGTTATGTTTGACGGCTCCCATTATCCCATCGAGGAGAACGTGGCAAAGACCACAGAGCTGGTAAAGATATGTAAGGAGAAGGGCCTGTCCATTGAGGCGGAGGTCGGCTCCATCGGCGGCGAGGAAGACGGCGTTGTGGGCATGGGCGAGTGCGCAGACCCCAACGAGTGCAAGGCTATCGCTGATCTGGGCATTGATTTCCTGGCGGCAGGCATCGGCAACATCCACGGCAAATATCCGGAGAACTGGCAGGGACTGAGCTTTGAGACCCTGGCGGCAGTCAAGGAGAAGGTGGGAGATATGCCTCTGGTGCTTCACGGCGGCACGGGAATCCCGGCTGACATGATCAAGAAGGCTATCAGCCTTGGCGTGGCCAAGATCAATGTTAACACAGAGTGCCAGCTGTCCTTCGCTGAGGCTACCCGCAAGTACATCGAGGCAGGCAAGGATCTCCAGGGCAAGGGATTTGACCCGAGAAAGCTTCTTGCGCCGGGCGCGGAGGCTATCAAGGCTACAGTGAAAGAGAAGATGGAACTGTTCGGTTCTGTGGGAAAGGCTTAAAAAAGAAAAAATATTAAAAACTACTTGATTTTTTACTTGAAATGGTTTATCTTATCTAAGTAAAGAACAACGGCGTTCTCCTGGTTCTGAGGAGGACGCCATTTTTGGTTAAAGTGTCTGCTGACTTTATTTTTTTAAGTATAATACGGAAAGCGGCAGAGAGAGGATGGGAGTATTATGAGTGAGGTTATGAATGTAGCCGAGATTTTCGGCAAGAATGTGTTCAATGAGACTGTCATGAGAGAGTACCTGCCCAAAGGCGTGTTTAAAAAGCTGAAAAAGACCATGGAGGATGGGGCGGAACTGGACCCTTCCATCGCCGATGTAGTTGCCCATGCCATGAAGGACTGGGCCATCAAGCGAGGGGCCACTCACTATACTCACTGGTTCCAGCCTCTTACCGGCGTCACTGCGGAGAAGCATGACTCCTTTATCTCCGCTCCTGACGCGGAGGGAAAGGTGATCATGGAATTTTCCGGCAAGGAGTTGATCAAAGGCGAACCGGATGCCTCCTCATTTCCGTCAGGGGGTCTGAGGGCTACCTTCGAGGCCAGGGGGTATACGATGTGGGACTGCACTTCCCCGGCATTTCTGAGAGAAGATGCGCTGGGAGTCACGCTGTGCATCCCAACGGCATTCTGCTCCTACACAGGCGAGGCCCTGGACCAGAAGACGCCGCTGCTGCGGTCCATGCAGGCCATCGACACGCAGGCGCTGCGCATCCTGCGGCTGTTCGGCAACACGACGGCCAGGAGAGTGGTTCCTTCCGTAGGCCCGGAGCAGGAGTATTTTCTGGTTGACCGTGAAAAGTACCTTCAGAGAAAAGATCTCATCTATGCAGGAAGAACCTTGTTCGGGGCCATGCCGCCCAAGGGGCAGGAGCTGGAAGACCACTATTTCGGAGCTATCCGTGAGAGAATCGGCGCCTACATGAAGGAAGTGAACCAGGAACTGTGGAAGCTTGGCGTTACTGCCAAGACACAGCACAACGAGGTGGCTCCGGCGCAGCATGAGCTGGCGCCTATCTACGACCAGGTGAACCTGGCGGTGGACCACAACCAGATGGTGATGGAGACTTTGAAAAAAGTGGCCGGGCGCCACGGCATGACCTGTCTGCTCCACGAGAAGCCATTTGCCGGGGTTAACGGCTCCGGAAAGCACAACAACTGGTCTCTGATCTCCGACGACGGAATCAACCTGATGAATCCCGGCGAGACTCCCCACGAGAATATCCAGTTCCTCCTGGTGCTGGGCTGTGTGATGAAGGCCATCGACACCCACGCAGACCTTCTTAGGGAGTCAGCTTCCGACGTGGGAAATGACCACCGCCTGGGGGCCAACGAGGCGCCGCCGGCCATCATATCCATCTTCCTGGGAGAGCAGCTGGAGGACGTGATCGATCAGCTGTGCAACACGGGGGAGGCCACCCACTCAAAGAAAGGCGGGAAGCTGCTGACAGGAATCGCCACCCTCCCGGACCTGGATAAGGACGCCACGGACAGAAACAGAACCTCTCCCTTCGCATTTACAGGAAATAAATTCGAATTCCGCATGGTAGGTTCCTCGGATTCCATCGCCCCGCCCAACGTGGTGCTGAACACCATCGTGGCGGAGACGTTCAAGGAGGCTGCCGACGAGCTGGAGAAGGCGGAAGATTTCCCAAGCGCCGTCCACGATATGATCAAAAGGCTGCTGTCCGACCACAAGAGGATCGTTTTCAACGGCAACGGCTACTCTGACGCATGGGTGGAGGAGGCCCGGAAGAGAGGACTTCCCAATATCCGCTCCATGGTAGACGCCATCCCGGCGCTGACCACCGAGAAGGCGGTGAAGCTGTACGAGACTTTCGGAGTGTTCACCAAGGCGGAGCTGGAGTCACGGGCCGAGGTGGAGTACGAGGCCTACGCCAAGGCCATCAACATCGAGGCCAGGACCATGATCGATATGGCCGGCAAGCAGATTATCCCAGCGGTCATCAAATATACCACCCAGCTGGCCGGATCTCTCGGCGCTGTAAAGACAGCCTGCCCCGAGGCGGATGTGAGCGTGCAGAGTGAACTGCTGATTGAGACATCGGCCCTTCTCTCCGATATGAAGGTGGCTCTTGCCGCGCTGGAAGACGTGACTGCCGGGAGTGCCGCCGTAGAGAATGCCTGCGCCCGCGCCCATGCATATCACGACCAGGTGGTTCCGGCTATGACAGCCCTCAGAACACCGGCGGATAAGCTGGAGATGATCGTGGACAAAGAGCTGTGGCCGTTCCCCAGCTATGGGGATTTGATTTTTGAGGTGTAGTGGTCAGGTAAATTGGGGAGGCGTGAGGGACACCATTTTTATCAGTTCCCACTGAGGAATATTCGGAAACCGGAGCCCCGCGCGCTGCAGGCGGTCCATGGTCGCCGCGTTTCCTGCGAAAGCAGTCCGGTCAGGAAGCGCGGCGACGCCGTCTGGAAGTCATTACCTGACAGCCTGAAAAGGTATATGAGATACCGGTTCTAAGCCTGCCGAAGGAGCAGGCTTAAAACCGGCGATGTTTAAGTGAGGAGAGTCATTCAGCCGGATAGACCAG
>CAJTOT010000050.1 GCA_910577935.1 uncultured Hungatella sp. | reverse complement strand
AAACCAGTGAGGAGTTGTTTCGTTTTGTAACAAAAAATATCCCGTATTTATGCGGTGTCTGGCGTTTCGCAAACGCCTAGAAAGAAAAGTAAGTGAAAGGAGACAGCCAATGCCGAAAGCGGGCGCATCAAAACGGGGAGAAAGAATTTCCCAGTGCATGATCGTAAAAAATGAAGAAAAGAACATAGAGAGGGCGTTATCCTGGGGGAAAACGGTGATGTGGGAGCAGATCGTGGTGGACACGGGATCGACGGACAGGACGGTGGAGATCGCCCGGGGGCTGGGGGCCAGGGTGGTGACGTTTCCCTGGATTGATGATTTCTCTGCCGCCAAGAATTATGCTATTGAACAGTGCGGTGGAGACTGGATCGCGCTGTTGGACGCAGATGAGTATATGATGCCGGAGGACGCAGAGAAACTTCCGGAGTTTATAAAGGAGATGAACGCAAGAGGATTGGACGGGCTGTCTACCGGCTGGCAGCAGCTTGATGAGGAGGGAAAGATATTTTCTTCAGGCACCCAGGTGCGGATCTTCCGCAACCTTCCGGATATCCGCTACCGGAGGCGGATTCATGAGCAGCTGGAATCTGTGGAGGGGCGGGAGCTTCGCCTGGGAGACGCTGTGGAGCAGCTGTCTATCTTCCACACAGGATATCAGGGGCAGGCTCTGGCGGAGAAGAAGCGGAGTGGAAGGAACCGGAAGCTGATTCTGGAAGAGCTGAACAATAATCCGGAGGATCATGAGATGCTGGGGTATATGGGAGATGAGTGCTTTAATGACGGAGACTGGGAGGAGGCGGCACGGTGGTATGGCAGCGCGGTAGAGCACATGCCCCGGACGCTGCGGGAGGAAGACCAGCGGAGCGCGGCCACATTTACCAACCTTCTTATGGTTCTCACCAAGGAAGAGGCTCTCCGGGATAAGGCCGGGGAAGTCTACAGGAAGGCGGCGGGGCTGCTGCCTCAGGAGGCGGATTTCGATTATGTTATGGGCCGCTATTACGCCTCTATGGAGCAGGCGGACAGAGCGGCTGCCCATCTGGAGACTGCTGTTGAAAAGCTGAATACTTATGGATGCAGCAACAAGGCCCTGCACATGGCTGCAAATCTTCTGGAGGTTTATGACCTTCTGGCCAGGTGCTGTTTTGAGGCGGGACAGAGTGAGAAATGTATGACCTACGCGGTTACCTGTCTGAAGTATGACAGGTACAATATGGCCGTGCTGTCCCGGCTTCTCAAGGTTCTTCTTCCTGGGGGAGGGCAGAACTCACTTCAAGAGAACCAGGCAGTGCTGGAGTTCTTTTCCAGGCTGTATGATTTTTCGGCGCTGAAAGACAGGCTGTTTCTGGTGAAGGCGGCCCAGATGTCTGGCTGCGGGGGATTTGCGGAGTTTGGGGCGTCAAAGCTTTTTACTCAAGAGGAGAGGGGGCAGCTGAGGGTGTAGGCGCGGCGTCAGTCTGAGTGTGTCAGGGCCGGAAACAGCGGTCAGGCTGAGTCAGCCAGGCAATGAATTCAGATGAGCCCCATGAGAGAGGGAAGCCCTGTGCTGACCAGAGGAATATAGGTGACGATCATCAGGCCGGCAAGTATGGCTGCGTAGTAGCAGAGCATATAGGGCAGGGTCTTCTGGAGAGAGGTTTGGCCTACTTTGATTGCCACGAACAGGGTATTTCCCACAGGGGGCGTGATGTTTCCGATGCACAGGTTGTACACGAGAATCAGGCCGAAATGCACAGGGTCCATGCCGAAGGTCTTTACCACGGGGAGGAACAGGGGGGTAAAGATGAGGATGGCGGGGGTCACGTCCATAAAAGTGCCGGCGATGAGCAGAATCAGATTCATGATCAGCAGGATCAGGAACCGGTTGCCGGTCAGCCCCAGAAGAGCCGCGGACACAGCCTGGGGAATCTGGGCGAAGGCCATCACCCACCCAAGGATGTTGGACACGCCGATGAGGAAGACTACCATGCCGCTCATCCTGGCGCTGTCTATCAGGATGCGCCAGAATGACCGGAGCGTAATATTTTTGTACAGGATACCCAGAATCAGGGCATAGACTACGGCGATGGCCGCTCCTTCGGTGGCGGTGAAGATGCCGCCTACGATGCCTCCGATGACCACCAGGATGAGGGACAGCGCCGGCAGGGCGTTCCGTGCGGCCAGAAGGAGATTTTTCCAGCCAAATGCCCCTGCTGTGCCGGAGTATCCTTTTTTGACTGCCAGGATGATTCCCACGATGATACAGCAGATGGTCCACAGGATTCCCGGAATATATCCTGCCATGAACAGGGCGGCCACGGAGGTGCCTCCGGAAGCCAGAGAGTAGGTGATCAGGGCGTTGGAGGGCGGGATGAGAAGGCCGGAGGGCGCGGAGGCCCCGTTGGCGGCGGCGCACAGCGCCTGGTCATAGCCCAGTTCCTCCTCGCCGCCTTTTACCATGCTGCCTACGGCTGCGGCTGCGGCGGAGGCAGAGCCGGAGATGGCTCCGAACAGGGCATTGGCGCCTGCGTTGGTCACGAGCAGGGCGCCGGGGAGTTTTCCCAGAAGAGCCAGGACGAAGTCCACCAGACGCTTGGCGATGCCGCCCTGGTTCATCAGGTTTCCGGCCAGGATAAAGAAGGGAATGGCGGTCAGGCTGAATTTGCTCATTCCCACGAAGATTCTCTGGGCGCCGGTCACTACCGCGATATCCAAAGGAACGGTCTGGAGAATAGCTGCCAGGGCCGCGATTCCGATGGAATACGCGATGGGGACTCCGATTACAAGGAGAACCGCCAGCACCAGCAGAATCAGTGTCAGAGATTGAATCGCCATCTAATCCACCTTCCTTTCTGCCGAATCCGTGTCAGAGTTCCGTATGGCCCCTATGTTCAGCAGGGAATAGACCATATTTAAGATGCCGGCAAGAGGCAGAATCACATAAAAGACTCCCACCGCCACGCCCAGGGAGGAGGTCATCTGTCCCATGGCGAGGGAGGATATGCGGATTCCGCCGTATAATAGAATCACTGCCGAGAAAATAAAACCTACCAGCTCGCACAGACAGTTCAGGATTTTCTGCCAGGTTTCCCCGCAGGCTTCTATGAGGATGGGAATATTCATATGGCCTCTCTCCCTGGTGACCAGAACGGCGCCTAAAAGGCTGGCCCACGCAAAGAGGCAGGAGACGAGCTCCTCCGACCAGGTGGAAGGATTTTTCAGGACATAGCGGGTAAAGACCTGCCAGCAGGTCAGCGCAACCATGGTGAGAAAGCTGATGCCTGCCAGTATGTTTAAGATTCTGGTCAACGATCTTTTAAACTGGTTCATTTGGTGTCCTCCTGTTCTGGCGCCGGGGGATATTCGGCGTTGTATTCCTGGATTTTTTGGTAGACGGGAAGGATATCCGGGTGGCCCGAGAGAAAATCCTGGTGCATAGGGGTGCAGATTTCCTGAAACGGCCTGGTATCCGGATAGAGAAATTGAACCTTCTGCACGGTTTCGGCTTTGTCTCTGGCGTCCTCCACGGCCTTTGTCCATTCCCGGCGCTCCACCTGGTTTACCAGCCGGAAGCCTTCCCGGAAGATTTTCTGTTCTTCCCGGGACAGACTGTCCAGAAAGCGGTTGTTGGCGACAAGAATATCAGGAATCATCTGATGCATGTCATATGAATAGTATTTGCACACATCTCCGTGGCCGTTGGAGGTCAGGGCCATCTCGTTGTTTTCCGCGCCGTCGATGACCTTGGACTGGAGCGCGGTGTACACTTCGCCGAAACTCATAGGGGTTGCCGAGCCGCCCAGAAGCCTCATCATCTGCACGTTTGTGGGGGACTGCTGGACCCGGATTTTCAGTCCCTTCAAATCGTTTGGAGTGTGGATGGGAACAGAGACGGTATAAAAATTTCTGGTTCCCGCGTCGAGCCAGGTGACAGCCTGGAATCCGGCGCTTTTTGTGGACTCAAAAATTGGACCGGTGACTGACGGGTCGTCCATGGCGGCATGATATGCCTGTGAGGAGGAAAACAGATAGGGCATATTAAAAAGAGTGTAATTTTCCGAAAATGTCTCAAGAATCGAATTGCTCGCCACGCAGATGTGGATAGCTCCCGTCTGGGTCAGCTGAACCATGTCGGTCTGGGAGCCTAAAAGCTCGCTGGGATATACTTCCACATCGTATTTGTCTCCCAGCTTGTCTTCAATGTATTCTTCAAAGGCCAGAAGGGCAAGATTGGTGGGGTGGTCAGATGCCTGGTTGTGCCCCACATAGATGATTTCCCTCCCGCCTAAGGCAGCTGCGCAGCCTGACAGGGAGACGGATATTCCGAGAAATGCGCAGGAAAGCAAAAAAGGTGGGCTGATCGTCTTCATTGTTCGATTTCTCCTTTCGCCGGTGTCATGGGGCGCGCCGGTTTGTTTTATAAAGTTCATGAATAGAACGCAGACAGTAGTATACCCGGAAAGGCGGAAAATAATCAAAAAAACAGGACCGCTGCGGCAAAGCGCCGTGGCGGTCCTGTGCGGTGCTGCGGATTGCTCCGCTTATGATATATGTGACACGGTATCTGTGCATTCTGCGATGGCCGCAGAGCAGCCGGCTATTCTTGTGTCAGAGAATTTCCCATAGATTTTAAAACAAACAGGGCTGCCAGGGTCAGCAGGATTCCCACAGGCAGCGCGGCCCAGGCGGTCTGGACAAATCCTGCCACGATGTAGGTGACAAAGGACAGGACGGCGGCGGTGACGGCGTAGGGGAGCTGTGTCATAACGTGGTTCACATGCTCGCACTGAGCTCCGGCGGAGGCCATGATGGTGGTGTCGGAGATGGGGGAGCAGTGGTCCCCGCAGACGGCGCCGGCCATACAGGCTGAGATGGAGATGATCATCAGCTGAGGGCTGATGTTCTCAAACACGGCCACAACGATGGGAATCAGGATTCCAAAGGTTCCCCAGGAAGTCCCGGTGGCGAAAGCCAGAAGGCATCCCACCACAAAAATAATGGCAGGGAGGAAATTTAAAAGTCCCCTGGCGCCGGCGTTCACAAGCCCGGCTACATACACGTCTGCCCCCAGGCTGTCGGTCATGGCCTTCAGAGTCCAGGCAAAGGTCAGTATCAGGATAGCCGGAACCATGGCCTTGAAGCCTTCCGGTATACATGCCATGCAGTCGGAGAAGCTCAGGACACGGCGGAGCTGATACATGCCGATGGTGATGATCAGGCCGAAAAAGCTGCCGAAGGTCAGCCCCAGAGAAGCGTCGGACTCGGAGAAGGCGGTGACAAAATCAGTCCCGGAGAAGAATCCGCCGGTGTAGAGCATTCCGATGACGCAGCAGATGATCAGGGACACAATGGGGATCAGCAGGTCCATGACCTTGCCTTTTGTCTCTGCCTGCAGTTCCTTCGCGCTGCCGTAGGGACGGCCGGGAGTGGTGAACAGGTCGCCCTTTACGGCGTTCTGCTCGTGGGTTTTCATGGAGCCGAACTCGATGTTCATGAGAACCATCCCCACCATCATCACGATGGTGAGAATGGCGTAAAAGTTATAGGGAATCGCCCGGATGAAGATGGAAAACCCGTCTTCCCCCTCCACAAAGCCGGTGACTGCGGCAGCCCAGGAGGAGATGGGGGCGATGATGCACACAGGGGCCGCTGTCGCGTCGATGAGATACGCCAGCTTGGCCCTGGATACTTTGAACTTGTCGGTCACGGGGCGCATAACGCTTCCCACGGTGAGACAGTTAAAATAGTCGTCGATAAAGATCAGGACCCCGAGAAGGACGGTGGCCAGCTGGGCGCCTGTCCGGCTGTGGATCTTCTCGGCGGCGAACTGTCCGAAGGCGGCAGAACCGCCGGCCTTGTTCATAAGGCTTACCATGGTTCCCAGGATTACCAGAAACACCAGGATTCCCACATTGTAGCTGTCGGACAGAACGCTGATGATTCCGTCCTCAAAGATGTGGGTGACGGTGGACTCAAACTGGAAGCCGGAGTACAGAAGGCCTCCGATGAGGATTCCCACAAACAGGGAGCTGTAGACCTCTTTTGTGATCAGGGCAAGGCCGATGGCCACGATTGGGGGAACCAGGGCCCAGAAGGTGGAATACATGGCAGGGACGTATTCTGCTTCCCCCTCTGACGCCAGGACAGTCATGGAACACGCCGTCACAAGGGCGAGAACCGCCCCCAGAGTCAGCAATGTTGTCTTTTTTGCTGGATACATAGTTTTCTCCTTTGTTTTGCTTTTTCATTTGCCGGTAAGGTGACGGCCCCGCCGCAGGCAGCAGGGCATGGACTCTCCGGGCAGCCGCCGTGAAACCCGTGGAGGGAGCCGTCAGGAAGCCTCCGGAAACCCGTGGAGGGAGCGTCAGGAAGCCTCCGGAAACCCGCGGAACCATCAGGAAGCCTCCACAAACCCGCGGGGGATACCGCCGGGAGAGTCAAAAACACCGCAGACGGCGGGGAGCGCGTATGCGGTGTCTGTCATGGACAAACTATATTAATCCGGCAATACAGATAGCGCTCCACATCCGTGACAGTACGCCGCATATTCTGCGTCGTCCCAGGGCCGGCTGCCGGACCGGCAGAAGACCCTTCGGCGAAATCCCCTTTCTCAGAACCGGCGGTCCGGCCTTTCTGGTCCTGATACTCTTGAATTCCGCGCCTCTATCATGTTACGATTTGCGGTTGTATGCCGCCGCATTGTCCGCGGCTGTCTGTGGAGCAGCCGGCAGCAGGGCGGCAGGTTTGTGTTATTGTATCACGGTTTAGGGGAAAAGGAAAGTATAAAATGAAGGAATTTTGCCGGCAGTTGTCTTTTTTGGCAAACCGTGATAGAATTGTTATATTGTCTCAAAATCGGACAGGAAAGAAAGGAGCTGTTTTATTTGGAAGAAAACGAAAAAATACTGCTGTTTGAGAAGCTGCCCATCCCACGGGCCATAGCCAAGCTGGCTGTCCCGACGATACTCAGCTCTCTGGTGATGGTCATCTACAATCTGGCAGATACGTATTTTGTAGGAATGCTCAACGATCCCGTTCAGAACGCGGCCGTGACTTTGGCCTACCCGGTGCTTCTGGCATTTAACGCGGTGAATAACCTTTTCGGCGTGGGAACCTCCAGCATGATGAGCCGGGCTATGGGACGCAAGGATTATGAGACTGTGAGGCGCAGTTCGGCCTTTGGCTTTTACTGTTCCCTGCTGTGCGGTCTTTTATTTTCTCTTATGTGCACTGTGTTAAAAGTGCCTCTGCTGACGCTTCTGGGGGCTGACGAGACTACCAGGGCGGCGACAGACAGTTATATGCTGTGGACGGTGACCTGGGGCGCGGCTCCTTCTATCCTGAACGTGGTCATGGCGTACCTTGTGCGCTCGGAAGGGTCCTCTCTCCACGCCAGCATAGGAACCATGAGCGGCTGTTTTCTCAATATGATACTGGACCCTATTTTTATTCTGCCATGGGGCCTTAACATGGGCGCGGCGGGAGCCGGTCTTGCCACCTTCCTGTCCAACTGCTTTGCCTGCCTGTATTTCTTCGTGTTTATGTATGTAAAGCGGAAGTCCACCTTTGTCTGCGTCAACCCCAGGAAGATCGGGTTTGAGCGGGCTGTTGTCCTGGGAATCTGCGCTGTGGGAGTCCCGGCGTCCATTCAGAATCTTCTCAACGTGACGGGAACCACTATCCTCAACAATTTTACCTCGGTATACGGGGCGGATGCGGTGGCGTCCATGGGAATTGCCCAGAAGATCAATATGGTGCCTTTTCAGATCGCTCTCGGCTTCTCCCAGGGAATCATGCCCCTGGTCAGCTACACTTACGCCAGCGGAAATCACCGGCGCATGAAGGACACCATTCTTTTCGCCATCAAACTGATGCTCCCGGCCATGACTGCCGTGTCTGTGGGATATTTTGTCGGGGCGGGAGGACTGGTCCGCCTGTTCATGGACAATGATGTGATCGTAGGCTACGGGACAAAATTCCTGAGGGCCTTCTGCCTGGGCCAGCCTCTGATTTACATGGATTTTCTGGCAGTGGGGGTGTTCCAGGCGCTGGGAATGGGAAAAAACGCATTTGTATTTGCCATTATGAGAAAGATCATTTTGGAGATCCCGGCGCTGTTTATCTTGAATTATCTCTTCCCTCTGTATGGACTGGCCTACGCCCAGCCCCTGGCAGAGTTGGTTCTGGCCGCCGCGTCCGTGGTGATGCTGAAAAAGATTTTTGAGAGAAATCAGCTTGAGACGGAGACATAATCGGGAGACAAGACCTGTTATTGAGAATTTTTTTCAATATCAGGTCTTGACTTTTTTTGGATGTTAGCGTATGATAACTACGAAAATGATAATCGATATCAATGAGATAACGAAATAATGAATGATGGAAGGATGGGGTGAGCATGCCATTAGCGATGGTTATGGAAGGTGAGACGAGAACTATTACGGAGTTTAAAGGACAGGAGGAGATGAAGCGTCATCTTCAGGATCTCGGTTTTATCAGGGGCGAGAAAGTCCGCGTGGTAGGTGAGAACGCCAGCGGCATGATCCTCATGGTGAAGGGCGTGAAAGTGGCCTTGAACCGGGGCCTTGCCAACAGGATTATGGTGAACGGCTGACCGCTGCCTGAGGGCGGGACAGCTTTAGATTTTAGAAGGGAGAGTACAGATATGACATTGAGAGATTTGAAGCCCGGGCAGAAGGGGAAGGTGAGTTCCATCGGCACCACCGGCGCCATGAAGAGAAGAATCATGGATATGGGAGTGACGCCGGGAGTGGAGATCAAGGTGATCAAGGCGGCCCCGCTGGGAGACCCGATCGAGGTCAACGTGAGAGGATACGAGTTGAGCCTCAGAAAAGACGAAGCAGCCCAGATACAGGTGGAAATGTGACAGCGGGAAGGCGACAACCGGGCTGTTTTTTGTGCAAGAAGTTAGCAAAAACTAACCAAGAGGAGAATAAAAAATGAGTATAACAATTGCTTTGGCAGGCAATCCAAACTGTGGAAAAACCACGTTGTTCAATGAGATCACAGGTTCCCGGCAGCACGTGGGAAACTGGCCCGGCGTGACCGTGGAGAAAAAGGACGGGGTGTACAAGAAGGACAGGGAAGTTATCATCATGGACCTTCCAGGCACATACTCCCTGTCCCCCTACTCCGCGGAGGAGATCGTGGCCAGGGATTACATAGTGAAGGAGAAGCCGGATGCGGTTATCAATATTGTGGACGGCACCAGCATTGAGAGAAACCTGTATCTGACCATGCAGATTATGGAGACGCGGATTCCCATGGTGGTGGCCATGAACATGATGGATGAAGTGGAGGGAAGAGGCGACAAGATCGACTGCGGAAGACTTTCGGAGATTCTGGGAGCGCCGGTGGTTCCCATTGCGGCCAGGACAGGAAAAGGTCTAAAAGAGCTGATGGACGCTGCCGTGGAGGTGGCGAAGAAAGGGGTAAAACCCAACAGGCTGACGGTTTTTGACAGCCAGTTAGCAGATGCTATCTCATCCATTGCCGACGCTCTGGGGGATGCAGAATCTGAAGAAAATTGTTGGAAAGCCATCAAGCTGGCGGAGAATGACGAGATTATCGCGAAGACGGTTCCGTCTGACAAACAGGCGGCGGTGGAGACGCTGGTGAAGGCGGCCGACAAGGCGGCAGGGGGAGACGCGGAGGCAAAGATAGCCGACAGCCGCTATCAGTTTATCGCCAAGGTGGTAAAGGACTGTGTGAAAAAAAGCGGAAAAGGCCACCAGGAGACCAAGTCCGACAAGCTGGATAAAATTCTCACCAACCGGCTTCTGGCTCTCCCCATTTTTGCCGCTGTCATGTACCTGCTGTTCGCCTGTACCTTCAGCGAGAATTTCCTGTTTATCCCGGAGCTTCCAAGTCCCGGCGTGTGGCTGGCCGGCATCGTGGAGGAAGCGTGGGCCTTTGTGGCTGACGGAGCCGTCGGCGTGGCGGAAGGCATGGGAGCCTCCGAATGGGCTGTGGGCCTGGTTACAAGCTGTCTGGACGGTGTGGGCGCCGTGTTCGGCTTTCTGCCTCTGGTTCTGGTGCTGTTCCTTCTCATGTCCTTCCTGGAGGACAGCGGCTACATGGCCAGAGTGGCTTTTGTCATGGACCGAATTTTCAGGCATTTCGGCCTCAGCGGCCGCTCCTTTATCCCCATGCTCATGGGATTCGGATGTTCGGTTCCGGCTCTCATGGCCTCCAGGACTCTGGAGAGCGACAAGGACAGAAAGATTACCATGATGATTACTCCTTTTATGTCCTGCGGAGCCAAGCTGCCCATCTACGCCATGTTTGCGGCAACCTTGTTTGCGGACAGCAATCAGACTATGGTGGTGTTCTCCGTCTACATGCTGGGCATCATCGTGGCGATTCTCGGGGCCCTGATTTTAAATAAATTCGCTTTTAAAAGCGAGACTTCCAATTTTATCATGGAGCTGCCCCAGTACAGGATTCCCACGCTGAAAAGTGTACTGATCCATGCCTGGGAGAAGGTGAAAGGCTTTGCGGTAAAGGCAGGCACTGTGATCTTTGCCTCCACGGTTCTCATCTGGTTCTTGTCCAGCTTTAATTTCGGCGGTATGTGCGATATGGAGGAGAGTCTTCTTGCCTCCGTCGGAAACGGAATCAAGTGGATCTTCGCGCCTCTCGGATTCGCGGACTGGAGAGCGTCTGTGGGCGTGGTTACCGGCTGGATCGCCAAGGAGAATATTGTGGCGACCTTCGGCCAGCTGTTCGGCAATGTCAGCGAGGAGACGGTTGAGGCGGTTATGGCCGGCGAGGAAGGGCTGCCGGCGATCACAGAGGTCTTTAACCAGGTATCCGCCTACGCTTACATGGCATTTAACCTGCTGTGCATGCCCTGCTTCGCAGCCGTGGGAGCCATGAAGAGAGAGTACGGCTCCTGGAAATGGACCCTCCGGGCCGTGGGCTTCCAGATGGCGACAGCCTATATTGTGGCTATGCTCATCAATATAGTGGGAAATATGATTTTCTAAATATATCTTTTTAAAATCGAAAGGGGGAGGTTATTTGTCGATCCAGGACAAGAAAAGTTATATTCTGCAGGAACTTAAAAAGGCGGGGTGCCGGATTACCAGTCAGAGAAAGATTCTGCTGGACGTGATTTTGCGGGATGAGTGCTGCAGCTGTAAAGAAATCTACTATCAGGCCATCAAGGAAGACCCTGACATCGGCATGGCCACGGTTTACCGGATGGTGAAGACCCTGGAGGAGACAGGGCTGATTCACAGGAAAAACATGTACCGCATCGATCTGGATGGGGCGACTGCGTAAACAGCAGATGAGGGGAAGAAAGAGGAGCGACTGCCAGGGCGGTTGTTCCTCTTTAAGTTTGTCCGATATGGGCGGCGGCGAAGCACTGGACGCGGGAGAGTTTCTGTGTTAACATAAAGGAACAATTTTGTCAAATTAAAAAAGGGGGAACAGCCATGTACGAATCAGGAGAAAACTATCTGGAAACCATACTGATGCTGAAGGAGAAGAGGGGCATCGTCCGTTCCATCGATATTGCCAGGGCGCTGAACTTCAGCAAGCCCAGCGTCAGCAGGGCTGTGGGAATCCTGAGAGAAGACGGATATATTACGGTTGAGACAGGCGGTGAGATCGAGCTCACCGAAAAGGGGCAGAAAAAGGCCGCCGGAATCTATGAGCGCCACCAGCTTCTGACGGAATTTCTGCAGAAGGTAAGCGGCGTGAACCCTCAGACCGCGGAGGAGGATGCCTGCAAGATGGAACATATTATCAGCGACGACACGTTTCAGGGGATCAAGCGGTTTATGAATCGGCAGTGAGAAGGGGTATACCGTGTTCATGGCAGTAGTCGATGTAGGCGGCTTCGGGGAGGCGGTTGGTGCATATGGCATCTGCCCGGCTGACAGGACAGAGGTGCAGCAGAGATTTTTCCCCGAATTTGCTGTCATCCAGGATAAAATAGTGGCGCGCCGCTTTCGACATCACCGCCTGCTTGAGAGGGCGTTCAGACAGATAACTGTGAGAAAAGCCGTCTTCCAGGGTCAGGCCGGAGGCGGCGATAAACGCCTTTGAAAAATTTAAGTGGCACAGCAGATCCACGCCGGACACAGGGGAGAAGGAATTATTTTTTCGGTTCAGTTCTCCGGGAAGAGCCAGCAGGCGGATATGTTCCCTGGGAGCTGCCCGGAGAATCAGATCCAGGTTGCTGGTGATGACGGTGATATTTTGGCGGTCCTGAATATAATCAATGAGATGGCAGGTGGTGGAGCCGCTGTCCACATAGATGGTGTCGTTGTCTTCGACCAGAGAGGCGGCCGCGGAGCAGGCCGCCTGCTTTTCCAGGGTATGTATTGTATTTCTCACATCAAAGGGAATGATTTTGCCTGCGTTTTCAAAATTGTAGGACACGTATCCGTAGGCTTTCTGTACGGTTCCCCTCTGCACCAGAAGGCTGATATCCCGCCGCAGAGTACTCATGCTGATGTGAAACTTCTGACACAGCTCTTCTGGTGTGGCGCTTTTTTGTTCTTTAATGTATTCTTCCAGTTGATTTAAACGTTCAAATCCCATATTGTACCCCTCCTGCAATCAAATATTGTCTATTCATCATCGCACAGGATGACAGAGTTGCCGTACTCCTTGATCAGCTGGACAAAGGGCGGGTCGGGGAGCCGGTCTGTGACGACATAATCGATATCTGACAGAGGGCAGTAGGTCATCAAAGTAGACACGCCGAATTTGCTGCTGTCAGCCAGAAGAAAAATCTGATCTGCTTTTCGGACGGCAATTTTTTTGTTGGTGTATTCTGAGGAGAAGGAGTTTGTGGCGCCGTCGTTGATACTCAGTCCCGTACATGCCATAAAAGCCTTGTGAATATTCAGTGTCTCCAGAAACTTAAAATTTTCACCTGAAAAGGAGAGTGTCCTTCGGTCCAGCATTCCGGGAAGACATATGAGGGTGATCTCCGGGCGTTCCACGGCGGCGCGGATGATATGATAGCTGTTGGTGATGACCGTTATCTGCAGGTGCTGGGGAATAAAGTCCAAAAGGTGCATGGTGGTGGTGCCTGAGTCGATGTAAATAATATCATGATCTTCGATGAAGGAAGCGGCTTTTTTGGCAATCATCCGTTTCATGTGTCCCTGGGTCTGATTTCGCTCCGAGAAGGTGGGAAGGGTGGACACGGGAACCTGCACCCGCACGCCTCCGTATATTTTTTCGATATTGGAATTATCTGTGATATCATTGATGTACCTGCGCACAGTGTTCAGGGATATGCCGAAATGTTCACACAGCTCTTTTGAGGACACGGATTCACGTTCAATGATATAGTCCTGCATTTCTTTGATTCTCTGTTCTTTCATGGCAAGCGGATTCCTCTCCTTTGTAGATCTCATTTTTTGCCATCATTATACCATTTTGCAAAGAGAAAAAGCAATACAATCTTACCAAAATGAGACAAAGAAAAGAGGAAGATTTGGGTATGTACTTGGAAAATGTACAGTAATACAACCAAAATGTGACAGAAAATACCAAAAAATGATTGAAAAGATGGCGTTATTTGTGTATAATCATATCAAATATACTCAAATAATATTTTTCACCGAAAAAGGAGGAGGATTTATGGTAATACAGTCGCCGTCGCTGGCTAATATCAACCTGCTGGATTTTGGCGCCCAGATGAAGGAGTTGGAGGAAGCGGGCATCACCATGGTTCATATCGACATAATGGATGGGCATTATGTTCCCAATCTCTGCCTGCCCCTGAACGTGGTGAAGCATATACGCCGGGACTACAAGGCCATGAAGCTGGATGTCCATCTGATGGTTGACAGTCCGGAGGATTATATCGCCACCCTGGCTGAGGATGGGGCGGATTACATCAGTTTTCACGGGGACAGCACCAGCTTTGTCAGAAAACTGGTGAGCAGTATCCAGAAATATCATGTGAAAGCAGGAGTTGTGATCAACCCTTCCCAGCCGGTGGAGGTTATCAGCCCTTACGCGGAGTATCTGGACTATGTGACGCTTATGGCGGTGGAACCGGGGACCGCAGGGCAGACATGCCTGAGAGGCACGCCGGAACGTCTGAGACAGCTGGCGGCATTCAGAAAGCAGAACGGCCTGGATTTTAAGATATTCATAGACGGCGGAATGACCTTTGAGATGATCGAGGAATGTATTAAAAACGGAGCAGATGTGATCGTGACAGGGGTCTACGCCATATTTCAGCAGGAGGACGGCATAAAAGGGGCAGCCGGAAGATTTGAGAGAGCAGTAGAAAGCCTCCGATGTGAAGTCTGAGAAGAGCGTGGGAAGAGCAGGGCGATTGCCGGAGTTATGGGGTTGGGGAATACAGGGATTGTTGGGAGAAAATGCCAAAAGCAACCATTCATTTGGTTGCTTTTGGCATTTTTACACCATAAAAACGACCATTTATGTCAAAATATGACCAAAATATATTGACAACACAACCAAAATATGGTAGTTTATAGTCACAAAGCCAAAGGTAAGGAGGTGCAGCCAGGTTGGGATTGGTAAAAATGAGTAAATTACTCAAACAGGCACAGGAAAATGGAACAGGGTGCGGTTCATTCAGCGTTTACAGCATGGAAGCTATGATTGGGACGCTGCGGGCGGCAGAAGAGCTGGGGATGCCCGTGATCATTCAGCTGGCGGAGGCCAGGTTTAAGACGGCTCCCCTGGAGCTGGTGGGGCCGATGATGATTAACGCGGCGGAGAAGGCAGGAATCGATGTGGCGGTGCACTTAGATCATGGAAGCAGCTTCGGTGTGATTGAGAGGGCTCTGGAGATGGGATTTACATCCGTGATGTATGACGGTTCATCCAAACCATTTGAGGAGAACATCAAGAATACGAAGCTGGTTAAGAAGATGGCCCTGTCTTACGGCACAGATGTGGAAGCAGAGCTGGGACTGGTGGGGCGCAGCGAGGATGGTACATGTGACTATGGAATCAAGTGTACGATACCGGCTGACGCGAAGGTGTTCGCGGAAGAGACAGGGGTGGAGGCGCTGGCCATTGCCATCGGAAACCAGCATGGCAATTATCCGGCAGCTCCGAAGCTGCGGTTTGATATTCTGAGAAATATCCATGAGATGATTCCCAAGATGCCTCTGGTGCTTCACGGAGGGAGCGGCATCACAGATGAGGATTTCCGCCAGTGCATCAGAGACGGGATTGTCAAGATCAACATCGCAACCGCTATTCTCAATGAGATGACAACAGAGGCAGGAGATTATTTTAACAGGGCCTCTGGATACAGCTACTATGACTTGAGCCGCCGGATGGCAGAGGGAGCTTACAGGGCAGTCAGACATCACATGGAAGTCTTTAATATGCGGTGAATGATGCTCCGCATAAGAGTCTGGCGGACGTGAACGGCCGGCTGAATGCATGCCGCCTGTCCGGCGGCGGATTTTTATAAAAACGAGGAGAGAGACATGGGAGAGATTAAGAAACTGGGCTGCTACATAAACGGAGAGATCAGAGAGTCCAAAACCGAAAAATATAATGATGCTTTTAATCCCAGCACAGGGGAGGTCATCGCTAAGGTTCCCTGCTGCACTCAGGAGGAAGTGGAGGCGGCCATCGCTTCCGCGAAAGCGGCTTATCCGGGCTGGTCGTCCACACCGGTTATCAAGAGGGTACAGATACTGTATAAGCTGAGAGACCTTCTCATAGAACACATGGACGAGCTGACCATGCTGGTGGCGACAGAGAACGGAAAAGCATGGGAGGAAGCTCACGGCGATGTCCTGAAGGCGAAAGAAGGGACGGAACAAGCCATATCCGCCCCGTCTCTGATGATGGGGGAAAGCCTTATGGACGCTTCCAAAGGATATGACACGGTTCTTTACAGAGAGCCGTTGGGAGTGTTTGCCGGAATCGTACCTTTCAATTTCCCGGCTATGATCCCCATGGGCTGGATGACTCCCATGTGCATCGCCTGCGGAAACACCATCGTGCTGAAGGCGGCTACCTTTACGCCCCAGACCTGTATGAGAATCGCTCAGCTCTATAAAGAGGCGGGGCTTCCTGACGGAGTCATCAACATTGTCACCTGTTCCAGAAATGAGGCGGAGATTTTCTTAAAACATCCCGACATCAAGGGAATTACCTTCGTGGGTTCCACGGGAGTTGGAATGCACATCTACGCCACGGCGGCGGCCAACGGAAAGAGGGTGCAGGCTCTCTGCGAGGCGAAAAATCACGCTCTGGTGCTCAATGACGCGCCAGTGAAGAGGGTGGCGGCGGGAATCATCAATTCTTCCTTCGGGTGTGCCGGGGAACGGTGCATGGCTCTTCCTGTGGTGGTCGCCCAGGAGGGAATTGCGGATTCGCTGGTTGCGGAGATCACGGCTCAGGCGAGGGAGCTGAAGGTGGGACCGGCTTATGACAAGTCCACAAACCTGGGCCCGGTGATCAACGCTGCTCACCGGCAGTCTGTCCTGAACTGGATTCAGAAGGGCATCGACGAGGGGGCAGAGATTGTTCTGGACGGAAGGGACGTGGAGGTCCCCGGCTTTGAGAAAGGCTTCTACATCGGCCCCACTATCCTGGACCATGTAAAACAGGATATGACTGTGGGAGACAGGGAGATCTTCGGTCCGGTGCTCTGTGTCAAGCGCGTGAAAACCTTTGAGGAAGGGCTGGAGGTGATGAACCAGAATCCATTTGCCAACGGCTCCGTGATCTTTACCCAGAACGGACATTATGCCAGAGAGTTTGCCAGGCACACAGACGGAGGAATGGTGGGAGTCAATGTGGGGATTCCAGTGCCCGTGGGGATGTTCCCGTTCTCAGGCCATAAGCTTTCCTTCATAGGCGACCTTCACTGCCTGGGGAAAGACGGGTTCCGGTTCTACACGGAGACAAAGGTAGTCACCACAAGATGGTTTGACGAGGAAGAATCCCGGTCCACGAAGGTGAGCACCTGGGACGGAACGATTTGAGGAGACATGCTATGAAGTATATAGAATTTGCGCAGGATAAACAGTACGACTTGATTCTGGTGGGGAGAGTGGCCATTGATTTTAATCCCTTGGATTACTTTAAGACTCTGGCGGAGAGCGAGACCTTTAAAAAGTATGTGGGCGGGTCGCCGGCCAACATCGCAGTGGGGCTCTCCAGACTGAATAAAAGGTGCGGTTTCCTGTCCAGAGTGTCCGATGACCGGTTTGGAGATTATGTAGTTGGGTACTTCGAGAAAGAAGGCATTGACACCTCCCATATCAGAAGATGTGAGCACGGGGAAAAAATCGGCCTGACATTCACAGAGATTCTGGATGGACATACCAGCAGCATCCTGATGTACCGCAACAAGGCGGCGGATCTGGCGCTGGAGCCGAAGGATGTAGATGAGGAGTATGTGAGCTCTGCCAAGGCGGTGCTCATCTCCGGGACGGCTTTGGCGGAGAGCCCCTCCAGGGAGGCGGCGCTGAAGACGGTGGCTCTGGCAAAAAAGAATGATGTCCGGGTTATCTTTGACATTGATTACAGAGAATACAACTGGAAAAATCCTGATGAGATAGCCATCTGTTATTCGGCGGTGGCGAAGGATGCGGATCTGATCATGGGGTCCAGAGAGGAGTTTGATCTGACAGAGAAGTTCCTGGGCCTGGATGGCACAGACGAGGCGTCCGCAAAGTACTGGCTGGGCCAGAGGGCAAAGATCGTGGTCATCAAGCACGGCAGGCAGGGGTCGGCGGCGTATACATCTGACGGAAAATCGTACTCCATCAAGCCGTTTCCGGTGAAGGCCGTGAAATCTTTCGGAGGAGGAGACGGATACGGCAGCAGCTTTATCAATGGGCTGCTGGAAGGCTGGGACACGTTTATCATGACACTGGCTGTCTCTATTGTCTTTCGTGGATTTGCCAACATGGTCAGCAATGGATCTCCTATAAGAAGCGTTTCTGATACATACAATGCCATCGGACAGGGATATCTGCTGGGAGTTCCGATTCAGGTATACATCTATCTGTTCCTCGCCGTAGCCGCTGCGTTCGTGATGTACAAAACAAAATTTGGCCGCTCTGTGTACGCCATCGGCGGCAATGCGGAGGTGGCGAGACTTTCGGGTGTGAATGTGAAGCGGGTGAGAATCGCAGTGTATATCATCAGCGGCGTCCTGGCGGCGGTGGCTGCTGTCATCGGAACAGCGAGACTTGGTTCATGTGAACCGACGCTGGGGGCGGATTATCACTCGGATGCCATCGCTGCCACGGTAATCGGCGGCACTATCATGAGCGGAGGAGAAGGTTCCCAGATGAAAACCATCGCGGGAGTTCTGATTCTGGGAGTGCTGAACAACATGCTGAATCTCTTGAGTGTCAGCCCTTACTGGCAGTATGTGTTTAAAGGCGGGATCATCATTCTGGCAGTCTCCTCTGATGTGCTGCGCAGAGTGAAGGTTCAGAATTAGGAATTAAGTAAAATAAGAACAGAAATAAAAAGAGGAGAAAAGAAAAATGAAAAAGAGAATGTTTGCAATGGGAGCAGCAGCAATTTTAGCACTTTCGGCAGCATCGGGCTGCGCCAAGGAAACGACACCGGAGACCCAGGGAGCCTCCACGACTCAGGCAGTTCAGGCGGCTGATACCGGGAGCGCCGGGGAAAACAGTGGGACAGAGAGCGCCTGGACGAAGGACACTCCGCTTAAAATCGGATTTTCACAGAATAAGCTGTCCGTTGCCTACCGGGTGGCAGGCGTTGAGCAGCTGGAGGCATATGTGAAGGAGCAGGGGTTAAACTGGGAGATCATCGTCACTGACGGAAAAAATGACGCCACTACCCAGACGGCCAACGTGGAAGACCTGTTGAGCCAGGGAGTCGACGCCATCATCATGTGCCCTGTCACTGAGGACACCATGACCACGGCGGCCGAATCAGTCATGGAGACAGGGATTCCTCTGGTTCTTGTTAACCGCCAGGTACAGAACAAAGACGCATGGACCTGCGCCATCACCGGGTCAAACTATCAGATCGGCCAGCTGCAGGCAGAGGATATGGCGAAACGACTGGGGGGCAAGGGAAAGGTAGCCTGTCTGGAAGGAACGCTGGGCGCCACGGACGCGACTGAGAGGGCAAGAGGATTCCTGGAAACCATCGCTAACTATCCCGATATTCAGGTGGTCGCCGATGTGACCGGAGATTTCGTAAAGGATAAAGCCATGACCGCCATGGAAGATATTCTGATTAAGAATCCGGATTTAAATGCCGTGGCCTGCGGCAATGACGAGATGGCTCAAGGCGCTTATCTGGCCTGCGAAGCGGCAGGAAAAACAGATGTCCTGATCTATGGAAATGACTGTTATCGCTCCACTCTGGATATGATCAAAGAGGGAAAGATCACAGGAACCTGCGTATATCCTACCTCGGTACAGAGCGCGGTAGATGTTCTGGTAGAGTATTTTTCAAACGGCAACAAGTATGACGGGCCCAGAGAGATTATCGATGATGTGCCCATCACTCTTCCCGAGAATGTAGACGACTATTACGACAGCGCGCTGGACGCGTAATTCAGGAGAGAAAACGATGATTGCGCTGGCTAATGATTTTGCGGGTCTGGAACTGAAAAACCGTATCAAGGAATATCTGGATTCCATCGATGAAGCATATATGGATTTTGGGAGCAGCACAGAGGAGGCAGTGGACTATCCAGTGTATGCGCTGAAGGCAGCAGGCGCAGTGAAAGATCATATCTGTGACCGCGGAATTGTATTCTGCGGCACAGGTATCGGAATTTCTCTGGCAGCTAACAAGGTGAAAGGAATCCGCTGCGCGGTGTGCACCGACTGCTACAGCGCCAGGATGGCCAAAGAGCACAACAATGCCAACATGCTGGCTCTCGGCGGACGGGTAGTGGGCAGGGAGCTGGCGGTGGAGATTGTGAAGGCGTGGCTGAGAGCAGAGTTCCAGGGCGGGGTTCACCAGAAGCGTCTGGACATGATCGCCGCCATAGAGGAGGGCGAACATGTGTAAAGAATTTGGATACCCGGCGTTTAACTCAGATGGAGAGATGCTTTTGACCACCTATGACGGCGACTACAGGCATATGATGATGGATGTGAGGGTTTACCGTCTTGGGGCAGGCCAGGAGAAACATTTTTTGAAGGAGACGGAAGAGATGGCTGTGCTGCTTCTCTCCGGCGAGATTGCCTTTGGCTGGGAGGGCAGGAGAGAGACTGCCTTCAGAAAGAGCGTATTTGAAGACGGGGCGTGGTGCCTTCATGTCTGCCGCGGTGTTCCCGTGGAAATAAGCGCAGTGAAGGACGCGGAGATCCTGGTGCAGTGCACTCACAATGACAGACAATTTGCTGCCAGGCTGTACGGTCCTGAGGAGGCCGTGTTCCGGCGATTCTGCCAAGGGAAGTACGGGAACGTGGCGAACCGGAGAGTGAGCGCCATCATCGACAAGGACATCAATCCGGATTCCAACTTTGTGTTGGGCGAGATCTTAAATGATCCGGGAAACTGGTCCGGATACCTTCCCCACAGACATCCCCAGCCGGAGCTGTACTATTTTATGTTTGACCACCCCACAGGGTTCGGCGCCAGCTTTGTGGGAGATCATGTGTACAAGATTAAGG
>CAJTOT010000049.1 GCA_910577935.1 uncultured Hungatella sp. | reverse complement strand
GGTGCCGGGTCAGATCTTCATCATTCCCCAGTACCTGATGGTGAGCAAAATGGGAATGCTCAACACCATCTTTGCGCTGGTGTTCCCGGGCCTGGTGACGGCGTTCGGAACCTTCCTTTTGCGTCAGGCGTACATGGGACTTCCCAGGGACCTGGAGGAGGCGGCGCGCCTGGACGGGTGCAACATCGGTCAGACGTTTCTGTTCATCATGGCGCCGCTG
Organism: uncultured Hungatella sp.; assembly: GCA_910577935.1. GTDB lineage: Bacteria > Bacillota > Clostridia > Lachnospirales > Lachnospiraceae > UBA3402. Next base: position 21,970 of record CAJTOT010000049.1, on the reverse strand, counting down.
ACCCGCTCGTCCATGGTGGCCCTTGGAATCTTCACGGCAGTGTTCGCGTACAAGGATCTGATCTGTAACCGTGACGTGATGCCGCTGTCCGCGGCGCTGGCGAAGATGCAGGGCCAGTACAGCAACAACTATCCCCAGCTGATGGCAGCGTCGCTGCTGGCGTGTATCCCCATGATCATCCTGTACCTGGTATTCCAGAAGCAGTTCATCGAGGGCATCGCCACCTCCGGCGGAAAGCTGTAACAGCGAAGTCCGGCCGGGGCCCGGGGCCCGGGGTCAGGCAGAAAAACACAGACAGAAAGGAGAAGGCATGAACTTATTCAACGAGGACAATTTTCTTCACCGTTTTTTTCTCTCGGCGGGAGGCTTTATCGGCCTGAACCTGTTGTGGATCATAACCAGCCTCCCTGTTGTCACCGCCGGGGCATCAACCACAGCATTGTATTACTGCACATTGAAGCTCCACAAGGACAAGGACATCAGCATCTGGAAATGCTTCTGGAAAAGCTTTCGGGGGAATTTTATCCAGGCCACGGCTGTATGGCTGTGTCTGGCGGCGGCAGGAATATGTGTCTGGTTTGAAAAACGGGCGGTGGTTTCCATGCCCGGCGCCATGGCGGCAGTATTTACCTACGTGGTGTGGGGGATTGCCTTGCTCCTTCTTGTGACTGCCATGTATGTGTTCCCGACAATCGCGTCGTTTGAAAACAAAACTGGAAGGCTGGTGGTCTTCTCCTTATGCTTCGCGGCGAGGAAACCAGTATATACCCTGTGCATGGCGGCGCTTACCTGCCTCCCCATGTATTTCACCATGGTGGACGCGCAGCTGTTTCCCATCTACTTTTTTGTGTGGATCATGTGTGGGTTTTCATTGACAGCCTACGGAAATTCCTGGTTTTTATGGAGATTGTTTCGCCCGTATTTTGACAAAGAGGAAAATGTTTGCCGGGCATGATTACTATAATCGGTGGAGGATAAAAGCAACATATGAGATATATTTCTTTTCATGAAGAGACTAACGTATTTACACTGCATACCAAAACCAGCATGTACCAGATGCAGGTGGGGAGGTATGGAACCCTGCTCCATCTGTATTACGGCGCTGATCTGGGGGACGCCCAGGTCATTCACAGCATCGTAAATCTGGACAGGGGATTTTCCGGCAATCCCTACGAGGCGGACAGGGATCGGAAATTTTCCCTTGACGTGCTGCCCCAGGAGTACACTGCGGAGGGCAACGGCGATTACCGGATTCAGGGAATCGAGGCGGAACATGAGGACGGAAGCCATGTTCTGCAGCTGAAATATGATTCCCATGAGATCAGAAAAGGAAAATATGCTCTGGCAGGCCTGCCTGCCATGTTTGCGGGGGAGGATGAGGCGGAGACCCTGGAGATTGTCTTAAAAGACGAGCCCAGCGGGCTCTGGGTGAAGTTGCTTTACGGAGTCCTGTGGGATTGTGACATCATCACCAGGACTGTGGAGGTGATCAACCGGGGGGAGACCGGTATTACCTTGAGAAGAGTGATGTCGGCGGAGCTGGATTTTCCCAAGCGCCCTATGGACATGGTCCATTTTTACGGAAGGCACTCCATGGAAAGGCTTACGGAGCGCCGGCCTCTTCACCACGGGATACAGTCTGTGGAGAGCAAGCGGGGAATCTCCAGCCACCATCACAATCCGGCGGTGATTTTCTGTGACCACACCGCCACCGAGGATTATGGGGAATGTTTTGGAGTCGCTTTTGTGTACAGCGGCAATTTTATCTGCCAGGCGGAGCTTGACCAGGTGGACCAGACCAGAGTGGTTATGGGAATCCACCCGTATCAGTTTGCCTGGACCTTAAAGCCGGGAGAGACCTTCGTAGCCCCCGAGGCAGCCCTGTCCTACTCCGGCGCCGGTCTGGAGGCCCTGTCCCACCATTTCCACGACGGGTTCAGGGAGCATCTCATCCGCAGCAGTTATGTGAAAAAACCCAGGCCCATCCTGGTGAATAACTGGGAGGCCACCTATTTTGAATTTAACGAGCAGAAGCTGTACGGCATCGCCAAGGCGGCCAAGGACGTGGGGCTGGAGATGTTTGTGCTGGACGACGGCTGGTTCGGGAAGAGGGACAGCGACTACACCGGCCTGGGAGACTGGTATGTGAACGAGGAAAAGATTCACGGAGGCCTTCCTAAGCTGGTCAAAAAGATCCGGAAGCTGGGCCTGAAGTTCGGCATCTGGCTGGAGCCGGAGATGGTGTCAGAGGACAGCGACCTCTACAGGAAGCATCCAGACTGGTGCCTCAGGGTGCCGGGACGGCTGCCTGTGAGAAGCCGGTCCCAGCTGAACCTTGACGTGACGAAAAAAGAGGTCCGGGACTACATCATGGAACAGATTTTCAAGGTCATCGACAGCTGTCAGGCAGACTACATCAAGTGGGACGTGAACAGGGCGCTTGGAAATGTGTATTCCCAGGGAGTGGAGGCAGGAAAGCAGGGAGAGGTTTTCCACCGCCACATGCTGGGAGTCTACGATATGATGGAGAGGCTGATCAGCCGTTACCCCGATCTGCTTTTTGAGACCTGCGCAGGAGGAGGCGGACGGTATGACGCGGGAATGCTCTACTATTCCCCTCAGATCTGGTGCAGCGACAACACCGACGCGGCGGACCGGCTGGAGATCCACTACGGAACCTCCTTCTTTTACCCCATCAGCACCTTCGGCGCCCATGTGAGCGTGTGTCCAAACCACCAGACGGGCCGGACAACCTCTCTCCGCACCAGAGGCATCGTGGCCGGGTCAGGCACCTTTGGATACGAACTTGACTTGGAACACATGGATGAGGAGGAGAAGAAGGCCGCCACAGACCAGATCGCCCAGTTTAAGGACGCGGAGGAGCTGGTGCAGCAGGGAGATTACTACCGGCTGTCCGCTCCCGGAGACAAAAGCAATTCCGTGTTCTGGGAGTTTGTGTCAAAGGACAGGAGAGATGTGCTGGTGGCAGGCGTGGTACTCAAGAGTGAAGTAAATCCTCCGGTGAATCTCCTTAAGCTCCGGGGGCTGGAACCGAAGACGATCTATCGGGAAAGGGAGAGCGGGGAGAAATTCTCCGGCGCCGTGCTCATGAAGGCGGGTCTGGCCCTGCCGGTGACATCGGAGGACTATGAGTCTGTGGTGTACCGGTTTAAGGCGGCGCAGTGAGACGGCGGAGGAAAAGTGAAAAAGAGGCAGAAGTGAAAAAGGTATAGAGTGTACATGAACAGTCATGTTTATAGAAGGAAAAGGCTCCGGGGGAGGGGCCTTTTTTCTTGTGCAATTCTGCCTGCCATGTTATAATGGGCTCAGGATATACAGGACATTTTAAAAGATTATAACAGGGTATATGGGGAGGAGAAAAGGTGAGGGATTTATCTTGGAATGAGCAGCTTAATATCGGCGTGGAGGTGGTTGACAAGGCCCATGCCAGACTTTTCAAGATTGTGGGAAGGCTGATGAGGCTTGTGGAGTATGAGGCCCACTGCGAGAACGCCTGCAGGGAGAGCATCAGATTTCTGGAAGATTATACCATGACCCACTTCTCGGAGGAGGAGGCCTATATGCGCTCGATCCGCTACAAGGGATACGAGAAGCACAAAAAGCTCCATGACGATTTCAGGGACACCACCCTGGTTTCCTTAAAGAAGTATCTGGAGAGATCCGGATACTCCTCAGGCTCTGTCCAGCGTTTCATCAGCGTTCTCATCGGCTGGCTCACAGGGCACATTATGATGGAGGACCAGGCGATTATAGGGCATGTGGACGCGAAGAGGGCCTACGACGAGCTGCCTGACACGGAGGTGATAGCCGGCGCGGTGAATCAGGCCATGGAGGATGTGTTCCACCTGAAAGCAGGGCTGGCGGACGGGGATTATAACGGCAGCAGCATGAGAAAAGCGTACTATTACCGCCTGTGCTACGACACCCAGGGGGGAGAAAAGGTGCAGCTCCTTCTGGGCATTGAGGAGCAGCTGGCCAGACGGGGCGTGGGACTGATGCTGGGGATCTCTGCCATGCAGAAGCCGGAGATGGTGAAGGATACCTCCATGCAGATCGTGGAGCAGTTTTTTCACCATCTGGGCAAGCTGTTCAAGTCCGACACCGTGTATCAGATCTGCAAAAAGGAATCCATGACAAGGGATGAATTCAGAAAAGACTTTATGACCAGATATCCCTGCTGTCTGCTGTTCGAGACCAGGCTGGGGAATTTTGCGTTCTGCGCCCGGAGGTGGGAGGTTAAAAGAAAGAGAAGCGCTGCTTATGGCAAATAGAATACAGATGGCTTCTGAGAAAAACGGTATGATAATATTTCATACTGTTTTTTTATTGCAAACACAGGTAAACTGGAATTATCAAAGAATAGTGACCGGACAGGTCGCAGAAAAAGCAGGAGGGGTACATGGAGACAAGAAAAAAGGACAAGTCTTTCTGGGCGCAGATCCCTGACGGCGCGTGGATGCTGCTGTCGCTGGCGGCGGCGGTTCTGCTGTGGATCTTCATCGCGTCCACGGAGGCCGGCGGCGTAGTGTTCGCGGAACCGTGGGAAGTGTTTGCGAAGCTGGTGGATAAGGTATCCGACGGAACCCTGTGGCAGCACACATACATCAGCCTGTTCCGGGTAATCGCCGGATTTTCCCTGGGATTCGTGATTTCCATTCCCATCGCGTTTCTCATGGGATGGTACGCCCCGTTTCGGAACGTGGTGGCGCCCTGGGTGCAGTTTGTGAGGAATATTCCGCCTCTGGCATATATCCCTCTGGTCATCACCGGCGCAGGGGTGGGGGAGAAGGCGAAGGTGATCGTGATTTTTATCGCCTCCTTCCTGGTTCTGGTGGTCACCATCTATCAGGGGGTGTGCAACGTGGACGCCACACTGATCAAGGCGGCGAGAGTCCTGGGCGCATCCGACAAGGATATCTTCTTCAAGGTAGTGATTCCGGCCTCTACCCCCTTCATCCTGGTGGGCGCCAGACTGGGGCTTTCGGCATCTCTGACCACCCTGGTGGCGGCGGAGCTCACCGGAGCGTCCAAGGGACTGGGCATGATGATCCAGAAGGCTCAGGGATACTATGACATGGCCACGGTGCTTTTGGGAATCTTGATTATCGGAATTATCGGAATGTTGATGGAGCAGTTGGTTAAATTCTTAGAAAGGAAACTGACGGGATGGCAGGAAACAGTGCAGTAAAGGTAAAGATCGACAAGGTCGAGAAGGTGTACAGCGGCCGCCACGGCGACATGGTCGCCTTAAACGGCGTGAGCCTGGACATCATGGAAAATGAGTTTATCTGCGTGGTCGGCCCTTCCGGATGCGGAAAGTCCACACTTCTGAACGTGATCGCAGGTCTCCTGGAGCCCACCTCCGGAGCGGTCTACGTGGACGGGAAAGAGGTGCGGGGGCCGGGGCCGGAGAGAGGCGTGGTGTTCCAGCAGTACGCCCTGTTTCCCTGGCTGACAGTGCTCAAGAACGTGCAGTTCGGGCTGAAACTCCAGGGCGTGGGGGAGGCCCAGTCCAAGGAGACGGCCATGAAGTACTTAAAGATGGTGGACTTAGAACAGTTCGCGGACTCCTATCCCAAGGAGCTGTCGGGCGGCATGAAGCAGAGGGTGGCCATCGCCAGGGCCTACGCAGTGAATCCCCAGGTGCTCTTAATGGATGAGCCCTTCGGAGCTCTGGATGCCCAGACGAGAACCCAGCTGCAGTCGGAGCTGATCAAGACCTGGCAGGAGCAGAAGAAGACATGCTTTTTCATCACCCACGATGTGGAGGAGGCGGTGATCCTGGCCACCAAGGTGATTATCATGAGCGCCAGGCCGGGGCGGATCAAGAAGGTCGTGGATATCAACCTTCCGTACCCGCGTACCCAGGAGATGAAGATGGAGATGCCGTTTTTGGATCTCAAGAGTTATATCTGGGGCGAGGTATATCAGGAATATCTGGAAGTAAGAAAGTAAGAAACCCTTGAAAGGGTAAAAAAGGAGGAGCATTTTATGAGAAAGACAATGAGTTTGGCACTGGCATCAGCTATGACGGCCGCGCTGCTTGCAGGCTGCGGCGGAGGAAGCGCTTCCGGGACTGCCACCACGGCGGCGCCCGAGACCACGGCAGCCCAGACCACCGCGGCCCAGACCGAGGCGGTTCCGGCAGCGGGCGGGGAGACCCAGGCAGAGGCTCCGGCCCAGACGGAGACTTTCGAGCCGGCTACTCTCCGGGTGGCTTACATGCCCAACATGGGAAGCGCCTCTCTGGCGGTTACGGCGCGGGAGAAAGGATTCTTTGAGGAGATGGGGCTCACGGTGGAGCTGGTAGAGTTCCAGGGCGGACCGGCGGAGATCGCCGCCATGGCCTCCGGCGATATCGACATTTCCCAGATCGGCCACGGCGCCCATGCCCTGTGCGCGGAGGGCGAGGCAGTGATTTTCCAGATCGACTGTACCAGCCTGGCAGACGCCGTCATGGGAAACAAGGATAAGGGCGTCAACAGCATCGCGGACTTAAGAGGCAAGAAGGTAGCCGCCACCAGCGGAACCTCGGCGGAGATTATCCTGAATCTGGCTCTGCAGCAGGAGGGCATGACGGTTGACGATCTGGAGCTGGTGGAGATGGATGCCAACGGCATCGTGACCGCCATGATCAGCGGCAACGTGGACGCCTGCGCCACATGGTCGCCGGGAACCATGACCATCGAGCAGGCGTTAGGGGACAAGACCGTATGGCTGGCGACCAACCAGGATTATGTGAACCAGGTGACGTTCCCCTCCAGCTTCATCACCACCCAGAAATTCGCCGACAGCAATCATGACCTGCTGGTGCGCTTCTCACGGGCCCTTCAGAAGGCTGCGGACTACCGCAACAGCAATATTGAAGAGGTAGCCGGATGGGTGGCGAAGCAGTGTGAGGTGGATGCAGACACCATGAAGGCAACCGTGGGAGAGGGCAACTGGACCATCACCAGCGATTTCCTCGGAAAAGCCCTGGACGACGGAACCATAAAGACTTACTATGAGAACCAGCAGCAGGTGTTCATCGACGGCGGCCGCCTGACAGAAAAGGTAGATGTAGAGAACTATGTGCTGTTTGATGTGATGAAAGAGGCAAATGAGGCAAACAAATAAATAACGGCTATGGTCTTGAGAGGGGCTTTTCACAAGCCCCTTTCTTTTACCGGCAGGGAAGGAAAACGTTTGTGTAAATATTTTGGGTGTTTAGAAAAATATATGCTATAATTTTTATAGAGGCCATATGAGCGCCGGGGGAAGCCAGCGCGTCTCGGAGAGAGGAGGGAAAGGGAATGCTTTTGATTGTGCTTGTGTTTCTGGCCGTATCCTCTGTGGCCCTGTTCTTTTTAAAACGCGACCAGCAGACCATCTGGCTTCTGGGGCTTTGTTTCAGTTTTATCTGCATGTTTGTGGGGATTATGATCTACCTGGCAAAGACAGGCGGACTGTCCCCGGAACAGAAGATGTTTCTGTTTTTTGACACCCGGATTCAGAGACGCCTCTCTTATCTGATCTTTCCCCTGCGCAAGCTGGGCTACATGATCGCCATCGGACGCTATCTGTTTCCGGCTTTTCTGCTTCTCATCGCCGTCCACTACAGTATGCTGCCTCCGGTTCTGCGGCTGAGGGGAAAGAGCGCGGCGGTGTTTCTTCTCCCTGCCCTGAGCCTGGCGGTCTACTATCCCGACATATTTTTTCACCTGGTGAAGGGGAGGTTCCGTCTCCAGAGGGCGCTGATGAAGCTGACCCAGGGGTGGATCTTTCTCTATCTGGCAGCGGCAGTGGTTCTGATTATCAAGGAATACAGAGATATTACCATTCCCTATCTGAAGAAGCAGTTTCGCTACATCATGGTGTTTATCCTCAGCGTGACGGTCCAGTACGCTGTCTACTGTACCCAGGACCCTCTGCAGGTTTACCAGATCTACTCTGTGGAATACATGCGCTTCAGCGGCAGGCTGTACGCCAATTCTCTGATGAGCGTGGAGGGCTGGTATCTGTTTACAGGGTTTACCCTGATCTCGGTGGTGGCGGGCTTCTGGAACCTGAAGAACTATATGGTCATCGACTGGAAAGAGAGCCGGCAGGATATCAGCGTCAGGAGAAAGTTTGACACCGCCACCATGGGAGTCTCCGTGTTCGTCCACAGCATCAAGAATCAGCTGCTCTCCAACCGTGTGCTGTACAAGAAGATGCACCGGGAGCTGGAGGAGGGGCAGCCGGACTTTGAAAAGCTGACCGGGTACGCCAGGATGCTGGAGGAGGTCAACGAGAGCATGCTGGGACGCATGGAGGAGCTGTACAAGAGCGTCCGCCAGAGCAGCATTTTCCTGTCCCCGGTAAAGGCGGGACAGATTGCGGATACCGCCCTGTCCCTGTTTCACAGGAAATATCCGGAGGTGCCTGTGGCGGTGTCCGGAAGCCTGGAGGAGTCCCTGCTGGCAGATGAGCAGCACTTGAGCGAGGCGCTGTGCAATCTTCTCACCAATGCCCACGAGGCGTTTGCAATGTCAGAGAAAGATGAAGAGAGGCTGGAGATGACGGTTTACGGGGAGAGGCTGTACGTGGGCTTTGAGGTCAGGGATAACGGCCCGGGCATGACCAAGCAGGAGCAGAGAAAGATATTCGACCCTTTTTATACCAGCAAAAATACCAATACCAACTGGGGGATGGGTCTCCACTATGTGAGGGAGATTGTGAGGAGTCATCTGGGGAAATTGAAGCTGGAGAGCGCGCTGGGAGAAGGAACCAGCTTTTTCGTGGCGATCCCCCGCTACGAACCCAGGAAAGGAAGAAAACGGTTAGGGTAACAAACATGATTCAAGTGGCAATTGTAGATGATTTTGAACTGCTCAGAGAGGACCTGCGGGAGCTGATTGCGGGACAGGAGGATATGGAGGTCGCCTGGCAGGCAAAAACCGGCCAGGAGGCGGTGGAACTGGCCAGGGTGAGAGACGCGGACATTATTCTGATGGATATCGAGATGGAGACCATCAACGCCGGAATCGGGGCTGCGGAGAAGATCAGAGACCAGGGGCGGGGACAGAAGATTATCTATCTCACCGCCCACGAGACCAACCAGACAATCATCACCGCCATGGGGACGGGGGCAGTGGACTACATAGTTAAGGGATGTCCGGAGGAAGAGCTCCTGGAGCACATCCGCAACGCCTACGGCGGCAAGCCGGTGATGGAATCGCGGATTCAGGAGACCATCATGCGGGAGTACAGCCGGCTGCAGCGGTCGGAACAGAGCCTGTTGTTTTTTATCAACAACGTGTCCCAGCTCACCGCGGCGGAGAGGGAGCTTGTGCGCCTTCTGCTGGACGGGAACAAGGTGAAGGATATCGCCCGGATACGGTGTGTGGAGATGATCACCGTGAAGACCCAGATCAAGGGGCTTCTGCGCAAATTCGGATGCAGCCGGACCAAGGAGATCGTGTCCATGATCCAGGAGCTGAACATCTCCCATCTGTTCTCGTGAAAGCGGCGGGGCGGAGAGGACGAGGTTTGGATTCCGCGCGGCGGGTCCGGGCAGTGAATTTATGAACAGGAGGATAACAGTTATGCGTCACGAATATTATACCTACAACAAGGAACAGCTGATGGCGTCCCCCAAGATGCCTCTGTTCTGTATGGCGGACAACGACAGCGTGTTCCGGCAGATGGCAGAGCAGATGGCGGAGGAGATCGAGGCCAACAACGGGGCGGGGCGAAGGACGGTCTTTATCTGTCCCGTGGGACCGGTGGGACAGTACCCCTATTTTGTGGATATGGTCAACCAGAAGGGGATCAGCTTAAAGAACGTGTGGTTTATCAACATGGACGAATACTTAGATGAGGACAGGCAGTGGGTTCCCATGGACCACCCTTTAAGCTTCCGGGGCTTTATGGAGCGGGTGGTGTACTCGAAGATCAGGCCGGAGCTGGTGATGCCGGAGAATCAGCGGATATTCCCGGACCCCTGCCATACGGAGCGGGTGCCGGAGCTGATCGAAGAGCTGGGGGGGGTGGACATCGCCTTCGGAGGCATCGGCATCAACGGGCACGTGGCGTTTAACGAGGCAGACCCGCAGATGACCAAGGAGGAGTTCCTGGCGCAGAAGACACGGGTGCTGGCCATCAGCCCGGAGACAAGAGCTGCCAACGCCATAGGGGATTTCGGCGGCGCCCTGGAGGACATGCCGAAGTACTGTGTGACCGTGGGGATTTACGAGATCGCCCATGCCAGGAAGATCCGCCTGGGCTGTTTCAGAAACTGGCACCGGGCGGTGGTGCGCCGGGCAGGGTACGGGGAGGAGACGGCTGATTTTCCCGTGAGCCTCTTAAGAGACCACCAAGATATCACACTGACCTTTACAGAGTATGTGGCCAGGCTGGAGGACTAGTGACGCAGGGATGGATTTTCCGGAGGTGACGGATATGGCAGTATTGTTAAAAGGCGGGGAGGTGTACAGCGGGCATGAGTTTGTCCGCGCCGACCTGCTGATGAGAGACGGGATAATCGCCGGCATAGGGACCGGTTTGCCGGAGACAGACGCCTGTGTGGCGGATGTGACGGGGAGACGGATTGTTCCGGGATTTCTTGACATTCACACCCACGGAGCCGTGGGGGTGGATGTGAACGGGGCAAAGGCGGAGGACTTGGAGAAAATCTGCCGGTTCCATGTAAAGCAGGGGACCACCGGGTGGCTGTGCTCCGTTCTGACGGACACCAGGGAGCAGACTCTGCGGTGCATAGGGGAGTACAGGCGCTGGAAAACCCTGGAACATAAAGGCTCCTGTCTTCTGGGCATACACCTGGAGGGACCGTTTTTAAGCCGGGAGTACAAAGGCGCCATGCCGGAGCGCCTGCTCAGGAAGCCGGATTTGGAGCTGGTGAGAGAGTATCAGGAGGCGGCAGGCGGGGAGATCCGGTATATTACCGTGTCCCCGGAGGTGGAGGGCATGGAAGACTTTATTCCCGCGCTCCGCCGCCTGGGCATGACCGTGGCCATCGGCCATTCCGGGGCGGACTATGAGACTGCCCGGAGAGCTATCGACGGCGGCGCGGCGGCGTGTACCCATACATGCAATGCCATGAGGCTTCTGCACCAGCATGAGCCGGCTATCATGGGGGCGGCGCTGGAGGACGACAGGGTTTGCTGCGAGATAATCTGCGACGGGCGCCATCTCCATCCGGGAACCGTGCGCCTGATCCTGAAAACCAAGGGAACGAACCGGGTGGCGGCGGTGACGGACTCCATCATGGCAGCCGGACTCCCGGACGGAAACTACAAGCTGGGAGTCAACGACGTGGTGGTAGAGGACGGGGACGCCAAGCTGGCAGACAGCGGGGTGAGAGCGGGAAGCACTCTTACCACTGGGAAGGCCCTGGAGAACCTGCTGGCGTTTACGGGACGGCCTTTGGAGGAGATTGTGCCTCTCCTGACAGAGAACCCTGCCAGGCTGACCGGCGTGTTCGACCAGGTGGGTTCCCTGGAGGAAGGAAAAGACGGGAACCTTGTGGTTCTGGGCGGAAGCTGCAGGGTGGAGGCTGTCTACGTAAAGGGAGAATGCCGGTATACCGTATATTAGTCAGACATCAGGAGGAGGCTGCCGTGGAAATATGTTGTTTTGCGGCGGCCTCTCTTTTATCGGAGCATAGAATCTGGAGACAGGAAAAGAAAGGCGGAGAACCATGGGAATCATTGTCGATCTCAGCAGGGCGGAGAGCTGCCTGGACAGAGAAGAGCTTAGAGAGCTGAGAACCAGGGCGGCGGCAGTCTGCCGGAATCTGTATGAAAGGGAAGACAAGGAACAGGTGCTGGGCTGGAGAACCAGGGAGTCTTCCGTGATGCAGCTGGAGGAGATCAAGGCGAAGGCGGAGGAGATCCGGGAGAGGGCAGATGTGTTTGTGATTGTGGGAGTAGGCGGCTCCAACCAGGCGGCGAGAGGGGTGATCGAGGCCCTGCCGCAGCGCCGGGGACCGGAGATCGTGTACCTGGGCAACACATTGTCTCCCTATACCATTGAGAGGACCCTGGAGAAATTAGAAGGAAAGAGCGTCTATATGGACGTGATCGCCAAGAACTTTGAGACACTGGAGCCGGGAAGCCATTTCCGGATTCTCAGGCAGTGGATGGGAAGCCGTTACAGCAGGGAGGAGATGGCCCGGCGGATCATTGTCACCGGCACAAAAGGGTCCAGGCTGGAGGAGATAGGGCTGGAGAACGGATATCTGTTCCTGGAGTTCCCTGTGCCTGTAGGCGGCCGCTACTCGGCCTTTACCCCCGTGGGACTGCTGCCCCTGGCGGCGGCAGGGCTGGACGTGGACCGGTATCTGGAGGGGATGGAGGCGGCTTTGAAGGACTGCCTGGACAACGGGGAGGACAGCCCGGCGGTAAGGTACGCCGCAGTCCGGCAGCTTTTGTACAGAAGAGGCTACGACATCGAGATGATAGTGTCCTTTGAGCCCAGGTACGCCTTTTTTACAAAATGGTGGGTGCAGCTGTTCGGGGAGAGCGAGGGCAAGGAGAAGAGAGGAATCTTCCCCGCCGCCGCCGTCTACTCGGAGGATCTCCATTCCATCGGACAGTACATGCAGGAGGGCAGAAGGAATCTGATAGAGACCTTTGTGTCTGTGAAGGACCCTGGGGCGTCGGTGACAGTGGAGCCGTGCCCGGAGTACAGGGACGGGTTCGACTATCTGGATGGCATGGATTTTGCCCATATCAACCGGGCGGCGGAGAGAGCCACCTGGGAGGCCCACGGAGGAGGCGGAGTTCCCTGCATCCGGTTTGAGGCGGATGAGGTGTCGGAGAAGACCTTCGGGGAGCTGTACTACTATTTTATGGCGGCGTGCGCGGTGTCGGGAGAACTCATGGGCGTCAACCCCTTTGACCAGGAAGGGGTGGAAGAATATAAACGGAGTATGTTCGCGGCGCTTGGGAGATGACTCAGAACAGGGCGGACATGACAGACCAAAAGAGAACAGGAAGGGCTGTGAAAGGCACAGCAGGCAATGTAAAAGAGAGGAGAATGAAGGTTGGCAAATGTATTGGTGGTACACGGAGGCGGCCCCACGGCGGTGATCAACGCTTCCCTGTACGGGGTGATTATGGAGGCGGCAGAGCAGGGGGGAATTGACCATGTATACGGCGCCATAGGCGGCAGCGAAGGGATTTTGAAGGAGAGCTTCCTGGATCTGGCGGAGTACCCCCGGGAGAAGCTGGAGCTGCTTCTGACAACGCCGGCCACGGCCATCGGATCGTCCAGGTATGCCCTGGAGGAGGAGGATTACCAGGCCATGGCGGCGGTTTTTGAGAAGTATGACATCAGGTACGTGCTCTTAAACGGGGGAAACGGAACCATGGATACCTGCGGAAAGATCCACCGGGCGTGCAGGGACCACGGCATCACCGTTGTGGGAATTCCCAAGACCGTGGACAATGACATCGCGGTGACAGACCACACTCCGGGATACGGAAGCGCCGCCCGGTATCTGTCAGAGACCGTGGCCGAGGTGGGGGTAGACGTAAAATCCCTCCCTATCCACGTGTGCGTGGTGGAGGCCATGGGGCGCAATGCAGGCTGGATCACGGCGTCGTCGGCGCTGGCCAGGAAAAAGCCGGGGGACGCTCCCCATCTTGTATACCTGCCGGAGCGGCCATTCTGTGAGGAAGAGTTTCTGGAGGATGTGAAGAAGCTCTATGAGGAGAAGGGCGGCGTGGTGGTGGTGGCCAGCGAGGGATTAAAGGGCCGGGACGGAAAGCCTATTGTGCCGCCTGTCTTCCAGACAGGGCGGTCGGTTTACTACGGAGATGTGAGCGCCTATCTGGCGGAGCTGGTAATCAGGCGGCTGGGAATCAAAGCCAGAAGCGAGAAGCCGGGAATCTGCGGCCGCGCCTCCATCAGGCTCCAGTCCCCGGTGGACCGGGATGAGGCGGTGCTGGCCGGCCGGGAGGCCTTAAGAGCGGCCCTCCGGGGAGAGGGCGGCAAGATGGTGGGCTTTGTCAGGGAGAAGACCCCGGACGACAGCTACCGGGTCTCCGCGGTCATGATTCCCATCGAGGAGGTTATGCTCTATGAGAAGCCGGTTCCGAAGGAATATATCAATGACCGGGGCAATGATGTGACCGAGGCGTTCCTTCAGTGGTGCAGGCCTCTGACAGGAGCCGCCATCCCGGAGTATATCGATTTTCAGGAGCTGTACCGGGAGAAAGCAGGGCAGGAGTAAGAGGTCCGGAAGAGATGGGAGAAGCAGGAGAAAGCATGGCTGCCGCGGAGGTTCAGGCGGTTTGATTCAAGGCAAAAAAGGAGGTTTTTATGAAGCATATATTTTTAAACCTGAAACGGTTTGATATCCCCAGGGAGTTTGGGGGGGTCAACGGCATCGCCCCGGTGAAGACATGGGGAAGCCATATTGTGGAGCACACCCAGGAGCAGCTGAAGATTTATGACAAAGAGGAAGTGGAGTTCGTCATGTATTTTCCGGAAGCCCACCTGATTCCGGCGGTGTCTGCCCTATGCGCCAACAGCCCGGTGAAGGTGGGGTGCCAGGGCGTGTACCGGGAGGACACGGCGGCAGGCGGCAATTTCGGCGCTTTCACCACCAACCGGACGGCCAACAGCGTGAAGGCCATAGGATGCGCCGGAGCCATCATCGGCCACTGCGAGGAGCGGCGGGACAAGGCGGGGATTCTGGCGGAGGCCGGGGTCTGTGACACGGCGGCGGTGAACCGTATTCTGAACAAGGAGATTCTGGCGGCGGTGAAGGCAGGGCTTTCGGTTCTGTACTGCATCGGCGAGACTTCGGAGGAACAGCCCAGGTGGCAGGAGGTCTTGAGGGAGCAGCTTGAGGCTGGCCTGGAGGGGGTGGACAAAAGCCGCGTCACCATCGCCTACGAACCTGTGTGGGCCATCGGGCCCGGGAAGGTGCCGCCGGACAAGGAGTACATTACCCGCATCGGAGCCTTTGTGAAAGAGGTGACAGGCGGCATGGATGTGGTCTACGGCGGAGGCTTAAAGACTGACAACGCCCGGATGCTGGCGTCTGTTCCGGTGATGGACGGGGGACTCATCGCCCTGACCCGGTTCGCGGGAGACATCGGGTATTACCCGGATGAGTATCTGGAGATTATACGGACATATATGGGCAAATAAGGGTAAATAAAAAGCAGGAGGTATTTTATTATGAAACTTTCATTTGAGTACGGCCATGGGCTGATGACGGCGGAGCTGCCGGACACCACAGACGTGTTTATTCCCGGCGAGACGGTTCCGGACCCGCCCTGTATCCCCCAGGACCAGATCGAGGCCAGGACCCTGGAATCCATCCGCAACCCTATGGGGATGGAGCCTCTCTCCAAGCTGGCCCGCAAGGGGTCAAAGGTCACCATCGTCTTTCCCGACCGGGTGAAGGGGGGAGAGCAGCCCACCTCTCACAGAAAGGTGTCCATCAAGCTGATTCTCCAGGAGCTCTACGACGCGGGGGTGGAGAAGGAGGATATTCTTCTCATCTGCTCCAACGGGCTTCACCGGAAGAACACGGAGCAGGAGATCAGAGGCGTTCTGGGGGACGAGCTGTTTAACCAGTTCTGGCACACTCACCAGATTATCAACCACGACAGCGAGGATTACGATCATCTGGTGGATCTGGGGACCACACGGAGAGGGGATCCGGTTTTGATGAACAAGTATGTCTACGACAGCGACGTGGCAATCCTCATCGGCCACACCCAGGGCAATCCCTATGGGGGATATTCCGGCGGCTACAAGCACTGCGCCACAGGGATCACCCACTGGCGGTCCATCGCCTCCCACCACGTCCCCGAAGTGATGCACAGGCAGGACTTTACCCCGGTAAGCGGAACCTCCCTGATGCGCACCAAGTTTGACGAGATCGGACAGCACATGGAGGAGCGCATGGGAAAGAAATTTTTCTGCTGCGACGCGGTGCTGGACACCAAGTCCCGCCAGATCGAGATCAACAGCGGCTACGCCAAGGTGATGCAGCCCCATTCCTGGATTACGGCTGACAAGCGCACCTACGTGCCCTGGGCGGAGAAGAAGTACGACGTGATGATATTCGGGATGCCTCAGTTTTTCCACTACGGCGAGGGCATGGGGACCAACCCCATCATGCTGATGCAGGCCATCTCCGCCCAGGTCATCCGCCACAAAAGGATTATGAGCGACAAGTGCGTGATCATCTGTTCATCCATCTGCAACGGGTATTTCCACGACGAGCTGTGGCCCTACACCAGGGAAATGTACGATATGTTCCAGAAGGATTACATGAACACCCTGCCGGATATGAACCGGTACGGGGAGTATTTTGCCACCAACCAGGAGTATATCCGCAAGTACCGCTACTGCAACGCCTTTCACCCCTTCCACGGTTTTTCCATGATCAGCTGCGGGCATATCGCGGAGATGAACACGTCGGCCATCTACCTGTGCGGCGCCCAGGAGCCGGGCTTTGCCAGGGGCATGGGACTGAAAACCAGGGCCACCATCGAGGAGGCTCTGGAGGATGCCAAAAAGAAGTTCACAGGACCGAATCCCAACATCCTGGCGCTGCCTCAGACCTTTAAACTGAGCGCGGTCCACCTTATGATGAAGGACGAGGTGTACACCGGAAAAGGCGCCGAGGACTGCTGCTGCATGGCCCACATCCACGGGTGAGCCGCAAAGGCGGAAAGCGCCAGGTGAAACGTAAGGATGCGGGCCGGAAATCGGCCGGATAAAAGCATAAAGCCCCAGGACCGGAAAGCGGCAAAGTAAGGCACAGGCCGGCTGGATTGCGGCCTGGGGCCCCGGGGATTGTCGGAGATAGACAGACATGATTTGAGAAAAACAGGAATGTTCAGAGAAGGAGGATATTATGCCATTAATTCCACTGCGTCCCTTGCTGGAGGCAACAGTCAGATATGGTTTTGGCCAGGGGGCGTTTAACGTCAACGCCGTGGCCCAGGCAAAGGCGGCCATAGAGGTTCACGAGATGTTCCGCTCCGCGGCCATTCTTCAGGGAGCGGACCTTGCCAACGGCTTTATGGGCGGAAGAACGGATTTTATGAACGCCACCCTGGAGGACAAGAAGGCGGGGGCGAAAAATATCGCCGCCGCAGTAAAGAAGTACGGCGCCGATTCGGAGATTCCCATTGTGCTCCACTTAGACCACGGGCGGGATTTTGATTCATGCGTGGCTGCCATCGAGGGGGGCTACACCTCGGTGATGATCGACGGCTCCTCCCTGCCCTTTAAGGAGAACATAGAGCTGACCAGGGAAGTGGTGAAGTACGCCCATGCCAGGGGTGTCAGCGTGGAAGGGGAGCTGGGGGTGCTGGCCGGCGTGGAGGATCATGTGTTCTCGGCGTCGTCCACCTACACCAATCCTCTGGATGCGGTAGAATTTTTCAAAAAGACGGAGGTAGACGCCCTGGCCATCTCCTACGGCACCATGCACGGCGCCTCCAAGGGGAAGGATGTGAAGCTGAGAAGGGAGATCGCCGTGGCTATCAGGGAGTGTATGAACCACCTGGGGATCTTCGGGGCTCTGGTTTCCCACGGCTCCTCCACGGTGCCTAAGTATATTGTGGATGAGATCAACGGCCTGGGAGGCCGGCTGTCCGACACTTACGGGATTTCCATCGACGAGCTGAAGGCGGCCATCCCCTGCGGCATCAGCAAGATCAACGTGGACACGGATATCCGACTGGCAGTGACCCGGAATATGAAGGAGCTGTTTGCCAAGTATCCGGAGAAAAGAACCAGCCCCTCCATCGGGCCTGTCTACGAGCTGCTGGAGACGAAGAAGAATCAGTTTGACCCACGGGTCTTTCTTCCCCCCATCATGGACACGGTGATGTACGGGACAGTCCCTGACGAGGATGTGGCCGCCATCGTGGACTGCGTGGAGCGCGGGGTGAAGGAAGTGGTGGGCACCCTCATCGTCCAGTTCGGCTCCTTCGGAAAGGCTCCTCTCATTGAGCAGGTGAGCCTGGAGGAGATGGCGGAGAGATATAAAAAATAATTTTTTTTTCCATAACTGTCCTCTGATCTTCTCGGTGGTTTCGGATATTCTTGGAAACCGGGAGGACTCAGAGGATGTGACTTCCGAGTTTTTCATCCGGCTGTGGGATGTGGCGGATACATACCATCCCGGAAAGGGACATCGGGCGTGGATGATCACCATCGCCCGGAACATGGCCGTCTTGTACACAAGCCAGCTGAATCTGGGGGATTACCAGTACAGAAACGGCTATGAGGACAGGGATTTTAATACAGAAGAATACAACTACATTTCGGAAAACGGTTATAAATCCGTCATAGAAGAGCCTCTGTCCACATTTTCCATAGATGTGGACACGGCCTCCTGCAGCAATCTGCGCCGCTTCCTGAATTCCGGGCAGAAGATACCGGCAGATGCCGTCCTCATCGAGGAGATGCTCAATTATTTCAGCTACGATTATCCGGAGCCAGAGGGGGGAGAGCCGTTTTCCGTCACCACGGAATACTCGGACTGTCCGTGGAACGAGGACAACCGGCTGCTTCTCATCGGCATTCAGGCCCAGGAGATCGACTTTGCCCAACGGCCGGATTTCAACCTGGTGTCTCTTCTGGACATCTCCGGCTCCATGTACTCTGACGGCAAACTGCCCCTGGTGCAGAAAGCATTTACCATGCTGGCAGAAAATCTGACGGAACGCGACCGGGTTTCCATCGTCACCTACGCGGGCTGTGATTCCGTGGCGCTGGACGGAGTGCCGGGGAGCGAGACCGCGAAGATCACAGCCGCCATCGGTGACCTCGCCTAACGGCAGCAAGAGTACTCTTCTCACAGTCCCTGTGGAGTCTGACAGCTACAGCCCTGACCGTTCGGAAAACCTGTCCTTCGCGGCGGCGGTGGCGGAGTTCGGCATGGTGCTTAGGGACAGCGAGAACCGGGGAAACGCCGACTATGTCGATATCACGGTTATTTGGAAAAAAGATGTGTCAGATTTAGGAAATTGAAAGAAAAAAGCCGATTTTTCATTTACGCATAAGCTCGCCAAACGGCGGGCTTATTTGCATATCGCGGCGTGGGAATGCCGGAGAGGGAAGGTTCAGAGGGAAATGGTTGATTTACCTATAGGATATTGGTATAATGTAGCCAACAGACACAAGGAAACTGGAGGAAGTTATGGTTATATTTACACATAAAATTTCCGATCCCAAGGGGCTGCACGCCATAAATGCCGCTCATCTTGCCGGGTTTTGCCGGGAGTGTCCCTGCAGGGTGCGGGCGGCCTGCAGGGATTCGGCTGCGGATGCCGGACAGATGATGGGGCTGATGAAGCTGAGGGCGAAGAGAGGGGATGTCCTGGAGTTCAGAGTGGAAGGGACTGGAGAGGAAGAAGCGGCAGAAAAGCTGAGAGCGCTGGCAGGGGAACTTTTATGAAAAGGAAAGTTCCCCTTTTCCTAGTAGTTAGGAATCCGGTTTCTCCGCTGTCAGAGGCGATTTTCGGTTATGATAGATCCACAGATTACTCAGAGAGATGGTAAATGACAGAGCAGGAGGGATCATGTTGAACGAGAGGCAGGAAAGGCTCCTTGAGCTGCTGACAGAGAGACAGGATTGGATGACCAGCCGCCAGCTGGCGCAGCTTTTGAACGTGACGGACAGGACGATCCGCTCTGACGTGGACGCGGTGAACAAGCAGACGGGGCCTGTGGGCATCGAGTCCAATGTCCGCAGAGGATACCGGGCCGTGAGGAGAGAGGGACGGAAAGAGGAATCCCAGGGGCCGGAAGCCGGAGGCCATGGGGGGCTGGAGATTCCCCAGACGCCGGGGGCCAGGTGCATCTACATTATCCAGCGGCTTCTGTTTGAGAGCAGGGAGCTGAACCTGACAGAGCTTCAGAGCCAGATCTATGTCAGCGGCTATTCCATTCAGAATGACTTAAAGCGAATCCGGAAGATGATTGAGCCCTATGGGGGGCTAAGGCTGGAGAGGAGGCTGGAGTGTGTCTCCCTACAGGGGGATGAGCATGTGAAGAGGAAATTTTACCGGGATCTTCTGGTGGCAGAGGTTCAGGAAAATTTTCTCAATCTCAACAGGCTGGCCCATCTGTACAAGCATTTTGACCTGATAGAGGTGAAGGATATTTTTGTGAAGGTGCTGGAGGAGTACGATTACTCCATCCACGAATCCATGTTTCCCATGCTCATCGTCCACGCGGGGACAAGCATTGAGAGGATTCTCACCTACCACTATGTCTGCCCGGGGGAGACACAGCCAGGGTTGGAGGACACCATTGAGTACCAGATTGCGGGCACCTTTTTTGAGCGGATCGCAAAGAGACTCCACATTCAGGTGAAGGAGGGGGAGGTGGGCATGTTCGCCCTGGTGGTCATGGGGCGGCGGGCCTCCAACTATGCCGGCGACCACATTAAGCTGGGGGATAAGTGGCTGAATACACGGCGGCTGGTGGAGGGCTCCCTGGTGCGGCTCATGGACGTGTTCGGGGTGGACTACCGGGACGACGAGGATCTGACGGCGGGCCTTAAGATGCATATCCAGAGCCTGGTGGAGAGAGCCAGAAGCCAGGTTGTGCTGGAGGATATTTTTCTGGAGGAGATCAAGGAGAACTACCCTCTGGTGTTTGAGATGGGAGTGTGCATCACCGGGTATCTGGAGGAGGAGCTGGGGCTTCCCATCGCGGATATGGAGAGCGGGTTTCTGGCCCTTCATCTGGGGGCGGCCAGCGAGAGGCTGAACTCTGTGAGAAAGTACAGGGCCATGATGATCATGCCCTACAACCAGACATTTTTTGACATGTGCGAAAAACGGCTCATGGAAATGTTCCGGGAGAGGATGGAGATCGTCAGGCGGTGCAGCTACTTTGAGGAGAATGAGGTGAACCAGATTGCCCCGGGCCTGATTCTGACAACCACCGCCATCGAGCACAGGCTGAATATTCTCACGGTGCCCGTCAGCGTGTTTGTGGATTCGGAGACAGAGGCGAGGATTCTAGAGGCCTTAAATAAGCTGGACAAAAACAGGTTCCGCCTGGAGTTTGCCTCCCACATCGGCCATCTGATGCGCAGTGAGCATTATCACGGAGGACTGGCGTGCCGGACCCCGGAGGAGGTCATCGGGGTATTGTGCCGGGGGCTTATGGAGGAAGGAATCGTGGATGAGGGATTTCAGGCCTCGGTTCTGGAGAGGGAGCGCATGAGCCCCACCTCTTTTGCCAACGCCCTGGCGGTCCCCCACGCCTTTCGGGCCTATGCCAGCAGGTCCACCATCGCGGTGGCCAGGCTGTCCCAGCCGGTGAAGTGGGGAGGGTTTGAGGTGCGCCTGGTCATGCTGTTCGCCATCAACGAGAGCGACCGGCGGATGATCAAGATCTTTTTTGACTGGGTGTCCAACCTTATCAGCAGCCCAAGACAGCTGGAGAGGCTGGTGGAAGAGTGTACTTATGAAGAATTTGTCGAGAGAGTCATGGAATAGGGTCCGGATATCCGGGCCCTTTTGCGGTTTCTAAGCCTGTTGTCAAAATGCACAAGAAAAATTTTCCTGACAGCCAGGAAATGGCTTTACTGCACAAATGGATGTTCCGGAGATATAATGGGGGCAGAAAATGAAAGGAGGGGAAATGGTGGAAGGATTAGAGATGATATGCTTTCAGATTATTTCCAACGTGGGAACGGCCCGATCCAACTATATTGAGGCCATCCACAGAGCAAAGGACAGGGACTTTGAGGGAGCGGCCCGGTGCCTGGAGGAGGGGCAGAAGGAGTTTTTAAAAGGCCATGAGGCCCATTTTGAACTGCTCCAGAAGGAGGCAAAGGGAACACCTGTGGGAGGCTCGTTGATCCTGATTCATGCCGAGGACCAGCTTATGAGCGCAGAAGGGTTTAAGATCATCGCAGAGGAGATGATCGCCGGCTACAGACAGATGGAAGCTCTGGAGAAGAGAC
>CAJTOT010000048.1 GCA_910577935.1 uncultured Hungatella sp. | reverse complement strand
GGCTCGGAGACCCAGGCGGCAGGGAATGCCGGCGGCGAGTCCGCACAGACACAGCCTGTACTGGGCGGAACAGAGGACAGCGATCTGGAGGCCCAGCCAGGCGGAACATTGACAATCGCGATTCCTAATTATACGCCTCTCCTTGACCCGAAGGATTACACACAGGCTTATGAGGCCAGCATTATTGCTCAGGTTGCCGAGCCTCTTCTGACTTACAACGCGGAGTACACGGATCTGATCCCGGTGCTGGCGACGGACTGGTCTGTAAGTGATGATGGACTGGTATATCACTTTGTTCTCAGAGACGATGTCTATTTCCAGAAAGGCCAGTTTCAGGACGGCCGCAAGCTGGTGGCTGACGACGTGAAATTTTCGCTGGAGAGAATTGCGGCGGAGTGCAGTACAGACCGAATCTGCCGTGAGTTTTTTGATCATGTGGAAGTGCAGTCTGACACGGAGTTTGATATTGTCTTGAAAGAGTCCTGCGGTCCTTTCCTGGAGCAGCTGGCAGATGTGGGAAATGTGATTATTCCCAGGGAAGAAGTGGAAGGCTGGGGAGAGAATTTTGCAGATCATCTCATCGGAAGCGGTCCGTTTACCCTGGAGAGCATGACGCTGGACGAGAGTGTTATCATAAAGCGCAATGAGAACTATTGGGGTGAGAAGGCTAATCTGGATGAGGTTGTCTTCCGCGTGGTTACCGACGGAAATCAGGCAGTCAACGCCCTGATTACCGGGGAGGTTCAGATTGCCGAGTATCTTCAGGCAGAGGCTATTCAGCAGGCAAAGGATGCGGGGATGCTGGTTCAGAGGCCTACCACAGGAACTTCATTTGCAAGATTCAACATGCAGACAGGACCAACGGCAGACCCGAGAGTCAGGGAAGCCATCATCAAGGCTGTTGACATTGATGCCGTTATAGCCAACGTATATCAGTACGGCGAGGCCGTGAGGGCATACCAGCCTCTGACAGACCTGTCATGGGGATACAACGAGTCCTTTAACGATTTGGTTCCTGCCTATGACCCGGAGGGCGCCAAGGCGCTTTTGAAGGAGGCCGGCTATGAGAATGGCATGACCCTGAATATTTATATCCCCAACACCAGCACCAGGGAGAGAATCGCCCAGCTGATTCAGTACTATTTGGGAGAGGTGGGCATCACGCTGAATATTAAATCAGGCGCGTTCGCGGAGATTCTGGCCACCGTGACAGAGGGCTACAAGAATGAGAATATCAGCATGTACGCCTTCTCCTGGAGCGGAACCCTGGACCCCTACAGCTATCTGGAAAAACTGTTCTCGAGAAAGACTCTCAGCGCCACCTCCAACGCCGGAGGATATGACAATGAAGAGGTGGACAAATACCTGTACGATGCTTTTAAGGAGACAGACAGGGAGAAACGTATTGAGCTGTATGACAAGGCCATGGAGATTATCATGAAGGACTACACAGGCATTTATTTGGCCTATGAAGCCAGGAACTGGGGAGTTTCACCTAAGGTCCATGACACGGTACAGAGAGCCGACGGACGTATCCTTCTGTGCACGCCTTTTAATAATGTGTGGATCGAGCATTAAAAAACAGTTGACAAACGAAAGAATATGATGTAAAATAATGACTGTTGCAGCGATGATGAGTCGTGCAGCAAGTCATACGTGTGCGTAGCTCAGCTGGATAGAGCACTTGGCTACGGACCAAGGTGTCGGGGGTTCGAATCCTCTCGCGCACGTTAGAAAGCCCTGGAGTCAATCTTCCAGGGCTTTTTTGTATTATAAAAAAGAGTATCTTTTTTCGGTCTCTTCGGTCCTGCTTTGCACAGATATACCAAAAAATAATATTTTATTTGGGAAAAGTGCATATTGCGGACTTGAGTGGGAGAGGGTATAATGCAGATACAATATTTGTATACAAAGTATACAAAATAATCAGGAGGAAGAAAGATGGATGTTCGTTATTCTGCAAACCAGAAGGATGTAAAGCGTTATACCACCGAGGAGCTGAGAAATGAATTTTTGATTCAGGACCTGTATGCGCCTAACCAGGTTCATGCCGTGTACTCTCACGTGGACCGCATGGTGACTCTGGGCTGTATGCCTACTACGGAGACTGTTTCTATCGACAAGGGAATCGACTGCTGGAAGAATTTCGGTACAAACTATTTTCTGGAGCGCCGGGAGATCGGCATCTTCAATATCGGCGGACCGGGAAAGATTGAGGCGGATGAGGAGACATTTTCTTTAGGCTACAAGGACTGCCTGTATATCACCAAGGGCACGAAGAAGGTTCTGTTCTCCAGCGATGACCCGGCAAATCCGGCCAAGTTCTACATGGTCAGCGCTCCGGCTCACACTTCCTACAAGACTACTTTCATCTCCATCAAGGACGCGGCCAAGAGGAACCTGGGAGACCAGAAGCTGTGCAACAAGAGAACCATCAACCAGTTTATCCACCCGGATGTTTTGGAGACCTGCCAGCTGTCCATGGGCATGACCGTCCTCGACGAGGGAAGCATCTGGAATACCATGCCGTGCCATACCCACGAGCGCCGCATGGAGGTCTATATGTATTTTGAGGTGCCGGAGAACAATGTGGTGTTCCACATGATGGGCGAGCCTGGCGAGACAAGGCATATCGTCATGAAGAACGAGGAGGCGGTCATCAGCCCGTCCTGGAGCATTCACTCCGGGGCAGGCACCTCCAACTACACATTTATCTGGGCTATGGGCGGAGAGAACCAGGCATTTGACGATATGGACAATCTGGAGACTGTGGATTTAAAATAATCAGGCGATAAATATCAGGTGACAGCATGGAAGAGGCGACTTACAAAAACCGGGAAGAGATGGTCTACCGGATACTGAAAGAAGAGATCCTGAATCTGGAGCTCAAACCTGGACAGGTGATCAAGGAAAACGAGATCTGTGAGCGGTTTGCCGTGTCCAGGACCCCGGTGAGAGATGCCTTAAGGCTCCTTCAGGAGCAGGGGTTTGTGGTGACGGTTCCCTACAGGGGGATTTTTGTGACACTGCTGAGTCTGAGCAATATCAAACAGATGATCTACATGAGGGTGGCGGTGGAGACCATGGTGATGCGGGATTTTTCCCAGATCGCCACGCCTCTTCTCATGGAGGATGTGTACTATATGCTGAGAAAGCAGAAGGCCCTGGTGCAGACGGGGAATTTCAAGCCGGAGCAGTTTTACAGGCTGGATGCCCAGCTCCACGGATTCTGGTTCGAAGCCACAAAGAAGACATGGCTCTGGAAGTTTCTCCAGGAGCAGCAGCTTCACTATACCCGGTTCCGCATGCTGGATTTTGTGACAGAGACGGATTTTGACAGGATTATTCACGAACATGAGGAGCTTATCGGTTTCCTGGAGAAAAAGGACATTGCCGGCATGGAGCAGGCCCTGAAAGACCATCTGTACTTCAGCATGAAGCGGATGCGCCATCAGATCGATGTGGAATACCGGGATTACTTTGAGGAAGAGGACGAGGAAGGAAAGTTCGATATATAAGTTTTAGGTCAGTGAGAGCTGTTCACCATAGGCTTTCCGAAAATCTTATAGAGAAACCTGAGGGGAGGGGCTGTACCGGGAGGGACGGCGCCTTCCTCTTTCTGGTGCACTGATACCTTCATAAAGAGTGATGTCCTATTATCCCTCATAGGACTACAGGAGGCGGGGGCGATATCTGTCATGAATATGGGCTCAGGGCCGGATGCTTTTCAAGGAGAGACCGCAGTTTTGGCAGATGGTACAAAAATAAGACAATTTGACAGAGGAAAATTAATCAATATTTATAATAAAACATATTGACATTTTTGTGACACAGCGGTATAGTATGGGATGTATCGTGTGTGCGGTAGAAAGACATACGGTGCGTCCTGTCGGCTTGCCCTATATACCGAAAAGCCTTTGACGGCGCTTTTAGGCTGGCCGGGCCGATAAATTATTTATCTTAGGGAGGAAACACAATGAAGAAAAAATTGGCATGCTTAACTTCTGTCGCGCTGGCAGTCAGCATGGCAGCCTGCTCAGGCGGAAGCCAGGAGACAGCTACCACAGCGGCTCCTGAGACCACCACAGCAGCTGAGACTACCACGGCGGCTGAAACCACCACAGCGGCGGAGACAGAGGCTGAGGAGGAGGCCGGAGCCCTGACGGCGGGAACTTACACCGCGTCCAAGAGCGGCATGAACGGCCAGGTGACGGTTGAGGTCGTGACTGACGATACTTCCATTGTCTCTGTAAAGGTGACAGACAACCAGGAGACTCCAGGCATCGGCTCTCCTTTGATTGACGGTGAGAAGGAAGGAACCATTCCTACGATTTCCATCCCGGCTGCGATTGTGGAGAATCAGTCTATCGCGGTAGACGCCGTGGCAGGAGCCACCATCACCAGCGCGGCTGTCAAGTCTGCGGTGGAGGACTGTCTGACCCAGGCCGGCGCCAATGTTGACGACTGGAAGACACCGGTTGAGAAGGAAGCAGGAAAAGAGATCGAGATGGACGCCGATGTTGTGGTAGTAGGCGGCGGCGGAGCCGGTCTGGCAGCTGCTATCTCTGCTTCTCAGAACGGCGCGAAGGTTATCGTGGTAGAGAAGAACGGCGCAGTGGGAGGAGACACCCTGGTCTGCGGCGCTATCTATAACAACCCTGACGAAGAACTGCAGAGCAAGGTAGAGATGAGCGACGCGGTGAAGAAGACTCTGGAGGCAGGCATTGCCGTGGAGCCAGTAAATGACGCTCACAAGGAGCTGATTGATACGGTTGC
This sequence comes from uncultured Hungatella sp., assembly GCA_910577935.1. Lineage (GTDB taxonomy): Bacteria > Bacillota > Clostridia > Lachnospirales > Lachnospiraceae > UBA3402. Next base: position 17,669 of record CAJTOT010000048.1, on the reverse strand, counting down.
CGCAGAGTGGGCGCAGCATCAGGCAGACGGAAAGACTACCCTGTTTGACTCAGAGGCATGGTTTACCCTGCAGACATACAACGGCGGCGACAACGTGGCCGAGCTGGATCTGGTAAAGGTTCTGTGCAACAACGCGATTGACGGCTATGACTGGATTCAGGAGCTGGGCATGGAGTTCAATGACACCATCGGCCAGGGCGCGGGATCTCTGTGGCAGAGAACTCACACCTCCACCAAGCCTATGGGTACCGGATTCATTTCCACCTATGTTGAGAACATCGCGGCTGACGACAACATCGAGATGATCACCTCCACCACTGCCACCAAGCTGGTACAGGACGACACGGGAAGAGTCGTAGGCGTGGAGGCAGAGGATGTGAACGGCAATACATACAAGTTCAGCGCCGCCAAGGGCGTGGTTCTGGCGGCAGGCGGTTTTGCGGCCAACTCCAAGATGGTTAACGAGTACAACACCACAGGCAAGTGGGATGATCTGTCCGGGCTTCCCACGACCAACCGGTTCAGCTGCTCTCAGGGCGACGGCATCGTCATGGCTCAGGAGATCGGCGCGGCCCTGTCTCAGATGGAGCAGATTCAGCTGCTGTATCTGGGCAATGTAAAAGATGGCGGCCTGACCAAGTATCCGGCCCGCTGTGTCAACGGCACTGACCAGGAGATCTTCATCAACAAGAACGGCGAGCGTTTCGTAAGAGAAGACGGACGCCGGGACGAGATCTGTCTTCAGGTGCTGCAGCAGCCAGATGCCATGTTCTACTTCCTGGAGTCTGCTGACGGCGACTACACAGATGTGGAGACTGCGCTGACTGCTGACGGATTTACCTTCCAGGAGATGGAAGAGCAGGGCTACATCATCATCGCCGACACATTAGACGAGATGGCTGAGAAACTTGGCTGCGACGCCGAGACTCTGAAGGCAACCGTAGACGCGTTCAACGCTTCCGTGGACAGCGGCGAGGATGAGTTCGGACGTACACTTTACAGCGTGAAGCTGGAGAACGGTCCCTTTGTGGCAACTCCACGTCAGGCATGTCTGCATCACACCATGGGCGGCGTGAAGATCGACACAGAAGGCCGGGTGCTTGACGAGAGCGGCGCTCCCATCGAGGGTCTGGTGGCAGCAGGCGAGATCACCGGCGGCATCCACGGCGGAAACCGTCTGGGCGGAAACGCGGTTGTAGATACCGTTGTATTCGGCAAGCTGGCAGGCGAGACGATCACCAAGTAAGTAATCCGGGGAATCCGTGTTTAGAATGATAAGATAACAGGAAGGGCGGGATCGGCGTCTTGAGACGCGTCCCGCCCTTTTGATTTGTCGGAGAGCATTTGATTTACTTCAGGATAAACTTCTCGATGACCTCCGCCACCGCGCTCTCGTCGTTGGTGGCCTCTGTGATATAATCACAGTCTTTCTTGATGCCTTCGATGGAATTTCTGACACCTACCCCCAGGCCGGCGGCGCGGATCATGGACAGGTCGTTGAAGTTGTCGCCGATGGCGATGGTCTCCTCCGGCTTAACGCCCAGCAGACGGGCCAGGGACAGGAGTCCGGCCCCTTTGTTGACGCCCCTGTGGTTGAATTCTATAAAACGGTTGCTGGAGTAGCTTATGTCCATCATGGGAGCCAGGTCCTGGTAATCGGCTTCAATGCCGCGGAGATACTCGTGGTTTGTGTTCATGTAGAGGGCCTTTACGATATCGGCGCCCTTGAGAAAATCCAGATTGTCAGCGTCAATCTGTGTCACGTTCATGCGGGAGGACAGGGATCTGTAATCATCGGGCTCGGCATTGTAGAGGTACATCATTTCCCTGGTATAAATATGGATGCACACATCATAATTCCTTCCCCGGCGGTAGAGCTCCTGTGCCAGGTCGAAGGAGATGCCCTGAAAATGCAGCAGGCGGCTGTCCTTATTTTCCGTGATGGCTCCGCCGTTGTAGGAGATGACATACTCCCCCCTTTTCTGGAACAGCCCAAGGTCTTTCAGGGTGGGCTCCACGGAGTCATAGCCCCTGCCGGTGGCGGGGACGAATTTTACACCCAGGTCGTGGGCTTTCCTGATGGCAGCCAGGTTTCCCGGGGAGATGGCCCGATTAGAGTCAAGCAGCGTCTCGTCAAGGTCACATGCAATAATCCTGAACATAACTTACCTCTCTTTTTCCGGCTGGTGCTCTGACTCCGGTTCGTGAACCCGATGGTCTGCTCCTGACTTGTGCGCCTGATGTTCTTCTTCCAGTTCGTGAGCCTGGTGCTCCAGCTCTTCCTCGTCTGCCTTCTCGACCTTGATCTCCCAATGAATCAGAAAGGTAAGGGCGGCCCGCAGGACGATGATGGCGGCCACGGTGGCGATCTCCGCGAGCTCCCGGACGATTACCGTACGCAGAATCTCGCTTCCCAGCTTGAACTCCAGCCCCAGGGCCATGCCTGTGGCCAGGTTCAGACGGATCTGGGGATTTTTCTGGGCGTAATCGCGGAGGCCTCTCAGTCCTGCCAGGATGATGACAAAGACACCTACAAACTCGAAACAGACGATGGACGCATCCACCACATGGCGCAGCAATAATTCCATAGTTTCCATTAGAAACCCCTTTCTTCTGACGACCGGAGACGGCCGCTTAGTTAGATTTTACTTCTTTCCACAGGTCATTGTAGATAGTGTCCACTTCATCTCCAAGATACTTGAATACTTCGCAGTTGTCAAGAGAATCCAAGTCGGGAAAAACCGCTTTGTTGTTCTGAAGCTCCTCATCCAGAAGCTCGAAGGCGCCCTGGTTGGGGGTGGGATAAGTGATGTACTCGAAATTCATCTTGGCGATCTCCGGGCGGCACATGAAGTTGATCCACGCCTCGGCATTCTCCTTATTCTTGGCGTTTGCCGGAATCACCCAGGAGTCGATCCATACATTCGTGCCCTCCTCGGGAATCACGTATTCCAGGTTATAGTCCAGGCCCTGGGCCGCCACCTCTTCCTGTATGTAGAGCATTTCCCCTGAGTAGATGACTCCCAGTGCAGCCTCTCCGCCGATCATCTTGTCACGTACCTGGTCGATGACGTAGGCCTGGACAAGAGGCTTCTGCTGAATCAGGAGGTCCCGCGCCTCCTCAAGCTCCCCCCGGCTGTCGGAATTCATGGAATAGCCCAGAGATTTTAAAGCCACCATAAAGGCGTCCCGGACGCTGTCCTGCATAAGGATCTCTCCGCGGAATTTCTCGTCCCACAGATCGGACCAACGGACAGGCACATCCTCAGGCGCTACCATGCTGGTGTTGTACAGGATGCCCACAGTGCCCCAGCAGTAGGGGACGGAAAATTTGTTTTCCGGGTCAAAGCTTTTGGAGCGCTCCATGTACTCCGGGGCAATCTGGTCCACGTTGGGGATATTGTCAAAGTTCAGCTCCGCCAGCATGTTGTTCTCCACCATCCGCTGGATCATGTAGTCAGAAGGGCACACCACGTCATAAGTTCTTCCGCCTGCCTCGATAACCGGGTACATATCCTCGTTAGTCTCAAACATGTCATAAATTACCTTGATTCCCGTCTCCTTCTCAAACATGGAGATGACTTCTTCGTCTATATACTCCCCCCAGTTGTACACATACACTTCCCCGGCGTCAGCGGAGCCGCTTTTTCCTCCGCATCCTCCCAGGACTGCTGAAATTCCCACAATGCCTCCCAGGGCCAGAGCCCAGATTTTTTTCTTCATGGTCCGTAACCTCCTGTAAATATTCTATAGCTGTATTAGTTATTTTCCGGTAACAATTCGGTCGCCCCGCTGCCGGCGGGGAGAATGTCGGTTCTAAACGGGCAGCGAGGCGGCCCAAGCTGGCAGGCCTACTTCTCCCCCTTCTTGCGGGGCGCGAAGTTGATGATGACCAGCAGGGCCAGCACCGCCACAAAAATGACGGTGGAGAGGGCGTACATGGACGGCTTGATTCCCCTGCGCACTTCGCTGTAAATCAAAGTGGAAAGAGTGTTGATTCCCGCTCCCTTGGTGAAATGGGTGATGATAAAATCGTCAAGGGACATGGTAAAGGCCAGCAGGAAGCCGGACAGAACCCCAGGCAGGATATCCGGGAACACCACCCTGAAGAACGCGTACACAGGGGGGGCTCCTAAGTCCATGGCAGCTTCGTAGACGCTTTTGTTGGTCTGTTTTAATTTGGGCATGACGCTTAATATCACGTAAGGAATGTTAAACGTGATATGTGAAATCAAAATGGTGTTGAAACCAAGGGAGATGCCGAAGGCGATAAAAGCCAGCATCAGGGAGATACCGGTGACGATATCTGCGTTGAGCATGGGAATGTTGGTGATCCCCATGATAATGGTTCTGGGCACAGGCTTCATGCTGCTGATGGCGATGGCTGCTGCCGTGCCGATGACCGTGGCGATGGCCGCCGAGGCGAAGGCGATGACCAGCGTGTTCTCCAGGGCGTTTATGATGGTGGCGCTCTGGAACATCTCCCCGTACCACCGGAGGGTGAAGCCGCCCCACTGGGTCCGGGATTTGGAATTGCTGAATGAGAGGACCATCAGGGTGGCAATAGGCGCGTAGAGGAAAATCATAATGAACACCAGATAAAAATTTTCCACTGCCTGCCTGATCGTAGCTTTTGTCTTTTTCATCAGAATGCGGTGCCCTCCCCGTTTTTGTCATATTTGGCGATAAGCGCCATGCTGGCCAGGATAAATATCATCAGCACCAGGGACAGGCCGGAGCCCAGATGCCAGTTACTTCCCCTGGTGAATTCCTGCTCGATCACGTTGCCGATGAGAAGAATCTTGCTGCCTCCCAGGAGGTTGGAGATGACAAAGGTGGTCAGCGCCGGCACGAACACCATGGTGATGCCGCTGATGACGCCGGGAACGCTTAAGGGAAACCAGATGCGTGTCAGAGTCTGCCAGAAATTGGCCCCCAAGTCCTGGGCGGCGTTTATGGTGTTGTCGTCGATCTTGCACAGCACATTGTAGATGGGGAGCACCATAAAGGGCAGGAAATTATATACCATGCCCAGGATAATGGCTCCCGGTGTGTTTATAAGAGACTGGGGGGGGAGGCGGAGGGCGGTTAAAATGCCGTTGATCACCCCGTTTCTCTCCAGAAGGGTCTGCCACGCCAGGGTCCGGAGAAGAAAATTCATCCACATGGGCAGGATAAAGATGAAGACCACGAAGCTGCCCTTTCCCACGTTGCGTCTCCTCAGAATCATGGCCAGAGGATATGCCAGTGCCAGACAGATGACGGTGCTGACAAAGGAGAGTCCCAGGGACAGCCACAGAGCCTTGGAGTGCTCGGCGGTGGCGATGGAGACTATGTTGGCCAGGGTGAACGCGCCGGTCTTGTCGGTGAGGCCGTAGTACAAAATCAGGATCAGGGGAATAACGATGAAGCCGGCCATCCACACCAGATAGGGACCGGACAATAATTTTTTACTCATTGACTCCCACGGCCTCCTCGTCCTCTGATGCAGGTTTGTTCATAATCTGAATGTCAAAGGGGTCTACATGAATTCCCACCTCTTTCCCCACAGGGCACATGTCCGTGCTGTGGACGAGCCACTCAAAGCCGTCGGGGGTGGTGACCTCCATCTCGTAGTGGACGCCCTTGAAAATCAGGTGGGTGCAAACTCCTGTCAGGATCCCTTCCTCCGGGCTTACCAGATCGATGTCCTCCGGGCGGATTACCACGTCCACAGGGGTGTTGGTGCCGAAGCCCTTGTCCACGCAGGCGAACCTGGCTCCGAAGATCTCCACCAGCTCGTCCCGGATCATGGTGCCGTGGACGATATTGCTCTCGCCGATAAAATCCGCCACGAAGGCATTTTCCGGCTCATTGTAGATCTGCTCCGGGGAACCCATCTGCTGGATGTATCCCTGGTTCATGACGACGATGGTGTCGGACATGGTCAGGGCTTCCTCCTGGTCGTGGGTCACGTAGATAAATGTGATGCCCAGCTCGTTCTTTAAGCGTATCAGCTCGTACTGCATGTCCTGGCGCAGTTTTAAGTCCAGGGCGCCCAACGGCTCGTCCAGGAGAAGAACCCGAGGCTCGTTGACGATGGCCCTGGCGATGGCGATCCGCTGCTGCTGGCCGCCGCTTAGGGAGTCCACGCTGCGGTTCTCATAGCCGTCTAAGTTTACCAGCTTTAACGCATATTTGATCTTATCCTGTATGTAGGCTTTGGGCTTATTTTTTATCTTAAGCCCGAAAGCGATATTTTCCGCTATATTCATATGGGTGAACAGGGCGTATTTCTGAAAAACGGTGTTCAGCTGACGCTTGTTGGGGGGCAGGCCGGAGATATCCTGTCCGTCGAAAATGACTTTGCCGGTGTCGGCGTGCTCAAATCCGCCGATGATCCTCAGCGTGGTAGTCTTGCCGCAGCCGCTGGGGCCTAAGAGGGTGACAAAGGTGTTCTCCTTTACGGAAAGATTTAGATCGTCCAGTACCATGGTCCCGTCAAAGCCTTTGGAGATGTTGACTAAATCAATGAGACTTCCCATATAGTTTCCTCCTGATGAATTAAAAACTTGGCGGGGAGCTGACCCAGAGGATCACGGCCCCGGATTTGCTGGTGAGATAGTGCTTCTTGTCGGGGACAAAATAGAAGGATTCTCCTTTTTTGGCCCGGTAAATCTTGCTGCCAAGGTGTATGGAGATGGTCCCCTGGAGCACGTATCCGAATTCTTCCCCCTCATGGGGATTGTCAGGGTAGGTTTCCCCGCCGGGCTCCAGGGTCAGCATAATAGGCTCCATCACGTTTTTCTGGGCGTTGGGGATGATCCACTTGATTTCATTTTTCAACTCAGAATCCAGTTTTTCAAAATAGTCGGCTTTGCCGAAGACGATCTGCTCCTCCGGCGATTCGTTGAAGAACTCGCCCAGGGTGGTGCCCAGACACTGGAGAATGTCCATGAGGGTGGTTATGGAGGGGGAGGTTAAGTTCCGCTCCAGCTGGGATATGAATCCCTTGGATAACTCCGAGCGGTCTGCCAGTTCCTCCTGGGTGAGGCCCTTGAGGATGCGAAGCTCTTTCAGTTTTAAACCGATATCCATGGCTGCTCCTTCCTGACCGGCGGGAGGCCGGTCCGCGGCGGGGAAAAGACGGCTGGACACACCGGCTTTTTCCGGCTTAATCTTAGGTAATCCGAACAAAAAGTTTACCAATACTAACTGATAATAAACATAACTTTAAAGTTTAGTAATAATAAACAAAGCGCAAGTTCCATTATACAGAAAAATATATAGCTGTCAATAGATTTTTTGCGAAATGTGTGATATTATAGTCGTAGCTTAAAAATCTCAGAACTTCCAGGAGGATGGATTAAGATGAAAGGTGTATATATGGCGTATGTAGGTTCTTATTCCTACACGGGCAACGCGAAAGGAATTGCTGTTTACGATGTAGATGTGGAGAACGGGCGCTTTAAGGAGCGCTGTGAGGTGGAGATCGACAATGCCTCCTACCTGGTGCCCTCTGTGGATGGAAAGACTTTGTACTCCATCTCGGACGAGGGAGTGGTTTCCTTCCGCATTCACGAGAACGGCAGCATCACCAGGCTGAATACTGCCAACATCAGGGGCATGAGAGGATGCCAGCTGTCTGTGGAGCCGGAGGGCAGGTACCTGTTCGTGTCAGGCTACCATGACGGCAAGGCCACGATTATGAATTTGAATCCTGACGGGACTATCGGGAGCATCGTCACGGGAGTGTATCACAAGGGCCTGGGCAGCGTGGCGGAGAGAACCTTCCGTCCTCATGTCAGCTGTACCCGCCTGACTCCTGACAGAAAGTTTGTCATGGTAGCCGACCTGGGAGTGGATCAGGTTAAGATCTACAGGTTCACCGGGGAACAGCTGGTGCTGGTGGACACTATCCCATGCGACTTGGAGTCTGCGCCAAGGCATTTTATCTTCAGCGCCGACGGAAAATTTATCTACCTGATGTATGAGGTGAAGAACGTCATCGACGTGTACACATATGAGACGGGAAAGCGGGCTCCGAAGATCGAGAAGATCCAGACTATTCCGACTCCGGCGGGAAACACGGCAAAACAGCTGACGGCTGCCTGTGCCATCCGTTTTTCATCAGATGAAAAATATCTGTTCTGCAGCAACGCAGGTGAGGACACGGTGAATATCTTTAAGAGAGACCCTGAGACAGGTCTTTTGGAGTCCATCTGCTGTCTGCCTGTCAGCGGCAGTTATCCAAAGGATATCGCCATCTTCCCGGATGATAAGCACCTGGCTTCCTTCAACCATGAGACAGGAAGCATCACATTTTTTACCATCAACTATGAGAAAGGGCTGATTATCATGAAGGGAAGGCCCATGAAGCTGGATGAGCCTAACTGCTGCGCTATCGTGAAGGTGCGGTAGATGGCGGGCTCGGCATGGGGAACGCTGCTTACTATGACCACCTGGGGGGAGTCCCACGGAAAGGGGCTGGGAGTCGTCGTCGATGGCTGTCCGGCAGGGCTTCCTCTGGAGGAGGAAGATATCCAGAAGTATCTTGACCGGAGGAAACCGGGGCAGAGCCGGTTTGCCACCAGACGCCGGGAGGGCGACCAGGTGGAGATTCTGTCAGGCATCTTCCAGGGAAAGACCACAGGGACACCTATATCTATGGTGGTGAAAAACACGGACCAGCGCTCTCACGATTACAGCGGGATCAAGGACCTTTACCGTCCGGGACACGCGGACTACACCTTTGATGAGAAATACGGATTCAGGGATTACCGGGGGGGCGGCCGGTCCTCCGGCAGGGAGACTGTGGGAAGAGTGGCTGCCGGTGCCATAGGGGCAAAGATTCTGGAGAACCTTGGGGTCACGGTGGCCGCCTACACCACATCCATCGGCCCTGTGGAGATAGACCGGGGGAGGTTTGACCTGGAGGAGCGGTTCGCCAACAGTCTGTGCATGCCCGATGCCCGGGCGGCAGAGGAGGCTCGGGCCTACCTGGACCGGCTGATGGAGGAAGGAGACTCGTCCGGAGGCGTGGCAGAGTGTGTCGTGGACGGACTGCCCGCAGGCGTGGGAGAACCGGTTTTCGAGAAGCTGGACGCCCGCCTTGCCCACGCCGTCATGTCCATCGGGGCGGTGAAGGGCGTGGAGATCGGGGACGGCTTCGGGGCGGCCAGAAGCTCCGGCTCCCTGAACAATGACAGTTTCGTAAAAGGACCCGACGGAAGGGTGGCGAAGGCGGACAACCACGCCGGGGGGATTCTGGGAGGAATCAGCGACGGCGGCCGGATCGTGGCGCGGGCGGCATTTAAGCCGACCCCGTCTATCTCCCGCGTCCAGAGGACGGTGAACCGACAGGGCCAGGAGGTGGAGACGGTGATCAAAGGCCGCCATGACCCCATCGTGGTGCCCAGGGCCGTGGTGGTTCTGGAGACTATGACGGCATTTACCGTGGCAGATATGCTTTTGGTGAGCATGAGCTCGAGACTGGACAGGATACAGGAATTTTTCCGCAGATGAGAAGTGAATGACCCGGACGGCGGGGGCAGTATATTAGGAGGTCTGTATTTATGAAGATTGCGATTGGCAACGACCATGCGGCCGTAGAGATGAAGCTTGCCATAAAGGCGCATCTGGAGGAGCGGGGAATAGAAGTGATTGATATGGGAACGGGCACATCGGAGAGCTGTGACTATCCGGTGTACGGGGAGAAAGTGGGAAGAGCCGTGGCCTCGGGGGAGGCAGATCTGGGAATCGCCATCTGCGGCACCGGGGTAGGCATTTCCATGGCTGCCGGCAAGGTAAAAGGAATCCGCGCCTGTGTGTGCAGCGAGCCCTGCACCGCCAAATGGTCCAGGATGCACAATGATTCCAACGTGCTGTGCTTCGGGGCAAGAATTATCGGCATCGAGATGGCAAAGATGATCACGGACACATGGCTTGACGCCGAATATGAAGGCGGGCGTCATCAGCGGAGAGTAGACCAGCTGGCGGAGATAGAGAACCGATGAAGAATATACTGGTGACGATACCTGTGGAAGACAGGCATAAGGAATATCTTGAAAGGGCCGGGGCGGGATGCAGGTTCTCCTACACCTCTCCCGGCGGGGTGACAGAAGAAGAGCTGGGACAGGCGGAGATAATCATCGGCAATGTGAAGCCCCAGATGCTTAAAGACGCCGGGGAGCTGCAGTGGATACAGCTGAATACCGCCGGCTCGGACAATTACTGCGCTCCGGGGATTTTGAGGCCCGGAGTGGTTCTGACCAACGCCTCGGGGGCTTACGGCCTGGCAATCTCCGAGTACATGGTGGGCATGACTTTCATGCTCCAGAACCGTTTCTACCAGTATTATCGGAATCAGATGAACCACCAGTGGAAGGACCAGGGGAGGGTGATATCCGTCTGCGGATCTGTCACCCTGTCCGTGGGAATGGGCGATATCGGCGGAGAGTACGCGAGAAAAATGAAAGCCCTGGGCAGCTATATCCTGGGCGTGCGGAGAACTCCCGGGGAAAAGCCGGAGTATGTGGACGAGCTGTACACGGCAGTGGAGCTGGACCGGCTGCTTCCCAGAGCCGATTTCGTGGCCCTGTCGCTGCCGGGGGGATCTGCCACACGGCATATGATGGATGAGAGGCGCCTGCGCCTCATGAAGCCGGGAGCATTTCTTCTGAACGTGGGGAGAGGCACGGCCATCGATACCGACGCCCTGTGCCGGGTTCTGAAAGAGGGCCATCTGGGCGGATGCGGCGTGGACGTGACAGACCCGGAGCCTCTTCCCCCGGACCATCCCCTGTGGGATGCGCCCAGGATGGTGATCACGCCCCACATATCGGGACAGTATCATCTGCAGGAGACCCTTGAGAGGATCGTCAGAATCGCAGGGGAGAATCTGGAGAAGTTTCTGGAGGGCCGCGTGGACGAGATGAAGAACGTGGTGGATTTTGAGACGGGATACAGAAGGAGATGAGAATCTCTGGCTGTCCGGCTCAGGGCCTCTGGGAAATCGGGGCCTGTGTATGGTGTTTTTGGCTGCTAATGAGTTGCCGCATATAGAATTTTCATAAAGCTGTGGAACATGGAGTTTGCTGACTCTGTTTCTATAGCTTTTTTATATGCCGGGAAGAGTGTCTGATGGTAGAAAACCTTTCGAAGGATGCGCGATCTGCGCCGGCGCCGCGGGCATTTAGCGATAGCCAAAACAGGAGGCAAATCTGCGGCAGGGCATTTGACAGGAGAAAATATTATTCAAATATGGGGAATGGCACGTGTGAACTTCGGCTCTCTGGTTGTACTATAGAAACACAGAAAACAGCAGGAGGACATAAGAGAAATCATGGGAAATGTATACGGGTACGCGAGAGTGAGTACCAGAGAGCAGAATGAGGACAGGCAGCTTGTGGCGTTGGACAGGGCAAAAGTTCCCCAAAAGAATATTTATCTGGATAAAGAGTCCGGAAAAGACTTTAACCGTCCCATGTACAGGCAGATGCTGAAGAGGCTGAGGCAGGACGATCTTCTCTATATTAAGAGCATCGACCGCCTGGGGAGAGATTACGAGGAGGTTTTGGAACAGTGGAGGGTGCTGACAAAGGAGAAACGGGTGGATATTGTGGTGCTGGATATGCCCCTTCTGGATACCAGGAGAGGCAGGGATCTGATGGGAACCTTTCTCAGCGATATCGTCCTCCAGGTGCTGTCCTTCGTGGCGGAAAATGAGAGAAAAAATATCAGAGAGAGGCAGCGTGAAGGCATTGAGGCGGCAAAAATGCGGGGAGTGCAGTTCGGCCGACCTCCCAAGCCGGTGCCGGACAATTTTGAACAGATATACGACCAGTGGAATCTGAAAAAGATATCGGCGGAGGAAGCGGCCAGGCTGTGCAATCTCACGGCGGCAACCTTCTACAGAAGGGCCAGGGAGAAGAGGGGGCAGGAGATATGAGAAGGCGCAGGCGGTATGTTCCGCAGGCCGCTTTCTCGACGGCTTTCCTGGCAGGGATGCTTTTTGAGAGTTATATTTTGAAGGAGTGTATTTGAAAAATGCTTTTGCAAAAGGTGTACCCTGAGAACAGGAGAGTGGAGCTTCAGGTTCCGGTGGATGCGTCGGTGAAAAGCCATGAGGATTACAAAAACCAGGTAGGCGTGGCCATGGGGCTTTACACCATGCTCACTACGGACCAAGGCTGCTGCTACGGCGAGGAACTGGGAAAATACCAGACCAGATACGCAGAATGGATTCGTGCGCAGGCCAGAGATGGACGAAAAGACCAACACAGCCCGCAACGTCAAACATCGAGGACAGGGGGACGGAGTAATTATAGCAAACGACAAAAATATTTGCCGTTTCCCATAACAGATTATAAAGGTCATAAGAACCGCTCTTTAGATGAATCACGGCCGCAGGCAGCGCCGGGGTTTTACCACAGGGACTAGAGGCCGGTTTATGATAAGGCAGGGCAGAGATGCGTGCCATATAAAAATAACCAACGGCGTTAGAAGGCAGAAAACCGGAACTTCCGGCCACTGCGCATTGGGTACGCCAAGACCCTGTGAACACAGCCGGCCTGTGAAAGGGCCGGAAGTGACGTAGCGGGGAGCGAAGCGGGAATCCGCATTCTCCCAAAAGGAGAACCAATGTGCCATATTTTACTATAAAAGCCCCAATCATGCTTTTATAGGGAAAAAGGAAGCAAGAGGAATGCTGCGCGGCAGCTATGGGAAGTGCATGCCTGCATGTAATGGGTCATGGATATCGGGCAGACAGGAACAGGGCAGGATATGAAAAAAGCAGACAAACAGAAGGCAGAAGAAACAGTAAAAATATTGAGAGATGTTCACAATATCATCCGAAAGACTGTGACAGCAGGAAATACAGCTGCGTCTATGGAATTGCTGGAGCAGTGTCAGGCATGCGCCATCAGTCTGGGAGAGATGATCGAGGCATTGGAAGGCGAAGGATTTGTCACGGTGGGCCTGTTGGAGTGCTACTGCGAATTGGTCTATGAGATATATGAGGAAATCCAGAAGCCTGGTTTGAAAGACGGAAACAGGCTTCATAATCAGCTTGCCAAACAATTGATACAGATAGGAAAGAGCATCGAACGAGACATCCAGGTAAGGCAGGAGGCAGTATTTCTCCCGTACAAGGCATCTATGTGGGATTCTCTGGAGAGTATCTGGAGAGCGGCGGAGGAAGATCCGCAGTGGGATGCTTATGTGATACCGATTCCCTATTACGATAAAAAACCAGACGGAAGTTTCCGCGAAATGCACTATGAAGGAGACCTGTATCCGGATTATGTTCCGGTCACGGATTACCGGAATTATGACTTCGCGGCCCGGCGGCCGGATGTGATATTCATACATAATCCTTATGATGGTGATAATTATGTCACCAGCGTGACGCCGTTTTTTTACTCCGACAATTTGAAGTGTTTCACAGAAAAGTTAGTGTATGTGCCTTATTTCGTTTTAGGAGATATCGACCCTGAAAATGAGGAGGCGCTGGAAAATATCACTCATTTCTGCATGACTCCTGGAGTTGTAAACGCAGATAAAGTTATCGTCCAGTCGGAGAATATGCGGCAGGTGTATATCAACATACTGACGAAGGCCGCGGGGGACCGCACCAGAAGACACTGGGAGGAAAAGATCCTGGGGCTGGGGTCGCCGAAGACAGACAAGGTTTTGGCGGCCAGAAAGGAAGATCAGGAGATTCCTGAAGATTGGATGAGAATCATCAGAAAACAGGACGGAAGCTGGAAAAAGATTATTCTCTACAAGACCAGCGTGACGGCGCTGCTTCGGCATGAGGAGAAGATGCTGAGAAAGATGAAGGATGTGTTCCGGATATTTGCGGAGAACCGGGACGATGTGGCACTGTGGTGGAGACCGCACCCGCTGATAAAGGCGACCATCGGGTCCATGCGGCCGCAGCTGTGGGGAGAGTATGAGAGGATTGTGGAGGAGTACAGAAGAGGGGGATGGGGGATCTATGATGACTCGGCGGAACTGGACCGGGCGATCGTGATCTGTGATGGATATTGTGGGGATTGGAGCAGCCTGGTGGAGTTATGCCGGGAGGCGGGGAAGATGGTGATGATTCAGGAGGTAGAAAATATCGAGGGCGATGAGAGATAAAATGAGTCTGAGCATTGGATTTGAGAATACACGGAGGTATTAAGAAATGGCAGATCGGACGCCGGGACAAAATCAGGTATTCGGTAAAAAAGGGAAAGTGGCGCTCATCGTTGCAATCGGCCTGATTGTTGTGCTGCTGGCAGTAATCGTCGTCCTTCTTCTCAGCAGAGGCAATTCAGGGACAGAGATACCAGAGGCACCAGAGGAGACAAAACGGAATGTTGTAGTAAACGCAAGCAATGCAGAAGAGATTGCTGAAGAGATGATAAGCCAGGAGTATATCGCGCCTGGTTATTATAGTGCCTCTATGACCACTACATGGCATTTTGCATCTGGCGATGAGGTTTCTGAAGACGCCTATGTGGAAAACGTTGCAGAAAACACCAATGATGTATATTTTGACCTGTTTTTGTCAGAACAGGAGGATGAGCCGATTTATCAGTCGCCCGTGATTCCCAGGGGGAGTGAACTAGAAAAAATAGCGCTTGACAAACCTCTCGAGGCGGGAACTTATGACTGTGTTCTAATTTATCATCTGGTAGATGAGGAGCAGAATACTGTGAGTACTCTGCGAGTGGCAGTTACGCTTGTTGTGGAGAGCTAGAGGCATTGGGGAGAAGTGAGATTTCAGTGGTAGCTGCTGCGCTGTAATGGCACAGTTTACAAAATATAATAAAAAGGAGAGAAACAAGCTATGAAGAAAACTAAGAAAATGATGGTTTTTGTATTGACGGCGACTATGGCGCTGGGAAACTCTGCCGTAACATTTGCGGCTGATGGTGATGCTGCCTCTGGCGGCACCGGAGGAGTTTCAGGCTCAGGAGCTGTTGAAGGGCATGTGGAGAAAGAGGTATTGAATGTAGTTCTGCCTACAGTTTCGGCAGGAAGTTCAGCCTTTGCTTACACTATGGACCCAGAACGCCTGATTCAGGGAACCGATGCCGCTAAATATGCAGAGGGAACCGTATTTCCGGACAAAGATTCCGACACAGGAGTGTATTTCCTTACAGACACAAATACATACTCAAACACAAGCAACACCTATCAAGTTATCAATAAGAGCAGCTGTGATGTGGATCTCACTGTTAAAGTAAAAGCTACCCAGAACACGGCAAAGGATATTGCCCTTGCGGCAAGCGATGCAGTATCAACAACTGATCCAGAGCTTTATCTTGGCTTGAATGTCGGCACTACAGAACAGGTAATCTCTGCCACAGAAATGACTGTGACAAAGACGATTGCCGGCAATTCAAATAATTTTAATATAACGGTTCAGACAAAGGACGATGGCACAAAAGAATATGTGTATCAGGAGAAAGAAAGTACTTTCGGCTGGAAGGCGATGAACATCAATATGACTGGTACAGTCAGCAAGCTGGATATTGAAGAAGATACCACAGCGCCCACGGTTGATGTGACTTGGAGTTGGGCAAAGGCAGCGGATACCTCTACGCCAAGCACGGATGCGGTTGAGTTTGTGGAGGGACCGCAGATTAGCATGGACAATAATGGTTTAATTACCATGACTGGTTTTACCAGCGAACAGAATTATAGTTCCTTGGCTGTTACAGATGGTGAGGGGATAAAGTGGGATATTGGAGATTCTCCATATACTTGGGATTTGACTAATTATGATGCCGCAACTGGTGGAGATGCCAATATCCAGCTCAGTGATGGTTGGAGGATTTTTCTTATCGAAAAGGGTGGGGCTGTGACTTTGGAACTTACTTTAACTGATGGAACAGTTAAAACTTTTACGACAACAATTTCATAACACAATAGATGTAAATATTATCAAAAAGTTATATTAGGGAAGCTGCTGTAAAACGTATTCTTGAAATTCGGGGGTTTACAGCAGCCCCCTCTAAAAGGAATTAGTATGAAGAGTAAGCCGATATTTGTAACACAGTCTTCTATGCCGCCTTATGAAGAATATATAGAAGCGATTAAGCCTTTATGGCAAAGCCGTTGGTTAACCAACATGGGGGTTTACCATAAAGAGCTTGAATTGAAATTAAAAGAATTTCTTGATGTACCATATTTGTCCCTGATGGTAAATGGACATATGGCATTAGAATTGGCAATACAGGTAATGGATTTTCCGGTAGGGGCTGAGGTGATTACCACTCCGTTTACCTTTATATCCACAACCCATGCTATCGTCAGAAATCATCTTCAGCCTGTCTTTTGTGATGTAAAGAAAGAAAATGGAACGATGGATGAAACAAAGATAGAGGGGTTAATTACAGAAAAAACAGTAGCTATTATACCTGTGCATGTGTACGGAAATATATGCGATGTAGAAGCGATTCAGAAAGTTGCTGATAAGTATAATTTAAAAGTTATTTACGATGCTGCTCATGCTTTTGGGGTAAAAAGAAAAGGTAATGGTATTGGGAACTATGGAGATGCTTCTATATTCAGTTTTCATGCTACAAAAGTATTTAATACCATCGAAGGCGGAGCCGTTGTATTTTCGGACCCTAAATTGTATGACAAATTATATAATATAAAGAATTTTGGGATTCGGGGTGAAGAACTGGTGGCAGCAATCGGGGCGAACGCAAAAATGAATGAATTTTCTGCCATTATGGGATTATGTAATCTAAAATATATTGATTATGCAATTGGAAAAAGAAAACAATGTTATCAGGCATACAAAAAAGATTTAGAACCTGTAAAAGGAATTCGTTTTTTTGAACCAGATGCGGAGATAGAAAGTAATTATGGATATTTTCCAATTTTTGTGGAAACAGATTACCCTATAAATAGGGATGAATTATACATCTTATTAAAAGGAAACAATTATTTTACAAGAAAATATTTTTATCCCTTAACTTCCGATCAAGCCTGTTTTAAAAATAAATATCGCAGCCTGACTTTGGAAAATGCCAGAAATCTTTCGGAAAAAGTTTTAGTATTGCCATTATATGAAGAACTAGAATTAGAAGAAATTAAAAAAATCACCAAAATAATAGAATCACCAAAGGATTATTTATGATAATAAAATATGGTTGTGTAACATTAAGGGCAATAGAAAAAAGAGACTTTGAATTGCTGTTTTATCTCATCAATGCACCTGAGATCGAGCACAGAACAGTAGGCTGGAGCTATCCGGTCAGCAAGAGTGCAGAGGAACGCTGGATTGAAAATTTTGAAAATTCTAATCATAGTATTAAGTTAATGATAGAACTGCCTGACGCAAAAACCATAGGTATGGTTATGCTGGAAGAGATTGATTGGAAAAACAGAACTGCTTCTTTCGGTTGTAAAATCAACCCTTTATCAAAGAATAGAAGGAAGGGTGATGTGCAGGATGCAGTAAAGGGAATTATTACATATGCTTTTAATGAATTAGGGATGAATTGCATTCACGGCACCCTCCAGACAGATAATCTGTTTTCTAGAACATTATGCAGACGCCTTGGATTTGTTGAGGAAGGAATTTTGCGAAAAAGAGTTTATAAAAATGGAAAATATAAAGATTTGATATCTGTTTCTTTATTAAAGGAAGAGTTTGAAATAAAGGAGTGCTTAGAATA
>CAJTOT010000047.1 GCA_910577935.1 uncultured Hungatella sp. | reverse complement strand
TAAAACCTCTGATTGCATAACCTCACATATCACATACCATTCCGCAGGCAGATATCCCTATCTGCTTTGTTTTCATATCTTAAAATCCGGTTACCCACATCCACCTCCTGAAAATCCGGCATGACCGGATTTTTTCCCTGTTGGAATCAAGATTGCGAACTTGTTTCGCAATTACCTAACAGAAAACATTCCTGCTCGATCACTTTTCCCTCTGCGCCAATCTTCTCGATAAGCGGCTGCAGCAGCGGTTCCTCCATGATTTTAATCTTCTCCCTCACCGACGCCTCCATCTCCACGGCATACTCCTGGTATTTTTCATACTGGGCCACATCCATATTCAGAGGTCTCAGCAGAGGAAAAATCCTGCTCCTGATATAGCGGAAAATCCTGACCCCGCCATAATCCAGATCTCCTGTGTGATAATACTCAATGTCCGCCCCAGCCGTCCTGAGCGCCTCCAAAACCGTCTCCAGCCGGACTAAAAATTCTCTCTCCAGCGGGGAAAAAAAGCCGTGACAGAACAAGATCAGCGTCCCCTCCTCAAAGGGCATGGACATATAATTAGCCTTATTTTCAACAGTTATAATCTTTCGAATCTTCTGCTCCTCCGGGATGCCGGCATTTTTCAAGGTCTCCGTGTTCAGCACCAGCCCGTAGGGAAACTCAGCCAGATCCACCTCTCTCCCCTCCAGCACTATCCGCAGCTCCCCTTTCAGTTCCAGCTCCTGACCATACGTTTCCAGGTACAGCTGAGACAGAGCCTGATATTCTTTCATGGCCTCGTCAATCATGGGGTGGTACTGCTTTCCCACTCTGATGACTCTGTCTTTCAGCTTTTTTTCAAATACCTTGGAGCCGCCCAAATACTTGCTGCTGAAAATCCTGACAAATACAGGCTCCCTCAAATCCGCCGCTGCGTTGAGGCACTGAAACAGCAGAGTTCCGTATTTCTCCAGGTCCGAAGGGTATTTTCCCCTCTCGATTTCGCTCAGGACATCTCTGTAATAATCAGCAAGCCACGAAATCTTAGTATTCCCGGCATACTCTTCGACGCATTCTTTTGCTGTCTTCAGGCGATGCCATTTTGGTTCCTGTCCCACAGTCTCATAGATTCGATCCATATCTTTCAGCCTGTAGTAAATCCTCTCGATCTCATAGCCGATGCTGTGCCACTTTATTTTTATCAGGCCCTGATTTTCCAGTTCTCTGGCCTCTTTGACAAAGTCGCTCCTGCCCAGCTTGTCATAGTCCGCCTGCTGAACCATAAAGCTTTTGTTTTTGTCAGCTCCCTCCCGCCAATTATCAGTGCTGCCCTCAACCTCCCGGATAATCCTGTTCAAAATATAATTTCTCACCGGCTCTGTCTCTCCGCCTCTCTTCTCCCTACTCATCTTCCCCCTCATTCTCCCTCAGCTTCCCGAACTCCAGCTTCTCAAATTCCTGGATGGAGATGGCCTTCTTGTTAGGGTTGGCAAACACGAATATCTTGTCCACGGTCTCCAGATAATTCTGGATCTTGTCGTTGGTGGCGCTGATAAGCGCCTGGAAGCCAAGCCCCCGGATGAGCTGGATACAGCTGGCCACCTTCTCCGCGTCCATCTTGGAAAATGCCTCGTCCAGCACTACCAGGCGGATAGTGGGATTCCGGTGAAGGCCCGGCTTCAGGTCAATCTTGTATGCCTGGGCGAAGCTGGCCAGGAGGGCCACATACAAGGGATTCTGCCCCTCTCCTCCTGAGTTCTTCTTGATCATCTTGCTTAAGCGGATCTTGATCACCTCATCCTCGTTCTGAATCAGCTGCTGCATGTCGAAGGAGAGATATGTCCGGTAGTCGGCATACCGGTCCATGTTCCTCTTTGCCGCCTCCAGCTCCTCCGCCGTGGCGTTCTCCGGCGGGATGAAGATGCTGATCAGCTCGTTGATCATGGCTCCGTAGTGATTCTCATGCTCCATGGTGAACATGTTCAGCTGATTGTCGATGCCGATATTTAAGTCCGAAGGATTGATCTCCAGAGCATCGTCCATGAACATGTCATAGTACTGTCCGTCAGGCCCTTTGTTTTTCCCGATATAAAACTGATACTTGTCCTTTCCGAAATCCAGCCTGCTGATAATCCGGTTCAGCTCATCCTTCCTCTGCAGGGCCTCCTTGATGGCGCTGCGGATCTTATACATGAAATCATCTTTAAAATGCTCCACCGCCGTCCGCGCCTGCTCCGCCGCCCGGACCTTAAACTCCTCCAGGCGCTCGTCATTCAAATGATCCAGCAGCTCCTGGTACTCCCTGTTCTCCTCCGCGGTGGGAGAAAAATTCCGATTCTGGTAGACCCGCAGATAAGCGGTTCTCAAGTTCACCAAATTGTTCATCTCCGCCGCCCGCGCCTGCTCCGCCCTGGACATCTGCCCCAGGTAATCGCTGCGGAGCTGGTCATAGCGGGGATTTGTTTTGGCGGACAAGATCCCGGCAAGCTCCTCGTCCAGCTCCTGATTGGCCGCCAGCTTCCTCTCCTTCTCCACCAGCTCCTCATTCAGGGCCACCAGATTTTTCTTCTCCTGCTCCCGGTCATGCTCCAGCTCGTAGGATCTTCTCTGAAGCTGGTCAAGAACCTTCTTTTTCTGGTCACACAGGGTTTGAATCGCCTCCCGGTCTTTTTTCCACTGCTCCACGTTCTGGGACAGCAGTTCCTCCAGACGCGCCTTCAGTTTCCCCTGCTCCGACCGCTTCTTCTTGTAGGCGGTCATGTCTTTCTTCCACTCCAGGTACACGGCCACATCCTGGTCCAGACATTTCAGCGCCAGAACCCGGTCTGCCTCCTTCACCAGCTCCTGCCGGGGTTCCATGGCCTCCTGGAGAGACGCAAGGCTCTTTTCCAGAAGCTTCACCCTCTGGCGCACGCTGTTTTTTCCTATGTACGCGGAGGTGGTGTACAGAGACGGGTTGATGTGCTGTATCCGGTAGTTGTGGTACAGCACACATTCTCTGGTGATTCCCACCCTCTGCCGTCTCAGCTCGTCCACGTCCCCGCATTTCATCACACGGCCCAGAAGAAAGTTGACAAAGGCCTGGGCATAATCGCTTCTTGCCTCCACCTCCTCCGCCAGGGAGCCCCTGGCCACCTGATGGCTGTCCGACAGAACCCTCTCCGTGTCCAGTACCGCCACTTTATAGAATTTTTCCTTGTCCATGGTCTCATAGATCTTCATGGCCGTCCGCGCGTACTTGGGCTCCACGATGACAGACAGCTTGTTGGACCCCATGTAGCCCTCCACCGCGTTGCGCCAGCTCTCGTCCCGGATATCCAGAAGATCCGCCAGGATCTCCACATTGACGCTTTTCCCCGTCTCCTGGTACAGACGGGTCTGCAAAATGGTTCTGGCCTCCTCCAGGTCCCTGGGATATGCCTTGCTTCCCGCCTTCAGCCTGGCCAGCTCCTCTCTTGCCTGGTTCATCTTCTTTTTCAGATCCCTCTGCTCCCCCAGGGCCTCCTGCCGCTGCTTTTCCACATCCCTCCGGACTTCCTCCAGATCGCTTTTCAGCCGCTTTAATTCTTCCTCCGTGATGGCTCCCTGCTCAAACGCCTGGATATCCCACAGCGTCCTGTTGGACACGCTGTCCTCCTCCTCCCAGGCTTTCAGGGAAACAGCCGTCTGCTCCCACCTGGCCCTGCTGCTGGCCAGACGTTCCACCAGGGCGTTCAGCGCCTCCAGCTGTTCCCTCATCTGGTCATAGCCCGTCATGGTGATTCTCTGCAGCAGCTCATCGCTCTCCCTGGCAAGCCCGTCGATGGCCGCCTGCTCCTGCTCCATATCCCGGACAGCCTTCTCGCCGTTCTCCCCGATGACTCGGATCTTCTCCTGGCACTCCGACACCCTAAGCCTGCCCTGCATAATATCCAGCCTGGCGCTGTAGTAGCCCCAGGCCTCTATCTTCTTCCTGATTTCCTCCACCAGCCCGTGCTGGGCGCAGATTTCTTTCAGCTTCTCGATCTCCCGGCAGGTATCCTCGATTTTCTGCCTCATGCGCCCGTACTCCATAACGCTCTGCTGCATGTCCTCGATGTGGATGTCCTGCTCTGTACAGATATACTCCTTTACAAATTCCTCCAGCTTGATGTTCATGCGAAAAGGAATGGCGCGTTTGAACAGCAGGGGGAACTTCTCCGAATCCAGACCGCCTAAGTAGATATCATACAGCTGCTTGCGGAATCTCTCGTTGTGGGAGCCGAAATAATATTCCTCCCTCGCAAATGTCTCCACAAGCCAGCGCTTCACCTCCTCCGTGGACATGGCTCTGCCCCAGACGCTCCTTCTCCCTGCCCCAGGCGATGTCTCTCCCATCTCCTGACGGCCTCCTTCAGGCGAGGCCGTCTCCACCCGGTACTCATGTGCCGGCATGGGGCCCCTGTGCCAGAAAAACATCCTGGATATCTCGTTGGCGGCGGTCTCCACATCAAAGACCACCCCCACACACTGACACTCCCCCGTGTCTGTCCTTTTAAGCTCCAATACGATGGCGCTGGAAAAATTATTGTTTCTCAGGTAAGAAAAGTTGTTGTCCTCCCCGATATTGACCATGCCCCTCAAGTACTCAATCAGGCTTCTGTCCGAGTCGTCCGCCGCCGCCTTGTTGAAAAATCCCCTTCCGTCCGTGTTGGCATAGAGCACGATCTGCATGGCGTCGATGACCGTGGACTTGCCGCTCCCCGAATGTCCCGTAAAGAAATTGATCCCCTCGTGGAAAGACAAGGTCTTATGTCTGATATAGTGCCAGTTGTTCAGGCAGATCCTGGACAGCGCCTCAAATCTCTGATTCGTCATCTTCCCCTTCTCCTTCCGTGTAAGTCTCAATCAGCGCCCTGACATCGTCACCCATAAGCACCACGTTGACCGTAGGGTAGATGACCATCCGGCTCCCCCCATCCATCTCCTCCAGAACGTCAAGAGGCTCAATGATCTGGTAGCGCCTGAGAAGCGCGATTGTCCTCCGCATCTCCGTCACCGACGGCTGTTTCTTCAGAAGCCGGTAAGACCCCAGCTTTTCGTGGATATCCCCCAGAGAAGTCACCGCGTTCACCGACGTGGAGACCGTGGACATCTGCTCGTCGTAGATCAGCTTCAGAATCAGGATGTACAATGTGGCCAGCTTCGACAGCTTCTCCCCCATCACCTGCTCTCCCCTGATGTAGATCACTCCCATCTGGCTGTTCTCCATGACATCGATGTCCATAATGGCAAAATACGCCTTGATAAATTCCATGTGCTTGCTGCACTCATAGTATTCCCTGTTGATCTGATACCGTTTTGTCTTTTTATCGTACCGCCGTTCCAGCAGAAACGTCTGCCTGTACAGAGCCTGTACGGACTCTGTCACCCTTCTCTGCTCCTCCGGCGAAAGTTCTTCATAATAGTTGATCATCTGCCGTTCCTCTTCTTCTCAAACACCAGCCGGGGGTACCGGTAGCTTCCGTTGTCGATCATCTCAGCCTCCTGCTCCCTCACCTGGTAAGGGCTGTCCTTTCTGGCTGCCCCGTCGTAGGCCAGCACCAGCTTTTCAAAATCCTCTTCCGAGGCGATGGTGTCCCCGGTCACCTCCAGCCTTCCGCCCTCCATCCTTTCCAGGATAAACTCCTCGATCTGCCTGCGGCTGTACCTGTTCTTGATCTTGTTGAGCCGCAGAATCTCCTCCCCTGTCAGCTCTTTCATCTCCTCCTCCGGCTCCAGCCCCTCCGTGAACCCGGCTTTCACGCGCCGCCTTTTATACAGAGATTTCTCCGAGAGCACAGCCATCTGGGACAGATTCATCAGCGCGCCTATCCGCTCCGCCTCCCCGTCCTGCTCCTCCCGCCCCTCTGTCTCTGAAAGATGGTTGAGCAGCTGAATCACCAGGCCTTTCATGTTGTCCTCTTTATTCAGCAGATAGTTAAGCCTGGTGACCGTGGCCCTTATGTATCTGGTATGTTCCCTGTCCATATTGATAATGCGGTGCTCGATGTCGTCAAATCCCCTCTCGATCATATCGATCTGTTTTACCAGCTCCTCCGCCTGTATATCAAGCCCCCGCAGCTGCTTGTTCCTCTGGCGCACCTGCTCCAGCCACGGCAGGTTCTGCCTCATCTCCCCCAGCCATCTCTTGATGTCCGTCTTGTACAGATAAAAATTGTCCGATGTCTTTAAGATGTGATATTTCTTCCTGACGATCTCCTCCACATATCCGTCCAGATGCTCCTTCAAAAGGTCTCCGTACACTTTCTGTTCCAGAAGACTTCCGAAAAATTTATCCATGTTGTGAAGCATGTCCTGGAGAGTCTTGTTCAGCCTCCTGGTGTTGATGAGCGCCGTCTTTAAAAGGGAGATGTTGGACCGGGGATCGTTTTTAAAGGCAAATAAGATGGCATACACATTCTGGATATACACCTGGGTCTCGTCTTCGTCCTCCCCCGCCAGGTGGACAAAGGCGTCCACAAACACCGCCGCGTAGTCCGGGATAACAATGTTCACGGTCATGGCGCTGTAATCCTCCACCTTCCTCAGCCAGCCTGTCCGCAGAAGCCAGTTGAGTATCCTGGTGGACAGAGGCTCCAGCATGTCAAAATCATCCTCCGTCTCCTCCTGCTCCAGGGTCACCTTCTGCTTGGCAAAATAGTCGCTCAAGGTCTGGATGCAGATCTCCCTGCTGAGATAGTAGTTGCTGTACTGATACTCCTCGTTGACCTGGAGGAGCGCGTCTATGTAGATCTGTCTGTTTCCGGAGCGGAACAGACTCCAGAAGGATTCCGGTATCTCTAAAAACTGATTCGCCATAACCCGCCTCTCTTCGCTGCTCTAATCTCTTTAGATTTTGACTCTGGCATCAATTATATCATAGAATGAAGATTTTGGCGATATAGATGAAACAAAAGGGGCCTGTCCGGACAGGCCCCTCTGTATTTTTAACATTTCTGCCGCAAAAGATGACAATCCGCATCCTCCGGCAGCTTCCGGCGCCAGGCAGTCCTTGCATCTTCTGCGTATTCCCTCCGCTTCCCCTTACCTGCGCCTTCCATTCCCTGTGTCTCCTGATATCAGGCAGAGTCCCCTACAGATCGATGTACCCCACTCCGCCCTCAATCCGTATCTTCGTCCCGTAAGGATCGCTGAGGCGCTGAAGGTACTCCAGAACCTTCTCATCCCCTGTCATGCGGGGCTCTCCCTTTCTGGGCCTCTTGTCGTGAAGTCCCAGGCTGATGGGATACAGCTGTACCTGAGTCACCTTTCCGTCCTCCATGGTCCAGCCGGCCATAACCGCCCTCCAGATATTCTCCAGCACTCCGTAGCCCACGGTTCCGTTCTTGCTGCGGTCATCCATGTAGGCTCCCACCTTGGTGTCCACAGGCATCTTCTTGTTTACATAAGCGTCATAGGGCTGCAAACCTACGGTCTCTGTCTCAAACAGGAAATTGCCCAGGCTGTAGAAGATGACCTTTCCCTTATAAATCTCGATCCCCCTCAGCTCGTGGGGCCCGTGGCCGATGATCACGTCGGCGCCGGCATCGATGCACGCCCTTGAAAATGTCTCCAGGAACATGGCGGGGACGGCGGTGTCCTCCCCGTCAAACTCATGGCCGTGGATGCTGACGAACACCACATCCGCCTGCTTTCCCGCCTCCCTGATCTCCTCCGTGATTCTGACCATGTCCTCTTCCTTCGGCACGGTCTCTATCCAGTTTCTCTCATCCCTCACAAACACTCCCGCGTTTCCAAAGGGCAGGGTTCCCTCCTTAAAAGGATTGCTGTAGCCGTTTTTTATGGAATCCTCTTCCTCAGCGTTGACTCTGGTGATCTTTACCAGCTCCTCAGCCATCTCATAGTGAGCCCCATCCACATGATATCTGGTCTCAAATCGGAGAGGGTTCAGCCCCGGCCTTCCTGTCATCTCGTGGGACTGGCCGCCGGCCCTGGATGACTCGTGGAAGGAAGAGGCCACGCTGATCAGCGCCACTCTGGCCTTTCTTGTCTCCAGGTAACAGGCCCTGGAAGCCTCTCCCAGGTTCGCTCCCGTCCCCGAGAAAACCATGTCCCGCTCCCGGAGATGACGGATAGTGGCCATCACGCCCTCCTGGCCGTAATCTCCTGAATGGTTGTTGGCCGTGTTGTACAAGTTAAATCCAAAGCGCTTCACGTCATCTAAAGCCTCCGGTTCCATCATGGCCCAGGTGCCTCCGCTGACAGCCGCCGGATACCCCTCCTGGCGGTGGAATGTCATCTCCAGATTGCTGAACTTCACATCGTGCTCCATGATACAGTCCCGAACCTGCTCAAATCCCTCATAGCCCTCCTGGGGAATCCGCCTGGTAATGAACATGTCCCCCGTGGCAATCACCTTTAAAGTCTTATTTTCCATATCCCGTTGCCATATCTCCTATCTGTTTCATCTTTTTCTCCGTCCTGTGCATGTTTTTCGTCACGGACAGGTGTGGGTGAAACATTTTCCGTTCACACGTTTTCCCATTCCGCGCACTTCACAGCACAGACAGGCATATGCAGGAAACATTACCGTGTCTCCAGCTCCTTCACATACTGCTCCATCTCCGAATCCGAGGCGTAGACAAAATGTCCCGGACGTATCTCCCGGAAGCCGGGCTTCTCGCTGTCGTAGTGGTGGATAGACGGGTCATAATACAGCCTCTGCTTGTTCCGCTCACTCAGAGGGTCCGGCTGAGGAATCGCCGACAGCAGCGACTTTGTGTAGGGATGAACCGGGTGGGCGTAAAGCTCCTCCGCGTCCGCCAGCTCCACCATATTTCCAAAATACATAACCCCGATGCGGTCAGAAAAATATTTTACCACTGCCAGGTTGTGGGCGATAAACAAAATGGTCAGATCCATCTCCCTCTTAATATCCATCAAAAGATTGATCACCTGGGCCTGGATGGACACATCCAGGGCCGACACCGGCTCGTCGGCGATGATAAAGGAGGGCTTCACCACCAGCGCCCTGGCGATGCCGATCCTCTGCCTCTGGCCTCCGGAGAACTCATGGGGATACCTGCTCCCATGCTCCGCAAGCAGTCCCACCTTGTTGAGAATCGCCGCCACTTCCCCCCGCAGCGCCTCTCTGTCCTTCATGCCCCTTGTCTTCAGGCCCTCGGCTATGATCTCCTCCACGGTCATCCTGGGATTCAGGGATGAGATGGGGTCCTGAAAGATCATGGCAAGATTCCGGGTGATATAGTCTCTGTCCGCTCTTGTCAGTTTTCCGGAAATATTTTTGCCGTTAAACAGGATCTCCCCGGAAGTGGGATTGTAGAGGCGGATGACCGTTCTCCCCAGGGTGGTCTTTCCGCAGCCGCTCTCCCCCACCAGCCCGAAATTTTCCCCTTTGTACACGTCAAAGGTCACGTGGTTCAGCGCCTTCACCGTCTGCTTCTTCCCAGAAGAAAATTCCATGCACAGATCCTTGATCTCCAGAATCTTCTCTCTGCTCTCCCCGGCGTCAGGGTTCATGCTTCTCTCTGCCATCTAGTTTCCCTCCTTCCCGCGCATGCGCTGGATTCTGTTTTTCAGGCTCTGGGGCATCTCCACCTTGGGGGCGTCCGGATGAAGAAGCCAGGTGGCCGCGTAGTGGGTGTCGCTCAACTGAAAGAACGGCGGCTCCTCCTCAAAATCCACAGCCATGGCATACTGGTTCCGCTCCGCGAAGGCGTCTCCCTTGGGCGGATAGATCATGTTTGGAGGGGTTCCCGGTATGGAGAACAGCCTCTCCCTGGTCTCTAAGTCAGGCATGGAGGACAGCAGCGCCCAGGTGTAGGGGTGAGCCGGGGAGTAGAAAATCTCCTCGGAAGTCCCCACCTCCACGATCTTTCCCGCGTACATGACACAGATTCTGTCTGCCATGTTCGCCACCACTCCCAGGTCGTGAGTGATGAAAATCACCGACAGATTCTGGCTCTTCTTGATGGCCTTGATCTCCTCCAGAATCTTCGCCTGTATGGTCACATCCAGAGCCGTGGTGGGCTCGTCGCAGATCATAATCCTGGCGTTGCTGGCAAGAGCGATGGCGATGACGATGCGCTGGCGCATGCCGCCGGAAAACTGGAAGGGATACTGTTCAAACCGAACCTCCGGGTTGGTGATTCCCACCATCTCCATCAGCTCCAGAGCCCGCTTCTTCGCCTCCGCCCTGGTCATGTACTCCCGGAGAATGAGAGCCTCCATAATCTGCTTCCCGATCTTCATAATGGGGTTCAGGGCAGACAGAGGGTCCTGAAAAATCAGGGATATCTCCTTGCCTCTCAGCTTATAAAAATCTTTTTCCGTGTATTTGATCAGGTCGTCTCCCCGGTAAAGAATCTCGCCCTCCTCAATGATGGAGTTTTTCGGCAGAATTCCCAGGACTGCCTTTGTGGTCACGGACTTGCCGGAACCCGACTCGCCCACGATGGCCAGGGTCTCTCCCTCGAACAGCTTGAAATCAATGCCCCGCACCGCCTGCACCTTCCCGTTGTAAGTGCGGAAGGAGACTCTCAAGTTATTTACTTCCAATATTGGTCCGTTCATCTTCTTTCCTCCTTATTCCGCGCCTCTGAGGGTCGGATCAAAGGCGTCCCGCAGACCGTTTCCAAACAGGTTAAAGGAGATCATCAGCAGAGAGATGACCACTGCCGGAAATACCACCTGGGTGGGATAGTGAAGCAGCACCTTCTGTCCCTGAGACAGCATAACGCCGATGGTGGGCTCCGGGGCCTGAAGTCCGAGTCCGATGTAGGCAAGGAAGGACTCCGCGAAAATGGCGCTGGGGATGGCGATCATGGAGCTGGTGATAATGGGGCCGATGGAGTTTGGCAGGATATGCCTGAAAATCAATGCCATATCCCGGACTCCCAGGGTTCTGGCGGCCAGCACGTACTCCCGCCCCTTAAATCGGTAGAACTGAGATCTCACCATCCTGGCCGTGTCCACCCAGTCCTTAATCACCAGGGACATGATGATGGAGAACATGCCCGTCCCCGCCACCATGATAAACAAGGTCACGATAACGATTCTTGGAAAGGCGTTGATAATCTCGGTGATGCGCATCATCACCATGTCCACCTTCCCCCCGTAATAACCGGATATGGAGCCGTAGACCACGCCGATGACCACGTTGCAGCACACCGACACGATGGCGATAATCAGGGACACTCTGGCCCCCCTCCACAATCTGGTCCAGATGTCCCGGCCCAGATAGTCGCTTCCGAACCAGAAGCACTCGTCGTCATCCAGCCCCATGTATTTATAGTAATCAACTTCCACATCCACGATCCGCTCCCCGCTGACCAGCCTGGGATTGCGGATTGCAAGCACAGACCCTTCCGGATACTTAGCGGGATCGTTCAAGTTGTCGTATTTTCTGTTTTCAAGGACAAAACCGCCGTCAAAAAGGCCGATATCCAATTTTGCGATAAAGGGGATCTTAGACGGCATGTTGATCAGATTGGTGTGCTGCTCATCGTACCGGTACTCGTTCATGCCCGGCCCGAATATGGCAAAAAAAGCGATAATCATAATTATAACGGCAGCTACCACCGATGCCTTGTTCTTCACAAAGCGGAGCCATACATCCATAAAGAATCCTATGGGTTTTGTCTTGAACTCCACGTCGTGGAGCTCCTCATCCTTCTGAACCAGACGGAACAGTTCTTTCGGTATGGCGTCATATTTTTCTTTATTATGTTCGTAAAGTACCATTATTTCGTCCCTCCCATCCTGACTCTCGGGTCAACAATTCCATAGGAAATATCCACGATCAGCACTGTGATCAGGGAGATCAGAGAATAGAACATGAGGATCGCCACCGTCAGCATATGGTCGCTGGCATTGATGGAATCCACCATGAGCCCTCCCATGCCGGGGACGGAGAATATGCTCTCCACCACCAGGGAACCGCCCAGGACATTGGTGAACATGGGGATAATGATATTCATCAGCGGGACCATGGAGTTGCGCAGGCCATGGCGGATGGTGCTCTGGGCGTAGGTCAGGCCCTTGGTCTTTGCCAGAAGCATAAACTCCGAATTCATGGTCTCCGCCAGCTCCGCCCTCAGATATCTCGCCACCCTGGCAACCGGGTCAAAGGACAGGGCCAGAATCGGCATGAACATGGATTCCCACCTCAAAATCCCCTTGGCGGACACATTATAGATAATCGGAAACGCGCCGCTCTTAAATCCGACAAAATACTGCAGGCCCGCCGCGAAGACGAAGGACGGGATAGAGATGAAGAGAACCACCATCAGGGAGACCAGGTGGTCTACGATGGTATTTTTCTTGACAGCGGCCAGAATTCCCGCCGCCATGCCCACAGGCAGAGCCGCAAACAGGGAAATCAGGTTAATCTGCAGCGTAATGGGAATCCTGTCTTTCAGGATGTCGAACACCGGCACATTTGGGCGCATCTTCGCGGAGGTTCCCCAGTCCCAGTGAAGAAATATATTTTCCAGGAAATATCCGTACTGCTTGATGACAGGCTCATCAAAATGATACTTGGCGTTCAGTGCGTCAATGACTGTCTGGGATAAGTCTCCCCCCATCTCATACACGCTTCCCGGCATCAGGCGCACTACCATAAATGCAATGGACACGATAATGAACAGGGTGAGAAACAGAGCCAGGATTCGATTTAATATATAGCGAAACATCCGCTTTCCCCTCTTCCTAAATGTTGTGTTGTGGCGGCAAATAATCTGCCTGCTTTTTCCATGTTTGCTTGCGGCCAGCGCGGCGGGGGCGCGGACCTGGTGAGCAGCTGCCGCTGCTCCATCATAACGGATAACTTCCTGACGGATAACAACAAAAGGCTACAAGGGATGCCTGCAGCCTTTTGCCATAATCAGATGATTAACCGTCACTGTTTCCCGCAGCGATTATTCTTTGATCTTAGCGTAATTCCAGCCCCACTCAAGATTGTTGGCCCAGTTTTTCATGGTCAGCTCTAATCGGTCGGACTTCAGATATTTATCCAAAGATTCTGTAACCGGGATAAGGATCGCCGGCTCGATGAGCATCTGCTCCATCTTGGCAACCTCGTTCAATCTCACGCCCTCCTCAAAACGATCGTCTCCAAAGTTGGCCGCGTCGAATACCTCGTCAAATTCCTCGCTCAGGTAGGGCTCATTCTTGGCGGAATAGTAGGTGGTCCAGTACTTAAAGGCGTTCCACGGCATCAGGTCCGTGCTGATCCAGCCGCCCCAGCTGATCTCGTAGCTGTCCGGCTTGGTCTTCCAGCTTCTCATCAGCTCGCTTCTCTGGGTGGAGGGCATCGCCTGGAGCTTCATCTCGAACTTGTCCGCTCCCAGCACCTGCTGCCAGCTCTGCTGCAGATACTCGCTCATAACCGTCTGGGGAGCCGCGTCGTTGTAGAGCATGGTGGTAGTCACCTTGTCAATGCCCTCCTCTGCCAGAGCCTCCTCAAACAGCTGTCTCGCCTTCTCCGGGTCATAGCTGTAGTTGTCGTGGGTGTTGGCTTTTCCTTCCTCTGTGTCACGGAATTTTATTCCGTTTTCCAGGTCGATGATGTGGGTGGTAGGCACAATATAGTCTGCCGGGTCTTCTTTAATCATGGAGGCGATAGTCTCCCTGTCCGTAGCGTAGAACAGAGCCTGTCTGAACTTCTCGTTGGCCAGAATGGGCTGGTTGGGGTTGACGGTGTTGATGGTAATGTGCCTTACGCTGTTTGCCGGGGAGAACAGGACTCTCGGGTCCTCCTCGTACTGAAGGAAGGTCTCCGCATTCAGCTTCACATAGTCGATCTCGCCGTTTTCAAACAGCTGCATCTGGGTTCCTGAGTCCTCCACCACCTTGATGGTGATTCCCGCCAGCCAGATCTTGTCCTTGAAAATGTAGTTGGGATTCTTCTTGAACACGATCTCCGCATCGTTGGCCCAGGACTCTACAGTGAAGGGGCCTGCGGAGATCCAGTATTCTGTGCTGGTTCCGTACAGAGTCTCCGTGCGGTCCGCGTTCATGCCCTTCTCGTAGTACTCCTCGTTGACGATGCAGTTGGCCTCGTGGGCAAAGTGGGTCTTGATCTCTCTGGGGTCATGGCCGAATACGGTGTGAACCTCCACCGTGTTGTCATCAATCAGCTTTAAGCCGACCTCGTCCCAGCTGCATCTGCCCTCAAAATAATTCATGGCATTCTTGATCTCGATCACATCTTTGGCAAAGTTGCTGGCTCTCAGGTTAGCCATCTTGGGGTCCAGGATCATCTGCCATGTATAGTATACATCGTTGGCATCCAGGTCATCGCCGTTCTCCCACACGACTCCGTCACGGATCTTTATCTGCCACACTTTTCCCTCGTCGTCCATCTGAATGGGATCTTCCTCCGCCAGCTCTCCCGTCAGATCGCAGAAGGTGTAGTCATCGTTGGGGAAGTACGCGTACAGCCTCAGAGAAGTTCTCTTAATCTGATCTGAGGAATAAGAATTGATATATGTCTGGGGATTCAAAGAGCCGATCTTGTTGACGCTGGCCTCTCTCAAAATACCGTATCCCTCGTCGCTGGGCGTATCTCCGTTGGGATCTGCAGATGTCTGCTCCTGGGTCTCCCCGCCTGCTCCCTGGGTCTCCCCGCCCGCCGCCGTTGTCGCCTCGGTGGACGGAGCCTCGGTAAACTCAATGCTCTCGTCCGGTTTTGATGAAGAACCGGAACAGCCTGCCAGGCTGCTGACCATCATAGCTGCCGATAAAAGAATCAGCATGGTTTTTCTAGTCTTTTTCATTGTATCTCCTCCTCTTTTTTATATCCCTAATATCGCAGCCGCGCACAGAAACATACACGCAGCCGCAATAAAAGTTTCAGTATAATTTTTTTCGTACCTGCGGCTCTGTACAAACTCCCCGTAGCCGTGGGGACCGTCCGCCAGGAAATTCTCATTTTTCCAGATCTCCTTAAATTTCCTAAAACCGTAGATCACCAGGTTGTAGAATCCAAGCCGCCGGGACAGGCGGAACAGGGCCACGATGAGAAACAGAATCCCCGACAGGGCGCAGGCATCTGAGATACCTACAAGGCTCCACCGCCGGCGGACTGTGAAGATTACCGCCGCCGTCGCCGCCGCTTTAAGAATGCTTTTTACAATACATCTCCGAGTATACGAATCCGGCAATGACTTCCCTTCCTTTCAGACTCCTGTTAACGCAGATTTCGTCTGCCCGCGGTTTTCACCCGCCTGCCGCTGCTCACGGGGAGCACTTGGGAATCAGTCTGCTGCCGTAGGCGATGGCGTAGATCCCCCGGTCCTCGCTGTGAATCAGTCTCACAAACAGGTCCGAGTATCTCCCCCGCACGATGGCGGAATAAGGGCTTACGGGAATCAGATGCTTCTCCTTCCCGTCCTCCCGGACGCCGGGCCTGCCGTCCTCTTTTATGTACAGCTCCGCCCTGGTTCCCTCACCGGAAACATAAGTCCCCGCAGCGTCCCTCAAGGTCTTCTCATCCCACGGAGTCTCCTGCCAGATGTCCCTTTTCTCTATGGGGTTTCTGCCGTTGTAGGCTTTCATCAGAGCGTTGGAGATGAGGCTCACGGGAACCCCCGACGTGTTGCACAAGATGATCACTGCGGCGTCCGCTTCCAGAGACCAGGCGATGTTGGAGGACACTCCCGGAAGGCTCCCGCCGTGCTCCACCACCTTGAGATCATCCAGCTGTTTTATGGAAAGGCCGTATCCGTAATATCCGAAGGCTCCGTAAGGCATGGCGGGCCTGCACATCTCCCGGATGCGCCGCTGGCCAAGAAGCCTGACTCCCTCCGGGGACCTGCCTTCGTTTAGATACATGGCCAGATATTTTTTCAGATCATTTAACGTGGACTTCATGGCGCCGCCGCCGTTGAGCACGAAGGCATTGTCATGGTAATCCCTGTGGCCTGTCATGACCCCGTCCTTCTTCTCGTAGAGGGTCGCGGCGTTGTCATCCTGGGACGGCCTGACAAAGTCGCAGAAGCTGCGCTCCATGGCAAGGGGCTCTAAAATATGCTTCCGAAGATAATCTGCGTAGGACGGCTCTCCCCCGTACCTGCGGATGATGTCGGACAGAAGGCCGAACCCGTCGTTGCAGTAACTCAGATACTCCCCCGGCTCCCCGTTCAGTCCGTCCTCCTTCGTCTGCTCGTCCAGGCGGCCCGCCACCAGACGGACGCCCTCGGAGGCGATGGCGTCACTGTAGGCGAAATCTCCTGTCTCCGACTCCTTGAGTCCCAGGCTCTGCGCCACCTCCCCCACCAGAATCCGGGGAAGGGGAAAGAAGCCTCCGCTGTGGCACATGAGATGGCGGATGGTCACATTCTTCTGATTCTTGCCGGTAAACTCCGGAATGTATTTGCTCACAGGGTCATGGATATCCAGAATGCCCCTCTCCTCCAGCTGCATGACCGCCAGGGCCGTAAACGACTTCGTTACAGACGCCAGGCCGAAGATGGTGTCCCCGTTCAGCTCTTTTTTCGACTCCCGGTCCGCGCTTCCCCAGAACCTCTCATACTGAGTCCGGCCTGACCCGTCGATGATGGCTGCCGCGATGCCGCGCGCCTCATACTCCTTCATAATGGATTCCACCAGATTCTCGGCCAGAATCCGGTCTGCTTCTCTCATTCGATTCATGATTCATCACCTCTGTCATTTGTGGCTTTTATAAGACTTTTATAAGTGTAGTTTTACCGTGTGCAGCTGTACGCCACAGGCGAACAGCGCGAGAATAAAGAAATCCACCGAGCTGCTCTTAAGCTTGCCCTCTCTCCGGGGAATTATCGGTTACACAGACAAGAAAACGCAGCAGACAGTGGTTAGCGGCCTGACAGCCATGACACTATAACAAAAGCCTCTATTTGACCATGGAACATAGTTCACCTGCGGAGCGCGTCTTTGTGCTCTTTATTCCAACTCCATTTCCAAATAGAAGCTTTTATGTTTTTTATATTATAAAAAATGCTTATCCTCCTGTCCAATACAACATTCGCATGTCGTATATTCTTTTTGAGAATAAACGACTATTTATTCCAAGGCTCTCATGTACTCCACAACGTATTCCGCGAACCTCCACGCCATGGGCGACATCTCGCCGAATCTCTGATGGAGCAGGAAAATGGACCGGAAAAATCCCGCTTCCTGAAGCTCCACCAGGTTCACGTCCTTCACCTGTCCCCAGGAGTATTCCGGCCACAGGGTAATCCCCACGCCGCTGCTGACCAGCTGCCACGCCAGCAGGGTGGAATCACATTCGATAACCACCTTGGGGACAAAGTGATACTCCCTGAACCGGGTATCCGCCAGCTTCCGCAGCACCGCTCCCTTGGGGAGCAGGATAAATTCCTCCTTCCTCAGCTCTCCCAACGACACGGTGCTTTTCTGACTGAGCCAGGACCGGGCGGAGGTTCCCACAAACACCCTTTCCTTCAAAAGTTCTTTTCCGTAAGTATATGTCTGGTCTGGGTCGGCGCTACAGATGCAGATATCCCAGTCCGTCTTCTCCCTCTGGTCCGTAACGATAAACGTTACGTTCGGCTCCTCCTCTTTAAACTGTTTGATGATATCCGCCAGAAGAGGCACCGCGGACAGCGCATTCAGCTTGATAACATCCACCTCTCTGCCCAATCTCCGAAGCTCGTCCGGCAGCTCATCCAGCCTCCAGATAACCGGAGATATATTCTCCCTGAGCACACGGCCGGCGTATGTCAGCTCGATCCGCTTTCCGTTTCGCTCAAACAGCTCCACCTGCAGTTCTTTCTCCAAAGCCCGGATTGCCTTGCTTATGGACGGCTGCGCCACCCTCAGCTCCTGCGCTGCCTTGGAGATGTTCTCGTATTTTGACGCGTACAAAAAATATTTCAGCTGGTACAATTCCATATCCTGCATCCTTTCTGTCGGGTAATATCTGCCTCAGAGGCATGGCTGCCCCTGAGCGCAGTCTTCACCGGAAGCAGGGCTGCCGCCCGGCTCATGACCTCCACGGCATCGCCTCCGACCGGACTACTGTTCCCGGAGCCTTCATCGCCTGTTCCATCAACAGCCACATATACGCATCCTCCAGCGCCTCCGCCAGGGGATACACTTCTCTTCCCGACTCCAGATAATCTCCCATGTCGAGGAGCATCGAAGCGATCGCATACTCATCCTGGGCGCTGTCAAGCTCCAGGACCGGGCTCCACAGCCTTGCCCTCTCCGCCAGTTCCCCGGTCTCCAGGGACCCGTACTCTCCGGGAAGCCTGTACAGCAGCTTCTCCTCCACCGGCGCAGCCCCCTCTCCCACATAGCGGAGAATCGTGTCGTTCCACTCTCCATCCTGCCCCTGCACGTTCACATGCCGGCTGCGGATAAAAGAATGATACTGAACTCCCGAAAAATCATAATACGCCATTTTCCCCGAGGCGAATTCCATGGTGACGCAGGCCCGCTCCCTCTCCTTCACGCTCCCGTCCCTCACGGCGCCATACCGGGAATCCGTCTCCCGCACCGGAAATACATACCGCTTTCCCCGCATCTCAACCGGCTCCGGGGCAATCCTCAGCATCCGCCGGATGAGACTGGCTCCGTGGTAGTCATGAGCCGCCGAAAGCCTGACGGCATAAGGGTCTCCCACCGCTCCCCGGCAGACGGCGTCAAGTCCCGCCATGAGAATGGGATATCTGTGATACTGCTCCGCCACCTGAATCCTGGCGCCGCCCTTTTTCAGCTCCCAGAGCTTCCGCAATTCCTCCTCGCTCATCCCCGCCGGCGTCTCGCACAGCACCGGGAAGCCCTTCACGGCCCACTCCCTGGTGACTTGATAAATTCCGTCCTTGCTCACCGCCACCACCACAAAATCCGGCCCCGCCTCCTCACACTGCCCTTCGGACACGGCAGTGGGGATTCCCAGCTCCCTCCTGAGTCTCTCTGCCTTCTCCTGACTGCGGCACAGCATATATTCCAACCGGAAATACTCCGGATTCCGCCTGGCTATCCTGGCGTAAAACATAGCTCTCCAGCCAGATCCCACAACCACAAACGACAACGGCTTCTTTTTCATGCTCATCTTGCGCTCCTCTCATACTGTCTCCGGTTGACCAGCCCGCATGCTCCCAGCGAACCTGTAAAAATCAGCAGAATCCCGGCGCCGACTTCTGCCGGAATCAGCCTGCCCGCACTTAAAACCACCACAATGCCAAAAATATAAATCATCGCCGCCGCCGTGACAAATCCATACAGGCACAACAGCTCTTTGTCCCGAATCCTTTTTAGCCGGCTCTCCACATAGCCGATTTTCCGGAGAGTGAGAAATTTCGTTCTGCGCCCCGCCGCCTCCGTGGCAAAGCGGAACATCAAGGACAGCGCCAGAAGAGGGATGATAACCGCGAAGGAGATCAGACAAAGCACAAATTCCGCCGAGGCTTCAACGGTCCCCGCCATCATGGCGCACAGAATATTGGCGGAAGCGATAAACAAGGCGATGTACAGCCGCGCCATTTTCAAATCCGCCCGGAACAGCCCCATATACACCAGCTTCTCCCCGTCATCCCCCCATTTTTCCATAACTCCCTTTTCCAGCCATGGAAACACAACCTTGTGAATGCTGCCCCACAGTCCCGCCGTCCCCGCAAATCCCAGAAACAGCATGCGCTCAGGCGATTTTTTGCAGGTGTACAGCAGACACGCGCAGCCAAAATAGAGAGCCAGATATATGAACCGAATGCCTTTTGCGTTCAACACCTTAGGGACGCGGAGCTTTATCTTTTCCTCCCCCCTGAGAAGAGAACAGATGCTGTTTCTGTAAGCATACCCCAGATTCAGCATGGTACACCAGAACACCTCCAGAATAATGACGCTGGCTGTGAGAGCCACCGACTGCATCCCAAACCCGATCTCTATCTCGCAGCCGGACATAGTCTTTATGAGAAGGCTCAACAGAGGAAAACAGGCCCAGCCCAGCCCGATTCCCACCGGAATAGAAAAGACCATCAGAATCCCCGTCTGAATCAGCAGAAATTCCACCAGCTGCAGGTAGGTGCCCCCGCAGATCAGGATAACCGCCAGCTCCTTCGACTTCTTCTTCACATAAAAATCATTGGCCAGAAAAATCACAACCATGCAGATCAGGACATCAAACACTGTCAGGTAGGTAGGCAGGTCATTGTTGCTGTAAATAAACGTGACCCCCACAGCCTCCGACAAT
This sequence comes from uncultured Hungatella sp., assembly GCA_910577935.1. Taxonomy (GTDB): domain Bacteria; phylum Bacillota; class Clostridia; order Lachnospirales; family Lachnospiraceae; genus UBA3402. The sequence goes on along the minus strand of CAJTOT010000047.1, from coordinate 3,081 downwards.
GCCAGATGAAAAAATGTAAACATGAACATGGAGGACAGTATAAACACGATCCAGTAAAACACCGCTCTGTCCAGATCCTTTCTCAGGGAACGCGCCGCATCCTTTATCATTGTAAAAATCCTCTCGATTCACTGGCATTTATCTCAGTGATTTTGTCAAAATACTCTTTCTGGCTCATCCGGCCCCGCTCCATGTTTCTCTCGATGAGCCCGTCCTTTATGTAAACCAGCCGGGAAGAGTAGGAAGCGATCAGGGGATCGTGAGTCACCATGATGACGGTAACTCCCTGCTCCCTGTTAAGCCTGCCGATGATGGCCAGAAATTCGTTGGAATTGGCCCGGTCCAAGTTGCCTGTGGGTTCATCGGCGATGATAATCTTCGGCTTCATGATCAAGGCCCTGCATATGGCCCCCCGCTGCCGCTGCCCGCCGGAGCATTCCCCCGGATATTTCCGCAGTATCCCTTCAATGCTCATCTGCCTTGCCATCTCCTCAACTCTCCTGCCGATCTCCTCCTTCTTGGTCTTTGCAAGGGCCAGGGGCATGGCAATATTCTCATACATGGTGTGGGTGTCCAGCAGATTGAACTCCTGAAACACAAACCCCAGGTTCCGGCTTCGAAACCTGCCCATCTCGTTGGCTGACATGGTGTGTATCTCCACGCCGTCGATAAACACCTTGCCTTTGGTGGGAAAATCCACCGTGGAAATATTGTTGATAAAGGTAGTTTTCCCGCTCCCGCTGGGTCCCATGACACAGATAAACTCTCCTGCCTCCACTTTAAAATCGATGCCGTGGAGCGCCTCGAACTCATTTTCCCGTTCCAGATTGTAGATCTTCGTCAGCTTGCGGGTCTCTAAAATAATCTCCCCCATGGCGCGCCTCCTTCCTGATCTATTTCCGGGCGAGAAATTTTAAAAATCCCTCGCAGCCCCTGACCACATCTCTGTAGGTAGTCTCAAAATCCCCGGTGTACCAGGGGTCCGCGATGTTCGTTTCCTCGCCTGCGAAGTGCAGGAGAAGGTATATCTTTTCCTCTGGGTCCCCTCCGGCGATGCGCGCCATGTTGAGGACATTGGCCTTGTCCATCCCGATGAGATAATCGTACTCCTCATAATCCCTCCACGTCATCTGCCTCGCCCGCTTTCCCGACGTGTCGATGCCGTGCCGCCGCAGAATATCCCTGGTTCCCCGGTGAACCGGGTTGCCGATCTCCTCCGTGCTGGTGGCGGCGGAGGCGATGTGTAACTCCGGCAGGCGAATCCCGCCGGGAAGCGTAATGGCCTGCTTCTGCGCCATATCCCTTAAAACGTACTCTGCCATGGGGCTGCGGCAGATGTTGCCGTGGCAAATAAAAAGTATTTTTATCATTTTTCCATAACTCCTTAAATGTTCTGTATTTCTTCTCAAATGCTTGATTTTACAGGTTTTTTCGACTGTTCCTACGTTCAGTGTTTCCAGAGTATTTTCTCAAATCGTTTCATACTTTCTCATATTTGTCCCTGTAAAATTGGTAAATTCGTTGGTAAAGTAAGCAGCTTTACCAATGGGGTTTCTAAGAATTCACTACCCGGTGCAGTTCTTCTTTCGCGTCATCAAAGTTTACATGGGTGTAAGTATTCAAGGTTACACTGATGTCTGCATGACCCATGATGTACTGTAAAGTCTTAGGGTTCATTCCCGACTTCGCCATATTAGAGCAAAAGGTGTGCCTGCATACATGAGGGGTTACTTTTGGCATTTGAATACGATAAATCTTGTTGTACTTTTCAATGATATGTTCCAGATATTTCTCCCAGTGAAGGGCAACCTTTGGCATATCATTCTTATCCAGACACAAGAAACGGATATAACCATCTACCATAGGCTCAACTTTTGGTATTTCCCGATTGGCAATCATTCTGTGAAAACAAGCTGCTACTTCTTCTGTCATAGGAACATAGCGAACACCATTTTCCGTTTTTGGCTCCTGAATCACATATTCCATCTGTGATGTACGCTGTAGCTGATGGTCTACCTTAATACGCATTTCTCCAAACTCAATATCAGGTATTGTCAATCCGCAAAACTCCGAAATACGGAGTCCCGTATGAAAGAGGATGTAGATTGCGTCATAGTATTTACTGAAATGAGTATCTTCCTGAATAAACTTAAGTAAATCCCTTTCCTGTTTCCGGGTAATCGCTTCTCTGGTAACAGAATCATTGACAATCACCGATGCCAGTTCAAACCCAAATGGATTTTTACGAATCAGGTCGTCATCTACAGCCATCTGAAATGCGGGTCTGAGAACACCACGGATAGAATGAATGGAACTATATCCTCTGCCATCCACCTGCTGAAGCTTAATGAGCCACGCCTTTGCGTCTGACAAACGTACCTTATCAATACGCTGCCTGCCAAATGCTTCTTTTTTCAAGACATTGATGACTGTTTTATATCCGGCAACTGTGTTGTGGCGGACTCCTGTTTTCAGGGACACATACTTCTCCACCAGCTCCAGTACCGTGTAATTGCCGCCATTGGTTACGATATGGTCAAATAAATCCGCTTCAATCTGTTTTTCTTTCTCTCGTAATGAAAGTTCCCGCTTCTTACCTTTCGGCATTGGGTCATTCTTATCCAAACGCCAACTGTAAACATTTTTCTCTTTTCCGTCCTCGTCAATATAACGGAACCGATACCTCCCATCTGAGCGCTGATACTCGCCCTCACGCAAAATACGATTACGGTTATCTCTTCTTTTCTCACTCATCGAACCTCTCCTTTCAAAAAAGTAGAGTCAGACTTGCAAAATTATCATATCACAAATTTGACTCTCCGTACAGCTTTATCATGGGATACAGGCAATCTGCTGTTCTCTTTTTCAGATATTCTTATATAGCAGTTGCGTGATCCAGATACCGTTCAAATTTCTCACGCTTAATCAGAACCCTGTTTCCATTCATCACATAGAAATCTTCATTGGGATGTGTGTCAATGAGCATTCGCAGCTTTCCTTCCCCGATATGATAATATCCGGCTGCTTCTTCAATGGTCAGCGTATACCTGCGCCAGACCGGAATATCTGAATATCTTTTTT
>CAJTOT010000046.1:11093-23660 GCA_910577935.1 uncultured Hungatella sp. | reverse complement strand
CGCTTATGATGAAGATTCTGGAGGAAATTCCAGATGACTCCATAATCTATGCAGACATCTCTTTCGGGACAAAACCCATGTCCGCCATCCTGCTCTATGCCATGAGCTTTGTGGAGAAGATGAAAAACTGTGAGGTGGACGGCATCTACTATGGGGAAATTCAGAGAAGAGACGGAAAAGTGGCGGACACAGGGTTTTATGATCTGACGATGTTTAAACTGCTGGGAAATGTGATTGATCAGATGAAGAATCTGGGAATCAGCGATATGCAGGCTGCGCTGAATAAATTGATCCGGCCGTAGACGGGGGTGACGGAAGATGAGTGAGAAAAACAGCCGGAGACCAGAAGAACAGGGGATTACAGAGAGGAGGAAAAGGGGGCAGGAGTTTGAGGATAAGCACAAAGTCTTCCTGGAAAAGCTGAAACACATGCCCAGGACTACCAGGGAGGAGAAAGAAGAGAGATGGAACTGTTTTAAAGAATATCCTCTGCGGGATGATTTTTACCTTGACCTGATGAACGCGTACTGGCCGGAGGCTTACAAAAAACTTCTTTCACGGATGAACCGCCCTGAACAGGTGAACAGCGAAGACCTGGATATGGCTTCCCACAAACACAAGAGGAAGGATTGGGAGATAGACCCGGTGGTGTTCGCAGAGTCTGTCAAAAAGGCCATATCCGGTTATGGGGGGGAAAATCAGAAGGGGATAAGCTATAACTTTGTGTCCTGCGCCGGGACTATTTACAGGCAGGAGGCCGACAGGGCCGGGGCAGAAAATGATCTGAAAAATTTCGGCGTATCCGACTCGGAACTGCCCAGAAAGAATATGCCGGATATCCTCCGCTTTGTCAGGAGCGTGAAAGAGCTGTGGGAGAGGAATCCCGAGATGGCTTCCAGGGAAGACGCGGTGGAACAGATTTTAAAGGAAGGCAGATATTCCTGCACAAAAAGGGACGTGGAGCTGGTGCGCAAACTCGTCTTCCATGGCAGTCTTTCGGTCTCTCTGGAGCAGCCGGCGGCAGAAGACGGAGACAGCACACTGGAGGATTATCTGGCAGACGAGAGAGATGATTTTAGACAGCTTCTGGAAGATGACGACAGGAAGATGCCGTTTCTGGAGAATTTCTTTCAGAAGATAGTGGCTGGATGGAATGTTCTCGAAAGCGCCAAAGGAAAGAAAGAACAGGAAACCATAAAGATGTTTTTTACCAGAGACGTTCTGAAGGTTCTGAAGCTGGATAACAGCGGAAAACCCTATGAGCATGAGCCGGCAGGAGATGAAGAATTTTATTTCAGCCTGGAGCCTTATGGCAGCGTTCTGTATGACCGGATCTTTTACGCAAGGTATCTGTGCCGGGCCTTTATAGAAAAACCAGAGGACTTTTATGAGACGTACGCGAGACTGCTGAGGAAAGACTTTGACTTTTCTGACAAGATTCTGACAGAATTGACCGGGAAGGATAAGAGCACGATTTCGAGAAGACGGAAAGGATATCTTAGCGCCATGGAAGGGATATATAGTTATTATGCCGCCCGTGAACAGCAGTGAATTGTGTACCGGCAGAAAGGGGATTTATAAAGATCCATCGCAGGCATCAGGCATATATTTATAATCAAGCATATTAATCGGAGTTAGGAAGATATGGGATTGTGTCAAAAATACTATGTAAATGTGGAAATAGAAGAGCTGTTTAAAATGTATGATTTCGTTGACGAACTAATAGAAACAGACGATAATCACAAAGAAGCTTTGATGATGACATTTCGTAAAAATGTCTGTATCGGAAACAAATACATTCAATTAAAAGAAATATATCAATGTCCGCGATGCGGAAGGATTCTTATTGAAAATACTCCAGGACAGTATTCCTTTTTTTGCCCAGAGGAGAACAGAAAGAGAAATCTTCTGGACTATGACGGCGAGCAGAAAGCGGAATATGTACTTTGAAGAATTGTTAGGTGAATGTGGGAACACTTTTCTGAAGAGGGAATAATTTTATGGGGATTTCCACCTGTGTTTCTGCCGCGAAGTGTGAAAAGCAGAGAACATGACCTGGGCCTGAAGCAGACGGCAATTGACTGCCGTTCATGCCGGCTGCTGTTTATGGTATGACTGATCTCCCGCCGATTAGTTATGAGACAGTACAGGTGCGGGCTAAAGCATATGCGGTTGCGTTCACAGAGGGCGCGAATATGAATAGTAATGGTAACTGTGCATGGGCAGAACATAGGTGGAAATTTTGGGTTGAATATTGGGAAGGATTGTGATAGGATAGAGACAGGTAATTATGAATAAATTGTGAATATGCCATTTTTTTGGTCGAAAAACCTTGTTTTCAGAATATTCTGTGAATTACCCCCCAAAATTGTGTCCGGGAAGCCCTGATTTTAGCGGGGATCTGAGAGGGGAGCGTAGAAATGGGGGTGGCCCGAGGTAGGGCATTGAAACGTCATTTCGTGCCTCGAAAACCACATAACTTTCTTGTAGAAATGGGGGTGGCCCGAGGTAGGGCATTGAAACAACACTACATCCCTCGCATATATAGCAGTCGATTTTTGTAGAAATGGGGGTGGCCCGAGGTAGGGCATTGAAACTGTTGTAATCCCTTTCTTCCACATGGTACCCGTCAATCGTAGAAATGGGGATGGCCCGAGGCAGGGCATTGAAACATTTTATTCTTCAACATAATGTTCTCCTTTGTTACATGCAGAAATGGAGGCAGCCCGAGTCAGGGCATTGCCCATTCGTCCAAAACGGAATAGGACACAAACAAAAAATCGGTTAACCCGGCGGTTGTTTGAACCCAGGTTAACCGATTTAAGTATTTCCTGCCTGCTGAATATGGCAGACAAAAAATATTAGCGAATATATTTTTTGATCAAAGCCAGACTTTCTTTTATCTCATCAATTGCCCTCTGCATATCTGCCGACTCCAGATCGCTTTTGTGGATTTTTTTATTTCGCACATTTTTTATGAGGCAGAATGATTTCACAAATGAGTAGATAAAATCATCCCACTGTTCATTTTTCAGGCTTGTAGACTGCACGCTCCGTTTATTCAGGCGGAAGGGGAAGAGAATGTGCAGCATCCGGGAATATCTGCTATCCAGAAGGGCAGCAATCAGTGTTTTATATGTAAAATGTTCTTCCGGGAAGCATTGGAGCATTCTCTGGACAGCCGCGTTATATTTCTGGTCGTAAAAGTCCTGCAGGCAGTTTATTCCGTCCTCCAAGATATCCCTGTAGGCCTGGTCGTATCCGTTTAAAAACCATTTATCATAAGTGGCTGCAAATGGGAAACCGTAGCACATGTAAATCCGATCCAGCTTATTATATTTGTCCACAAAATCGTTGATATCTATGATCCCATAATCAGCTTTTATGTGGGGAAGGATCTGAGTGTTGCAGATATTTCTGCTGAAATCATTGTGGAGAAAGCTCTTTGAAGGAATCCGGTTATTCTCCAGATACCACGTGATATCGTAGAAGGAATCTCCCATGCTTTTTGAGATTACTGTTTTGGGAGGCAGATCTGGTGTTCGGTTTAGCTGATTCAGCGCGTATAAAACGGCATCCATGAAGGTCTTATGGGGGTAGGTTCTGCTGGCGTCCGGATGCTCATAATAACAATACACGCCGATGATTTCCTGTGTGATGCTGTATTCATTCAGCTCCTTTTCCTTGCTGTTGGCTCTGTTTTTTAAAAATCTGCTGCCCACCTTTATGATTTGTCCCTTGTACAAAATGCTTATGATTTTTTCCCGATACAGATTTAATGCCTTGTCATATTGGCCCTTTCGCAGCGCCTCTTCGATTATGGGAAGTTCAGGATATTTGCTCTGATCGGCAATAACCTGAACGCTTTCCCGGATATCCTCCTCCAGGCGGTTGAGCATGGTCTTCGCTGATTCAGACACAGGGCCCTTCTCAATGTCAGCCTTTACTTGATTAAATCTGGCGATTGTCTCTATGGAAGAATCAGCCACTTTGTTCAGCTGATTCAGATCTGTTTTCTCTTGGATTCCCTTTAACTGGGAGACTACGGCATTCAATGCGTTCCGTTCATTTTGAGGAAGTTTTTTTATGCTTTCATCGTACCGGTCGAAATTGTCCGGGGCATACTGCTTTTTCACTAAATACTCGAATTGTTCAAAATACTCGTATGTTTTCGTGCATTCTTCTACGCTTTTACTGTTTATGTTGCTGTACAATATCTTATCCACTCCGACCCCCATGCTCTGAAGAATCCGGCAGGCAAATACCAAAGTCAGAGCAGAGTTTCGCAGGCCGCCGGTAAAATCGACATACAAATGTTTGTCCGCATCCGCTGATGTGTGTTCCGCGATTTCCAGAACCTGTTTAATGGGGGCAACGATCTCTTCAGCGGTCTGTCCGTTCTCCGACATCAGAGGAATCGTCTGAAACAACTGCTGGGGATCTTTGTAATCGTCCCGGTATTTTTCTAAATAATCCCATATGGCCTCTTGGTAATACTCCAAAGTCGTGCGCTGCCCGGCAATCTCCAGTTTGTTGTTGAGAACTTCTTTGCTGCACAAGAGAATAATCTTGGTCAGTTTTGTTCCCTGCTCATGAAGATAATCAGACAAATATTTTGTGACTGCTTCGTTGGTCTGCATGCCCTCATACTGCCAGTGCTTCTCCCCGGCAGTGTACGTAATCTTCTGTGATCTGTCCGTGAGCAGGCTGGGAACAAACAATAAGTAATTTTCTCTTTTTTTCATAGTGGTATTTCTCCTTTTGCTTTTTAGTAATCGCGGAACTGGCGGAATACAAACGACGAAATTTTTTTCCCTCCGATTTCATCTGCTACACGCTCACTGCACGCCGCCAAAACTAAAACCCCGCGTGCTTGCAGCCGCTTAATGACCTGATACGCCAGGCAAAATTCTCCCTGACACAGCACTGCGCCGGGACGAAATTTCAGAATATGCCGGATGCAGGAATCAGCCAGTCCATCAATATAATCATGATCCCCCAGAGGGTCAACATCCGGAAAAGGGATGTCCTGGATATTGCCATACTTCAGTGCTTCCCGGCGCTGTCTGTCACTCCACTGCGCCGACGGATGGTTCGTAAAATTGACAAAAGTTTTTTCCATAAGCCGTATCCCTCCTTCAGATTAAAATACTTTCAGAACACCGTCCTCTCTATTAAATATAGTCTCGTTAATTATTTATGTTGCGGAAATTCATTCCCTATACGCTAAATTATATCAAATTGTATAAAAAGTTCCATATATCTTTTGAATGGCAGGTCGTTTTTTGAGAGAAAATTTTAAGCGATTTTTGGTTGCTTTCGATTTCAAGGAGAAGTTGTGATATTGTAAATATAAGTAAATATGAACAAATCGTAAACATGCCATATTGTGGTGGGAAAGTCTTGCTTTCAGAATACTCTGTGAATTACCCCCCGAAATAGAAGCTGGAAAGTATTGATTTCAGCGGTGATTTGGAAGGGGAGGATAGAAATGGGATGAGCCCCGGGAGAAATGATGCAAAAGGGTGAGGGCTATGCCGGGCTTTATCTGGTTTGGAGAGGGCATCGTATAGACTGCAGGCGATTCTCTCTCGATTCTCCTATGAAAAATTCTGAAAATAGTGTATAATACTTCCATAGATTAACAGAATACGATTACCATCATTTTACAAGGAGGTTACACTATGGGAGAGATGATTTCTTCATTCGACGGCATGAAGCTGTACCTGAACAAGGAGGTCCCCGACAACGCCAGGGCGGTTCTGGTGATCGTGCACGGGCTCTGCGAGCACCAGGGGAGATACGACTATCTGGCGGACTTGTTCCACAAGGCGGGAATCGGCACATACCGGTTTGACCACAGAGGCCACGGCCGCTCCGATGGAGAGAGAACTTACTACAGCGATTTCAATGAGCTGCTGGACGACACCAACGTGGTTGTGGATATGGCGGCGGCCGAGAATCCGGATATTCCCGTATTTCTCATGGGACACAGCATGGGCGGATTTACCGTGTCCCTGTACGGCGCCAAGTACCCTGACAAGAAGCTGCGGGGAATCGTCACCAGCGGCGCCCTGACCCACGACAACGCCGGGTTAATCACCGGAGTTCCCAAAGGGCTGGACCCCCACACCCAGCTTCCCAACGAGCTGGGAGGAGGAGTGTGCTCCGTGGCGGAGGTTGTGGACTGGTACGGCAAAGACCCCCACAACACAAAGACATTTACCACGGGCCTGTGCTATGCCATCTGCGGGGGACTTGACTGGTTTAAGGAGAAGGAGAAGGAATTTAACTATCCGGTTCTGATGCTTCACGGCGAGAAGGACGGACTGGTGAGCGTTAAAGATACTTATGAATTCTTTGACCATGCCGCCTCCGAGGACAAGCAGATGAAGATCTACGGCGGACTGTTCCACGAGATTTTCAATGAGTACTGCAAGGACGAGGTTATCGGGGATGCTCTTCGGTGGATTGAGAACCGGATCTGAGGAACTATTGACGCCGTAAAAGGGATGCCGGGAAATAGATAGTGTTACATAGGGGCGGAGATGACCTGTATGGGTTGTTTCCGCCCCTGAAAGCTTCTTTTTGCGGCGGCTGCCATCAGACGGGGTGTTATGAATATATGTAAAGACAGGGAGAGGGAGTCTGGGTTATTATGAGCAGAGTTAATTACATAGCCGCGATCTGTGCTGCGATTCTGCTGTCTGACGGGTGCGGGCATAACGGGAGCAGGGCAGCGGACACGTGGCAGATGGATACGGGGCAGGCAGACACGGGACAGGCGGACACAAAACCGACAGATACAAAATCGGCAGTTTCAGGGGGATCTGTTTCAGGGGAAACGGATATTATCTCTGACAGCGCAGAGGAAAACCGGGAGGAAGTTCTCAGACAGAAGGCTCTGGAACAGGCGGAGGCTATGGATTTTACTATACAAGAATCCCCTGTTGACAGGGAGCGGTATGCTCCGATGGACCAGGCGTACAAGGAGGCCTTTTTGAAAGCCGTCACAAACCAGATCCCTATCCACAGGCGGGATGGGGAGGAGCCTGTCCTTTACAGAGATCTGCTGAAAGAAGCGGGAGAAACTGCCGGAGGACCAGTTTTTGCGGGCGGTGAGGGAGTCGGACTATTTTTATCAGGATTTCGACGGCGACGGTCTTCCTGAGCTGACAGTGGACACCGAGGGGCCTTGTGTGCTGAAATATCACCCGGAGGAAGACCGGGTAGAGTTGTATGCCCAGAAGGAGGAAGGCTGGCGTCTGCTGGGGAAAGGGCAGATGTATGCTGAGTTTACTGAATCAGATGAGGAGGCCCGCACCAACCTGTACTGTTATGAGTCCGGGGAGGAAAAATTTTGCCTGAAAACCATTCTTTACTGGTACTGGCGCCGGGAGCAGGAACCCTATCTGGTGTCTCTTGGCGAGTATACGGATATGGCAGTGGAGGAAGAGACGGCGCAGAAGCTTAAGGGGGATTATTTCGCTGCCGTGAAAGAAGCTCCTGGCCCCATGACATTTTCGGCGGTGTTCGGGGATGGGGAGAACTGCGGATATATGCCGGGAGAGGAGATTCCGGTGAGATACGGGCTGAGAGATACGGACATACTGCCTGTCAATGATGAGAGCGGCGAAGAGTGGGAGGTATACAGAGCCATGATGGAAGGGGATTTTTCCGTGGTAGAGGGAGAGGACTGGGGCAAGCTCCAGGGGGATTATGAGGAGGAACTGGAAGATAATAACGGGATCTGCGGGTGGAATTATTTTCTCATGGATTTTAATCAGGACGGGGTAAAGGAACTGGTGATCCGGTTTTATCCTGGCGGTGTCAACAATATAGCCTCTTTCTGCTGCGAGGACGGGCGTATCAGGATGTGGGGAAATTACGGCTCGGCAGACAGTCACGGGTATTGGCTTCCTTTGGCCAATGGGAAGACGCTCTCGGTATACTGGTATCAGGATAACAGGGATTGGTGGGTGAACCGGGTGGACTCCCAGTGCGGGCAGATACGGGAGCAATACTACTGCACGTGGGTGAATCAGGAGGAATCCGATGGCAGGGAGGGGGAGGAGAGGGAACGCTTTTATGGGTTTCAGGATTATTATCACAATGGGAAAATTTGTGGGAGCCTGGTCGGCATGACCGAGGAGGAGTGGAGGCAGATTGAGGAGGGGATCAATAGGCTGATGATTCCGGAGGAAGTGTGGAAACCATGCAGCGTATTTACCCCTAAGCCTGACCGTCCGGAGGTGCCGGGGGTTGGGTGAGGGGGCTTTATGACATCTGACTTCTTGGTTTTTTAAAGCAGCTTCAACTGCTGCTTTATCTGCATTAGGATTGTGGGTATCACCAAGTTTATATCTTTTCCACACCAGAAAAATAATATTTGAAGTACGTTGTTTTAAAGAACACTCGCCAAACCCACTTTGCGGTCTCTTGATAATTACCCTTTGATCTTCTCTGTTGAAATATAGTCTTCCAGTTAACCAGCCATCATCTCTATTGCTTGATTTCATAAAGTTCTCCTTTGCTGCTTCTGATTTATATACTTGATTATAAAATATTTGCCTGTTGCTTACAATGTATATTTATAAGCCCGTTTTTCGTGGGTACACAAACTCCCTGGCGGCATGACGCTGTCAGGGAGTTTCTCTTCCTGCTCAATTCTGGGAAAGGATATCACTCACCTGCCTGATCAGCTCCATATCCTCTCCGGTCACTTTTATGTTGGAACTGATCTCCGTTCCGTCAGGCGATGTCACCTTAATGTCAATGACAGTCCCCTCCGCCAGGCCGTTTTTGCAGGCGGCCTTCCAGAACTTGGGAAATTTTGGATGGTTTTTGACGAAGCGGTCCCAGGAAGTCTTAAGCTGTATCATCATCATAGGGTTCAAGGCCATAATCATGTTCTCCTGTCTGGTAATTTCCATGAAATTATAATATAATATGTCCAGCAAAGCAACAGAAAATCAATTTTGCAACAGGAAATAAATCTTACAGGCTGAGAGGTGGAAGATGTTTTTTATTTGCGGAATCAATCAGGGGCAGAAGGAACTGTCCCACAGCCAGCTGGTGGTCTGCGCGGGCTGCGGCGGGTACGGGCGGTATCAGGTGTTCATGACATACATGTGCCTGAGCCTGTTTTTTATCCCCGTGTTAAAGTGGGGAAGGAAGTACTATGTGAAAATGTCCTGCTGCGGGGCCGTGTATGAACTGAATCCAAAGACCGGGGGACGAATCGCCGGGGGAGAGAAAGTGGATATCACAGAGAGAGACTTGACTTTGATTCAGGCGGGAAACCGGCGGCAGTGGCAGCCGGGCAGGGCGGACCAGACCAACCGGGGGATGCGGCGGGTGTGTCAGAACTGCGGATATGAGACGGAGGAGGATTTCAGCTTCTGCCCAAAGTGTGGCGGAAGATTGTGATGTTGTAACCGTTCAGACACCCCCTGAACGGTTGTTCCGTCTGAATGATTACATTTGTCTTGACTTAAAGTTAACTTCATATATTATAATACCCCTGTTGGGTACAGATTCGGGAGGGGAGACAAATGACAATCAGGGAAGTTAGCGAAAAATACAACATTTCCCAGGCGGCTCTCCGCTACTATGAGCGGATCGGCATGATTCCGCCGGTGACGAGGACGGCGGGCGGCGTTCGGGATTATCAGGAGGGGGACATCGAGTGGGTGGAGCTTGTGAAATGTATGCGCAGCGCAGGTCTCACAGTGGAGGCTATCGCGGAGTACGTCAGGCTCTGCCAGGAGGGCGACGGCACTATCCTGGCGAGACTTGAACTGCTCCAGAGTCAGATGGCGCTTCTCCAGGCGCAAAAAGACCAGATCAACGCAGCCATAGAACAGGCTGAATTTCAAGATCAGCCGCTATGAGACAGCGGCTGAGACGGGGGTGCTGTCCTGGGAGTAGTGGTTTCTGGGATTAACAGAGGGGGCGGTCTTACGCTCTGACCGCCCACCGCAGCTTGGCCGACTTGGCGCGGCTGTTGGACGCCCGTTCACGGGCGCTTGGCCGGATTATCTCCTGGGCGATGTCCAGGTAGAGTCCGGCTTTTTTGTATTCTTTAAAAGACTGTTTTACCAGCCTGTCCTCCCCGGAATGGAAGGTCAGTATGGCAGCGCGGCCTCCCGGCGCCAGGGCGTGGGGGAGTTTTTCCAAAAATTCGTAAAGGACTTCAAACTCACTGTTCACATCGATGCGCAGAGCCTGAAAGGTTCTGGCGCAGGATTTTTTTACCGCTTCTTTCTGCTCCGCGGCCGGCAGAAACCCGAGGGCCTCCTCGATGGTCTGGCGGAGCCTGGCAGTGGTGTCCATGGGACTGCCTTTTTTGACGGCGGAGACGACGGCGCGGGATATCTCCCCGGCGTAAGGCTCGTCCGCATTTTCCACAAGCATCCCTTCCAGCTCCTTCTGGGAGATAGTCTTCAGGCGGTGGGCGGCGGTGATTCCCGTTTCAGGGTTCAGGCGCAGGTCCAGAGGCCCGTCAAACTTGTAGGAAAATCCCCGCTCCGGGTTGTCGATCTGCATGGAGGACACCCCTAAGTCGGCCAGCACAAAGTCGAAGGGTCCGGCTTCGGCGGCGATTTTATCTATGTGGGCGAAGTTCATCTGCCGCACTGTGAGGATGTCCGGGCCGTAGCCCAGGGCCTCCAGCCGCTTCCGGGTCTTCTCGGACTCGATTGGGTCCACATCCAGCCCGTAGATATGGCCTTTGGAGTCCAGACATTTCAACATCGCCTGGGTGTGGCCTCCGTAGCCCAAGGTGGCGTCCAGCCCCCGCTGCCCCGGCTGAATATTGAGAAAATCCAGAATCTCCCGGACGCAGATGGAGATGTGCATTCCCGCCGGGGTTCCTCCCTTGCGGATAACTTTCTCTATGGTCTCGCCGTATTTGTCCGGCTGCAGTTCCTTGTATTTTTCACTGAAATGTTTTGGGTGGGTGCCGCTGTAGCGTACACGGCGGCGATGCTCACTGGTTGGCTGCTGTTCCATGGCGGTCCTCCTGGCATGACAAGTTATGGTGAATGATCGAATTCTCCCTGTATGGCTGCGCCTTTGCGCTGCCTGCTATGGATAAGTATAGTTAATTATGCGGGAAAAATCAAGAACTGCCGCCTGGATAAAAATTATCTGAGGCGGCAGTGCTGCAACCGTTCAGATACCCCCTGGACTGTTGCGCAGTTTTCTCTTGATTACAGATTGTTATTATTGGATTGCGCCCATGGACTGGCCTGCGATGCGCCCGAAGGTGATGGCGTCAGTGATCGCGTTGCCTCCAAGGCGGTTGCTGCCGTGGATGCCTCCGGTGACTTCGCCGGCGGCATAGAAGCCGGGAATCACATTTCCGTTTTCATCCAGCACCTGGCAGGAGGTGTTGATCTCGATGCCGCCCATCGTGTGGTGTACCTTGGGCAGCTGAAGCACGGCGGCGTAGGGGCCTTTGTCCAGGCGGTACTCGAACACAGTGCGGCCAAAGGGGTCGTTTCCGTTGTCCATGCTGTTGTGGAACTGATCGATAGATGCCTGCAGATTGCCCTTCGGCATGCCCAGCGCTTCCTCCAGTTCTTCTACCGTGTCTGCCAGGACAAGATTGACACCGTCTTCCATATCCTCGATGACACGTCCGTCGTAGGCGATGCCGTCCAGCAGATCTACGATGGTGTGGCCGTCATAAATGACATAGTAGTCTCCTCCAGGCTGGTTCAGCACTGCCTCGCAGATCTCATCCCGGCGGCCGTCCTCTTTCATGAAGCGCTCGCCCAGCTCGTTGACGGCGATGGTATTTTCAATGGAAGCGGTGAGGGTGCACTCACCCATCGTTACCAGCTGTATCCACTCCATGCCTACAAGGTTGGCGCCTGCCTTCAGCGCCATCTCGATGCCGTCACCGGTGGAGCAGGCAGTGTTGGTAGTGGGGACAGTCTCGTCCAGCGTGGGCCAGTGGGTGTTGTATTTCTCCCGCATCTCCACGTTGGCCGCGAACCCTCCGGTGGCCATCATGACAGCATCCTCCGCGTGGAGAATGAACTCGCCGCCGTCGGCCTTGGTGCCCTTGACGCCGGTGACGCGGCCGTCTTCCATGAGAAGTTCTGTGGCAGTATGCTCCAGCAGGATTGTTCCTCCCAGCTCGTCAATTCGGTTCTTCTGGGGAACGACGAAGGCAGAGCCCTTTGCTCCCAGATCCTGGGTGGGGCAGTTGCTGCGGCGGTATGTAGCGCCGATGGCAGCGGTGATAGTGGGATTCCATGTGGCTCCAAGGTCGGACACCCACTGAAAGCTTTCGAGGGCATGGTCGCCGTAAGTATCGATCAGCTCCGGATTTCCCACATAGTCGCCTTCCACATAGGTCTGGAGCTTGTGAAGAGAGGGGGAGTCGAAGAGATAGTCTTCCCCGCCGGCCTTGTAGTCCCCGAATTCTTCGCTGAGGGTTTCCTGCCAGGATGCCATCAGGTCATTGCGGGGCTCCATGGAAATGAAGTGCTCAACTGTATTGATCTCGTTTTCTGTCATGGCTGCGGCTCTTTGGACATCTGTGCCGGCGGCGCC
>CAJTOT010000046.1:9378-10458 GCA_910577935.1 uncultured Hungatella sp. | reverse complement strand
AGCTGGATTGTCAACCGTTCAGACAGGTCTGCGCATTCGCCGCGCTGACCGCGCGAAAACCTGGCGGCCGCGGGCATACGGGGCGTATCGCGAAGGGAGTCTAAATGGTCGTATACCGTAATAGCTTTGCCTTATTTGATACCGGATTGGTCCGCGTTTTGTGCTCCTTCAATCCTCAAAAAATTTTGCTATTTTTATAAATATTTGATATAATGAGACCATTATTTGCTTTTGCGGATGAAGGCTGTGGAAAGGCTGGTCTGGTTTTGACTCCAACGGAGGAAGCGAACGGCGGGAAACAGTGTATGAGAACCTGGGGAGGAAGCGGATGGCCTACAAATCAAAACGTGAAGAACGGAAAAAGGAGACGCTGGAAGACCATCCGGACAGTGGTGGACAGACTGGTGGAGGAGAAAGGATTTGAGGACATGACCATGCGTGAGATATGCGCGGAATCCGGCATCGGCCTGAGTACATTTTACAATTATTTTTCTTCTAAAGACGACTTGCTGTTCGACCGATATCATCGCCTGAATACCATGGTGGCGCAGCTTAGCGAGGAGGAGCTGGCATGGCTTTCCCCGCCGGATGCCCTGAAGAGGCTCATGTCCTACATGATTGAAAATATACGCACCCGTGTTTTTGATATGCTGCTGAACTATCATCAGAAAGAGCTGCGCCATGTGCAGGAATGGTATAGGAAGGAGCCTTACTGCCTGTTCCAGGTGATTGACGATATCGTGAAACGGGGGATAGAAGACGGTGAGTTTCGCCCGGATCTGGACAGGGAGTGGGTTCGGGGATATCTGTGGTTTTTAATCAACGGATGCACCACCATGCAGTGCATGACTGAGGAAGAATTTTTGAAAGATTCCCGGATGGAGCGGGAGGTGGAGCGGTGGATCGACTCGCTGCGCGTCAGTTGACGAGGAGGATTACATATGAAGCTGTTAGAAGAGCGCATTGTGAAAGACGGAGTGGTGAGAGGGACAGACGTGTTGAAGGTGGATAGATTTCTCAACCACCAGATGGATGTGGGATTATTTATGGAGATGGGAAAGGAGTTTCGGCGGCTGTTTC
>CAJTOT010000046.1:5468-9356 GCA_910577935.1 uncultured Hungatella sp. | reverse complement strand
TCTTACCATAGAGGCGTCGGGCATAGGGGTTGCCTGTGTGACGGCTCAGTGCTTCGGGGTGCCGGTGGTATTTGCCAAGAAGAACAAGACAAAAAATATCGCCGGGGATGTATACACGGCCCAGGTGGAGTCATTTACCCACGGGAAGGTCTACGATATCATGGTGTCCAGGGAATTTCTGGGACCGGAGGACAGGGTGCTTCTCATCGATGATTTTCTGGCCAGGGGAGCGGCGCTCAAAGGGCTTATCACTTTGGTGAGGGAGGCGGGAGCCGTGCTGGCAGGAGCCGGGATCTGTATCGAGAAGACATTCCAGCCGGGAGGACAGGTGATACGGGATATGGGAGTCAGGGTGGAGTCCCTGGCAAGGATAAAAACCATGAGCGAGGAGAAAGGCGTGGAGTTTTGCTGACAGTTTTGGGGCGGGATTGCTGCGGGCTTGGCAGTCCGTGACCCAGGAGAAGAAGCATCTGAGAAATGGGGCAGGACGAAATCAGGCAGGAAGCGGCCTGCTGGACAGAAGGCGGTCAACCGGGCAGGAAGCGGCCTGCTGGACAGGAAGAAATCAATCGGACAGGAAAACCCAGATAGGACAGGAGGAGAGTAGTATGGAACACAAAGGAACAAGAGTCATGGAGACGGACAGGCTGATTTTGCGGCCGTTTCAGGCGGGGGATGAGGAGTTCATGTTCCGCAACTGGGCGTCGGACCCGGAGGTGACAAAATTTCTCACATGGCCCACGCATGAGAGTGTGGATATATCGGCCCAGGTGGTGGAGAGCTGGGAGAAGGAGAACGGCAATCCATCAAATTACCAGTGGGCGGTGGAGCTGAAAGAGATTCATGAGCCCATAGGCAGCCTCAGCGCGGTGAAGACGGATGACAGAACACAGTCCGCGACGGTGGGCTACTGCATCGGGCGCAGATGGTGGGGACGGGGCATTGTGGCGGAGGCCCTGGAGGCGGTTCTCGCCTTCTTTTTTGACCAGGTGGGAATGAACTGCGTCAACGCCTGCCACGATCCCCGGAACCCTAATTCGGGCAGGGTTATGAGAAAATGCGGCATGTCCTATGAGGGGACATGGAGGGCCGGAGGCGTGAACAACCAGGGTGTGTGCGACGAAGTGTGGTATTCCATACTGAGGGATGAATATTACAGAGGGAAGAAGCGCCCTGATTACATATGGGACAGGCTGTATGAGAGAGCCCGCAGGGTTCAGAGGGGCCGGAATGTCTCGGCTTATGTGGAGGCAGGAGGAGTGGCGGCGGCCATTCTCACCGCCGCCGGCAATATCTACACCGGCGTGTGCGTCGACACCTGCTCCACTCTGGGAATCTGCGCCGAGAGAAACGCCATATTCAACATGCTCACAAACGGGGAGGACCAGATCAGGAAAGTGCTTGCCATCATGCCGGACGGGCGCGCAGGGGCTCCCTGCGGGGCATGCCGGGAGCTGATGGTTCAGCTGATGCCCCGGACTTACAGAGATATTGAGATCATGATGGACTATGAGCAGAGAAGAATTGTCACGTTGGGGGAGCTGACGCCGGAGTGGTGGATCGGCGGCAAAACATGACCCTTTTCCCCAGGGCTCTTTCTTTTGCGGCCCGGCCCTTCACGGCTCTTTCATCATAATCCCTGGGCCATATTGCGCCAGAGCCGTGGTAATATAGGGGTCTCCCAGATGATCACAGTGGTCGTGCCCGAACCGCCACAGCTTCTCATACATGGAGCGGATTACCGGTTCGCAGCCCTCGCGGCGAATCAGGTTTGTCACGCAGGCTGGATCTTGTTCCAGGTCATACAGCTCATCGTAATCAAACTGGTTAAACACAAAATGGTACTTATGGGTAAATATGCTTCTCTGAATTCCATAGCACTCGTTGCCGTTGGTCTGTGTGTAAACCTCATCTCTCCACGTCTCGGGTTTCTCGCCTCGAAGAAACGGTGCGAAGGACATGCCTGAGAATGGGAGGGGGCTGTTTATCCCTGCCAGTTCCAGAATCGTCGGAGCGTAATCAACCAGGCACAGGGGCTCCGTCACCCGGATTCCCGCTGCCTGGATTCCCCCGAATCCCGCCACGGAGCAGATATGGTATGCCTCCCGGAAGCAGGGAAGCCCTTTGGTCCAGAGGCCGTGGGCTCCGGCATAGTCTCCGTGGTCCGACAGATAGAGAACGACAGTGTGATCCAGAAGCCCCCTTGCCTCCAGAGTATCCAGAAGCCGTCCGAACAGGGCGTCTTCATAGGTGCAGAATGCAAAGTAATGGCGGAGGGCTTCCTCCTGTTCCCTGGGGGTCAGAAGCCGGAACCGGTCTCTGGTTCTCCTGTAAAGTCCCGGTTTATCCTCCATCCGGTCCCCAAATGAATCCGGCAGCCTGACGCTGTGTTCCGGATAGAGCTCCAGGTACTTTCCCGGAAGAAAATAAGGATCATGGGGGCCTTTTGGCCCCACATACATGCAGAAAGGTCTGTGGGTATCCATATTCATCAGCCAATTTTGCGCACAGGAAACCACATCCTCGTCCCCGTAGGGATTTTCCCTCTCCCCGTACAAGCGGTAGGGGGGATAGCCGGGGCGTGGGATAGCTCCGGCGCAGGATTTGGTTCCTTCATTGACAAAATTTCGTTTCTCCAGCCACCGGTAATCTCTCACCTGGGGCTTGTTTTCCCATTTTGAAAATGGACCGGCCAGCCCGGCAGGGAAGAGGCCGTCGGCAAACCCTGCGTCACCTGGCCCGGACTCCGCGCTCACATGCCATTTTCCGCTGTAGTACATCTGGTATCCCGACGCTTTCAGCTCTTCTGAAAACATCTTCACTCCGTCATAAGGCCCGTGGGACAGAGCGCCTGCTAAGTCCACGTTGTTCCACACCCCATGTTCCGAGGGGTAAAGGCCGGAAAAAAAGCTGGCCCGGCTGGGACAACAGTGAGGTGACGGACAGTATGCCCTGTCAAAGGATGCCCCGTTGGCTTTCAGCCGCTCCAGATTGGGCATATGCACGCCGCTTTCCGCCATCTGGCTGAAGCCAGCCTGCTGGTCTGTCATAAAAATAAGAAAATTAGGCTGTCTCTCATCCATATGTCTTATATCCCTCCTTTGCCGTCTCTCATAAGCCGTCCCGTCTCTCTCAGCCACCTGTCTGCCATGCCCACCCAATCGGTCTGCATAAAATCATACCCTCTGTCAGCGATCCAGCCCCAGCCATCCTCCGGACTTTTTAACAGGGAGGCATCGTCACTATGGCCTGCAGACAGAACGGACAGATAATTATATACGATGGCGTTGCACCACACCAGCCTGCCGAGACGGTGCTCCCGGTCTATAAATTCTCGTGAGGCGAATACATGGTCTTCTGTCTGAAAGAGAACCTCGCTCCCTGTCAGCCTCACTTTCCGTTCCTGAACCATAGTGAGTTCCTCCGGTTTCTTCACTATGGGCATATAGGGAATATCCGGGCAATACCGCTCTATAATGTCCAGACTCCGCTCCTCCGGCGGGGTTTTTACCAAGATCTGGCCGGTCATCTCTCTCTGACGCACAGCCTGGGCGATCTGCTCGGGATTGTCGCAGAATTTATCAATATTTATGTAACACCGGTTCTTAAACCGCTCCAGAACCCTATCCAGCTCTTCGATGCCGAACTGGGTTTTCACATTGTCAATATTCACATATCGAAGCTTTTTAATCTCGGCGGCAGTCATCTCCCTGATGGAAATCATCTCGTTCAGATGCGCCGGTTCCATGGTAGGGTGAAAGACAAAAAGGTGTCCGTCCAGGCTTCTGTCCACGTCGATCTCGATCATGTCCGCCCCCTGCCTGAGGGCCGTCTCGTAGGCGGCGATGGTGTTGCAGGGGATATTTCCGCCCCATACGCCCCGGTGGG
>CAJTOT010000046.1:602-4895 GCA_910577935.1 uncultured Hungatella sp. | reverse complement strand
CCGAAGAGCAGATTCTTCCCCGGAAAATCCATTCTGGCAAAGGTAAACGCCGCCAGAGACGCAAGGAAGGTCATCACTGTCACTGTGGTAAATGTGACCAGGATGGTGTTGCGGTAATAACGGAGGAAATCCAGCTTCTTCAGCACTGTCACATAGTTGTCGAATTTCCACTGGGACGGCAGCCATATAATGGGAAGGGTAATGGTTTCCTTGTATGTCTTAAAGGATGTGAGGATCATCCACAAAAACGGGATCAACATGATTGCGGAGCCTGCTATGAGAGCCGCGTAGACGGCGGCTGTCCCAGGCTTTACCTTCGGTTTGTTTCTCATCGTATCATCTCCTATCAGTCGTAGTTCACCCACTTCTTCTGCAGTTTAAACTGAATGGCAGTCATCATGATAATGATTCCCAGAAGCACGGTAGATTCCGCGGAGGCCGTTCCCATATCGAGACGGGTGAAGGCGTTGAAATAGATTCCGTACACCATGGTGCGGATAGCCGCCAGGAGGGGTCCGCCGCTGGTCCAGTTATTTTTGCCTACGAACATGTACACCAGGTCAAACTGGCGCATGGCTTTCATGATTCCCATGGTCAGGAGAAAGAAGACTGACGGAGAAATCAGAGGAAACGTAATATAGCGGAAGAGGCGGAAACCTTTTGCCCCATCCAGCGCCGCGGACTCGTACATCTCCCTGGAGATGCCCTGCATGGCAGCCAGAAGAATGATGGTGTTGTAGCCGATGCCGCTCCAAACGCTGACGATGATCATGGAGGCCATGATAAAGTCAGGATCGGATATCCAGGAGGGGGTGGGCAGTCCCAGAGCGCCCAGAGCGATATTGACCAGGCCAAACTTGGTGTTCAGCAGCCATTTCCACACCATGGCCACCGCCGTGGGCATGACGATATTGGGCAGAAAATAGATGATGCGGAAAGTCCCTTTTCCCCGGATGTTCTTGTTTAGAAGGTTTGCAACTGCCAGTGAGAACGCTAAAGTCACCGGCAGGGAGATGAGGGCGAACACCAGGGTGTTGCGTATCTCGCAGAGCATATTTGGGGAGGTGAACACGGAAATATAGTTTTTCAGCCCCACAAAACCTCCGAATCCCGTCAGGAGCTGCCAGTCCGTCACAGACAGGAAGAAGGAATACAAAATAGGAAAAATGCCGAATATGATCTGGCCGACATAGAGGGGGGCGATAAAAAGATAGGCCCACAGCCATTCGGCCTTGAAGTTCTTTTTCATAAGCGTTTCCTTTCAAATATCGTGGGAAGCCTCATAAATCCTGCCTCCCACGTATTTTCGCGTGTATCAGGGACAAAGACGGGCTACTTGGTTACAGCCTCTATGTCCTCCGCGCATTTGTCAAGCGCTGCCTGAATATCGCATTCCGGCTCCGACCAGATGGTAGTCATGGTCTCTGTGATAATGTTCTTGGCGTCGTTGTATCCTTTGTCCCACCAGGGATTGGGCAGAGAACCTTCGTAGTTGATTCCTTCCAGGATCTTGGGGGCGTCCTCATACTGGGAGAAGTTCTCCACCCAGAGCTGGTCGCAGCCTGAGTAGGCTGGGATGGCGCCGCTGACCGTGGCCGCCTGGCCGTCTCTGGTGGCGCAGAATTTTACAAATTCCCAGGAGGCGTCGATGTTGGCGCTGGCCGCGTTGATGCAGTAACCCAGGCCGCTGGCGGTGATGGCAGGCGTCTTTGCCACAGGCATGGTGCAGATTCCCAGATCTTCTCCCAGATTTTCCGCGAAGTTGGTCATCTTCCAGGAACCGGCGGTGATCATGGCTGCCTGCCCTGACACAAACATATCATTGGGGCTGAACTCCAGCTGTTCCGAATAAGTGGGAGACACCTTCGTCTTGTACATCATATCGTGGAGATACTGGATTGCTTCCACCGCCTCCGGCTGATTGATTTCACAGCCCGCCGAGTCTGCCGCGGAAATGCGGCCTCCGTTGGAGTAGATGAAATCCTGATAGCATACATTTCCCGCGTTCTGGGCCACAAAACCATAGTGCTGATCATTGGTTGCCTTCTGGGCCAGCTCCGACAACTCGTCCCAGCTCATGCCGTCCTTCGGATATTCCAGCCCCATCTCGTCAAAGACAGCCTTGTTGTAGAAGAGGGCGATCCCGTCGTAATCCTTGGGAATGGCGTACACGGCTTCACCCTGGATATACAGGTTTGTCAGCAGGGACGGGAAGACGCTCATATCCACATTGTCCGCCTTGATCCGCTCTCCCATGTCGTAGAGCAGTCCGGCGTTGAAATAATCAGGGGCAGTCATATTCATCCAGAACACATCAGGCCCTGTGCCGTTGGGCAGAGAGGTCTGGAGCTTGGTCCAGTATTCGCTGGTGGGAATCTGGGTGGGAATTACCTCGATCTGAGGATGCTGTTCTTTAAACAGGCTGATGAGATTCTCCACCGCCTCTGTCTGCCCGCCGTCCCAGTAGTAAAAATTGATGGTGCCGCTGGCGGTTTGTGCCCCGGAGGCTCCTTCGCCTCCGGCAGGGGCATCGGCTCCCGCCGCCTTGGTCTCTGACTTGGTCCCGTCACCGGCATTGCCTGACCCGCAGGCCGTGAGAAGCCCAAGACTCATGACAACTGCCGCGCACACTGCTTTCTTACATAAATTCCTTATATTTTTTTTCATAATGTCTCCATTCTTTTATTGTTATGAGCTGTACGACAAATGGCACGGAATTACAAAATTAAATTCGGTCAGCTTAGAAACTAAGGCTTTCCATTTGCCGCTTAACTATCTGTTATTATGTCCCGAAAAGGCTGAGTGCAGCGGTTCAGAGGAAGTCTGAACGGCTGCTATCTTCCTGCCCGCTTTCCGGATGGCTGCTGTAGATTATGTTGACGGTTTCAAGGGAGGAAGTGTTTGTCATATTTCTGTGCTATAGGCGCCTTACAGCAGCAGAATTTGTATAAAATACATTATTCCTCTCGCTTATATCATATATCATATAATCATTTTTAACAGTTCGCAATACACATAAGCAACTATTTAAAACTAAAATTGGTTGCTTTTTATTACATTTCATTGTATACTGATCCTGGAGTTTTCCATAGTTATATCCGACCCAAAGACCATATTGGGAAGGGCAGAAGGAGGGCCGTGGAATGAGACTTGGGCACTTACACAACATGGAGCCATATGTGCTCCAAAGCTATCTGAGCACCAATACCAAGATTTTTGACATGGCAAACCACAGTCATGGTTTCCTGGAATTAAACTATCAGGTCAGCGGAAAAAGCGAGTATAACGTGGCGGGTAAATCCTTTTTTCTGGCAGACGGGGACCTGCTGATACTCAACAGCAGCCTGCCCCACCGAAAGGTCTGCCTGTCAGACCAGCCAGGATTCCTCCAGGGGCTCACGGTCTATTTTCACGAAGAGACCCGGAACAAGGACTACACCCTGGGGAGCATCTTAAGGGGCTGCCCGGCCCTGTCCGGCTATCTGGAGGACATGGACGAAGGGGCAGTCATCCATAACGCGGCGCCGGTGGCCAATATTCTTTCTGCCATGCTGGACGAGTATTCCGGAAAGGCCAATCTCATGTACTTAAAGGCCCTTCTGATTCAGCTGTTTTTTCTCATTGATAAGCTTTTATCCGGCCACCGCCCCCTGTCCCCCTCTGAGCATATGCACAAAAGGTACGCGGAAATTTTAAAAATCCATATCCGTCACCGCTACCGGGACCTGTCGGGACTTGAGGATATCGAATCCTTTATGGGGCTGAACAGCACGTATTTAGAGCGGATTTTTCACGAGGCCACAGGCAGTTCCATCTATCAGTTCATGATTGAGACCCGGCTGGCCGCCGCTGCGGAGGTTCTCAGAAATACGGATATCCCCATCGGAGAGATCGATGAGCTCATCGGGATGCGCTCCCGCCAGACCTTTTATCTCCAGTTTAAAAAGAGGTACAAAGTCTCCCCTTCCCAGTATCGGAAGTCCATGAGAGAGAAGGGAGCGGGCAGCGAGACTATGAGTCCGGCGCATAGCACAATGCGAAAATAGTATTGTACGTTTCTTCTGGGAAATAATAAAATACAAGACAGATCAACAAGAGTCAGGAGGATAAAAAGATGAAAAAACATGGCTGATTACCGGATGCTCTGAAGGCGGGCTGGGCGCCGCGATAGCCAGGACTGTCCTGAAGGCCGGCTGCTGCTACCGCGCCTCCGTGGAGGAATCAGAAGACGAGGAGGTCATGAAGATGTTTCAGACCAATCTGTTTGGCCTGATCTCCATGACCAAGGCGGCG
>CAJTOT010000046.1:0-581 GCA_910577935.1 uncultured Hungatella sp. | reverse complement strand
AGGAGCGGGATGATCGTCAATTTTTCTTCCATAGCGGCGCTTCGGGCCAATCCGGCCTCCGCTTTTTACGCCTCGTCCAAGGCTGCGGTGGAACTTCTCTCCCACGGGCTCAGAGGAGAGGTGGAGCCCCTGGGAATCCGGGTGATGGTCGTAGAACCCGGCGCCTTTTGCACCAACTTTTTCAGCTCTTCCCTGAAAGGCGCGCAGATGAAGATCGAGGACTACAAGGATACAGCGTGGACGAGATATCCGGAGAATTCCGTGGATCAGAAAAATCAGCCCGGCGACCCGGAAAAAGCCGGAAAGGTTCTCCTTCAGGCGGTGGCGGGATCTCTCAGAAACCGCTGATTTTTGAGATATATGGGTTGGAAGAAGTAAGGGCAGAATTATGTAACCGCTCAGACAGGGCATGATCCCGGCGGTCAGCGGCAGCAGGCAGACGGGATGCTGAAAATCAAGGGCGGACATTTGGCCGTGATGGAAAATAAAAGAAGAGGAGATAAGACAAATGGATATAAGCAATTATAAAAAGTATATTTCAGAAGAAACAATGATGGGGCCAAACAGTGTCAGGATTTTAG
>CAJTOT010000045.1 GCA_910577935.1 uncultured Hungatella sp. | reverse complement strand
TAAGAAGAATGCGACTTTGTACATAAGTTTCTATGTACAGTTCATGTACAATTCCATGTACAACTTTTGCATTAAGATATGATATTTCACGATAATTTACAGTAGTTCCAATGGACAGCAAAAAAGCGCCGGAAGCCTTGATTTTATCGGCTTCCGGCGCTTTTTAATAACTTATGATACGTTATGGTTGGAACCTCCCATTTTGGAGTTACATTCCCATCTGCTTCGCCACTTCCTCAGCGAAGTTCTCTTCCTTCTTCTCCAGACCCTCGCCGGTCTCGAACCGAACAAACTTCTTAATCTTAATATTCGCTCCGTTCTCCTTAGCCACAGCCTTCACATACTGCTCCACGGACTGCTTTCCATCCTCTGCCTTCACATAAACCTGATCCATCAGGCAGATTTCCTTCAGTTCTTTATTAATACGTCCCTCAATCATGCCCGCAATCACCTTCTCAGGCTTGGAGGCCTCCTTGGGATCGTTCTGAATCTGAGCCATCAGAATTCCCTTCTCGTGTTCAATAAACTCCTGGCTCACCTCATTCCGATTTGTGTACATGGGCTTCAAAGCGGCTGCCTGCATGGCTACATTCTTTGCCATCTCCTTCACAGCGTCATTGACAACATCGGTCTCCACGTCAACGAGCACACCGATCTTGCCGCCGCCGTGGATATAGGAAGCCACAAATCCGTTCTCTTCAACCACCTGCTCAAATCTTCTGATGTTCATGTTCTCGCCGATGATGGAGATCTGAGAGGACAGTGCCTCCTTTACGGTCATGGATGCATCCTTACTCCATGTCTCTGCCATAAAGGCATCAATGTCTGCCGCGGTAGTAACCAAGGCCTGAGCAGCCACATCCGCCGCGAAAGTCTGGAACTTCTCGTTCTTTGCCACAAAGTCAGTCTCAGCGTTGACCTCAACCACAACCGCTTTCTTCACGTCGTCTGTGAGAGCGGTAACCACGATGCCCTCCGCCGCGATGCGGCCGGCCTTTTTGGCTGCGCCTGCCAGGCCCTTCTCCCTCAGAAACTCAACTGCCTTATCCATATCGCCGTCGGTCGCCGCAAGAGCCTTCTTGCAGTCCATCATCCCCGCGCCGGTCATCTCTCTCAATTCTTTTACCATTGCTGCTGTTACTGCCATGATTTTTCCCTCCGAATATTATTATTTTCCCGGTCCTCTGACCGTATCCTCTGTTTTAAAAAATGCTTCAATCCGTTCTTCACAGATTGAAGCATCTTCTCTGAAATCAAGCCTCTACAGTTTCCTCTGCTTCCGCTGTCTCTTCAAATCCCTCGTAAGCATCTCCTGCTTCACCCTGGTTTGCTTCAATTACTGCATCTGCCATCTTGGCGACAATGAGTTTCACTGCACGGATAGCGTCATCATTGCCCGGAATTACATAGTCCAGTTCTTCCGGATCACAGTTTGTATCACAGATACCGATCAGCGGAATACCCAGAGTATGTGCTTCCTGAACGCAGATTCTCTCCTTCTTCGGATCTACGATGAAGATGGCATCCGGAAGTCTTTTCATCTCCTTGATACCGCCCAAGTTCCTCTCCAGCTTCTCCCACTCTTTCTTGATCTTGATAACTTCCTTCTTGGGCAGCACGTCAAATGTGCCGTCCTCGGACATGGTCTCGATCTCTTTCAGTCTTAAGATTCTGCTCTGAATCGTCTTGAAGTTGGTCAGCATCCCGCCTAACCATCTCTCGTTCACATAGAACATGCCGCAGCGCTCTGCCTCTGTCTTGATGGCATCCTGGGCCTGCTTCTTGGTTCCCACAAAGAGAATCGTGCCGCCGTTGGCAGCAAGATCGGCAACAGCCTGGTAAGCCTCGTCAACCTTTCCCACGGACTTCTGCAGGTCGATGATGTAGATGCCGTTTCTCTCCGTGTAGATATACGGAGCCATCTTAGGGTTCCATCTTCTTGTCTGGTGTCCGAAATGCACACCGGCCTCCAAAAGCTGCTTCATAGAAATAACGCTCATGTTATTACCTCCGTTTGGTTTTTCTTCCGCCTGTGTCTCCTGCTTCCTCGGGGACCCGGCATCTGCTCAGGCACCGCCCTGGGAATCGACAGACGTGATTTTTATCAACTTTGTAAGCATATCATAGAAAATTTCACATTGCAAGCCTTTTTTGGCAAAAATTTAACACCTGAAAATTTAACACCTGAAAATTTAATCCCCGAAAATTTAAGGTCACTGTTCAGGCGCCTCCAATCCCAGCTCCTTTTTAAGTTTCTCAAATCTGGCATATTCTTTCGCAGAGGCTTCTTTAAGGGGATTGTACATACAGTGCTGGAACACGTCCGCATCTTTTAAGACTTCGTCAAAGGGTTCCTGTGTGATGGCCTTGCCGCTGTGATGGTAGATGGCGCGGCAGATTTTCCTGATCTCATCTTCCTCAAACAGCCCCATGGACTCAAGTATCTCCCCGGCCATCTTTGCTCCTTTGTGGGCGTGCTCCCTGGAATCCATCTTAGAGTATGTCCAGATATCGTGGAGCAGCCCTGCGATGACGGCCAGCTCTGCATCCTCCCCCCGTCTCATGGCCAGCATGGCGCATGCCTGAGCGACTCCGTACACATGAATCACCGCCTCTTTTCTGAACTCATAATCTCCGGCCCGCCTCAGCGCCGCATCTACATAATTTTTTACTTTTTCAATTCGGTCCATTGTCTGTCTCCCTTCTTTCTTAAGCCCCATTGCCCCCCTGTTCTCCTGATCTTCCAGACTTTTTCAGGAGCTCCCGAACTCTTCCGGATTTTTCCGGCGACAGAATTCTTCCGGCGTCAATATTTTGCCCTCCGGCCCGGTCAGGCATACGCTCCCTGCGCCGGGCGGGGACATCCCCCGACAAGCGCGCAGAGCCTGCATATGACAGTGGCAAAATTTCATTTGACTCGTCCCCAAATACCCCTTATAATAGTACTATGATAGCAGAGCAGCATCTATTGTTTCAACCCAAGACACCTATCAAACCACCAAAAGACAGGAGGAACGACTTGATACCTTACACACAGAAATACCTTCTGGACCACCCTATCTCTTTCACTCCCATGGGAGAGGTCGCCGGTTTTCCCGTGCGGCCGGGCTTGTTTGACGTAAACGGAGCCATGGCGCTGCCCAACGGAGTGAATTTTACCGTTCACACCCACAACGGTACGTCCTGTGAACTTCTTCTATTCCGCAGAGATGAGGAAGAACCTTATGCCATTCTCCCATTTCCCGAATCTTACAAAATCGGCGATGTCTATTCCATGATCGTGTTTGAACTGGATATCGAAACTTTCGAGTACGCATACCGGATCGACGGTCCCTACGCGCCGGAGGAGGGTATGCTCTTTGACAGACGCAACATTCTCCTGGACCCCTACGCCGTGGCGGTGACCGGCCAGGACTCCTGGGGAAAGAAGAAAAAGAAACATTACCATGCCCGTGTGATCAGGGATGTCTTCGACTGGGGCGAGGCGCCTCAGTCATCGAAGGAGATGTGCGACCTGGTCATCTATGAACTTCATGTGCGGGGCTTTACCCGTCATCCCTCCTCGGGCGTGACCCACAAAGGCACCTTCGAGGGGTTGAAAGAAAAAATTCCCTACTTAAAAGAGCTGGGAATCAACGCCGTGGAGCTTATGCCTGTATTTGAGTTTGACGAGAACATGAATTCCAGAGTGGTGGACGGACACCAGCTTCTGGACTACTGGGGCTACAACACTGTCAGCTTTTTCGCTCCCAACGCCAGCTACGCTGCTTCTGCTGAATATAATAAAGAAGGCACGGAGCTGAAAGAACTGATCAAGGCCCTCCATGACAACGATATCGAGGTTATTCTTGACGTGGTTTTCAACCACACCGCCGAGGGCAACGAACAGGGCCCTGTTTTTTGTTTTAAAGGCCTGGACAACAAGATGTACTACATGCTGACTCCTGACGGCAACTATTACAATTTCAGCGGCTGCGGCAACACCTTAAACTGCAATCATCCCATCGTTCAGCAGATGATTCTGGAGTGCCTGCGCTACTGGACCATCAATTTCCGCATAGACGGGTTCCGCTTTGATCTGGCAAGCATTCTGGGCAGAAATGAAGACGGCTCCCCTATGAACAACCCGCCTCTTCTGAAAAGCCTTGCCTACGACCCCCTTCTCAGCAACGTGAAGCTCATCGCCGAGGCGTGGGATGCCGGCGGCATGTACCAGGTGGGCAGCTTCCCCGCCAACAAGCGGTGGGCGGAGTGGAACGGCAGATACAGAGACAGCGTCCGCTCATTTTTAAAGGGGGACTTCCATTATTCCTGGCAGGCCGCCTGGAGCGTATCCGGGTCCGGGGATCTGTACGGCGGTTTCTACACGGATTATAAAGGAAATTATGCCGGCTACAATTCCTGCATCAATTTCCTTACCTGCCACGACGGCTTCACCTTGTACGATCTGTATTCTTACAATACAAAGCACAACGAAGCCAACGGCTGGAACAACACCGACGGCTCCGACGACAACCGGAGCTGGAACTGCGGCGTGGAGGGAGACACCCACAACCAGGATGTCCTGAACCTCCGATTCCGGATGATACGCAACGCCTGCGCCGTGCTCATGTGCAGCCGCGGCACCCCCATGTTTCTTGCGGGGGACGAGTTCGGCAACTCCCAGAACGGCAACAACAATCCCTACTGTCAGGACAACGAGATCTCCTGGCTCGACTGGACCCTTCTGGAAAAGAACCGGGAGCTGTTTGAATTTTTCCGGTTTATGATCGCCTACCGCCATGAGCACACGGTCATCAGGCGAAAGCTCCCTGATTCCATCTGCGGGCTGGAAAGCCTCCACACCCACAGCCTCAACGCCGACGACTGGAGCCTTCCCCCCAACGCCAGAACCTTTTCCGTCAGCTTCGCCGGCTATGACAGAGAAAAAGGCCACGATGACCTTGTCTACATCTCCATCAACGCCAACTGGGAGGACGCCCTCATCACCCTGCCCAATCTCCGCCACCGGGGAGCCTGGTATCTGAGCGTCAACACCTTCGGCGACGGCCATGGCCGCTACACCTACCCTAAGGGTCAGGAGGTCCGCATCGACGGCTCCTTCATCATGCGCCCCCGGTCCGTGGCGGTGTTCACGGGAAGGCCGTTTCTGGAACAGAGGGGCTTTTAGCCGGCCCCTCTGCCCCTTTCACCCGGCTTTAATCCAGCTCTTTTAGGCCTGTATACAGTTCGTAGTACCTGCCTTTCAGCTCCAGCAGTTCGTCGTGGTTTCCTCTCTCGATGATCTCGCCCTGCTCCAGCACCATGATGGCGTCGGCGTTGCGCACCGTAGAGAGGCGATGGGCGATGACAAATGTGGTCCTGTGGGCCATGAGACGGTCCATTCCGTGCTCTATATGCTTCTCCGTCCTGGTGTCCACGGAACTGGTGGCCTCATCCAGAATCAGGATCGGGGCTTTGGAGACGGCTGCCCTGGCAATATTGAGCAGCTGTCTCTGCCCCTGGCTCAAGTTTGCCCCGTCTCCCTCCAGCATGGTGTCGTACCCCTTGGGAAGACGCATGATAAATGAGTGGGCCGAGGCGGTCTTAGCGGCCTGAATCACTTCCTCGTCAGTGGCGTCCAGTCTTCCGTAGCGGATATTTTCCCGCACAGTCCCCGTGAACAGATGAGTATCCTGAAGCACCATGGCGATATTCTGCCTCAAGTGATTCCTGTTGAGATGCCGGATATCCACCCCATCCACGGTGATGCTCCCCGACTGGATGTCATAAAACCGATTCAGCAGGTTGGTGATGGTGGTCTTTCCGGCGCCGGTAGAGCCCACGAAGGCGATCTTCTGCCCCGGTTTCGCATACAGGCTGATATCCTTTAAGATCACCTTGCCCGGCCGGTATCCGAACGTCACCTGGTCAAGGGTCACATGGCCTTTCATGGGTTCAAGAATCACCGCATCCTTGTCGTCCGCCTGCTCCGGCTCCTGGTCCATGATGGCAAACACCCGCTCCGCGCCTGCCAGGGCGGAGAACACGTTGCTGATCTGCATGGAGATCTCATTGATGGGACGGCTGAACTGTCTTGAGAAATTCAAGAACACCGTCAGGCCGCCCACGTCAAAATTCCTCCACACGCACAGAAGACCGCCTACACAAGCCGTCAAGGAATAGTTGATCTGGCTTAAATTTCCCATAATCGGTCCCATGATGCCCCCAAAAAACTGGGCCTTGATCTGATTGTCCCTCAAATCCCTGTTGAGCAGCCCAAATTCTTCTTTTGCTGTATCCTCATGGCAGAACACCTTCACCACCTTCTGTCCGGTGATCGTCTCCTCCACATAACCGTTGACCGCCCCCAAAGATTCCTGCTGGGCCGAAAAGTACTTCTGGCTTCTCTTTGCCACCGCGCCGCCTGCCTTCATCATCACGGGAACCATGATGATGGTCACGATGGTCAGATAGATGTTGGTGTAGATCATCAGACACAAGGTCCCTATGATACTCAGCGTGCCGGAAAACAGCTGCACCAGGGTGTTGGACAGCATCTGTCCCACCGTATCCACATCGTTGGTAAAGCGGCTCATGAGATCGCCGTTGCTGTTGGTGTCATAAAACCGGACCGGAAGAGTCTGCATCTTGGCAAACAGATCGTTCCGTATCTTCTGAAGGGCATTCTGGGCCACTGTCAGCATGACCTTCGCCTGGGCATAGTTGGCCACCACTCCCAGCCCGTAGATGACCGCCATGAAGGCCAGAGCTCCTGCCAGACCTGCCACGTCCCCTCTCGTCCCATCCGCCGGCGCAATATACTGATTGATAATGGGCCTGAGCATGTAGGAGCCGGCAAGAGTGGCCGCCGTGTTGACGATGACACAGAAAAATGCCAGCGCCATCTTTGCCTTGTCTTCGTTGAGATACTTAAGAAGCCGCCTCACGGTCTCCCTGCTGTTTTTCGGTGTTCCCTTTGCCATGGAAGCTCTTCTCCGTCCAGGCCCTCCGGGTCCCGGTCCTCCAGGTCCTCCGAACCCTCCAGGCGCCGCCACGGCCCTCCCGTATCTTCTTTTTAGACTCTCCAGTTTTTTCTCGTCTCCGCTCATGCGCCCGCCTCCTTCTCACGGTCTCTCTGTGAATAATAAATCTCCTGATAAGCCTGGCAGTCTCTCATCAGTTCCTGGTGGCTGCCTGCCCCGATAATCTTCCCGTCGTCCATGACCAGAATCTGATCTGCCTCCTCCACGGAACTGATTCTCTGGGCGATGATAAGCTTGGTGGTGTCTTTCAAAGTGGTGGAAAAACACTCCCTGATCTTCGCCTCGGTGGCAGTGTCCACCGCGCTGGTGCTGTCGTCCAGAATCAGAATCTTAGGCTTCTTCAAAAGCGCCCTGGCGATGCACAGCCTCTGCTTCTGCCCGCCTGACACATTGACGCCTCCCTGCCCCAGGTCTTTCTGATAGCCCTCCGAGAAAGAAGATATAAAGCCGTGGGCCTGAGCGCTCTCTGCCGCCTGACGCAGCTCCTCCTGGGAGGCATTTTCGGCTCCCCACTGGAGGTTCTCCTCGATAGTTCCCGAAAACAGTACATTTTTCTGGAGCACCATGCCCACGCCCTCTCTCAGATTGCGGAGAGAGTACTCTCTCACGTCCACGCCATCCACCAGGACCCGGCCCTCCGTCACGTCGTACAGCCTGGGGATCAGCTGCACCAGACTGGTCTTGCCGCTTCCCGTGGCGCCGATGATGCCTACGGTCTGGCCGGGCATAGCCGTAAAGCTGATGCCGTCCAGCACTTTCTCCCCGGCTCCCTCGTGGTAGCTGAAGCTGACATTCCGGAATTCCACCTTGCCGTTCTCCACAAGGAGTTCTTTCCCGGAGGCATTCTCGTCTGTCAGGTCAAGTTCCGTGTCCATGACCTCATTGATGCGCTTGACGGAGGCCATGGCTCTGGAACTCTGGAGAAATACCATGGAAACCATCATCAGAGACATGAGAATCTGCACGATGTAGGTGGTAAACGCGGTCAGGTCACCCACCTGCATATTTCCGGCGATAATCATGTTCCCGCCGTACCACACCACGGCGAGGGTGGTGATATTCATAGCCAGAGTCATGACCGGCATGGTCAGGATCACCACCTTCATGGCATTTAAGCTGCCTTCCTTCAAGTCCTGGTTCATGTCTTTAAAACGCTCTTCTTCAAAATCCTCCCGCACAAAGGACTTGATGACACGCACGTTGGTCAGAGCCTCCTGAATCCCGGAATTCAGACGGTCCAGCTTTTTCTGCATCACGGTAAATCTGGGAAATGCCGTCTTCAAAATCAGAATAATCGCCGACAGAAGAAAGGGAATTACCACCAGAATTACCAGGGCCAGCTTCCCGTTCATCAAAAACGCCATAATCAAAGCTCCTATAAGCATACCCGGCGCCCTGAACATCATCCGCAGCCCCATCATGGTCACGTTCTGCACCTGCTGAATATCGTTGGTCAGACGGGTCACCAGGGAACCGGTGCTGTACTGATCAATGTTTTTGAAAGAGAAATTCTGCACTTTGGCAAACAGATCTTCTCTCAAGTCACTGGTAAAACAGATGGAGGCCTTCGCCGAAAAATAGGCGCCTCCCACCCCTCCCAGGGCCATCAGGGTGGCAAACACCACCATCACCGCTCCCACTCCCAGGATGTAGGAAATATTTCTCTGGGCCACACCGTGGTTCACAATCATGGACATCAGCTTGGGCAGCATGATCTCCCCGAAAACCTCTGTCAGCATACACAGGGGCGCCAGAATAAACGCCGCCCTGTAGGGCTTTATATACTTTTCATATCGCTTCATCTACATTCCTCCTCGCGTTCCATGTTCTTCTTTCTCAGAGACACAGCCCTCCAGGTTATCGTAGATCCTGTCCAGCAGTCCTCCCAGCACCTGAAAGTCCTCCCGGGAGAATCCTTTAAACATGATCTGCTCCATCTCCTCAAAGACAGCCATGCTGTATCCGGCCATCTCCATGCCTTTCTCTGTTATATGGATCTGGTTGTAGCGGTTATCCTTGGAATCCACCGCCCGCTCCACATATCCGCCTTGCTCCAGCTTTTTTAAAGACACCGCAATGGCAGCCGTGGAAATCCCCTGCATCCTGGCCAGCTCGATCTGTGACAGGTTTGGGTGCCTGACGATAAACATGAGAAGCTGATGCTGGCTTCTGAACACCTTTGTGACATTCAGTTTCTTCTCCAGAGCCCTCTTGTGCCTCTTGTTGGTCCGTATCAGTTTCTTCACGGTCTCACTCTCCGGCGCGCTTCCCCGCCGCCCGCAGTCTTCTGCCATACACATTTCCTCCTTTTGCCGGACCGCGCCGGACACGCAGATCCTAAGATGAATCCGCGGCAGCAGTCTGACTTCCCCTCTTCCTCGTTTCACATGTTAATCATTAGCTTATTTATAATTAGATAATTAACTATTTTTTCATTATACTACTCTTCCCGGGAAATTCAATACATACTGCTATATTTTATAATTTCTTTACATTTACAGGGAGGCCAGACAAAAAAACGGCGGTCTTCACATAAAAAGAATCCGGCAGAACATGTCATCACATGTCCGGCCGGATTCTCATGTCACATGATTATTACTCCTTGCCGTCAAAGCAGTATGTACACACCTTGCACTTGGGTAGCCCGATGGACTCTACCAGATCGTCAAGCCTGTGATACCGCAGGGTGGTAAAGTTCTGGCGCCTGCATATCTCGGAACACATGCATTCATAGCGCTGGCTGCCGGGGTCTGCGTACTCCTCAAGGGTCTCCTGGGCGCAGTCGCCTTCTCTCTCCTGGATAATCTGGCGGGTGATCAGATCCAGCTCCGACTTGGACCTGGAAAAATTCAGGTATTTACAGCCATACAGCAGAGGGGGGCACGCCGGGCGGACGTGAACTTCCCTGGCGCCGCTCTGGTACAGAAATTCCGTAGTCTCCCGAAGCTGGGTTCCCCTGACGATGGAGTCGTCGATGAGCAGCAGCTTTTTCTTCTCAATCAGCGCCCTGACGGGAATCAGCTTCATGCGGGCGATCAGATTCCTCTGCTCCTGGTTGGTAGGCATAAATGACCTGGGCCAGGTGGGCGTGTACTTGATGAAGGGGCGGGCAAACGGGATCTTGGACTCGTTGGCATAGCCGATGGCGTGGGCGATGCCCGAGTCGGGAACCCCTGCCACCACATCAGGCTGAATGCTGCCGTCCACAGCATCCCGCCTGGCCAGCATGCTTCCGCATCGGTAGCGCATCTCCTCCACATTGATGCCCTCGTAGGAGGAGGTAGGATAACCGTAGTACACCCATAGGAAGGAACAGATCCGCATCTCCTCCTGGGGCTGCTGCAGGGTTTCCACGCCTTCCGGGGTGATTCTCACGATCTCTCCCGGTCCCAGCTCCCGGTAATCGCTGTAGCCCAGATTGATGTAAGCAAAATTCTCAAAGGAGACACAGTAGCCGTCTTCCCTCCTGCCCAGTATAAGAGGTGTCCGCCCCATCTTGTCCCTGGCGGCGTAAACCGCATCCTTCGTCATCAGAAGCAGGGTCATGGAGCCGTCGATGACCTCCTGGACATAATGGATTCCCTCCAGTATAGTATCCTTCCTGCAGATCAGGGAGGCCACCAGCTCCGTGGCGTTGACCTGGCCGCTGGTCATCTCCTGGAAATGAGTGTTGCCCCTGGCATAGACCTCCTGAAGCAGCGGATCAAAATTGTTGATCTTTCCCACGGTTGCGATGGCAAAGCTGCCTAAATGGGACTGGATCAGCAGCGGCTGAGGCTCATAATCGGAGATACTGGCAATTCCCATGGTGCCTTCCATCTCCAGGACATCTCTCTCAAACTTGGTCCTGAAGGGGGAATTCTCAATATTGTGAATGGCTCGGTTAAAGCCTCCGGAGCCGTAGGTAGCCATGCCTCCTCTCCTCGTTCCCAGATGCGAATGGTAGTCTACTCCGTAAAACAACTCCTGCACACAGTTTCTTTTGGATATGACTCCAAAAATACCTCCCATATGTTTTCTCCTTTTTGTCTTTCTATAAAAACAAAATCAGTATAACATTTCCCTATTTTCCAGTAAAGGACAAAATAAAAATTTAAGCCAAATTTAAGCCAATGTCTCGATGAACTCCCAGATCTCCTCACGCCCCTGCTTGGTCTGGGCGGAAAATGGGATCAGGACATCGTCCTTGTCCATGCCCAGGCCGGCCCGCAGCATTTTCACATGTTTCTGTATCTGGCTCCGGTTGATCTTATCCAGCTTCGTGGCGATCACCACAGGCCGGTAGCCGTTGTACACGATCCAGTCGTACATGGTCTTATCATTTTTAGAGGGCTCATGGCGGATATCCACCAGAAGGAACACGGTCTTGAGCATTTTCGTGCCTTTCAGATACCGCTCCACCATCTTTCCCCACTTCTCCTTCACCTCCACAGCCGCCTTGGCATACCCGTATCCGGGAAGGTCCACAAAATACAGCTCCTTGTTGATAAGGTAAAAATTGACCGTCTGGGTTTTTCCCGGCTGAGATGAAGTACGCGCCAGGGATTTGCGGTTCATCAGCCCGTTGATGAGGGAGGATTTCCCCACATTGGACTTTCCCGCAAAGGCAAACTCCGGGCATGTATTCTCCGGAAACGTGCTGGTTATCCCGCAGACAGTCTCCAGCTCCGCGCTTTTTATAATCATATAAAACCTCTCTCCTGGGAATGTCCCGCCCCCTCGGGGGTCACCAAAATCTCCCTTAGAACCTGGGACATATCCTTCACAAACACAATCTTAAGCCCTTTGGTGATCTCTCCTGACAATTCCGCGATGTCAGGTTTATTTTTCTCCGGCACCAGCACCTTCTCTATGTGGGCCATCCTGGCGGCCAGGATCTTCTCTTTCAGGCCGCCGATAGGCAGCACCCTGCCCCTCAGGGTGATCTCCCCCGTCATGGCTGTCTTGGCATCTGCCGGGTATCCTGTCACCGCCGATACCATAGCGGAAGCCATGGTGATGCCTGCCGACGGGCCGTCTTTTGGAACCGCTCCCTCGGGAATGTGGAGATGAATATCATGCTTGTCAAAAAATGCAGGATTTACCTGATAGTCCGGACAGACAGACCTGACATAGCTCAGGGCAATCTGGGCCGATTCCTTCATCACGTCCCCCATCTGTCCAGTCATCTTAAGCTCTCCCTTGCCGGGCATCACGTTCACCTCAATCTGCAGTGTGTCCCCGCCGGCGCTGGTCCAGGCCAGTCCCCGGACGACACCTGCCTGGTCTTTCTCGTTGGCGTCCTCGAAAGAAATCTTTTCTTTTCCCAGATACTTGGTCAGATTGGATTCCGTCACCTTGAGCTTCTGCCTTTTCTGTTCCAGGTACTGTCTGGCCGCCTTGCGGCAGATATCGCCGATGCGCCTCTCCAGGCTGCGGACCCCTGCCTCCCTGGTGTAATTGTGGATTATCTTCCTTATGGCCCCGTCGCTGATGGACAAATCAGAAGCCTTCAGGCCGCTTTTCTCCAGCTGCTTTCCTACCAGATACTTCTTGGCGATGTGGAATTTCTCCGTCTCCGTATAGCTGCTGACCTCGATGACCTCCATCCTGTCCAGAAGCGGTCTGGGGATGGTCTCCGTGGTATTGGCCGTGGCGATAAACAGGACCTGGGACAAATCTATGGGAACCTCCACATAGTGATCCCGGAACCTCACATTCTGCTCCCCATCCAGGACCTCCAAAAGGGCAGACGAGGTGTCTCCCCTGTACTCACTGCTGACCTTGTCGATCTCGTCCAAAAGCATCAGCGGGTTGCTGACTCCCGCCTGCTTCAGACCCTCGGCGAACCGGCCGGGCATAGCTCCCACATAAGTCTTCCTGTGTCCCCGTATCTCGGCCTCATCCCGGACTCCGCCCAGGCTGATGCGCACATACTTTTTGTCCAGCGCCCTGGCCACAGACCGGGCTATGGAGGTCTTTCCTGTCCCCGGCGGCCCCACAAGACACAGGATAGGGCCGCTGCTCTTTGAAGTCAGCACCCGGACTGCCAGGTACTCCAGTACTCTCTCCTTCACCTTCTCCAGGCCGTAATGATCTTCCTCCAGGATCTCCTGGGCATGGCTGATATCATCGTTGTCCTCTGACATCTTCTTCCACGGGAGCTCTAAAAGCGTCTCGATGTAGGTTCTCAAAACACCGGCTTCCTGACTGCCGGAAGACATGCCTTTAAGGCGGCTGATCTCTTTTGCCAGCTTCTCCTTGACCTCCTCGTCTGCCTCCAGCGCAGCGGCGGCGGATAGGTACTCCTCGGCCTCCGCTTCCGTGTCCTCCTCGCCCAGCTCCTGCCGGATCACCCGCATCTGCTCCCTGAGAACATAATTTTTCTGGTTCTTGTCTATGTTGGTTTTTACTTTTCCCTGAAAATCTTTTTTGATCTTCTCCACTTCGATCTCGGTCATCAAAAGACTCATCAGTGTCTCATAGAGCTGGTTTTCACCGGAACTTTCCAGAATCCTCTGGCGCACGGTGTAGTCCCACGGAATCTGGATGCTGATCTGGGACATGAGCTTGTCCAAATCCTGGATCATGAGAAGCTCAGACAGAGTATCCCTGTTCATGCGGAGATTCTCCCCGCCGTACTCCTCCAGCTTATCCCGCAGAATCCTCACCGCCGCCTCCCTGCCAAACCCGTCGCCTATATCTCTGTGAAACGGAAGCCTCTGGATCTGCCCGGTCAGCAGCGCCTCCGTGGACTCCAGCTCCAAAAGCCTGGCAGCCTCCTTTGCCTCCACCATGACCCTGAGAATATTTCCCGGCAGCTTGATCAGCTGTCTGATCTCGGCAATGGTTCCCGTCTCCCAGAGGTCTTCCCGGGCGGGATCGGAGACATCCGGCGATTTCTGCGTCACCAGAAACAGCTTCTGGTCCGTGACCATAGCCTGCTGCAATGCCGCAACCGATTTTTTTCTGCTGATATCAAAATGCTTTGTCTCTGTAGGAAGAATGGTCAATCCCCTCAACGCGATCACTGCCATCGTCATAATGCTTTCTTCCATCTCTATTTCCTCTTTTCCGTATCATGCCAGTCTGACCGCATACCCTTTTTGAAAAAAAAGGGAGCCCTGAAAAAGCTCCCATTTTCTCAAATTCCCCTTCGGTTATGCAATCTCTCCTGCCCTGTCCTTCTTAAGTCGCTGGCCAAGTGTCTTTCTCGGCACCGCAGTATCCCGGTAGACGATCTCGGGCTGGCCTGTCTTTGCCACCACTCCCTCGGTGATGGTGCAGATGCCGATAGTGCTGTCTGACGGAACGTCGTACATCAGATCCATCATGGCAGACTCCATGATAGACCGCAGGCCCCTGGCCCCTGTCTTCCTCTCCATAGCCTTCCTGGCGATAGCCCTCAAGGCCTCCTCCTTGAACTCCAGCTTCACATCGTCCATCTCAAACAGCTTCTGGTACTGCTTCACCAGAGCGTTCTTGGGCTCCGAGAGAATCCGCAGAAGCGCATCCTCGGTGAGAAGCTCCAGGGAGACGGTCACGGGAACACGGCCGATAAACTCCGGAATCAGTCCGAACTTTATCAGATCCTGAGGCTCCACCTGCTTCAGCAGCTTATCAATATCCGTGCTTCTCTTATCCACAACCTCCGCATTGAAGCCGATGGCTCCTTTGCTGGTGCGGTTCTCGACAATCTTCTCCAGACCGTCGAAGGCCCCGCCGCAGATGAACAGGATATTGGTCGTGTCGATCTGCAGAAGCTCCTGATGGGGATGCTTTCTTCCGCCCTGGGGAGGAACGCTGGCCACAGTGCCCTCCAGAATCTTTAAGAGCGCCTGCTGCACCCCTTCGCCGGACACGTCCCTGGTGATGGACACATTCTCCGACTTCTTCGTGATCTTGTCGATCTCGTCAATATAAATAATTCCGTACTCTGCCTTGTGAATATCATAGTCCGCCGCCTGGATCAGCTTCAGAAGAATATTCTCCACATCTTCGCCCACATATCCGGCCTCCGTCAGGGCGGTGGCATCGGCGATGGCAAAGGGCACATTGAGAATCTTGGCCATGGTCTGGGCCAGATAGGTCTTGCCGGAGCCGGTGGGACCCAGCATCAGAATATTGCTCTTCTGTACATCTATATCCATATTCTTTCTGGTAGTGATTCTCTTGTAATGATTATACACGGCCACAGACAGCACCTTCTTCGCCTGGTCCTGCCCGATGACATACTCATCCAGAAATGTCTTGATCTCCTTTGGCTTCAACAGGTTGATTTCGCCGAACTCTTCACTGACCGGCTCGTCTCCATCCAGTTCTTCCTCCAGGATCTCGGCGCATAAATCGATACACTCGTCACAGATAAAGACGTTGTTGGTGCCTGCGATCAGCTTGCGCACCTGGTCCTGAGTCTTGCCGCAAAAAGAACAGCGGATCTTGTCATCCATCCTGCCCGGCATCTTACCACCTCGCTTCTTCTTATCCATACTTTACCGCGCGCAGTTTACGGGAGCGCGCCGGCCCGGCTGGTCATTCAGTGATTAGTGTTTTTTGATGACCGCGTCGATGAGACCATAGGCTTTTGCCTCCTCCGCGGACATATAGTTATCTCTCTCCGTGTCTCTCTCGATAATCTCAATAGGCTGCCCAGTGTTGGCGGCAAGAATCTCGTTGAGCTTTCTTCTCGTCTTCAAAATGTTCTCCGCCACGATCTTAATCTCCGTGGCCTGGCCTCTGGCCCCGCCGGAGGGCTGATGAATCATGACCTCCGCATTGGGAAGGGCAAACCTTTTCCCCTTTGCCCCGCCGGAGAGCAGAAATGCCCCCATGCTGGCGGCCATGCCTATACATACTGTGGACACGTCGCACTTGATAAAATTCATGGTGTCATAGATGGCCATGCCGGCAGTCACGGAACCACCGGGGCTGTTGATGTACAGATTGATATCCTTTCCCGGATCTTCCGATTCCAGAAAAAGGAGCTGCGCCACCACCAAGCTCGCGGACACATCATTGACTTCCTCGCCTAAAAAGATAATCCTGTCCTTTAACAGGCGGGAATAAATATCGTAAGAACGCTCCCCCCTGCTGGTCTGTTCAACGACATATGGTACTAAACTCATTCTTACTCCTCCAGTCTTTCATGGTTGCTTTTAAACCAACTTGGCCTCGGCCACCAGGAAATCAACTGCCTCCTGAACAGCCAGATCCTCTTTCATCTGCTCAATGCCGTGGTCTCCCATGTAAGATTTCACCTGGTCAATCTCCATCTTGTAGGAATTTGCCATGTTCTGAAGCTCCTCGTCAAGCCTCTCCTGGGAAATCTCTATATTCTCGGCCTTCACCACAGCCTCCAGCACCAGTCTGGTGCGGATAGTCTTCTCCGCCTGGGGTCTCGCCTGGTTCTTCATCTGGTCGGCACTCATGCCCGTGTACTTCATATACTCACTCAGAGACATGCCCTGGCTCTGCATCCTGCGGGCATAGTCGTTGATCATGTTCTGAACCTGGAAGTCCAGCATGGGCTCCGGGATATCCATGGAAGCGCCTTCCACTACCTTCTCCACTACCCGGTTCTCATTCTCCGTGGCGGCCTGCTTCTCCTTGGACTCTAAGAGTTTCGCCCGGATATCGGCCTTGTATTCATCTAACGTGTCAAATTCGGAAACTTCTCCTGCAAACTCGTCATTCAGCTCCGGCAGCTCCTTCACTTTGATCTCCTTCACAGTCACCTTGAACATGGCAGGTTTTCCCGCCACTTCCTTGGAGTGGTACACTTCGGGGAAGGTGACGTTGACTTCGCACTCTTCTCCTATATTCCTGCCGATCAGCTGCTCCTCAAATGTATCGATAAAAGAATGGGAACCGATCACCAGAGAATAGTCCTCTGCCTTTCCGCCTTCGAAGGGAACGCCGTCCACAAATCCCTCAAAGTCGATGACCGTGTGGTCGCCGTCCTCCACCGGTCTGTCCTCCACGGTCAGAAGCCTGGAGTTCTGATCCTGAACCTTCTTGAGCTCCTTCTCCACATCCTCGTCGGTGACTTCCGCCACGGCTCTCTCCACCTCGATGCCCTTGTACTCCCCGAGAGTCACCTCAGGCTTCACCGCCACGGTGGCAGTATAGATGAAAGGCTTTCCCTTCTCGATCTGAACCAGGTCGATCTCCGGCCTGGACACGATCTCCAGCTCGCTCTCGTCGGCGGCATCAGGATAAGTGGCGTCCAATACGATGTTGGCAGCCTCCTCGTAGAATACCTCCAGGCCATACATCTTCTCTATCATGGCAAGAGGCGCTTTGCCCTTGCGGAAGCCTGGGATGGAGAAACGGCCTTTGTTCTTATTATATGCGGCCTTGATTGCCTCTTCAAACTGCCCGGCTGGTACTTCTACGGTCAGCTTTGCCATATTCTTCTCTAAATTCTCTACCTGTAAACTCATGTGATAGGTTCCTCCTTAATCTATATGTGAATCGCCTGCTCCACTTGGGCGCTACACTTCAATTTAGCATTATAGCATAGGTTTTCCGGAAATACAAGAAGCACTTTTTGTGTCTTGTATTCGGGGTCTTTCTGTGTTAATGTTCAGGTAGATCCCGGCGCTTCCCTGAAAACGCCTTGGATGCAGCCGGGCTATTTTACGAGGAGGTCTATTATGGAAATCGAACGCAAATATCTGGTGAAGACTCTGCCTGACGGCTATATGTCCTTTCCCTCATGCTCCATCGAACAGGCGTATCTGTGCGCTGAACCGGTGGTGCGGATTCGGAAGGAGGACCACCGGTACTATCTCACCTACAAGTCCAAGGGGCTTTTGGAGAGGGAAGAATATAATCTTCCTCTCACCAAGGAGGCCTACGCCCATCTGCTCTCCAAGGCTGACGGAATGATTTTGACAAAGCGCCGATACCGCATCCCCATCACAGATACCTGTCTCACCATTGAGCTTGACATCTTCTCCGGCGCCTACGAAGGCCTTTGTCTGGCGGAAGTGGAATTTGGGAGCCGCCAAGAGGCAGAGAGGTTCGTTCCGCCGGCCTGGTTCGGCGCAGACGTGACTTTTTCCGGCGAGTACCAGAACAGCCGGCTGGCTCTTAGGAAAGCCTGACCTGCCAGCTAAAAAAGGCCTCTGCGTCTGCCTCTGATGCCTTAAAACCAAAGCGGGACAGAATAAAGCCGTGAAAACCAGGGCATCCAGCTTCTGCTTTTCACGGCTTTTTTTCACAGCAGTCCTTTGTCTTTCCGGCAGGCTTTTTCCCTTTCCTCCATAGATAAACAGGACAGTGTCTGCCAGGTTGGCCTTGATGCCGGACCCGGCTGCGCCCCGCTGCCTACTCCATATCCTCCAGCTCATCTTCCCCCACCAGCTCGTCATACTCCTGGGCGTCAAGAAGTTCGTCAAAGGCATCCGCGACGATCTCATACTCCTCGTCGTCCTCAATGTTGTCAAGGCTCGGCTCTCCATCCTCCGGCTCATAGTATCTGTAGAGATATACCTCCCCTTCCTCAGCCTCCCCGCTGTCCATGGGCAGCAGCGCGATATAGTCCCTTCCGCCTGCCTCAAAGATGGTGAGGACCACGCACTCCACCTCGCTGCCGTCATCCATATTCAGGGTTACGGTCATCTCCTCCT
Organism: uncultured Hungatella sp.; assembly: GCA_910577935.1. GTDB lineage: Bacteria > Bacillota > Clostridia > Lachnospirales > Lachnospiraceae > UBA3402. The sequence goes on along the minus strand of CAJTOT010000045.1, from coordinate 6,713 downwards.
GAGGTTCCATATTGTCCTTGGCCATAGTCATTTATCCTCTTCTCTTTCCACAAACTGTCTGTTTGTTCTTCTCCGATTCCAATGTAGCAGAATCCCGTGTGAAACGCAAGGATTTTTTCTCAAATCCTCTCTTCCCCGCTCACCACTCGATTCCCTCCCGCGCCCCCACTCCCTGGTCAAAAGGGTGCTTTCTCTTGCAAATCTCAGACACATAATCCGCCAGTTCTGTCACTTCCGGCCACGGGTCTCTCCCGGTCAGCACCACCTCAAGGCGGGGAGGACGGTTTCTCACCCGCTCCTCCAGCACATCCCCGGAGACCAGCCCGTGCCGGCAGGCAGCCATGATCTCGTCCAGGATAACCATATCGGCCCCGCCTGTCACCGCCTCCTCCCACACCTGGTCAAACAGCTGTCTGTAGTACTCCCCTGCTTCCCCCTTCTCCTTCTCTGTCATCTGCCAAAAAAATCCGAAGGTTCTGGAGCAGGGCATCACGCGGATACCGGGAATCCTGGCCAAAACCGCCACCTCCCCCGAATCATCTGTCTTGAGAAACCGGGCTATGAGAACCCTCTTCCCTCTCCCGGCCGCCCTCACCGCCAAACCGACGGCGGCAGTGGTTTTCCCTTTTCCGTCCCCGCAGTAAATGTGGACGCAGCCTTTCGTGTCCCGATTGTCCCGTCTCTCCGCCACCGGCGCTCTCCTCTCTGCCTCTCAGGCTTTTCTGCCTGCCTCCGTTTTTCCCGTCCGGCCGGCCCCGTTTTTGGCAGCCGCGCCCACAGGCGCTTTTCCTAAGTACTCCTCGATAAACCGGGACATCTCCTGCTTTTTCCCGTACCGCTCCCTCACATAGCACACATGGAGGCGTTCCTTCGCCCTGGTCATGGCCACGTAGAACATCCGCCGCTCCTCCTCGATATCCGTGTCCAGGACAGCTTTCCTGTGAGGGGTGATCCCCTCGTTGGCGTCCAGTATGTACACCACCTTGAATTCCAGGCCCTTGGAGCTGTGCATAGTCATCAGGGACACGCCCTGAGGAGCCGTCTTCTGTGCCTGGGCCTGCTCTCTCAGCCGCCTCTTATACTCCTCCATGTGGTCAAACCACTCCTCCATGGTCTTAAATCCCGCCGCGCTCTCCTTCAGCTGGTCCAGCGTTTCCAGAAGCTCCTCCGGCTTGATCCGCCGGAACCGGGCGTATTCTTTTAAATAGTCGTCATACCCCACTCCCTTGCGGATATAGTTTACTGCCGCCGCGGGAGGCATGTCCCTGAGCATGAGAAGGTCATATTCCAGCTGTTCGATGCGCTCCACCATCCAGCCCTTGTCCTGGTAAAAAGCCTTCACCTTGTCCCAGGACACCACCTTCTCCTCCAGGGAGTCCCGGCTCACATACCGGTTGGGGCGGTTGATGATCTGGAGAATATTGCTCCGCTTCAGATCTCCCCTCGCCGCCCGGATATAGGCGATCACATTCTGGGATATCCAGTGCTCGTACAGGTTCGGCAGGGAGTCTTTCATGGTAAACGGAATGTTGTACTCCATCAGCTTCTCGATCATCAGCCGGGGATTTAAGTTGGTCCGGTACAGGACCGCTATGTCCTCCAGGCGGTATCCCGCGCTGACATAGTCTTTCATCTCTTCCACGATCCGCAAGGTCTCTTCCTGTGGCTCGCTGCTCATGGTTGTGACCACAGGCTTGCCCGCGCCCTTGGCCGCGGTAAGTTTTTTCTCGTACCTTTTTGAGTTGTGGCCGATCAACATGGAGGCCGTGTCCACAATCTCCCTGGTGGAGCGGTAATTAGTCCCCAAAAGCACGGTCTTTGCCTGGGGATAATCCCTGGTAAAGCCCAGCATAATTTCCGGCTTCGCGCCTCTGAACCGGTACACCGACTGATCGTCATCCCCCACGATAAACAGGTTGTTTCCCGGAAGCGCCAGCATCTTCACGATCTCGTACTGAACCTTGTTGATATCCTGGAACTCGTCGATGAGAATATACCGGAACTTGTTCTGCCACGCAGCCAGAATATCCTTTCTCTCGACAAACAGCTGATGACACATAACCAGCATGTCGTCGAAATCCAAAAGCCCCGCCCGCCGCATCCGCTCCTCATAGCCCTGGTACAATTTCTTGAACACGGACTCGGAGCAGTTCTGGGAGTAATAGTGCTCCAGGCTCATCATCTCGCTTTTCACAAAGCTGATCTCCCCCAGGACAGCGGGGACAAACTCGTGCTCGTCCTCAATCTCAAGGCCGTACTCCTCGATCATCTCCCGGATATACCGCAGCTTCTGGTCCTCCCGGACGATATCCGAGGCCTGGTAGCGGTAGGCGTACTTCAATATGGTAAAGAATACGGAGTGAAAGGTGCCGAAGCTGACCCTGGTGCTCCTCCCCTCCATCAGCGCGGCAAACCGTTCCTGCATCTCACGGGCGGCGGCTCTGGTAAAGGTGATCACCAAAATGCTCCCCGGATCAGTTCCCTGATCGATGAGATATTTTGTCCTGTGAGTAATCACGGTGGTCTTTCCCGACCCCGGCCCCGCCAGGACCATCATGGGTCCTTCCACATGGCATATGGCTTCCTTCTGGGAAGCATTGAATTCCCTGGTCATTGTCTCAGCAGCTCAATTCCCCGGCGGATTCTCCCAAGAGACTCCTCTTTGCCCAGAACCTCCATGATCTCCGTGGCGCCGGCGGGGGTCATCTGCCTGCCTGACACAGCCGTGCGCACCGGCCACATCACGAACCCTGTCTTCACGCCCTTCTCCGACACATAGCCGGCCAGAGTCTCGTAGAGAGCGTCATTGGAATACTCCTCCTGGGCCTCCAAAAGAGGCAGAATATCCTCCAGCACCTGCAGCGATGTCTCCCTGGTGGTCTTCATCTTCTTGTGAACATACATCTGAGGATCATATTCCGGCATGGTCTCAAAGAAATCTATGTGGGCGGCAATATCAGGGAACACCTCGATTCTGGTCTTCACCATGGCGGCAATCTTTCTCAAATCCAGGTCTTTCTTTATCACCTCCCGGATATAGGGCTCCGCCATGTCATAGAATCTGTCAAAATCCATAGCTTTCAGGTACTCGCCGTTCATCCATTTCAGCTTGGTCACGTCAAACACTGCCGGGGACTTGCTCATATGGCGGTAATCGAAGGCCTCCACCAGCTCCTCCAGGGAGAAGATCTCCCGGTTGTCCTCCGGCGACCACCCCAGCAAAGCCACATAGTTGACCACTGCCTCGGACACAAACCCCTGCTCCATCAGATCCTCGTAGGAGGAGTGGCCGCTTCTCTTGCTCAACTTCTTGTGCTCCTCGTTGGTGATGAGGGGGCAGTGGACATACACCGGAACCTCCCAGCCGAAGGCGTCGTAGAGGCGGTTGTACTTGGGGGAGGAGGACAGATATTCGTTGCCCCGCACCACATGGGTGATGCCCATAAGGTGGTCATCCACCACGTTGGCAAAGTTGTAGGTGGGGTATCCGTCGGACTTGATGAGAACCATGTCGTCCAGCTCCTCGTTGTCCACCTTGATGTCGCCGTATATCTCGTCGTGGAACGTGGTAGTGCCCTCCGTGGGGTTGTTCTGGCGGATAACATAGGGAATCCCCGCGGCCAGGTTGGCCTGGATCTCCTCCTCTGTCAGATGAAGGCAGTGTTTGTCGTAGGTCATGATCTCCTCGCCGTTCACCGTCTTTTTCAAGGAATTCAGCCGCTCCTGGGTGCAGAAGCAGTAGTACGCCTCGCCTTTCTCGATAAGCGTTTTGGCGTACTCCAGATAGATGCCTGCTGCCTGGCGCTGGCTCTGAACATAGGGGCCGACTCCGCCGTCCTTGTCCGGGCCCTCGTCGTGGACCAGGCCGGTTTTCTCCAGCGTGCGGTATATGATCTCGGTGGCTCCCTCCACAAAGCGCTCCTGGTCAGTGTCCTCAATGCGCAGAAGGAAATCCCCTCCCTCATGCTTTGCGATCAGGTATGCGTACAGCGCGGTTCTCAAGTTTCCCACGTGCATTCTGCCGGTGGGGCTTGGAGCATATCTTGTCCTTACTTTATCCATAATCATGATCTCCTGTCTGAATTTATTCCCAGATATTATACCCCCTAATACCTTAAAAGACAATGGCGAAGTTTTGAATTCGGTCCCTATAGCCCCTGCCCCAGCATCCATGTCAGGTCCGGAACCTCCAAATCCGCATCAATAAATAGATGACCTCCAACAGCTTCTGGTCAAATTCATCATTGCCTTTATGTTATGCCCCGTCAATTCCTTTTCCTCATTCCCGCAGCATTTCACAAACTCCCCATATGTACTATTACCTAAAACTTTCATAAGCAGACTTTTCAAACCACATTCCACAGAATAAAGTAGTTTCTCCCCACTTTTTCTCATCGGAAAACTATACTCCAGAAAGCGATATAGTATCATTTAGATCCTCAAGCTTCTCCACCGCCTTCTTCTCAATCTAGGGATAAAAAATTTCATTGATTTTTTATCAAAACCTCCTTACCTTCGAAAGCAAATCCGTATTTTCTAATTCGGTCAGCAGAAATCCCCTTATTTTTCAAAACCACATCATACTGCTGCTTTTCTATCTGTTTCAATGCAGCGTCTGCGGTATCCTCCATGGACGTCTCTTCCTGCGAGTCCTTGACCTTGAACTCCATAATTATGGCATTATCTGCTTCTTTCTTCGGCTCCATCATCACATCATATCTCCCAAAACCGCTTTCCCGATTGGAGGTAATAACATATCGATCTGCCAATTCCACAGTCAGTCCCAGCACAAAGCCATGATAAAACCGCTCCGGCTGCGTCTCCATAGAAGGATTTCTCCCACTGTCAAAATAACTGAACATAGCCAAAGCCACCCGGTTCATATAGGCATTCATAGACTTTACGTCATCCTGCAGTAATGCCCTGATAAAGCCGTTATAGACTGACCCTGTACTTGAGAACCATTTCTTTATCATCTTTCGAAACATAATCTCGACTTCTTTATTTGTCAGTGCCAATTCATACAGGTCTGCTCCCGTGTCCGCATTTAATGTATAGTTTTCCGCTTTCAGATATCCGCTGGCCAGAAACAAACTCCAAATTGCATTTTCATCCCCATCCACTTGGTCAAAAATAATCTGCTCGTCAATCTCTCTGTACAGATGCTCGCCTTTCAACAAACTCTCCATGGATGTCTTTATCTCTGCACTTCCCTCCCGAATCAACTTATCCACCAATCCGTTACTGCTGGTATTCGCCCAATAGGTAGACAAACGCCTTTTATCCAGATAATTAATAATTGACCAGGGATTGTAAATATCTTTTCTTTTTCCGAATATAAAACCATCATACCAATATTTTACAGTCTGTCGATATTCGTACAATCCACATTCCTGCAATGCCTCCCACACCTCTTCTTCTGTGAATCCGAAACTATCTTCATATTTCTCTGATGTAGCAGTCACCACCTCCAGATTATTTAAATCAGAGAAAATGGATTCCTTACTCACTCTTGTAATTCCTGTCATAACTGCCCGTTCCATATATGGGTTCGTCTTAAATGTAGAATTAAATAACCCCCTCATGAATTCCACCATTTCGTACCAATAGCCATACATCCAAGCCTCCTGGAGCGGTGTGTCGTATTCATCCAACAGAATAATAACTTTTTCCCCATAATAGCGATATAAAAATTCAGATAGTGTGCCTATAGAAGAAACAGCAGAATAATTATCCATATTCACGGAAATATTTTTTATAAAATCTTTTTCCTTACTGTTCAGACAATCTTCTCTCAATAAAAATTCATATCGGTTATATAACTTTTCTATCAAATAAAACAGGCTTTTCTTAGCCTCCAAAAATGAAGATGCCTTTATTCCTGCAAAACTTAGAAAGATTACCGGACGGGTCCCCTGAAGGTTCCGATACCTCTCATATTTCCATATAGATAATCCTTCAAAGACTTTACTTTCCCCCTCATATTCTATGGAAAGAAATCTTTCAAGCATATTCATATTCAAGGTTTTTCCGAATCTGCGAGGACGGGTAATTAAGGTTACATCATCGCCGCTTTCCCACCATTCCCTTATGAAATCCGTTTTATCTATATATAAATATTGATTAGCCACCAGTTTTTCAAAGCTCTGGATTCCTATCCCTACTGTCCTTGCCAAGATACCACCTCCATATATATACCTTTTCTTGTTTTATCCGCTGAACTCTTATACATCACGCCTTTGTATAATTATAATTGATTTTTCACCCCTTTACAACCAAAAAAGCAAGGACAAAGCAAGTTCCTGATCATTGACTGCTTACTTTATCCCTGCCTGTTCTAATTGGATAACATCAAATCTCCCCTCTTACCCAGCACACTCCATCCCCACCCTCAGCTTCTCCACCGCCTTCTTCTCAATCCTGGACACATACTCTCCTGTCAAGTTAGGGATAAAAAATTAATCAACTTTTTATTAGTACTTCTTTGCCTTCAAAGGCAAAACCATATTTTCGGATTCGGTCGCCAGAGATTCCCCTGTTCTCCAAATCTGCTTGGTATTGCAGTTCCTCAATCTGTTTCAGCGCCTCCTCAGCAGTGTCCGCCAAAGATTTTTCCTCGCTTGAATCTCTTACTTTGAATTCCATTATGACCGCATTGTCCGTTCTGTTCTTCGGCTCCATCACCACATCATTACATCCAATAGGGAGAGTGG
>CAJTOT010000044.1:21466-26021 GCA_910577935.1 uncultured Hungatella sp. | reverse complement strand
AATCCATGAAAATCGCCTGCGGCGATGGGATTTTTGCTGGTTGCTGTGAACGCATGTGAACAGTAACGACAGTTACGGTTCCAGCGCCTGGGCGATGTCGGCGATGATGTCGCCGGCCCCCTCGATCCCCACGCTGAGGCGGATCAGGGACGGGTCCACGCCTGCCTCCACCAGCTGTTCGTCACTGAGCTGCCGGTGGGTGTGGCTGGCAGGATGGAGCACGCAGGTGCGGGCATCGGCCACATGGGTCACGATAGCGGCCAGGTTTAACCGGTCCATGAACCGGGACGCCGCGGACCTTCCCCCCTTCAGCCCGAAGGAGATGACGCCGCAGGTACCCTGGGGCATATATTTCTTTGCCAGCTGGTAATATCTGTCCCCCTCAAGGCCCGGATACTTCACCCAAGCCACATCCTCTCTGGATTTAAGGTACTCCGCCACCTTCAGGGCGTTCTCGCAGTGTCTGGGCACCCTCAAGTGGAGAGTCTCCAGCCCGATATTCAGCAGAAAGGCGTTCTGGGGGGACTGTATGGAGCCCATGTCCCTCATGAGCTGGGCAGTGGCCTTGGTGATGTAGGCGGCTTTTCCGAACTTCCTGGTGTACACCACCCCGTGGTAGGAGTCATCGGGGGTGGTCAGCCCCGGAAACTTGTCGCCATGAGCCTCCCAGTCAAAGTTTCCGCTGTCCACGATGCAGCCTCCCACGGCCATGGCGTGTCCGTCCATGTACTTGGTGGTGGAGTGGGTCACGATGTCGGCTCCCCACTCTATGGGCCGGCAGTTGATGGGGGTGGCAAAGGTGTTGTCCACGATAAAGGGAACTCCGTGGCTGTGGGCCAGACGGGCAAATTTTTCCAGGTCCAGAACCACCAGGGCAGGGTTGGCGATGGTCTCTCCGAACACCGCCCTGGTGTTGTCCCGGAATGCCTTCTCCAGCTCCTCCTCCGGCGCGTCCGGGTCCACCAGGGTGCACTGAATCCCGAAACGCTTAAGAGTCACGGTGAACAGGTTGGACGTGCCTCCGTAGATGGTGGCGGCGCTGACCACATGGTCTCCCGCCGAACAGATATTCAAGATGGCGTACATGTTGGCTGCCTGCCCCGACGAGGTGAGCATGGCCGCCGCTCCGCCCTCCAGCTTGCGGATCTTGTCCGCCACCGCGTCGTTGGTCGGGTTGGCAAGCCTGGTGTAAAAATATCCGTTTTCCTCCAGGTCAAACAGACGGCCCATCTGTTCGCTGGTCTCGTATTTGAATGTGGTGCTCTGATAGATAGGCAGAACCCTGGGTTCTCCGTTCTTCGGCTGCCATCCGCCTTGTATGCAGATGGTGTCCAGAGACTGTTTCCCGCTCATATTGTGTCCTCCTCCGGTTATAAACGATTTTCTTCCTTATTTTACATAAAACCCGCAAGAAAGTCAACGCTGCTTTCATGGAGGGCTTACACGCAAGCTTGACGCACAACATTCATGTCAGATTCCCCGCCCTGCCAACTGCAGCCTATTATTATAAAAAGTCCGGAAAACCCCCAGAATCCCGGACTTTTAACAGCTGCCGCGCCGGCCGCCCACGCAGAGGATTTGGGCGTCTTATCCGGGAACACGGCAGCATGTCACAGAGAATCTTACCATATTTCCCTTTTTTTCAGACCGCCCTTGTCATTTTTTACGCCCAATCTGACAAAATCCGGCTTTTATATGTCCGCCATCCACCCAAGGACAGACTGGCGGTAGGGCCGGCTGACGGACAGATATCCGTTCTCATTTTTCATATATATTCGCTTGGGGCTCTGTCTGGCCACATAGTCCCGGTTGATGATATAGGATTTATGAATTTGAATAAACTGCCCCGGAAGCCCTTCCTTCAGAATCGACGACAGTTTTCCGTAAAATTCATATACTCCGTCTGTGGTATGTATCTCGATCTTTCTCCCAACGCTCTGGAAGTAGCAGATTTCCTGGTACGCCACCTGGTAGAGGGTTCTCTCTTTCCGGTAGAGAAAGGATTTCTGGAACCGCACCTCCAGCTGCCTGGCATAATCCGTGAGACGGTAGACCTCCTCCCTGGGCACAGGCTTTTTGATAAACCCCAGGGGCCTGTTCTGAAACAGCAGCTCCAGATGGCTCGTGGTCATGGACACATACACCAGATGCACCTCCTCATTGTCCAGCCTTCTGCGGATCTCGCTGCCCAGCTCAATTCCGTTCATCCCCCGCAGGAGAACATCTAAAAAGATAATATCGTAGTGCTTGCCTTTCTTCATCTTCTCAACCAGGGTGCCTCCGTCGTGAAACGTCTCGGTCTCCACTGCCAGGTTTCTCTCCTCGCTGTAAATTTTCAGCATCACCCCCAATTCCCAGCACTGTCTCCTGTTGTCGTCGCAAATAGCTATGGTCCACATATTTTTCATCCCTCTACTTTTGTATTTTTCATGCCGAAGGAGCGGCAATCTTTTGCTCCCGGCACTATTTTATACCATGCCGCAGCAAAATTCCCGAGGCCGGGCTGTCCCGCGGGAATTTATTTTTACACAAAGGGAGACTAAATTTAACATGAACCTCAGCCGCTTTCTGTTGACAAATCTGTACAGCTGCCCCTATAATAAGAAATACTTTCAGCGCAAAGGAGATTGAAATGATATTTCTGATGGATATTATAAAAGGAACCCTCATCGGCATCGCCAACATTATTCCCGGGGTCAGCGGCGGAACTATGGCTGTGTCTCTGGGCATCTACGATAAATTGATTTCTGCCGTGTCCGGCCTGGGGCGGGACTGGAAGAAGAGTCTTGGGACCCTCCTCCCCATCATCCTCGGCTGCGGAATCGGGATCGCGGGCTTTACCTACGCCGTGGAGTACTTGTTAAGCCGCCATACCTTTGTCACCTCCATGGCCTTTGTGGGATTGATCCTGGGCGGAATCCCCGTGCTGGTGTCCTCCCTGCAAAGGGAGCTTGCCAGGAGAGCTTCAAAGATCGGGCTGTCCGGCGTCCTGGCCTTTGCCGCCTTCTTTTCGGTGGCCGTGTTTCTTCCTATGATGAATGCTGACGATGAAGTTCTGAGAACCTTCTCCGTAACCCCCTGGACCATGGCCTCCCTGTTCCTTGTAGGCATCGTCGCCTCCGCCACCATGGTGGTCCCCGGAGTCAGCGGCTCCCTGGTGATGATGATACTGGGGTACTACTACGGCGTCATCAACACCATTAAGTCCTTTCTGGACGCCCTGAAGGCTTTTGACATGGCAGGCCTCCTTCACGGCTTTGGGCTGCTCATGCCCTTCGGCGCGGGGGTGCTCCTGGGCATTTTCCTCATCGCCAAGCTGATCACCTTCCTGTTTGAGCGCTTTGGAATCCAGACCTACTGCGCCATACTGGGGCTCATCGCCGCCTCCCCCTTTGCCATCTTCTACAACACAGGGTTATTCGCCCGGCTGTCCTCCCTGGGACCCGGAAAGCTTCTTCTGGGGCTGGTTCTGGCCGTCGTCTGCGGCGGGATCACCTGGAAACTGGGTGAGTAAGTGGGTGAGTAAGGTTACAGACAAAAAACGCTGCTTTTTCAGCAGCGTAATAAATATGGTGCCAGAGTCCCAAAAACCTTTTGACCCCAACATCATCATAAATATCTTGATATTTAACTGATTATGCCATACATTTCTGATACGCCCTCCGCTCCTGCCCGCCTCTCACATAGACGATTCCGCAGTACACAAAACCGCTCTTCTTCAGCAGGTTCTGCATGACTGTATTGTCTCTGTGGGTTTCAATCCTCACATTCCCGCACTGCTCAAATGCCCACTCCAGGCAGAAAGACGCGGCGCCCCTGACGATTCCTGCCGACGCGATCCGGTGCACTACCCCATAGGGCTCCTCGTTGAGCCAGGCCCCGTCCCATATCCGGGCATAGTCCGGCTCTTCGCCCTTCCTGTAATAGAACACCGCCCCCACTTTTCCGCCGGCCATACACACATACATGCATCCCGCTTCCATATCCTGGACAATCATGTCCGCAGGCGGATAATCAGAGGGCCACTGTGTAGGATTGCCGTGCTCTGCCATAAATCTCCTGGCCCTCTCGTAGATGGCCATAATCTCATCAAGCCGGCTTATATCTGCCTGCTGTATCTTAAAAGTCTCTTTCATCTGCTCCATATGATCTCCGTTTCTGTCTGTGGTAACCTATCTTCCTAAATAACCTGTATTTGACACATCTTCATGGCTTCCAGGGCGTTTTCATGGCTCTCCGGCGTCACTCCCGCGCAGCAGCTTCCGTCCACCTGCACCGCCAGCTCCGGGGACATGGCCTTGATCACCATGGCGTTGGAGATGACGCAGATATCCGTGCAGAGCCCCACAAGCTCCACCGACTCGTAATCTCCCAGAGCCGCGTACCGTCCGCACTCCACGGAACCGAAGGCCGCTTTCTCAAACCGCTTTCCCCGGTACATCTCCAGATCCTCGTGGAGCCTCCAACCGTCGGAAGCCTTGATGCAGTGCTTAACCGGCAGGTTCCTCCCCTCCTGAGTCTCCAGGTAATTGTCAAAATGAGTGTCCATGGTGAA
>CAJTOT010000044.1:0-21433 GCA_910577935.1 uncultured Hungatella sp. | reverse complement strand
TATCTTCTCCTTCACCTTCGGCACAATAGCCGCCGCCTCCTTTGTCCCCAGGCTGCCGTCTATAAAATCCTTCTGCATATCCACAACCACCAGCAATTTTTTCATCTTTATTCTCCCTTACCTGTTTGCCAACCATTTTATCACATAAATTTCTTGTTGACAAATAAAACATTCTGTATTAAGATACTTACCAATAAAACAAACCATTGAGAAAGAGGAGTAAGCTTTTCTTAAACATTTCAGAGAGTCGCCGGCGGTGGGAACGCGATATGAGCAGAATTGCTGAATGGACTTTTGAGGGCGGTTCCGAAAGGCTTCGGCCAGGTAGGGACTGACGGCTTCCGCATCCGTTATCACCGCGGCATATATGATAGTATATGAAAAAGTGGACCTTAGGTCAAGTTGAGTGGCACCGCGGATTTTATTCGTCTCAAGCATGCAGTTGTTCTGCACGTTTGAGATTTTTTTTGCCGCAAAAGCCTCCGGACTCCCAGGCTCCTTGCTTTCTCAGACAGCGTGCCCTGCAGAGGGTATAATTCAGACTATATTGGAGGACAATGACTATGAAAAAATCTGTAAAAACCTTATTCCTTGCCGCCGCGGCAGTTTCGCTTCTGGCCGGCTGTTCCGGTTCCTCAAACTCCGGCTCCGCCCCCCAGAATTCCCAGACCGCTGACACCCAGACCTCTTCCGCAGCCTCGGAGGGCGGAACCTCGGCAGACGCCGGCGGCTCTGGGGATACCGGCAGCCAGTCTCCCGCCGACAAGAAGAGCTACACCATCGGCATCGGACAGTTCGCAGCCCACGGCTCTCTCGACAACTGCCGCGAGGGATTTCTTTTGGGTCTGGCGGAGGAAGGCATCGTGGAAGGTGAGAATCTGACGGTTCTCTACGAGAATGCCCAGGCGGACGGCGGCATCGCAAGCCAGATCATGACCAACTTCGCCTCCCAGAAGGTGGACTTAATCTGCGGTATTGCCACTCCCATGGCCCAGACTGCCTACGGAGTAGGCAGAAGACAGAATATTCCCGTAATCTACACTGCCGTCACCGACCCTGAAGCGGCGGAACTGGCAGGGGCCGACGGGACTCCTGTGGGGGAGATCACGGGAACCAGCGACAAACTGCCGATCATTCAGCAGCTTGAGATGATACGCGCCGTACTTCCCGACGCGAAGACCATCGGCATCATGTACACCACCAGCGAGGTCAATTCTCTGTCTGCCATTCAGGAATACAAGGAGGCTGCCGGGGATTACGGCTTCGAGATCGTGGACGTGGGCATCTCCACCACCGCCGATGTCCCCCTGGCCGCCGACTCCCTCTTAGAGAAGGCAGACTGCATCACCAATTTAACCGATAACACCGTAGTCGCCTCCCTCCCTGTCATCCTGGACAAAGCCGCCAGGAAAAACATTCCCGTGTTCGGCAGCGAGATCGAGCAGGTGAAAATCGGCTGCCTTGCCGCCATGGGACTCGACTACGTCGACCTTGGAAAGCAGACCGGAAGGATGGCCGCCGCCGTGTTAAAAGGCGAGAAAAAAGCCAGTGAGATGAATTTCGAAGTCATCAAAGAAGCTGCCTTCTACGGCAACACCCAGGTGGCGGAGAATCTGGGAATCACTCTCCCCGACGATCTGATGGCTTCTGTAAAGGAACTGTTTACCGAAATTGAACAATAAACCGAATTTCCGACCCGGACAAAATTTTGGAGGTTTACAATCATCATGACACTGATTTTAGGCGTTTTGGAAGAAGGACTCATCTACGCCGTCATGGCGCTGGGCGTGTATATCACCTATAAAATTCTGGACTTCCCCGACCTGTCTGTGGACAGCACCTTTCCCCTGGGGGCGGCTCTCACCGCCTCCGCCCTCCTGGCAGGCTTAAGTCCTGTTGTGACTCTGTTTTTGTCATTCGCCGCCGGAGCGCTGGCAGGATGCGCCACAGGATTTATTCATGTGAAGCTGAAGGTCCGGGATCTCCTGTCCGGCATCATCGTCATGACCGGCCTCTACTCCCTGAACCTGCGCATCGCAGGCGGGCGCGCCAACGTCCCCGTGTTCACCCAGGACACGATTTTTGAGAATCCCTTTCTCGCCGGGCATGTGCCTGCCGTGCTTGCGCCCTATATCATGGTTCTCATCCTCCTGTTCATCATCATCGTCTGCAAGGCGCTGCTGGATTTGTACTTAAACACCAGATCCGGATATCTTCTGAGAGCTGTGGGGGACAATGAATCCCTGGTCACCTCTCTGGCCAAGGACAAAGGGATGGTCAAGATTGTGGGGCTGGCCATCGCCAACGGATTCTCCGCCCTCGCCGGCTCTGTCTACTGCCAGCACAAGGGATTTTTCGAGATTTCCGTGGGAACAGGAACCATCGTCATCGGGCTGGCAAGCGTCATCATAGGGATTCAGCTTCTGTGCCCGGAGAACGGAACCTCCCCTCTCACCAGCTTAAAGCTTCCCACTGTGCGCCCCACCACCGCTGTTATCGCAGGCTCCATCGTGTACAAAGCCTGCATTTCCCTGGCTATCTCCATGGGGATGGAGGCCAACGACTTAAAGCTGATCACCTCCCTGCTGTTCCTGGTGATACTGGTTGTCAGCGCCGAGAGGAGAAAGAAGGTGAAGCCCCATGCTTAAGCTGAACAACATCAACAAATACTACAATGCCGGGACGGTAAACGAGATGTGCCTGTTCCAGGACTTCAATCTCTCTGTGGCGGAAGGCCAGTTTGTCTCCGTGGTGGGCAGCAACGGCTCCGGCAAGACTTCCATGCTGAACATCATCTGCGGCAGCATTCCCGTGGATTCCGGCACTATTTATATAGGAAGCGAAAATATCACCCACATGCCGGAATTCAGGAGGCAGCGCCGCATCGGCCGCGTCTACCAGAACCCGGCCATGGGCACCTGCCCCCATATGACCATCCTGGAAAATATGGCTCTTGCGGACAATAAGGGAAAACCCTTCAACCTGCGGCGGGGCACGAATAAAAAAAGGGTGGATTACTACAGGGAGAGCCTTAAATCCCTGGGACTCGGCCTGGAGGACAAACTGCAGGTCAAGGTGGGCGTTCTGTCCGGAGGCCAGCGGCAGGCCATGGCGCTCCTCATGTCCACCATGACTCCCATTGAGTTCCTGATTCTGGACGAGCACACCGCCGCCCTTGACCCAAAGACGGCTGAAGTCATCATGGAACTGACCGGGAAGGTAGTAAAAGAAAAAAATCTGACCACCATCATGGTCACCCACAACCTGCGGTACGCGGTGGAATACGGAGACCGCCTTCTGATGATGCACCAGGGACAGGCGGTCATGGACGAAGCCGGGGAGAGAAAAGCCTCCATCTGTATCGAAGACCTTTTGGAACGGTTCAACGCCATCAGCATTGAATGCGGAAACTGACCCCCGGCAGACAAAGGACAGCAGACAACAAAGGAGAAGGTTCCGATTTAATTCAAACCGGAACCTTCTCCTTTTTCATTTTTCTTTCAACCTATTTCCCTTTATGTCTACTCCATAATCTTCACAATGTCCTTCATCACCTGGCTGATCTTGATGTTCTGAGGACACTCCTTCTCGCAGTGATGGCAGCTTCTGCACATATCCGCCTTGACTTCCAGTTTATCATAGGCTTCCCTGGCCCCTGTCTTTCCCTTAAGGCCGAACACGTTGTATGCCTTGAATGTCTCCGGAATATTCAGCCCAAACGGGCACGGCATACAGTAGGCGCAGGCCGTGCAGTCCACCATGGACATCTTGTCATAGATCTCCTTGGCCTCCCTGTACGCCTCCTTCTCCTGGTCGGAGAGCATGGCCACAGAGCTTCTCCCCGCATACACCAGGTTATCCTCCACCTGTTTCCTGTCGCTCATGCCGCTGAGGAGCAGGGACACCTGCTGCTTGTCCCACAGAAAGTCCAGGGCATGCTCCACCGCCGTCTTCCCCTCCGGGAATTTGGCAGCCACGTGGTCTGATAAGTTGGCAAGGCGTCCGCCTAAAAGAGGCTCCATGATGATCACCGCCAGTCCTTTGTCCGCAGCGTAGCAAAGACCTTCCGTACCCGCCTGATAGTTTAAGTTTATGTAGTTGTACTGAATCTGGCAGAAGTCCCAGTCCTCCGTGTAATCCACAATATCCTTAAACGCGTCCAGCCCGTCGTGGAAAGAGAATCCCAGATAGCGGATCTTTCCTGCCTCCCTGGCGGCCTTCATCTTGTCCACCAGACGGAACTTCTTCACCACATTCTCGAACCGGTCCCTGTTGAGAGCGTGGAGCAGGTAGAAATCAATGTGGTCTGTCCGGAGCTTTTCCAGCTGCTCGTCCAGAATCTTCTCAAAGTCCCCTTCTTCTTTCAGCTGCCACACCGGACACTTGTCCGCCAGGTATGTCTTCTCCCGATATCCGTCCCCGAGAGCCTTTCCCACCAAAAGCTCGCTTTTGCCTCCGTGGTAGGGGTAGGCGGTGTCCACGTAATTCACCCCTTCATCGATGGCATGACGGATTATGGAGACGGCCTCCTCCTCATGGATGCTCCCATCCTCCAAAACCGGGAGACGCATGCACCCAAAGCCTAAAGCCGACACCTTCACTCCTGTCTTTCCAAAAGTACGATATTGCATGTTTGTGTTCCTCCTCGTCCTGATTCTGTCCTTTTAAAAGCCGCGGTCTTTCCCATAATCGAAAAAGAGACCTTTTTAAAGGCCTCAATATTTAGAAAAGAGATGCCATATATGTCTGATCCGCTTCTTTCTCCGGTTGCAAATCCCTGTGATTATCCCGGGGGAAGTATCACTTGGGTATCTTTTTGTATATATTTTTGATCTGAGGCTTCAGGCAGCGGTATATCTCCATGCCTGCCTCCGCTCCCATCTCTTTCTGCAAAGCAAAATACAGTTTCTGCAGCTGCTTTACATCATAGTTGCACAACATCACATATATCTTTTCTAAATATTCTTCCGTGCGGTATGTTTCCGGCAATGCCTGTTTCAGCATGTCCCTGACATCCTCATCTTCTGTTTCCCGCTTCTGGGGAGCCGTCAGCTCCGATTTGCTCTTGCGGCACACCTCGATCTCCCGGCCGCTCCAAAACTTGACCACGGCATCAAAGCCTGTATCGTTGGACACAATGATGTATTCGGATCTGGGAGCTGTCTTGATCAGATAGCCCAGGTAGGAGACCATCTGAAAATCAAGCCCGTTCTTGCCCGGATAACACAGAATCATGTCGAAAGATAAAGGATATTCCCGTATCACGTTTAGGTCGGTGTAGGAGATGCCCGGTGAGTGCTCCGTGTAGAAAAGTATGATCACATCCTTTGAACTCTTCTGGGGAAGGATCTCTTTCCACGCGGTTCCCACGTTCTCCGTGTCCACAAGATAAACTTTTCTGCTGGCCATAATAGTCCTTTCACCATATATGGCATCAGAAGTATCATAACATATTTTCCCATGGTCCGCAAGGGGCAGCGGGCGCCTCCTGAAAGCCTATGGAGCAGCCGGGGTAACAGTTCAAGGGGTATCTGAACTGTTACAGCCGGGCGTACCGTTCGCCTGGTTTCACGGCAGCGCCCGGGCCGCGCTGTCCGCCCCTACTCGTCCCAGTTGTGGTACACGGCCTGGACGTCGTCGTCCCCGTCCAGCAGGTCCAGGAGGCGGTTCATCTTCTTGACGGCCTCCTCGTCGGTGAGTTCTGCCCAGGTCTGGGGAATCATGGTGACCTCGGCCTCCATCATGGGGACTCCCTCTTTCTCCAGGGCCTCCCTGACGGCGCTGAAATCGTCAGGGGCGGTGTAGACCTCGTAGCTGTCCTCCTCCTCGGAGAAATCCTCCGCCCCGGCGTCCAGGGCAAGCATCATCAGCTCGTCCGGATCCATGTCGCACTCTTCCTTGTCGATGATAATCTGGCCTTTTTTGTCGAAAAGGTAGGAGACGCTTCCCTGGCTTCCCACATTGCCGCCGCCCTTGGTAAACGCGCTTCTCACATTGGCCGCGGTGCGGTTCTTGTTGTCGGTCAGCGTGTCCACGATGATGGCCACGCCGTTGGGGCCGTAGCCCTCGTATGTGAGCACCTCGTAGTTGACGGAGTTGGCGTCTCCCGCCGCCTTCTTGATGCCTCTTTCGATGGTGTCGTTGGGCATGTTGTTGGCCTTTGCCTTCGCGATCACGTCACGGAGCTTGCTGTTGTTGGCCGGGTCCGGTCCGCCCTCCTTTACGGCCACCGCGATCTCACGCCCGATGACTGTAAAGATCTTGCCCTTGGCAGCATCATTTCTCTCTTTCTTGTGCTTGATATTGGCAAACTTTGAATGTCCTGACATGAATTAACACTCCTTTTCCTTTCTGCATTTCGTCCTGTTGCGCATCCTGCGCATATCTCAACTATCTTAACACCATTTTTCCCGTCTGACAAGCAAAATTTTCGGAGGCGTCCAGCCGGTTGCTAAACCATTTCCCCCGTAGTATACTAAACATATCCAACTATAACAAGGAGGTCAGGATCATGAAAACATTTTCCATCACTATCGCAGGAGGCGGCAGCACCTTTACCCCCGGCATCATCATGATGCTTTTAGAGCACCAGGAGGAGTTTCCCATCAGGCGGCTGTGCCTCTACGACAACGACGAGGAGCGGCAGGCAGTCATCGGGGAGGCCTGCGAAATCCTTCTTAGAGAGCGGGCTCCCCGGATAGAATTCTCCTACACGGCGGAGCCTTGTCAGGCTTTCACAGATGTGGATTTTGTCATGGCCCACATCCGCGTGGGAAAATACGCCATGCGTGAGAAGGACGAGAAGATCCCGCTGAAGTACGGGGTAATCGGACAGGAGACCTGCGGGCCGGGAGGCATCGCCTACGGGATGCGCTCCATCGGCGGCATCATGGAAATTCTTGATTACATGGAGAAATACAGCCCCCAGGCGTGGATGCTCAACTACTCCAACCCTGCCGCCATCGTTGCCGAGGCTGCCAGAAAGCTGCGCCCTGACTCCAGGATCATCAACATCTGCGACATGCCCCTGGGAATCATGGAGCACATGTCAAAAATCCTGGGAATCCCGGCAGAAGACTTTGACATCGGCTACTACGGCCTGAATCATTTCGGATGGTGGACCCAGATTAAAGATAAGGAGGGCAACGACCTGATGCCGGCGCTGAAGGAGTATGTGAAGGAGCACGGCTATGACATCGCCATGGGCGAGGAGGATAAGACAGACCAGAGCTGGCATGATACATACAGAAAAGTCAGGGACGTGTACGCCGTGGACCCGGACACCCTGCCCAACACCTATCTGAAGTATTATCTCTATCCGGACTACGTGGTGGCCCACACGGACCCCGGCTACACCCGGGCCAATCAGGTTATGGATGGGAGGGAAAAGACCGTGTTCTCGGCCGCAAGGGATATTATCCGGAAGGGCACCGCAAAAGACTGCGGCTTTGAGGTGGACGGGCACGCCTCCTACATCGTCAGGCTGGCAAGGGCCCTGGCTTTCAACACAAAGGAAAAGATGCTTCTCATCGTGCCCAACGGCGGCGCCGTGGAGAATTTTGATCCCGAGGGGATGGTGGAGATCCCCTGTATCGTGGGCAGGGATGGCTACGAGAAGATCAGCCAGGGAAGGATTCCCCACTTCCAGAAGGGTCTCATGGAACAGCAGGTGAGCGTGGAAAAACTGGTAGTGGAGGCGTGGATCGAGGGCAGCTATCAGAAGCTGTGGCAGGCCCTGACTCTGTCAAAGACGGTCCCCAGCGCCTCCGTGGCGAAACAGATTCTGGACGATCTCATGGAGGCCAACAAGGACTATTGGCCGGAACTGAAATAGGGGACGAGATCCCCGGAGACACTGCCGGGAGCCGGAGCCGGCGCTCAAGCCTTGCCGCCGGAATAAACAAGAATCGCCGCGGTGCCGGGGAAATGAAGTCCCCGGCGCCGCGGCGTTGAAATCTTCCTATAATTAATAACTCTTAGTTGCCCTGGATATAGGCGGCCGCTTCCTGTCCGGAGATCCTTCCGAACACGACGGACTGAGAATATCCGCCGCTCTGCCATGTCACCTCTCCGGCTCCGTAGAGGCCTTCCACCACGCTGCCGTCCTCACGGAGAATCTGGGCATGCTCGTTGGCTGCCACGCCGCCTTTGGTCATGTGAACCGCAGACTCGATTCTGGAGGCATAGTAGGGGCCTTCCGGGAGGAGGGCGCGCTCCGGCGTGTGGCCGAATTCGTCCTCAACGCCTTCCTCGGCATTCTTGTTGTACTCCTCGATGGTCTTCACAAAATTCTCTTTGTTGATGCCCATCAGGTCGGCAAGTTCCTCCAAGGTGCCGGCTTCCAGGAACTTTCCGCCCTTCACCTGCTTTCTCACGTTGGCGTTGTCTTCCACCTTCTTGGTGTCCACTACCATCCAGGTCACATCCTGGTCAAGGATCGCCGTGCCCATCTCCAGGCCGCCCAGACGCTCGTTGACAAAGCGCTGTCCGTCTCCGTTGACATAGACGCTGCCCGCTCCGCTGTTGGTCAGGTCCCTGGAAGGAATCAGGATAGTCGGAATTACCCGGATGGTGTCCATGTGCTCCAGCTTGAACCCGTATTTCTCAAACACAGGCACAAAGTCGCCGGTGGCTCCCATCTGGTTGGAAGTGTTGAGAACCTCGTATCCGGGAGCGTATTTCTCCAGAAGTTCCTTGTTCCAGGAAAAACCGCCGGTGGCGATGATCACCGCGTCCGCCATGATGTTGTATTTCTCTGTCTTGGACTCCACGGTCACGCCCACTACCTTGTCCCCGTCGAAAATCAGGTCTGTCCCCTTGGTGCCGGTGCGGATCTCCACTCCCAGCTTCTGGGCCTGGGCCTCCATGCCGTCCTGAATAGCCTCCCCTGCATAGTTGTCTTTATCCTTCATGTGATTTCTTCCGCCGTAGTTGTGGTTCAGCTCCACGCCAAAGCTCCTCAGCCACGCGTCTATGACAGATTCACCCTCTGCCCAGACCTGGAGACGCTCCGGAGTGTTGCCGGCGTCCTTCATATCCTCAATAAACTTCTCAATAGAGTCCTCCACGCCGTTGGCCTTCTGGGCCTCGGAATTGAACACGTCGTAGAAATTCAGGTCAAACTTGCCGTTGCCGCTTAAGATGTCCAGCTTCTCCACCACCAGAACATCTTCAAGCCCGTTCTCCTTGGCCGTGATGGCAGCTCCCAGCCCTGCCGGACCTCCGCCTACAATCACCAGCTGGGTATGTACGTCCTCTCCCTGAACCTGCTCCGCCGCCGGTCCCTGAGTGGCTAATGTGATATCGCCGAAATCGACTCCTGCCTCCTTCATGGCCTCTGCCACCGCGGCCTTCACCCCGTAGGAGGTAAATGTAGCGCCGGTTACGCTGTCCACCTCAGGACTCTGGGCTTCCAGAATCCTCTCCGTGATGACAGGAAGGGCGCGGTTGAACACTACGGAACTCTCGTGGTGGGAAACCACCTCAATATCCTCCATCTTGCCGTCGGCCACAGTCACCTTCAGCTGCAGTTCTCCCCCGAATCCGCTGCCGGTTCCCTCAAATGTGCCGGAAATCTCCGCCTCGGCAGAACTCTCCGTCTCCGCCGCCGTGGTCTCCTCCTTCGTCTCCGCCGCAGTTGTCTCTGCCTCTGTGGCAGATTCCTGAACAGGGGCTGTAGTCGGAGCCGTATCCTGTCCGGATGAGCACGCGGTCATAGCCACCGCCGCTGCCGAGCACAGTGCCAGTACTCTTCTTTTCATAATTCTTTCCCTCTCTTTTTTATTCTTCGTTATTTATCTAACGAGTCTCTCTCATTTTACCTTACGGCTTTCTTCCTGTCAACAAAATACTTCAGATCCTTCAGTATATGGTGAAGAAAATAAAGTATGTTTCATATTCACATTTTCATAGACATATGGTCCTGCCTTATGGTAAACTGGAGATAACTATATCCCAGACATAGAACATGGAGGAAGAGTGAAAAATATGAAAAGCATACGCAAAAAAATCACAGTATGCCTCATGGCAACCGTCCTGGCCGCTCTAGTCGCGGTAGGGGCATCCAGTATCACATTGAACTACAGAAGCACCATCGCCACAGTAAACCAGATGATGAGCGAAACCGCCGTGCTGGCGGCGGAACGTGTAGAGCAGGAATTGACTGCCTACAAAAATGTAGCGATGGATACCGGCTGCATCCCCCAGCTGGCGGACCCGGCGGTATCCGTGGATGAGAAGCTTGCCATTATCAACGAGCGCGTCAAGATGCACGGCTTTCAGCGGGGCAACCTGATCGGCACGGACGGCTACAGTATTTTTGACGGAAACGATTATTCTGACCGGGAATATGTAAAGCAGGCGATGCAGGGCAGCGTCTATGTGTCAGAACCCCTTGTCAGCAAGATTACGGGGGAACTGTCCATTATGGTGGCGGCGCCTCTCTACGCCGAAGGAACCCGCGGCGCCCGGATCGTGGGTGTGGTATACTTCGTGCCCCCGGAGACATTTTTAAATGATATTGTCTCCTCCGTCAAGGTGGCCGAGAGCAGCCACACCTACATGATCAACAAGTCAGGCGACACCATCGCCGACATCACCCTGAACACCATCACCACCCAGAACATCGAGCGGGAAGCCCAGAGCGACTCTTCTCTGAAACAGCTGGCCGGCATACACGGAGCCATGCGTCAGGGACAGAACGGCTTCGGGGCCTTCCGCAGCTCCGACGGTCCCCGGTTCGCGGCCTATGCCCCCGTGGGCGGCACAGACGGATGGAGCATCGCCGTCACCGCGCTGAAGTCGGAATATCTGGCCGATACATATTTTGGCATCATCATCAATCTGCTGGTGATTGCCGCCTCTATCTTAGTATCCATCGTTGTGGCCCTGAAGCTGTCCTCCAACATCAGCGCGCCTATGCAGGCCTGCGCCGCGAGGATGAAGCTTCTGGTAGCCGGCGACTTAAAGTCTCCCGTCCCCCAGGCCACCGGCCAGGACGAGACGGCAGAGCTGACCCGCTCCACAGCGGAGATGGTGACCGGATTGAACACCATCATCGGCGACATCAGCTATCTTCTCATGGAGATGGCAAACCAGAATTTTGACATCCAGTCTTCCCACCGGGACGCCTATGTAGGTGAGTTTCAGAGCATCCTCCAGTCCCTGCGCCATCTGAAGATTGAACTCAGCACCACCATGCACCAGATTGACAACTCCGCAACCCAGGTGTCCTCCGCCAGCAGCCAGGTGTCCGGCGGGGCCCAGACCCTGAGCCAGGGCGCTATCCAGCAGGCCAGTTCCGTGGAAGAGCTGGCGGCCACCATCAACGACATCTCCGAGAATGCCAGGAAGACTTCCGCCGCCGCCCAGGAGGCAGGACAATTTGTGGGGCAGGCAGGGGCGCAGCTGGGCGCCAGCGTGGAATACGTCAAGGAGTTAAACACTGCCATGGAGAAGATATCCGCCTCCTCCAGCGAGATCTCCAAGATCATCTCCACCATCGAGAGCATCGCTTTCCAAACCAACATTCTGGCTCTCAACGCCGCGGTGGAAGCCGCCCGCGCAGGCTCCTCCGGCAAAGGCTTCGCAGTGGTGGCAGACGAGGTGCGCAACCTGGCCTCCAAGTCTGACGAGGCGGCCAAAGCTACCAAAGAATTGATCGAGAGCTCCATCGTCTCCGTCACCGAAGGCGGCCAGGTGGTGAACAAGGTCACAGAATCCCTGGAGCAGACCAGCATTTACGCCGGCCACGTAACCGCCCAGATGGATATAGTGGTGAAAGCCGTGGAAAACCAGACCATCGCCATCGCCCAGGTCACCGAGGGAATCGATCAGATCTCCTCCGTGGTGCAGACCAACAGCGCCACCGCCCAAGAAAGCGCGGCGGCCAGCGAGGAGCTCTCCGCCGAGGCAACCGGCCTGAAGCAGCTGGTGGACCGCTTTACTCTCGCCAGGAGCTGACAAGTGACAAAATCGGCGGTATCACTCACGATACCGCCGATTCTGCTTTAACACCCAAGATATACTAAAAATCCGAAGCCGTCCCCGATTTCAGGATTAAAAAAATCCCCGAAACACCGACTGTCAGCGACAATCTACGCATTTTCGGGGATTATCTGGCAGTGCAGAAGATGGGAGTCGAACCCACAAGGTGTTGCCACCACACGGACCTGAACCGTGCGCGTCTGCCAATTCCGCCACTTCTGCACGAACAAAATATATTATAAACGCCGACTCCTCTTTTGTCAACATTTTTTTCAATATTTCCCAATATTTCGTTACTGTTACGTAATGGTCGCGGGCATACGGCCCATCGCGCAGCGATTCTAAATGGCCGTATGCCGTAACAGTTCAAGGGGTATCTGAACTGTTACACTGTTCATTCATGGTTCACAGGGCCGGGGAACCTGGCATGAAATTCGGGGGCAGGCTTGCCTGTAAACCAAAATTCATGCCCGATTCCCCATCAGGCGGACGCCGCGCCGTTTAGCTCTGGCCAGACGGGGAGGCATGGAAGCAAGCCACCTTGTGCCCGTTGTAATCCTTCATCTCCGGCCTCGCCTTCCCGCACTCCTCCGTGGCCGACGGGCATCTTCCCCTGAAAGGACATCCCGCAGGCGGGTTCAGAGGCGTGGGAAGCTCGCCCTCCAGATGGATTCTCTTTCTCCCCTTTGCCACATCCGGGTCAGGGATGGGGATGGCTGACAGGAGGGCCTTGGTGTAGGGATGGAGGGGACGGGAATACACCTCAGCCCCCTCTCCCTCCTCCACCAGATGCCCCAGATACATCACACCGATCCGGTCGGAGATATAGTTAACCATGCTTAAGTCATGGGCCACAAACAGATAGGAAATCCCCAGATCCTTCTGTATCTCCTTCAGCAGATTGATAATCTGGGCCTGGATAGACACGTCCAGGGCGGAGATCGGCTCGTCACAGATGATGAACCTGGGGTTCAGCGCCAGGGTCCTGGCGATGGATATCCTCTGTCTCTGTCCGCCGGAAAATTCGTGGGGATACCGGCGGATATGGTCAGGCTTTAAGCCCACCAGCTTCAGAAGCTCCGCCGCCCTCTCCTCCCTCTGCCGGGAGGAATCCAGAATCCTGTGAATCTCCATAGGCTCCTTGATAATCTCCCCCACGGTCATGCGGGGGTTCAAAGACGCATATGGATCCTGGAAGATCATCTGAACCTCCCTGGTAAATTCTTTCCTGTCCGTCTTTTTCAGTGTGTCAATGTCTCTTCCCTTGTAGTAGATTTTGCCCCCGGTCACCGGATAGATCTGAACCAGCGTCCTGCCCAGGGTGGATTTTCCGCATCCTGATTCCCCCACAAGCCCGTAGGTCTCCCCCTCCCGAATAGAAAAGCTCACGTCGTCTACAGCCTTCACGATCTGCTTCTTGGAAAACAGTCCCTTGGTAACATCAAAATAGGTCTTCACATGATCTACGGTCAGCAGCGCTTCATCCATGGTTCTCCCCCTTTCGTTTTCTGGCTTCCTCCAGCCAGCAGGAACAGGTGTGGGTCTCTGAATACGTCTCGGCCTCGGGCATCTGCGCCTTACAGATTCTCATGGCGTGAGAACAGCGGTCCACAAAAGGACAGCCGGCGGGAGGCTTTAACAGATCCGGCGGAGAGCCTGGAATCGGGGTGAGCTTCTCTTTTTTCTCCGGATTGTGGACACATTTTAAGAGTCCCATGGTATAGGGGTGGCGGGGCTCATAAAAAATCTCCCTGGCATCGCCGGCCTCCACGATCTTTCCTCCGTACATGATGATGATCCGGTCACAGAGGCTTGCCACCACACCCAGGTCGTGGGTGATCATGATGACCGAAGAGTTCATCTTCTCCTTCATATCCCTGATCAGTTCCAGCACCTGGGCCTGGATCGTCACATCCAGAGCCGTGGTGGGCTCGTCGGCGATAATCAGCTTGGGGTTATTGGCCAGGGCCATGGCGATGATGATCCTCTGCCGCATGCCTCCGGAAAATTCATGGGGGTACTGGCCAAACCGCTCCCGGGGAGAAGGGATGCCCACCTGGCCCATGAGGGTCACGGCCTGTTCCCTTGCCTGGGCATCGCTCACCTTGTTGTGGTTCTTGATCACCTCGGTGATCTGTTTCCCGATGCGCGCCACGGGATTTAAAAATGTCATCGGGTCCTGGAAAATCATGGACATCTCATTTCCCCTGATCTTGCTCATCTCGGCCTCGTAAGCCTTGTGGCTTGGGTAGGACTTCTCGGTGAGCTCCTTCCCGTCAAACACCACGCTTCCCTCCTTGATGCCTCCGTTGGAGGCCAGAAGACCCATGACCGAATACATGGTCACGCTCTTTCCGCTTCCCGACTCGCCTACGATTCCCACGGCCTCGGACTCGCCCACCGAGAAGGATATATCCCTCACCGCGTGGACCACTCCCTGGTCTGTATTAAAATCTACTGTCAAATGTTTTACGTCCAGCAATGCCATGCTACACCTCCTGACGGTTCTTAGGGTCCAGCGCCTCCCCGATTCCGTCCCCGATAAAATTCAGGGAGAGAACCGTGAGACAGATCGCCAGCACCGGCCACACGATCTGCAGCGGATAGCTCTGAATCACCGACCTGGCCTCGCTGGCCAGGGTTCCCCAGCTTGCCTGGGGCAGGGAGATGCCGATTCCGATAAACGCCAGAAAGGACTCTGTGAAAATAGCCTCCGGCACCATCAGCGTGGTGGACACGATAATCGGCCCCATGCAGTTGATGATCAGATGCTTAAACAGGATTCTCAGCTTCCCGGCCCCGATGACATAGGCGGCCAGAGCAAATTCCTGCTGCTTTAAAGTCTGTACCTGGGTCCGCACCTGCCTGGCCATGCCGATCCAGGAGGACACGCAGATTCCCAGAAGCACGGAGCCGATGTTGGAGCCGAAGACCATCATGATCAAAATCACATACAGCATGGAAGGGATAGAGTAGATGCAGTCGATAACCCGCATCATCACCATGTCTGCCTTGCCCCCGGCGTAGCCGGAGATGCCCCCGTAGACAACGCCGATGATCAAGTTTAAAAACGCCGCCACGAATCCCACCATCAGGCTGATCCTGGCGCCGAACATCAGCCGCACCAGAATATCCCTTCCCAGCTTGTCCGTGCCCAGAGGGTGGGCCATGGACGGGACGGCGTTGCGCACGTCCAGATTCTGGGAATCATAGGTGTAGGGCGACACCATGGGAACCACCACCGCCAGCACGATCATAAAGAGAAGAAATATAAGCCCTGCCAGAGCCAGTTTATTTTTCTTAAAGCAATCCCACGCATCCCTTAGGTAGGTCTTGCTCTCCATGGCGATAAACTCTGTATTCTTTTCGCTGTCCTCCAGCTTTTCAAACATGGAGTCGTCCAGCTCCTCCAGCCGTCTCTCTGTCTGCGTCATGTGTTCACACCTCCTATTTGCCCAGCTTGATACGCGGGTCGATAACGGCGTTGATGATGTCCGTCACAATGTTTGCCACGATGATAAAAGAACCGTAGAGAATGGTCAGCGCCATGATCATGGTGTAATCCCGGTTGGTGATGCTGGTGACAAACTCCGCGCCGATTCCCGGAATCGAGTACAGGCTCTCGATGACAAAGCTGCCTGTGAGAAGGGTAGCGATCATGGGGCCCGCGTAGGTGATCACAGGCAGCATGGCATTTTTCAGACCATGCCTGAAGATCACCATGTTCTCCGATGTGCCCTTGGAGCGGGCAAGCACCATGTAATCCTGCTTCATCACCTCCCGCAGGCTGGAACGCACCAGCCGGGCGATCATGGACACCGGGGCAAATGCCATGCCCACCGCCGGCAGAATATAGTGGAGAGGGCTGCCAAGGCCCACGAAAGGAAGCCACTGAAGCACCACCCCGAACAGCAGAAGCAGCAGAACCGACAAAAGAAATCCCGGCATGCTCACCCCCACCGTGGCCAGCACCAGAACAAAATTAGAAAGCCATTTCTTTCTGGTAAACGCCGCCGCCGTCCCGAGAAAAATCCCGGCAGCCAGGGCGAACGTGACGCTCACCGCCCCCAGCCGGAGCGTGTAGGGAAGTCCGTTGGAGATGATCTTGTCAATGCTTCGTCCTTTTCTGTAGATGGAGACCCCGAAATCTCCACTCACCGCGTTTTTCATGTAGATCACATACTGTTCCATCAGAGGCTTGTCCAGGCCGTATTTCTCATAGAGCTTTTCCAGCACCTTCACGGGAAGCTTGGAAGTCTCCCCGGCAAAGGGGGAACCCGGGATCACGTGCATAAGGAAAAATGTGATGGTGGCAAGCAAAAACAGGGTCACCACCCCCACTGCCAGGCGTTTTACAATATATCTCACCATGACTCCTCATCCCCCTTTTCCCTGTGTTCTCTCTCTCCGTCCTCCTCTTTCAGATAGCGGTCAAACCATCCAAGCATCTCCTCCAGCCGGCGGATTCGGTGCAGCGGCTTTCCGCTTCTGGAAAGCTCATGGTTCTCCCCCTCAAAGAGAAATGCCCTGGAAGGAACCCCGAAATATTTTAAAGCAGCAAACATCTGCATCCCCTCAGAGAGGGGGCAGTTGTAATCTTTCAAAGAATGGATAAACAATGTAGGCGTCTTCGTGTTGCAGGCATATGCCACGGGAGAGCGTTTCCACAGCTCCTCCGGGGCCGTCCAGGGAGTCTTCCCTCCGTTCTCCTCCACATCAAAGGAATATCCGATCTCACTGCATCCGAAATCGCTGAGGAAGTTGGAAAAACTCCTCTGGCTCACCGCCGCCGCGAACCGGTCCGTGTGGCCGATGATCCAGTTGGTCATAAAGCCGCCGTAACTTCCCCCTGTGACCCCAAGGCGCTTCTGGTCGATGGCAGGGTACAGCCGGCACACATGGTCCGTAAACTCCATGAGATCCTGGTAATCGATGGTGCCGTACTTCTCTCTCAGGTCGGCGAACCCGTCTCCTCTCCCGTCTCCCCCTCTGGGGTTGCACTGGAGCACAAAATATCCCGCGCCTGCCAGCACCTGCATCTCGTGGAAAAATACATCGCCGTAGGCCACCTTCGGACCGCCGTGGATATCCAGGACCGCCGGGTACTTCTTAGCCGGGTCATAGTCCTTTGGCAGAATCACCCAGCCGTCGATGTCCACGCCGTCGGAATTCACAAAGCCCGCGTCTTCCATGGCCCCCACATATCTGCCCTCAAGGGCCGCCTCGTTGAGACAGGTGAGCTGCCGGCACTGTCCTCTCTCCTCGTCATAGAAATAAAGCTCCTGGAGCCCTCTGGGAGTCCTTCCCACAAAGACCAGTCCGCCCTCTGCCCTGTCAAAGAAATCCGCGGTGCCGTCAAAATCAACGAGCTCCCGGATCTTCCCCGCCTCCAGAAGATGGATTTTCCCTTTCGTCCTCCTGCAGGAGATGAACCACGTCTTTCCTCCCTGCGTCAGGAATCTCCTGCCTCCCCCCAGAGAAGTGTCCCCTGCGGGAGCAGAGCCTACAGAGTATCCGAAGGAGGCCTCCCGGCTCACGCTTCCGTCCCTCCACACATAAAAATCAGGATTTTTCCTTCCGTCAGCCCCGTCCACAGGGCATGCCGCGAATACCACCTGGACTTCGCCGCTCTGTCCCTCTGTCCGGCAGCCAAAGAAGCCGATGCCCATGCTTGCCGGAACCTCTTCGCCGAACCGGCACTCCCCTCTGCCTGCCCCATTTCCTTCGCCGGCCAGACAGGTCTGCTCTTTCTTCTCCAGGTCATAACAGAACAGCCCGTTGGACTTGGGGAGGCATTGATCATAGGAAATGCCTGTGTAGAACAGCTTATTTTTGCAGACTTCAAACTTCTCCGCGGCAAAAAGCGGCTCCGTGACTCTCCCGCAGCTCCCCTCCGCCTCGTCAAAGACAAACAAGGTTCTGCGGAAACGGGAGACAAAGTAGGCCCCGTTGGACCAGTAGGGCAGTTCTTCCAGGATGTGATAGTCCCGGTACTCCTCCAGCTCTTCCTTGTCCTGGGGCCTGTTCAGGTCCACAGTGGCCGCGAAGCAGTAGATCCCCGGACCTGCCTTCCTGATCTCCTCCACGTCATAGGGAAGCTCAAAGGCCCGCTCCGCCTCTCCGCCCTTTAAGGATATACGGTAGAACACTGTCTTCTTCTCATGCTTCTCCCCCTCGTCCTCCGGTTTTCTCCGGGAAGAAAAAAGAATCGTGTCCTCCCCGTCAAATACAATATGATTTTCTGCGCCAAAGGAAGTCAGTTTCCTGACTTCCTCTGTGCAAAAATCCACGATATAGATCCACGAATCATAACCTTTTTTCTTCCTGTCAGCCTGCTTTACAAGAAAGGCCGCCTGTTTCCCGGAAGGGGAGGCTGTCACCTCCGAAAGATAACGGTAATCTGTCAAATCGCTGATTTTTATCCTGTTCATGTTCTCTCCTTGCTAATAATATCCCCTACTCAAAATATCCGTAGGAATAGACGGGCACGTCTCCCGGAACCATGTACACGCCTTTCAAATTCTCCTTCTTCAGCGCCGGCTCATTGAAATCGAACAGCGGGATCACGTACACCTTCTCCTCCACCAGGTAGTCCTCGATCTCGTGGAGCTTATTCATATACTCCGTTCTGTCCACAATCTTGGTCACATCCACCATCATCTGATCATAATTGTCATCAGAAACCGCCGGAACCGGCTGCATGGCCTTTGTCCACTGATTCAAAAACTCTGACGGGTCGTTGGAGGACATCAATCCATAGCGGGACATCTCAAAATCTCCCTGGTCGATCTGGTCATAGAACACGCCGGACTCCACGACTTCCAGCTCCACCTGAATGCCCACGGCCTTCCACATCTGCTCCAGCATCTGGGCCACATCCGCGTGGATGGAGTTGTTGGAGTATTTGTATTTCAATGTCAGAGGATTGGACTCTCCGTATCCTGCCTCCGCCAGAAGTTCTTTCGCCTTCTCCGGGTCATACTGCTGATATGCGGTTTTCTCGTCGCCCTCCACGCGGAACTCTTTCTCCGCGCCCATCATGCCGTGAGGCACATAACCGTAGAGAGGTGTATAGAACTCGCCGGCATTGATAGCCTTCACGATCTCATTTCTGTCGATGGAAATAGCCAGAGCGCGGCGGACATTCACGTCCTTCAGCGCCTCCGGCCCCTTCTCGCCGGAGTTCAGGTTGATGGAGTACACCGACTGCTGAGGACGGTTCCACAGTTCGTTGGGGTTCTCATAGGTTGCCACGATGGAGGCGTTGATGGCGAGGGCAGCATCCAAATCGCCCGTCTTAAAAGCCGCAGCCTGGGCATCCATATCAGGCATAACCTGGAACGTGATCTCGTCTACCGTCACATTTGCCGCGTCATAGTAGGCGTCGTTTTTCGTGAGCACCACTTTCTCGTTCTCGTTGCAGTAGTCCAGCACATAGGCCCCTGTCACGGGATATCCAGGCTCCATGGCCCACTCGCTGTAGCCGGCCTCCGCCACGTCTGCTCTCAGGGGCAGATAACCCGCCACGCAGAGAAGACCTGTAAAAAACGCGCATGGCGTCTTTAAATGATACACAATCGTCAGATCATCCGGCGCCTCCACGCCGGCAAAAGAAAAGCTGTCCAGATCCACTTCCGTGTCCGCAAGATACTCCTCGGCGCCCTCAAGATAGCGCACAAGCTTGTCAGTGACAAAACCATTTTCCGCCCCATAGGTCAGATTCCTGTTCACCGCAAACACAAAATCATCGGCCGTCACAGGCTGTCCGTCACTCCAGGTGAGGCCCTCCTTCAATTTCACCGTGTAGGTAAGGCCGTCTTCACTGACCTCCGGTTCACCTTCCGCAAGGTCCGGAACCACGCTGCCATCCTCCAGCTTTTTGTAGAGACCCGCGTACATATGGGCAATGGCGAAACGATTCACCGTCTCGGTGGAAAGTCCTGGGTCCAGGGTGGTAAACTGCTGGGCAACGCCTACGGTCACGGCAACCGGCTCGCCGCCGTCCTCGCTTTTGCCGCCCCCCGTCTGCCCCTGGCTTCCCGGCTGGCTTCCGGCAGAAGTCCCCTGGCTTCCTCCCGCCTCTCCCTGACCGCCGCAGCCAGCCAGAAGACCGGCGCACATGGCGGCCGAAAGTATTACAGAAATTATCCTTTTCTTCATAATATCCATCTCCTCCTGAATTCCTATCACTATCCGAATTACTGCCAATGATAAAGCAACGAGGGTATTATACAACTATCTGCATAAAAATGCAACCTGTTTATTGATGGTTACTGTTCACAGATCCTGTAAACAGTAACCGTATGCCCCGCGGGGAAAACTTGAATTTTCTTTATATGTATTGTATTATGGTATCAGGCCAAAAGGCCATGATCATCAGGTCTGCGGGACATGTTGGCCTGGGGAGCCGTAAAAATATGAAAAAGCAGCCAGACATGGCAGGTTTGCTTAATCGCAAAGGAGGATTTTATGAAAAAGACATGGAAATCATTTATCGCGGCAGGGATTTTATCGCTGTCCGTAACTGTTTCTTCATTCGCCGGTTCCTGGCAGACCGGCGCTTCCGGATACTGGTATCAAAATGACGACGGCACCTATCCGGTTAACTGCTGGCAGTGGATTGACGGCAATGGCGACGGTATTGCCGAGAGCTATTATTTCAATGATAAGGGATATATTCTGACAGACACCACTACTCCTGACGGCTATACCGTGGATTCCAACGGAGCCTGGACAGTCAACGGCATTGTGCAGACACAGACTGTTTCCGCGCCTTCCGCTCAAACCCAGCCGCCGAAGCAGGAGACGCAGCCGCCCAAACAAGAGACGCAGTCTTCCCCGCAAGGCACAACATCTCCATCAGAAAAAACAAAGACGCAGGAAACCCGGACACAGACCACAGGCAGCTCTGCTTCCGCAAAAAGCACTGCCGGCATTTCCTCCGTCCCCTATGACGGATACACGATTATCGCAAATACAAACACCAAAAAGTATCACAGACCGGGATGCGCCTCTGTCTCAAAAATGAAAGATTCAAATAAGGGCTATGCCAGCGACGCCTCTTATCTGGAATCTCGTGGTTATGTTCCGTGCAAAAACTGCCATTAATGTCTGTCCTACCCCTGGTGTCTGTCCAAGACAGTCCGGCTGACGACAAAAGCCGGACAACGCAAAAGCCCTTAAAACATCGGTGTCAATGGCAAACCGAAATTTTAAGGGCTTTCTGGCAGTGCAGAAGATGGGAGTCGAACCCACAAGGTGTTGCCACCACACGGACCTGAACCGTGCGCGTCTGCCAATTCCGCCACTTCTGCACGAACAAAATATATTATAAACGCCGACTCCTCTTTTGTCAACATTTTTTTCAATATTTCCCAATATTTCGTTACTGTTACGTAATGGTCGCGGGCATACGGCCCATCGCGCAGCGATTCTAAATGGCCGTATG
>CAJTOT010000043.1:4009-27323 GCA_910577935.1 uncultured Hungatella sp. | reverse complement strand
CGGAGGCGCCAGGCAGAGGGACTCATCTCCAGACACCAGCCAAAACACCGCGTCATGGGCGACGGCCGGCTCATTTCCTCCCGTGAGGATATCCAGCCATGCCGAAAGACGCAGCTCCATGATTATAAAAGGAGCCTCCCCTGTATAATTTCTGCCGCCCCGGACCACCGCGATGGCCTTGGAGGCAACGTCCCGTTTTCCCAGAAAGCGCACGGCAAAACCGTCTCCCTCCTCCAGCCAGCCCTCAAGCTGGTCCATGGTGACGCCGAACTCCTCAGCCAGTTCCTGCTCCATGCTCTTCTCCTTGATCCGCCTGAGAGATGATACGAACAAAAACATTCCTATGGCAAGAGAAAACGCCAGAATTGCCAGGTAAGACAGAAACAGCTTTATCCAAAAACTTTTTTTCATCAGTCCTTCCATATGAGTCCCCCCTGCCTCGGGAGCAGCCGCAGATCACCCCAGCCGAACCTGTCCCCGCCTCACATCCTGATACAGCCCGGCCAGCCTTGGATAGGCGTATTCAAAAAATCCCTTATAGGCGCTGCAGAAATAGTTCTTCCCCGCGGCGTCGGCAGTAACCGGTTCCCGGTTGCGCCTGCAGCCTCCCCGGCACAGAGGTTTCCACCGGCAGTCCGCACAGTCCTGGTGAAGCCTCTCGGACCACCGGATAAAGCCCAGCTCTTCTCTCCTTCGATCCATGGCCTCAAAGCCATCCTCCCTGATATTTCCCAACAGCCACTGGTCGAGGGCGTAGAAATCACAGGGGTAGGTGCTGCCGTCCGCCTCAACCACCCACTGTTTACCGCAGCTCCCCCGCATGTTGCAGCTCTCCGGCATCTGGCCGTCCAAGATCATCATCAGGTTGTCAAAATACCGGTTGTACACCGGCTCTCCTGACCTCACGTCCAGATACCACGCGTCGAACAGGCTCTTTAAAAATACCTCGTACTGCTTTGGAGTCAGGGAAAACTCCTGACCTCCCGGAGCCTCCCCGAGAGGGTCCAGGCATTCGATGTACTGCTGATACCGTATCTTGTTCTTTTTGAAAAAATTGTAAATCTTCTGTCCGCTTCTCGCCGAGGCAGCCGTCACCACCGTCAGCACGTTATAATCCACATGATATTTTTCCAGAAGCCGGATGGAAGACATGATCCGGTTGTAGGTTCCCTTCCCTGCCGGGTCTTTCCTGTACCTGTCGTGAAGCTCTTTGGGCCCGTCCAGGGAGATTCCCACCAGATAGCCGTGGTCCGCCCAGAAGCCGGCCCAGGATTCATCTATGTGATAACCGTTGGTCTGTATGGCATAGTGGAAACGGATTTTTTTCGGATTGTCCTTCGCGGCGATGTAATCCGCCAGGTCCTCGTAGAAATCCAGCCCTGCCAGAGTGGGCTCCCCTCCCTGAAAAGCCAGCGTGCAGCTGCCTTCGGCGTACTCCATGACACGGTCTATGATTCTGTGCATGGTCTCCCTTGACATGATGCCGTGAGAAGGCACGCTGCGGTTCTCCTGCTCATCAGCGTAAAAACAATAAGCGCATCTCATGCTGCAGTTTCCCGACGCAGGCTTGATCAGCATATTTAACGGCGGCATAAGCATTTCCTCCTGTCCTGTGTGTCCCTTTGCCCCTCCTGTCTTTTCTTATGCTCAGATGTCAGAGGCAGAGAGCATTTTGCCCCATATGACGGCGGGTCAGAAGGTCAAAAATTCTCTCGCAGGCAATCTTGCATCGGATTTTAGACCTTCTTGTTACCGTTGATACCGGATTGCTCCGCGCTTTGCGCTCCCGCAATCCTCATATAAACTGAACAATATTGTAGACGCAGATCATCATGATTATGACCATGAGCCCGATAAACAGTTTATTTACCATGGCTCCGTCCATGCGCCTGTTGACAGTTCTTCCCGCTGCCCCGCCCAGGATGCCGCAGGCTACCATCAGGACCAGAAGGCTCACGGCAAACTCCGGCACGGTTCTTGTCGCCAGCGTGTTCAGCAGGCTGGCAATCTGGGAAAACAGAATGATATACAGAGAATTCTGGGCCGCGGTCTTTGTGTCCATGGAGAAAAAGAAGAACAGCACCACCAGATTGATGGGGCCTCCCCCGATGCCCAAAAAAGAGGACATAATCCCCAGAACCAGCCCGATCATGACGCAGGCCGCGCTGCTGGTGACATGATGAGTCCTGATCTTGTCCTTCTTCAGGGTATATGCCAGAGTGCCGAAGGTGATGACCAGCAGACACACGGCCTGCACCGCCCCCACCTGGTTCTTGTCCTGAGCCAGGCCGGAGATATACTGAAACATCATCTTCCCCGCAATTCCTCCAAGAGCCGCCCCGACGGCCAGCGGCGTCCCTGTCTTCATGTCCACCAGGGAAGAGCCTCCAAGTTTTGCCTTCACTACCGAGTAGCAGGACATGGAGAGCACGGTGCAGCCGGACAGAAAACTTATGCTGGCCACGCTCAGGACGCCGAAGGTATCCAGAATCGGTTTGATCAGAACCCCGCCCCCGATGCCGCATATGGCCCCCGCCACGGACGCCAGGAAGCTTACTGCCGCAAAAATCAAGTACAAATACAAATTCATCAGATTGTCTCCTTCCTGAGAGCATATGAAATAAACGGACAATCTTTATTATAGATGAAACGGACGGAAAATACAATGACTATCGGGCTGTGACAGCGCATAACCGATAACAGTAACCAAGCGCTGAGATTTGTGAGACATAGACTTGTGAAACACATAGACTTTTCCATCTGAATGTTATATCATGATGTCAGAGGCAGCAGACACTTTCGGCCTCAGCATCATATCAGTCAAACGATTTTTGAAAAGGAAGGTAAATTTATGAAGATGAAAATCATTCCCGGGGCGCTTGTCCTCCTGGCGCTGTCGGCATGCTCCCTCTGGGGCTGCCGCGGCCCGGCAGTGTCAGAAACGGCGGGGCAGAATTGGTCTTCCGAAAATCAGACGGAAGCGGCTGCGGAACCGACAGCCGGGATCACCCCCGCCCAGCGGCGGCTGGAGACCTCCCCCCTTGGGGATACGCAAGCCTCCAGCCCCTCCCCGTCCATCCCCTCTCCGTCCGTCACCGGAGCCCTCCATGTGGAGGGGGCAAAGCTGTGCGGCAGCGACGGAAATCCCGTGCAGTTAAAGGGAATCAGCACCCACGGCCTGGCATGGTTTCCGGACTATGTCAACGAGAAGTGCTTCGCCCAGCTCAAGACCCAGTGGGACGTGAACGTCATACGTCTCGCTCTGTACACCGCCGAATACAACGGATACTGCGCCGGGGGCGACCAGAACCAGCTCAAAGCCCTGATTCACAACGGGGTCAGGTACGCCACCAGCCAGGACATGTATGTCATCATCGACTGGCACATCCTGTCCGACTCAAATCCCAATGAGCACATCGACGAGGCCCGCATGTTCTTCGACGAGATGTCCCGCACATACGCCGACCACAACAATGTCCTCTACGAGATCTGCAACGAGCCCAACGGAGGGACGAGCTGGGACGATATAAAGGCCTACGCCAACACCATCATTGATATCATCCGCAGGAATGACAAGGATGGGGTGATCATCGTGGGAACGCCCAACTGGTCCCAGTATGTGGACGAGGCGGCCAGATCCCCGGTTACAGGGTTCGACAATATCATGTACTCCCTCCACTTCTACGCCGCCACCCACAAAGACGAGCTGCGGAACAAGCTGACGTCCGCGGTTCAGGCCGGCCTCCCCGTCTTTGTGACCGAATACGGCATCTGCGACGCCAGCGGAAGCGGAGGCATCGACAGAGCCCAGGCAGAACAGTGGATAAACCTGATGAATCAAAATCAAATCAGCTACGTGGCGTGGAACCTCTCCAACAAGAACGAGACCTCTGCCATTTTAAACAGTTCCTGCGCAAAGACCAGCGGTTTTTTGGAAAGCGACTTGAGCGAATCCGGCAAATGGCTCCACGACATGCTGACAGACAAACAGCTCCCGGCGTCTTATGAGAGCGGGGAAGCCGAAACCTCCCCCCGGTCTCAGAGAGACCAGGAGACCGAAAAAAACCATGAGACATCTTCATCCGCCGCCGCAGACCCAGGCGCCGGGTCAGACTTTTCCGTCACCACCGATTCCTTTGAGATCACAGGGAAGCTGGTGACACAGTGGCTTGAGCAGGAGCATCAGGTATGCCAGTACACGCTGACCATCCGCAATATCTCCGGCAGCAACTGCTCCGGCTGGTCTGTGGAGCTTCTCCTTCCCGGGAGGTTTACGCTGGTAAACGGCTGGAACGGCCAGTACAGCGCCCGGCAGAACAGCCTCCGCATCACCTCTATGGATTACAACCGCGACATCTCCGCCGGCGGCACGGTCAGCGACATCGGGTTTATTATCAAATTTGACTAACCGGCTGCCGGCCGCCGCCGGGCATTCCCTGGCACACGCCCCCCGCCGGCAGGTCAGTTCCAGGAGAGCAGCTGCCTCCTGCGGACTACATAATACAAAATCCCCGCCGTATCCGCCAGGAACCATCCGATAGGCACGGACCACCAGATACCGGTCACTCCGAAGAAGGGAATTGGGGAGAGCACATATGCCAGCGCCACCCGGGTCCCCAGAGAAATAACCGTGAGCACCACGCTCATCCCCGGCTTTCCAAGGGCCCTGTACAGGCCGTAGAGCAAAAACAGACAGCCGATTCCGCAGTAAAAAGCGCCCTCCACCCGCAGATAGCGGACACCTTCCCATATGGTCTCTGCCTCCTTTGCCTCCACAAACAGTCCCATCAGAGGACGGGCAAAGATCCATACCAGGGCAGAGACCGCCACGCAAAAACTCATAGACGCCAGGATGGCGCCCTTCAGGCCGGCGCGGATGCGCTCCGCCTTCCTGGCGCCGTAATTCTGGGCGATAAATGTGGAGAACGCGTTTCCGAAGTCCTGTACCGGCATGTAGGCGAAGGCGTCGATCTTAACCGCCGCCGCGAACGCCGCCATGACCGTGGGGCCGAAGCTGTTGACAAGCCCCTGGACCATGAGGATTCCCAGATTCATGACCGACTGCTGAACACAGGTCAGAATGGAAAAACCGGCAATCTCTTTTACACACCTCCACCTCACCCTGATTCCCTGCCCAAAAACCCGAAGCTCCGGGCATTTTACCATGGAATACAGGGTGATTCCGACTCCTGACGCGTACTGGGCGATCACCGTGGCCTCCGCCGCTCCCGCCACACCTCTTCCAAGCCCCAGCACAAACCACAGATCAAGAATGATGTTCAGCACAGCGGAGACTGCCAGAAATATCAGGGGCACCACAGAATTTCCCACCGCCCGCAGAAATGACGCGAAATAGTTATACAAAAACGTGGCGGCGATGCCGCCGAAAATAACCGCCAGATATTCCCTCATGGACCCCCACACCTCCTCCGGCACCTGGAGGAAGACCCGGACAAAATCCAGGCAGGCGAACGCCAAGACGTTGAGCGCCACGGCCGCGGCCCCGATGAGCGCGAAGGAGGCGCATATGCTCTCCTTTAACCCCGCTTCGTCCTTCTGGCCGAAGCGGATGGAGAACAGCGCGCCGCTGCCCATACACAGTCCCAGCAAAATGGAAGTCAGAAACGTCATCAAGGTGAAGGAGGAGCCCACTGCCGCCAGGGCGTTCTTCCCAAGAAACTGCCCCACAATCAGGGTATCCGCCACATTGTAGCACTGCTGCAGCAGGTTTCCCAGGATCATGGGAACCGCAAACAGCAGCATAGATTTCATAACCGGTCCTTCCGTCAGGTCTTTGTTCATCTCTCCATCTCCTTGTTTCCTTTATTGCTCTGTATTTCATCCGCGGCTTTTACTCCCCGCCGCGTCTCACACCATATCAAACAGACTCATCTGTCCGTCTCTCCAGGACTCCTGCCTGGCGTCCCTGATCACATCCCCCTCCTGGCCACGCCCCACAAGAAACGGCGAATGTACATCGTGACATTCCATATTGCGCAGAACCGTCTTTCTGTCGTAGTTGGCATAGCAGTACAGACACCCGTGTCCGCAGGTGTTGTACGCCCCGATGTCCGCTCCCAGAAGACAGCTGCATTCCTGTCTGACATACCGCCGCTTCGGAACCCGGAGCCTGCACCCCGCCGCCTGCTCCAGAACCTCCTTGGACATACAGCCTCCGGCGTCCACATGGTCCCTGACCAGGGATTCATTTTCACAGCAGAGATGGATCTGCATGTGATTCCTGGCCGCCGCCCTGGCAAACTCCCCTGTCAGCGTCTCCTGCTCCTGCCTTGTCACCTCCCTGGCCGCGGGAAAATTGCGCTTTGTCTTCTCATATAAATCGAGAAAGCTAACCACGCACTGGCCGGTATATCCCCTCAGGGCATCCGCCATCCCGGCAAACTCCCTGATGTGGTACTCCACAGAATATTGTTCCGTGACAAATACCGGGTCATACCTCCAGCTGACCCTGTCAGTCCCCACGCTCTCCCGCAGCCGCTTCAGGCTTTCCATCACCTTCTCCTTAGGCGGCACGCAGGGCTCCACGTCTTTTCCGTAGGGGGTGATGGTCACAAACCAGAAACAGGTGTATGGCGAGAGCAGCTCCAGCTCCTGAAGCATGGGCTCGGGATTCTTGGTGCAAAATACCAGGACATCGATAACCTCCGGGGTTAACCGGTATCTTGTGACCTGGGACGGATAGAAGGGGTTGCGGACCAGCACAAAGCCCTCCCTGATGCGATTACAGAACCACCGGCTGTAATATGCCGGTATATCCGTCCTGCTCCCCGTGTTCAATATCATCTCCCTTTGTCCTCTCCTCCCTCTGACTTAATGCCGCCCTTCCCCTGCCGGGGAAAGCAGATTGTCCTGACAACATTTTACACTACCCCCCAAATTCCGTCAATGGCTTATAGTGAACGCCAAAACAAATGGCAGGGCTGCCTCTGCAGGGGATTCATCTTCTGGGCCGCCGCCTGCTTGACCTCACTCTTGGTCGCTTCCGCGATTTCCCCTATTTTGATGAATCGTTTATAAAACTCATCTGTTCAGCTATGTGCTTCGTCGCTGCCTACGCGCACTCGGGACCTGCACCCGTTAGAGAATTCCCATGCCGGGCAAACAAAAGCAGGCAGAAATTTTTTCTTTTCTGCCTGCTTATTCAGCCTCCGATGCTGATCAATCCCCGGTTCTTTCTACTCTTTAATTATGTCAAGCTCTGTAAGATTTATGCCTGACGCGGAAAGGATTACTTTCAACTCGATATAGCGTCCCTTCATTTCTCTGTATGCCGCCGACTCTTTATCTTCAGTTAAAACCATGTACTTCTGCAATCGCGCAAACTCTTCAACGTTTTTCTGCATCATTTCTTTTTCCGTCATGAAATCTTCTCCCTCTCTGCTATGGTTCTGTTCTTTTCTATATTATGATGTTGGGGGCATAAGGCTTTGCGCTCCCACAATACTCATTATATCAAATCCCCTGGATTTTTCAATCCATGAACAGTTCACAGTCCTTCCTGACAGAACAGACGCTTTTAAGCGCCAGGGACGCAGCCGCCACCATGGCGCCGTTGACCTTTCTCGCTGACTAGGACATCTCGCCACACAGCGCATGCGACGGCAGAGCGATCAGCACCACATCCCGGGGCTCAAAAACACAAACTGAAAAATCACCTGCGCAAATCCCATGCAATCCATCCTCCTTGTGTAATTTTTAGATTTACACCTTATCATTACAGATAAAAATTGTTGTAGTGTCAATATTTACACCGCAAAACTATCATGGTATGATATGGATAGTAAGGATGGCAGCAGTCACAAAATCGGAGGACAACCCTATGCACATCAGCACCAAATGTTCCATCGCCGTTCACTGTCTTATTTTTATATATGAATACGGGAATCAAAAGCGTGTTACCAGCGAACTGCTGGCGCTTTCCACCAGCTGCAGTCCCGTCACCATACGGAATATTCTCAGCGCTCTGAAAAAGGAGGGAATCCTTTCCGTAAAGTCCGGTACAGGCGGAGCCGCGCTAATCTGTCCCCGGAAGAGAGCACGCTGTACCGCGTCTGTATGGCAGTGGAACCGGATGCCCTCAAAAAGTTTATAGGCGTCCACGCCATGCCCTCTCCGCTGTGTCCTGTTGGGAAAAACATACACACCGTACTGGAAATGCCCTACAGCAAAGTGCGGGATTCTCTTGCGGCATGCCTCCGGTCTGTCACGATGAAGGAACTTGTGGACGAATACCACGAGGCACTGGCAAACTAACAGGTTTCGTCTATTGATTCATCAGCTCCGCCAAGGTAATGCCGTCGAAATAGGCGTTGGTCATCTTGTAAAACTCCAGCCACATGGGAAGCGTTTTACAGATTTCGGCCCGCTCGCACGCCTTCGCGCCGCAGCCGAGACAGGCCACCGGCGCCAAATCTCCTTCGGTGATCCGCAGGATATCCCCCACCCGGCAGGAGCTGGGCTCGGCGGTCAGCCTGTATCCTCCGCCCTTTCGCTGCAATCCCTCAATCATGCCGCTTTTGGTCAGCGGCGGCAGGATCTGTTCTAAGTATTTCAGGGAAATGTTCTGCCTCTCTGCGATAACCTTCATGGGCGTGTACCCGTCCCGGCAATGCTCCGCCAGATCGATCATCACGCGCAGCGCGTATCTCCCTCTTGTAGACACCATCATATCATTCTTTTCCCTGGGCAAACAGCGGCGTGGACAGGTATCTGTCACCGGTGTCGGGCAGCAGAACCACGATGAGCTTTCCCTGATTCTCCCGGCGCTTTGCCAGCTCCACGGCGGCAAAAAGGGCGGCGCCTGAGGAGATGCCCACGAGAACGCCCTCTGTTTTTCCCATCATCCTTCCTGCCTGAAAGGCGTCCTCGTCGGAAACCCGAATGATCTCATCATAAATATCTGTGTTTAGTATGTCGGGGACAAAGCCCGCGCCGATGCCCTGAATCTTGTGAGGCCCTGCCGCGCCGGAGGAAAGCACGGGGGAGGCTTTTGGCTCCACCGCCACCACCTTGACACCGGGATTCCTGGATTTCAGGTACTCTCCCACGCCGGTGATGGTTCCTCCCGTGCCCACGCCCGCCACAAATATATCCACCTTGCCGTCAGTATCCTCATAGATCTCGGGGCCTGTATGCTCTCTGTGGGCTTTGGGATTGGCGGGATTTACGAACTGGCCCGGAATAAAGCTGCCCGGAATCCGGGCGGCAAGCTCCTCTGCCCTGGCGATGGCGCCCCTCATGCCCTTGGCGCCTTCCGTCAGCACAAGCTCGGCCCCGTAGGCTTTCATCAGCTGTCTGCGCTCCACGGACATGGTCTCAGGCATCACGATGATGATCCGATACCCTCTTGCCGCCGCCACAGCTGCCAGGCCGATGCCTGTGTTGCCGCTTGTGGGCTCGATGATCACCGAGTCCGGCGTCAGCCTTCCCTGAGCCTCTGCCTGGTCAATCATCTCTTTGGCGACCCGGTCCTTCACAGAACCGGCAGGATTGAAATATTCCAGCTTGGCGGCAACCTTTGCCTTAAGCCCCAGGGCTTTCTCAATATGAGTCAGTTCCAAGAGAGGCGTCTTTCCGATGAGCTCATCGGCGGAAGTGTAGATTCTGCTCATAGCTGCGCCTCCTTTACCCCGCCCTTGATCTCGAATGTGAAAATGGAACCGGCGCCGCTTGGGAAATATTTTTCGTACAGCCGGTGGTCCGGCAGGGTGTCTATATCCGGAATATCGCTGTTGGGATTGCCCAGTGTCCCGATATAAATGGCCCTGGTGTTGTCCCGGATGGCAGCTTCCGTCTCCGCCAGGTGATGAATATTCACAAAGCCGGCGGTGATGCCGAAACCCGGAAGAGTGTGGGCCAGCAGATTGCAGCTGCCGCCGCAGATGGGCACGGCCCTGGCGTCGGTGGCGGGGTCCGGGGTTTCCTGACCGACATGAAGCTGCAGAGTTTCAAATCTGTAATCAGACATAAGATTTATAAACACCTTTCCATTTTTTACCTATCATTTACATGGGTATAATCATAGCGCATCTCACCTACTAAGTCAATAGGTAAAATAGTTTTTTAAATGCGCTGATTTACCCATTCTATGAAATTGGCGGCGCCGTCTCCCTCTCTGCTGTCACAGGTCTCAAGACCATGAAAATAAAAGACAGCCTGCCATTGCCAGCAAATATTTCATACAATATCTGCTGGAACATGCGGACAAGCTGCCATAAGCCAATCACTATTTGATCACGGCTGTTACATGTTGGATTCAGATATATTGTCACCTCTTTTCCAGGCGGAAGGTCTCCACAAGCTCTCTCAGCAGTCCGGCCTGGGCACTGAGCTCCTCGCTGGTGGCGGAGCTCTCCTGGGCGGTGGCAGAGTTGGTCTGGGTCACGCTGGATATCTGGCCGATCTGCGCTTCTACCTGCCCCATGGCATCTGCCTGTGTCCGGGCATCAACGGCGATATTGTTGATGGTTCCCACGATTCTCTGGGCTTCCGCGACCGCTCCCTCCAGCTGCTTCGCCGTGGCTCCGGCAATCTGCGTGCCCTCCTGCACCGCGGCCATGGAGCGTTCAATCAGCGCCGCCGTGGACTTGGACGCCTCCGCGGTCTTTCCTGCCAGGCTGCGAACCTCGTCGGACACCACCGCAAAGCCCTTGCCTGCCGCCCCGGCCCGCGCCGCCTCCACGGAGGCGTTGAGCGCCAGGATATTGGTCTGGAAGGCGATATCCTCGATGGCCTTGATGATCTTTCCGATCTCCCTGGAACTGTTATTGATCTTTTCCATGGCCGCCATCATTTCCTTCATCTTCTGGTTGCTCTCCCCGAGATGCTGTCCCATGTCCCCGGCCTGCTTCTGGGCCTGTCCGGCATTGTCCGCGGTCTGCCTGATACGGCCGGCCACCTCCTCCATGGTCTGCACCAGCCCTTCCACGGCGCTTGTCTGTTCCACGGCGCCCTGGCTGAGTCCCTGGGAGGCAGATGACATCTGGGACGCTCCGCCGGACACACACTCAGAGCTGGAGACAATCTGGCTCATGGTTTTGTTAAGGTTCTGGAGAATATTGTTCAGGGAGGAGCGGATAACGGCAAAATCCCCTACATACTCCTGGCTGATCCGGAGCGTCAGGTCCCCGGAGGCCACAGACCCCAGAGTGCTGGATATTTCTCCGATATAATTTTTCAGACGGCTGATGGTTTTGTCAAAGCTCTGGGCCAGAACACCGATTTCATCGTCAGAATGAATATCGGCTATTATGGCCTGACTCCTGCTCAATCCCAAGTCTCCCTGCTCCAGGGTCTCCGCCAATACGGTCAGGCGAAAGAGAGGCTTAGTGACTGTCCGCTTGATGTAAGCGCCCACAACCAGAATTCCCGCGCAGATAAGCGCCGCGCCGGCCACACAGGACAAAATCACCGTGAGGTTGATCTGGGTGGCAACATCCGACATGGAAATCCCGGCGAATATCAGTCCGTCAATGTTTCCGGCGGCGTCTCTTGTGGGCACGTAAGAACACAGGTGGTCCTCTCCCAGAATCGACGCCTTGCCCACATATGCCTGCCCCTGCTCCAGCACCACCCTGGACAACTCGTCGGAAAGCCTGGTTCCCACCGCCCTCTGACCGTTCTGCTGAATGGTGGTATAGGCCCTCTCGTTCCCGTGGAAGATGGTAAATTCACATCCCATCTGCTCCTTGAGGGCATCTAAAAGCGCTGTTCTGTCATCCGGACCGCTGTAACTGGCAAGCTCATAGGCCAGCACATTGGTTCCGCTTACACATACATCCTCCATCATGGACATGGTAAGGCGGTAGAACATTATGACGCAAAGAATGACCACCATGGTAATGCTGACCCCCAGCATCACCGCCACCAGATTCCCCACCTTGCGGCCGATGCGTCTGGTTTTTTTTCCGCTGTTATTGCTTTTTGAAAAATTCTCTTCCATAACTCCCTGTCTCCATATTTTTTAATTCCTTTTTTCGTGGCTTTCCTCAGCCACGTTCTAATGACCTGTATTCACATATACTATGCCGGAATCGCCTTTTCTTGCCTGTTCCAGCACAGCTGCGGCCAGCTTCTCGAAAGAATTGTGAGAAGATGTGGCGCCTGTTATCCCGTCAATTTTCCCTTCCCCCTGGTTTTCCAGAAGCTGCCCC
Organism: uncultured Hungatella sp.; assembly: GCA_910577935.1. Lineage (GTDB taxonomy): Bacteria > Bacillota > Clostridia > Lachnospirales > Lachnospiraceae > UBA3402. The sequence goes on along the minus strand of CAJTOT010000043.1, from coordinate 15,150 downwards.
GCATAATAACGGGTATATTCATTAGGGTAGGTGCCGTTGCTGTGCAGCATGGTCTGCATATAAGCATTGTCCCAGCTCTTGATAAAGCCGCTGGCATTTTCCGCGTTGTATTCCACAGAAACAATGCCGCCTCCCTTGACCATGATGGTAATATATTCCTTCCACCCATAATTATAGTCGGAAGCCTGTGCCGTATAGTAGCCATCCCGGAGACCCTCCCCTTCGCCGCAGCCGGTCAGAAGCATCGCCGGCAGAAACATCGTCAGCAGCAAGAGCATCCCTTTGCCGATTATCCTTTTCATTGATCCCGCCCCTCCTTTAAAGCAAATTTGCTCACCTGTGCCTGAAGCTTCTCCGCCTCCCTGGCCAGCAGCCCGCTGGACTGTTCCGTCCCCTCGGCGTTCTGAAGGTTCCTGTCAGCTATGGAGGATATGGTTCCGATCCGCTCTTCCATAACGGCAAGGGCGTCCTCCTGCCCCCGCACTGCCTCCGCCAGACGGTCTGAAATCTCGCTGATCTCACCGGATACATCAGAGATGTCCTTCAGGGATCGGGCCGTCTCGGCATTCAGCTCTACGCCGGTATGGATCATGGATCTGGTATTGGCTATCATATCCGTGGCGTTCTGGGCAGCCTCCGCGCTTTTGACAGCCAGCTCTCTGACTTCATCGGCCACCACGGCAAATCCGTTCCCGGCGCTTCCCGCTCTCGCCGCTTCCACGGCGGCGTTAAGCGCCAGGATGTTGGTCTGGAAAGCAATATCCTCAATAGCCTTGGCAATCTTCGTGATCTCAAGGGCATTGGCGCTGATGTCATCCATAGCGCCGGATAGAGCCGCCATCTGAGAATTCGCTCTCTGAATGCACTCTGTGATCTCTTCTGTTTTGCACTGGGTCTGGCTGCTGCTTTCTGCCACGCTGGCCAGCTGCTGTTTTACGTGAGATACCTCGCCGACCAGCTCTTCGGCGGACTGGTTCTGTTCCAGAGAAGCCTGATGCAGCTGGGCAGACTGCCCGCTCAGTTCCTCAGCCATGCCGGCAAGGCGGACAGCGGCAGAACGGAAATCACATATGGTTTCATTCATGGAGCGGATAATGGCCTTCAGGCTCCCTCTGATGACGGTGAAATCCCCTTTGTAATTTTTTTGGGGCTCCACCTGCAGATTGCCGTCCGCGATCTTGGTCAAAACCTGCTGAATATCTGATATGTACTGATTGACGCTCTCCACCGTGTCCTTCAGCGTTTTCGCCAATACCTCCAGTTCATCCCCGGAACGGACAGAGACCATCTCTGTGTGCAGATCTCCGTCAGAAAGGGCCACCATGCGGTCTGTAACCCCCTTAACCGGACGGGAAATGGAACGGGCCAGGCGCAAAACAAGCAGGATGGATACGGCCAGCCCAGCCAGGGTGGCCAGCACGGCCGCCAGCATGGCTCCGTTGATCAGGTTGTTGTAGTCGGACTTCGGAACCTGGACGATCAGAGACCACTGAGTGCCCCGGATAGGTGAAAAAGCCACCAGCATCTGTTTCCCGTCAATAGGAAATTCCGTGGCCCCTGTTTCCCCGGTAGTCGCCTGGATGACAGCATCCCCATTGCCGTCGCTGACCTGGTCCAGAGTGCTCTGCCTCAGAACCACCGTCTGGTCCGGATGTCCGGTGACGATCCCTTCCCGGTTCACCATGTAGGCCATGCCGTTCTTCCCCAGGTTGATGCTGCTGATCACATCGTTAAGGGTATCGTATTTATAAACACCCACTACATACATGGAAGTGGCCCTGTCCTCCCCCTCGCCTTCTTTCACAGGCATGCCCACGGTTATGCCAAGCCCGCCCTGAAAGATGGTGTCGGAATCCGTAGTCAGGTTATCTGTCTCCTTGAGGAGGGCAAAAAAATGGCTGTCAAGGCTTTCCGGCGCGCCGTCGATTCCCTGAATCAGCTTCCCCTCCAGGTCGTATAAAGCAATGGTGTACAATTCATAAATCTCAGCGGCCTCCATCAAAACCGCCTTTCGGTTTTCCGTTGTCGTCCCGATGTCCGCCTCTGATATCCGCCCTCCCCCGGTGCTCTCAGATGCTGTTCCGCCCGCCATCCGCGGATCACCGGCAATAGTCATCATCCGGTCCGCCAACATGTGGATGTTCGCCTCCATGGTTTTGGCTGACTGCCGGACCATGGGCTGCAGACTGTCCAGAAGGATGCTGTTGGCCAGCGACTGCATGGATAACGCCATAATCACGCAGCATATGACCACCAATACCAGGATATTAAGGATCGTGCTCCTCAAAATCCTTCCGTTGAGGCTCCGTCTCAGCTTCCCGCCCGAATGAGAGCCTGTTTGTTCTTCTGTCTCTGTCATGCTCACTCTTCTCCCTTCTATCATTTTGATGACACACAAAAAAGCCACACAAAACCTGGAGACAAGCAGATAACTGCTTTTTTCCCACTGCCTCTCTCCATGTATGCCAGCTGCTATTAATATATCAAATTGTTTGTATTATAGCAATAAAAATATACAAAAAACATGCCTCCGAAGAGACGCGTTTGTCACTGCTCACATGCGTTTTCCTCATTTACCGGGCTTTAAAGGCCCGTAAAAATAGCTGGCGGTCGCCGCGCTCAGTCCCGTTCCTCCGGCGGCCTGCTGCTTCGCAGGGTGTTGATTGGTTGACCATGTCCTCTCTTTCTGCTGTTCTTAAAGTCAGCGCTTTGTCAGGAATTTATCTCCTGTATCCGATTAGACAACAGAAAAGCAGCGTGTGACAGAAAACTATAGTGAACGGCAAACGTTATCTTTTTCCAGACAGAACAGCTTTTTTCCGTCTGTCCCGCACTGAATCACATAAAAATCAAGGAGATTCCCTTCCGTCCAAAGCTCCATGGCATCCAGGAGAAATTCCCTGGGACAACAGCTTTTTTGCTTCATTGATGCGGATTGTCTCAAGATAGCGGTACGGCGTGACGCCCTTTGATTTTATAAAGGCGCGCAGCAGAGTTGACTTGCTGAGACCCGCATAACGGCATATCTGCTCCAGCTTTTAAGCGTCATAAGGATATGCCAAAGAGACGCTTCTCACAAGCGTCCTGCTGCTTCTTATTTTTATGGCGTTTTCGTGTGCCGCGTCTGCACATAACCATTTTCCCCTTTCTGCTGTTCTTAAGCGTGCGGTGGGGCTCGAACCCACGGCTTACCGGTTAAAAGCCGGTTACTCTGCCAGCTGAGTTACACACGCCTGATGCGCATACAGGGAGTCGAACCCTGAACCTGCCGGTTAAGAGCCGGCTGCTCTGCCAGTTAAGCTATATGCGCATGATTGGAAAAGAAAAACCGCCTACCCGTCACGGATAAGCGGCCTATGGTTTTACAAAAGTCAGATCCCGGTCTTCCCATGCCCGGAATCCGAACCTGTCAGCCCTGTCGCCCCGCTTATCCATGAACCCATCACAAATGCACGCTTCCCGTAAGCGCGTTTCGGCTGCTGCTTTCTGCATCTGCTGGTCATGAACATGGCTGTCATCGCTTTTCTCTCCTCTCTCCTGATGTGAACATTATAACCCATCCCTTCCGGTTTGTAAATCTACTGGCAGTAGATAACCTGATCTTAATTGACAGATATCTGCCAATCACATCACCGGTTTTCAGTATATTTGCAAAAAAATAAATATCCGGCCCCTTTAATTGACTATTGGATTAGGCACGTAATCCAGCAAGGTAAATCTGCCCTCCTCATATTCCAGTACAAATACGCAGCAGTTGGTCACCCCTTTGGCAAACCGATTCATATCTGTCCCGATCCCCCGGAGAAAATTATAGCTGGCCCCTCCATGGCTGACAGCCAAAACACAGCTGTGATCTGCTTTCTCCATAATCCGGGTTAAGGTTGTAATCATGCGGTCCTTCACCGTATTGGAAGATTCGCCTCCAAAACGCAGATAATAAGTCTCGCATTCCACCGGGTCACGGCTGGCCAGGCGCTCACTCTCAGCCTCAAGCTCTCCATAGAACATTTCTTTTAATCCCTTAATCCGGGTATAAGGCATACCCGTGATCCGTTCCAGGGTGTCGCTGCACCGCTCGCTTGTGGAACAGTATGCATGATCAAATCGTATCTCTTTCTTCTCAAAATAATCTTTTACCGCATCCGCCTGACGTTTTCCTGTATCCGTCAAAGGAGAATCGCACCAGCCCTGTATCCGCTTCTGACGGTTAAACATGGTCTGGCCATGCCGTACAAGATATAATACCTTTTTCATATGGCCTCCTTTTGTCAAACAGACTCTTTCAGAATCACTCCGCGCCTGATCTCGCAAGATGCCCTTTCGTCAGATGGCCGCATGACGGCGGCTCACCCTCTAAGACAGGTACGAAAGAGATTCCTAAAGTCCCTATTTTTTTCACCCCGTCCAACCCGATATGCCATCTGCTGTCCGAGATATCAAAGAGCATGGCATCTGGACAGGGCATATGGAGCTGCTCCTCCATCAGTCTGCTGTCTCCCACGGCCCAGATACTGCCATCCGGCGTATCCAGCCAGAATCCGCAGTAATCTTCCATTTTATCTCTTGTATGGTGCTTCGGGGATTCATTCTTCCATGCATGATCCGCCGGGGTCAGAGTTACGGTTACATTTCCCACCTGAACTGCATCCACATGGGGCACCTCCTCCGTAATGGGAACCTTGATCAGCAGCGGCATATTAAAGCCGCTAAGTACCGGATCAAGTTTGATGGGGCGAAGGCCTCTTCTCCAAAAGGCTTTGTTTCTGGTGCTTTTGCCTGCATTCTCATTACCTCCTTGTCCGCCTGTCCCGTTCACTTCAGGCACTATCTTTGCCTATCATTCTGACACTGTGTCATTCCCGTAATTTTACATTTACTCTGACATTATGTCAATATGAACACTCATACTCATTTTGCATCTCAATTCATGCTTTAAAGGCATGACCCGTCCAAGGACATCCGCTGCATGAGAGAGGAGGACCTTCTGGACATGGATTATTTTCTAAATCCTTTTACACCTCAAAAAATGAAGAACTCTCTGACAGCATCACGCCGCCAGAGAGCTCATTCCATATCTTATTCTCTGTCTCAGATCCGGTTCTCAAGCTATCAATCTGACAGAATATTCCGCTGTAAATCATCCTATGCAGGTACGGGGGAATCCTTCCCCCTTATAATCCACCGGCAGGCTCTCCCACCTCTTTTTCAGCAAAAAGGCCGCTGCCTTAGGCTGTCTCTGCCTGGTAAAGATTCCCTTCTTGTTGCCGTTGACCCTCATGATCCCCTCTGTGGTCTGGAAATCCGCGAAGTTCCACACCTGTTCCCCCACCACAAAATCCAGGGAATCAAAGACCTGATGAATCAGCTCCAGCACCTCCTCCTGATACTCCTGGCTCCACATCACCGACGGGAGCTTGTGTTCCATGGCCGAGGTGTCGGCGCCGTACTCGGTAAACATAAACGGCTTGTCAGGCTCCACTTCCTTCCACTGCCTCATCTCCTCCCGAAAATCCTCGAAAGCGTCGGATATCTCATATCCGCCTTTGATGTACCACCCGTAATAACGGTTTAGGCAGATAAAGTCACTGAACCGGTGGCATTTGCAGATATAAGGCCCTGAGTTTTTGATCTCAGCAAAGGTTCTTGGCCGCTTCTGGGGATCCAGAGCCAGCGCGTGGGCAAACACCTTCTCAAAATAGGGCACACTCTCATCAGTGGTGGTCTCCGGCTCATTGAGAAGGCTCCAGGCCACCACGCTGGGGTGATTCTTGTCCCTGGCGATCAGCTCCTCAATGTCCCTCAAGTGGCGGCGAAGGAGCTGGGGAATGGTATCCAGGGAGAAAAAGCATGTGACCTTGCCGCTTGTGACGTCCACGAAATTCCTGGTGCTCTTAAACAGCCCCACAGCCGCCACTTCGTCGATGATGAGAAATCCCTCCCTGTCCGCCATGCGGTAGATTTCCTCATCATAGGGATAATGGGATGTGCGGAAGGAATTGGCCCCAATCCATTTCATCAGCTCAAAGTCCCTCTTCATCACGCAGATATTAAAGCCCCGCCCCGCCACATCGCTGTCCTCATGTTTTCCAAAGCCTTTCAGATACACGGGGCTTTTGTTGATCAGGAACTTTGTCCCTTTGATCTCCACAGTGCGGATGCCGATCTGGTCCTCATATTCATCTATCAGCGCCCCATCCCGGCACAGACGAATCCGCATAGTATACAGATACGGGTTCCGCACCTGCCAGAGCCGGGCATTGCTCACCACCAGGGTGCCCTTCCTTCCCTGTCCCCTGGCCACGGACGCGCCCTCTTCATCCAGAAGCTCCACTTCCACCTGGCCCTCTCCCACAGTCTCCACCTGGTAGTGAACCTTCCCGTCAGCTCCCTCCAGTTCATAAGATGTGCTGTAATCGAAAATGTACTCCTTCGGGCAGATCACCAGGTTCACGGAGCGGTGAAGCCCGGAATAATTGTAAAAATCAAAATAGGGGGCAGCCTTCTTTCTCCCGTTTTTCAAGGTAATTGTGGCCCCGCAGGGAAGGTTGGCCGTGGACAGCTCATTGTTCACCACCACAGATATCCGGTTTTTCTTATCAAATTCCACCAGCCCGGAGATATCCATGGAAAACGGCAAAAATCCCCCCTCGTGGGCCCCGGCCAGCTGTCCGTTTACATACACCTGGGCAAAATGAGTGGCGCAGCCAAACCGGAGAAAAATCCCTTTTTCCTTATAAACCGACGAAACCATCACATCGGTCTCATACCACACATCCCCCACAAACTCCCGGATCTCCTTGTCAGTATAAAAATCCTGAAAGCTGGCGGGAACCGGGATCATGTCAAATCCTGAAAGTCCCTCCTGCCATTTTTCCTCTCTGCCAGCGCTGTCCCAGTCAATCTTAAATCTCCACATGCCATCCAGGCTGAGAACCTGACGGCTCACCGTATTGACCGGATATAATACCGAATACTCCAACATCTCCTGTCTTCTCCTTCTTCATTATGATTTCTTTCATGAAATTACCACATAAACAGCTCTTTATCCACCCAGGCCTTCTGCTCCTTTGTTACCCTCATGATCCCCGCCTTCTAACCAAACAGGGCGCCGCCAGGCTGTGAGCTCCTGTACGCGGCACCCTGAAATTTTTCCATCCCTGCCGCTTACTTCTGCTCCGCCTCTTCCTTAAGGAACTGGTTGTCCAGCATCTTGATAAAGGGCATCCACAGAAGGAATCCAAAGGCAAAGGTAGCAAAGGTAATCACCACGGCCCAGGGATTAAAGTTGGTGGCGATCAGCTGCTTTAAGAAAGGCGGCGTGGTCCAGGGCACATCATAGATGGGGATAGCCCCTGTAAGCTTCATCAAAAAGTAGGCCAGACCTGCCTGAAGAGGCTCACTCAAAATCCACGGAATAAAAATCGTAGGGTTCATAACCGCCGGAAGACCAAAGACAAAGGGCTCGTGGATATTGAAAATAGCCGGAACCAGGATGGTCTTCTTCATGGCCTTGGCCCGCTGGGATTTGCCCAGAACACACAGGGCCACAATCTCCGACAGCTTACAGTGGTTGGTGTACACGCGGAAAGCGGCGGTCATAAGGAAGGGCAGCGCCGCGCCAGAGTTGTAGGCCTCCAGATTCATGGCCATGGCCACCAATGCCGCCGGCTGCCAGATGGGAGTCAGGATCAGGTTGGTTCCGTGAAGTCCGAAAAACCACAGAACCTGGGCGATAAACATAAGGAACATAAACACCCAGATATTGTTGGACAGGTTCAAAAACGGCCTGGTGATCAGGGCGCTGATACACTCGGACAGGGTTCCGTAAGGCGTCAGCTGGAACAAAAGCCGGATAGCCATAAACAGAAGCACCGTGGCACCCATGGGGATCATTGCCAAAAAAGGCTTCATCACATTGGGCGGTACCGTATCCGGCAGTTTGATGGTCAGGTTCTTATGCTCCAGCCAGGCAAACACGGAGATGGACAAAATCGCCACGATCAGCGCCGGGAAGATACCTCCCGCCCCCAGAACACCAGTGTCGATGACCCCTGAGACCACTGTGGCGATCTTCTCCTCACCTACAGCCACCTCTGTGGCCTTCTCAAAGGGCGTCACCAGAAGGAAGCAGATCACCGCCGTAGTGATCCCGTAAAACTTGTCCACCTTTCTGCCCTCACTGTAATAGTAGGCAGTACCCAAAAGGGCATACAGAGCGATGAGCCCCAGGGTAGCCGCGTTGATGGGGCCGAAAAATGTCCGGAAAGCCGCGGACAGCGGCGGACAAAACTGATCCAGATACGGAAAGCTGCTTAAGATCAGCGCCACTGAGGCAATCATGGTAGCCGGAAGCGTTGACATCATACCGTCTTTGATTCCAGAAATGACGATATTGTTGTTGAGCACTTCCGCCACAGGCGTCATGTATTTGTCCAACGCCGCCTCCAGCTTGTTCATAAACTCATTCATTTTTTTTCCCTCCTCGTATGTTAGCTCGCGATTCTCTGGCAAAATCCAGGGCCTTCTCCCCGTCCATCTCACTGTAGACAGCCACAGGGATCACTGCCACTGGAATCCGCCTGGGTTCACACAGGGTCCGGGCCTTTTTCAGGGCCAGCCGGGACTGGGGCCCCAGAAGGGCCACATCGACGCCGTCAAGACACTTCTCCATATCGGACTCCGCGTAGGCTCTGATATCCACGTCCTCTCCCCGCCTTGCCGCTGCCTCTCTCATGCGGTTTACCAGAAGACTGGTGGACATACCCGCCACACAAAACAGCCTGATCTTCATCTCGTCCTCTCCTCCCTTCTGTACAATTCCACAATCTCCCTGGCCAGGTCCCGGACCGTGATGGCGCTCATAAGATGGTCCTGGGCGTGAACCATGAGTAGAGTGACGTTTCCCTGCTCCCTGCCCAGTTCCTCCTGGAGCATGTCGGTCTGCGCGCTGTGGGCCAGAGCCAGGGCCTGGCCGCTCTGCTCTAAGAGAGCCTCCGCCCTGGCAAATTTCCCTTCCCTTGCCGCCTCAATAGCCTCCATGGCTGCGCACCTGGCGTCGCCTCCCTGGATCACCAGCTGGAGAATCCTCCTCTCCTCCTCGCTCATGCCTTCCACCTCACTTTCTGACTTCCGCTCATCACAGCTTGTATTCTATCAAAATCCCGGGGACACCTCCATTGAGGTTATTACCGCCTCGCTTCCGGTAAAATTCCGTTCCACCCCCATAAACCATAAGGCAGCCTGTCACTCCGCTTCAAAAAACACCTTCAAAAGAGTCTCATACCTTCTGCTCCCAATGATCTCCCCCACCTTCTCCGGCGACAGCAACACCCGGGAGGTGATCTCATAAAACTTCTGTACCTTCTCCTCCATACTGTTGGTAAGAGCCACTAAAACCACCAACTGAACCTGGTTCCTGAACCACTTAACCGGTTTGTCAAGAATCGCCGCGGCCACAATATTCCGCTCCACCATAACCCTGGCCGGGTGAGGGATGGCCACCAGGTTGCCGTAATCCGTGGCCCCCAGTTCCTCCCTCTCAAGAACAGAGGCGGCAAATCCCTCCGGAAGGGGATAACAGTCCCTGATTTTATGGCAGATCTCTTCAATAACTTCCTCCCTGGTCTCCCCTTTCACACGGGAAAAGAAAAACTCCCTCCGGTAAAACTCCAGGAGAAACTGCCGGTCCCCGTTTTCCAGGGTCCTCCTGGCCGCCAGAAGATCCCCGTACTCCAGAAAATCGTGGATCTCAATAACCGGAACCGGCACATCCCTGTAGATGGGAACCGTGGCAAAAATATAATCCACACCAGCGAGATCAAAATCCTCCAGCTCATACACATTGCACACAAACACCTGGTCAAGATAACCTCCAAACTCCTTTTTCAGCTGATAGAGAAGCATCTGGGAGCTGGCCCGGCCGCTGGCGCACACCAGAAGCACATTCTTTTTCTCGATCCGGTTCTCCCGCTCCTCTAAAGCCAGGGCGAACAAAAAGGCGAGAAATCCCACCTCCTCCTCTGGTATCTCTCTGCCGTAATATTTCTTCAAAGCGCCGCTTCCCTGGACAGCCACAGAATAGGCCAGGAGATACTTCTGCCAAATCCCCGTCAAAAGAGGATTGTCTGCCTCTATCCCGTATCTCATGCGGATATCCAGAGATACCAGGTGCTGGTTCAGCATCATTCTCAGGTTCAGATTATCCCGAAACTCCATGTGAAAAGCCTCATACACCGATTCCAGCATGTCCATCACCATGCGGTCGACCCGCTCCGAGATGACGAAATTAGTTTTCCCTGAGCCGTGGATCCCCTTTCCCGCCAAAAAGATTCCCAGAAACCGGATCTCCGCCTCCTCCGCCGGGACACCCCTTTCCTTCCGGATCTTTTCCATGATCCCAGCCGCCAGCCGCCGCTCCTCCTGTCCCAAGTCACAGGGAACCTCCGGCATCTCAAGGATCACCCGGCCTCTCTCCATACGCCCGGCCGCCACATGAATATACTCCAGAATGCTCTCAAACGACATCTCCGAAAAGCGGAGGTTCTCCGCCCTCATCCGCTCCAGCAAAAAACGGGCCATGTCCTGGTTTTTGATATCGCGCTTCCTCTCCTGCCGGGTGTACCGGTCCTCCACCCTCTTCCGGTTCTCCATGAGACACCGCCGGATATCAAACTCCTGCCCCCGTATCCGGACCCCGTAAGCCGGCTTTCTCTCCAGCTCAATGTGAAACTTCCCAAGCCTCTCCTCCACCTGCCTCATCTCTCCGGACAAGGTGCTTCTGGATATATAAAGAAACTCACAGATATCGTCAAACTTAATATAATCCTCCCGGTTTAACAGCATGGCCAGAAGATACTCAACCCGGTCAGCAGGCGTGTCCGGAATCCCTCCCCCTTCTCCCGCCTTCAGCTCCTCAAGCCATCTCTCAAACCGTCCCTTGTCCTCTGTCTGAATCAGAAATCCCTGCCCCTTTTTGGAGACCAGCCGCCCGCCCCGGCTCTCGATCTCTGGTTTCATGTCCTTTAACCGCACCCTCGCTGTCTTCTCACTGACTCCCCACAGCCTGGCCAGCTCCCCGGCTGTCTTAAACCCCTCATCCATCAGACACCGCAAAACCAGGATTTTCCCATCCCACATCGCCT
>CAJTOT010000043.1:0-3928 GCA_910577935.1 uncultured Hungatella sp. | reverse complement strand
TTTTTGCCTGCCCGCCCAGGTTATCATACGGTCAGCGCAGCCAGTGCGCAGACCTATCTGAACAGTAACGTTCGTGCTTGCTAAATACAATATACTATAGCAGACAGGAGGATTTTCTGTTAGAATAAATCTATACTATTTAGAAAAATACTACGATACAAGACATACAAAGGAGGCCCCCATGACACTCCCCGAAGCCTGTTCCTTTTTGCAGGACCTGACTCAGGTTCCCGCGGCTCTGCTGTCCGGCGCGAGGCAGCAGGCCCTGTTTTGCGCCACCTACCAGTTCCACCCTGTCCAGAATTACCTGACTCCGGACGCTCTGGAGTCCCTTCTGGCCCACCTAAGCCCGGGCCGGATCGTCCACCTCACCGATCCCCTGGGAATCCACTTCATTTTCACCCAGGCGGACCAGGTCCCCCTGGCCCTCGGCCCCTTCTGCACAGAACTTCTGACCGTGGCTGACTGCCATGCCTTGTTCCGGGGTCTGGGCTCCCTGCGCCTTCCTGTCACCGACTACCTGGCATACCGCAGCCCATTTCCCGTTATGGAGGAAAGGCAGGTTCTCCACCTGACAAGGTGCCTTCTGAAGAACTTAGGGCTTGGCCGGGAAGATTGGGAAGTCCGGGATTTAAACTGCCAGGACCACGGCCTTCCCGACTCCGGCGACCAGGAAACCCTCCGGCCCTACTCCGAACTGGTAACCGAACGCTATGCCGCGGAACAGCGTCTCATGGAAAATATCCGTCTGGGAAACCGTTTCGCCGCCATCGCCAACTGGCGGGACCTCCACAATTACGTGGCATATACAAGAAATCCCAAAAATATCGGATACACCATAGAAAACGCCAGAACCTCAGCCGCCATCACCCGAACCGTCATCCGCATGGCAGCCATGAAAGCCGGAATCCCGGCAGTCTTAAACGACAAGATCTCCGGCGAAAGCGCCTCCATCATCAGGAACGCTTCCACCATTGAGGAGATCAACAAAGAGCACGAGCGGCTCATCAGCGAATACTGCCAGATCATCTACGACCGCAGGACAAAAGGCTACAGCAGCCTTATTTTAAGCGCCGTCTACCACATGGAGCGCCACTACTCCCAGTGTATCACCGTGGCCGCCCTGGCAAGAGAGCTGGATGTGTCCCCCAACTACCTGACCAGCCGCTTCCACGCCGAAACCGGCCTGACCCCCACAGCCTACCTTGCCAGGATACGCATGGGCCAGGCCGCGTGGAAGCTGGCCAACACCAGGCTTTCCATCCACCAGGTAAGCGAACAGGTGGGGATTCTGGATTCCAACTATTTTGTAAAACTGTTTAAAAAGGAATTCGGGGAGACTCCCAGCAGGTATCGGGAACGAATGGGCATATGCTTCGCGCCCGGGACCGGTTGATTTTTTTCATTTCTGCTCCATAATAGATACATGATAAGTCTTATTGGCAATGGAGCGCGGTCCCGGCTTCTATCCTAACTTTTCCAGGCGGACACTTACTAAAAATACACAAAAGAAAGACACCTCCGAAGAGATGCCCTATAGCAGTCCTATATCCTGTTTTCACTTACGCAGTATTTTATCCATGGCCTTCCCCCTGGCAAGCTCGTCAACCAGTTTATCCAGATAACGTATCTCCCGCATCAGAGGCTCTTCGATATCTTCCACCCTTACACCACAGACCACGCCTTTTATCAGTTTCCTGTTTTCATTCAATTCCGGGGCATCCCGGAAGAAATCCCCGTAAGACACCGGCCTTTCCAGCATCTCTTCCAGTTCCGCCTGGCTGTACCCGGTAAGCCACCGGACCACCTGGTCAACCTCCTGCCTTGTCCGCCCTTTTTTCTCCGCCTTGCTCACAAGCAGATAATACACTTTTGAAAAATCCATCTGATATACTTTCTCATTTTCCATAAGATACACCCCCTGATCCATATTTCTGACACTGCTTCTGCCGACCCGGCCGGTTCAGCGCTTACCGGCCGAAAAGGCCGCCGCTTCCTTCACCCACCCGATCAGTTCATCATCAACCTCCCCTGTCCCGAAGAGCAGGACATGATGGGTCCAGCGTCCGGGGTACGGCTCCACCGCCGCGTCTATGCGCGGGGATCGGGCACGGTATCCAAGCCCAAAGGTCACAACAATATAAACCTCCGGCCGCTCCTTCGCTTTCCGCACAGGCAGGAAGGAAACAAAAGCAAAATGATGTCTGTTGGAAAAAGCAATCTGCGTTTTCTGTACCTTTACCTTCACGCCGTCCACTGCGGACAAAACTTTTCGTTCAAAAGCTTCATACAGCGGCAGCGCTTCCGGCTTCCTGTCAAAAAAATATAATACATTCTGGTCCATTTTCCGCGCCTTTCAAATATTTCTTATGTCCACCCCGTCCAGCCTGCTTCCTACGGTATACCATGGAATCCACCAGACTCCCCCAAAAACACATCTTCCGCATATTCGCCGACTGGTTCCCGGTGATCCTGTGAGCGCAATGATTCTTCCCTGCTTCATTACTGCCCTCCAACTCTATATTTATACCGTTTAGTATACCAGAAAACCGCCCTCATTAAAAGCTCAAAATTCCCCTCTTGTCATAGCGGATCGCCAGCACCAGATTGTCCAGCGTGTCCTTCACCTTTCCCTGCCGGTCCGGTTCCAGCCCTTTGTGCCAGTCATCTTCCGAAGAAAAGCCCTCACTTCCGGCAAAAATCGGAGCGGTGTTTTTGTATAAAGTCCCAGACGGGTTTGGGGGGGCGCCCCTTGAATTCCGTAATAGCAGAGACTGTGTATTCCTAATTTCTTCTGTAAAATTACGCACTTGACAGAAGAACGACGTTGTGTTATATTTCAATTGTCAACATCTTGTTATACAATAAGGAGGGCTAAATCATGCTACAGCAATTATCCGACGCTGAACTTGAAATTATGAAAATCGTATGGGGAAACCGGTCGGAGGTGACGCTGTTCCCCTATATCATGGATGGGCTGGCTGCCAGAGGCAAGCCGTGTCAAAAGAATACCTTAATCGTACTCCTGTCGCGGATGATGAACAAGGGCTTTCTGAGCGCCAAGAAAGTCGGACGCCGCAACGAATATACCACGCTTGTCTCGGAGGCGGAATACCAGACAGCGCAGACAAAAAATTTCCTGGATAAGATTTATGAGGGAAGCGCAAAGGGGCTGGTTTCCAATCTGATTATGGGCGACCTCCTGGCAGACGAGGAATACGAGGAATTGAAAAGGCTGCTGGAGAAAGGAAAAGGGCAGCAATGAACGCGGTTTTGAAAATTTTCCTGTCCATGTCTTTTTCCGGCAGCTTGCTTATTCTGGCTCTGCTTTTGGGAAAACGTTTTTTGAAAAACAAAATCAGCCGGCAATGGCAGTATTACATTTGGCTGGTTGTTGTTGCACGGCTGCTGCTTCCGTTCGGGCCGGAAGCAAGCCTGATGGGAAAGACATATCAGGCTGTCGATCAGGCAATATCCCAGGCTGCTCCTTTACCGCCGCAGCACCAGTCCCCAAAAAACGCTCCGGAAGGCAAATTTGCTCCCGCTGTTGGGGCGGAGCGGCGCAATGAAACGGTGAATAGTCCGGCGGATGATGTAACAGCCGCCCACCCGCTTCAGGATATTGGAGTGTTGTTAATCAATCATATCTGGCTGATGGCCGCGCTGGGGCTGCTGATACGGAAAATAACAATCTATCAGGGCTTTGCGCGATATGTCAAGGCTGGATTAACCCCGGTTCCTGACATTGAACTTTTGAACCGGCTTTCTATTGTTGCGGAACAGTCAGGTATTAAAAAGCCGATTGAGTTATGTGTCAATCCGTTGGTTTCCTCCCCGCTGCTGATTGGATTTTTCCATCCATGTATCGTACTGCCCAGCGCGGATATTCCCGAAAAGGATTTTCGCTATATTATTCTGCATGAACTGA
>CAJTOT010000042.1:5768-27537 GCA_910577935.1 uncultured Hungatella sp. | reverse complement strand
GAGGGCGTCATTACATTCTTCCTGTATATGACTCAGACCACGGATTTGATGAAAGATACTCTGAATGGATTGAAGTGGTGCCTGAGACTGTCTGCCAGTACACAGGCCTGTCAGACAGGAACGGAAAGAGGATTTTTGAGGGCGACATCATGGAGATCCCGGGATCAAATAAAAAGGGCCTGCCCGCGGAGGTGCGTTACATGGAACGTGATGGCGGTTTTCGCATTGAGCGTATTGGCTATGTGCCCATAATCCTCAACGAGGTCCAGTACTGGGGCGAGGTGATTGGCAACATTATCGACAATCCAGATTTGATAGAGTGGAGGCGGAGTAAGTTGAGGATCACGCCAAGGAAGCCTGCGGACAGAGGATAGACAGCGAATAAGGAGAATATGCAGATGTCCGGAACGGATGAAATGATTGTAAAGTTTATTATCGGTTACTACAGGGAGAAGCTGTTTTACCCCAACTATGATGAGATCGCGGAAGGTGTGGGCATAACGAAAAACACGGTACATATCCATATGAGAAAGCTGGAGAAGGAGGGGATTATCGTGCGGAAGTATGACCGGTCACCGCAGTACCGATTGATCAATATGGATTTCATCAGCTCCAACGGTTAATGGAGGCTGGAATCAGGGATTTGATGGGGGAGAGATTATGGCGCTGACAGAGCTGATAAAAGAGATGGAGAGGCGGCTCCTAGTGAGCCGGCATCCGGACCGGGAGGAGGTGACGGACCATGCCGGAGATAAAGAAGATGCCGTCGGAGAGGCTGAAGGAGCTCCTTGATTTTGTCAGGGAGTGTGATTCCAGGTACCAGCTGGCTTATGAGATGGTCAACCGGGAGGACAGGCGGCTCCAGGATTTCGCTCATCAGGCTGAGTTTGCCGCGGATGAGGAGGAGTTGTACCGCGTGGCCAGGGAATTCCAGGAGAGCCGCAGGGAGCGGCGGAGGAATAAGAACGAGGTTCAGCTGTATGAGCTTCTGGTTAAGTTCTTCGGGGAGAAGGGGCCCAGGGATACCCTGAAACGGATGGAGCAGCTCCTGGGGCAGCAGCGCAAGCAGGAGGAGTATCTCGTGAGTGAGAGGGTGTACAAGCCGCGGGTGAAATGACAGATGTGAGGGAAAGGAGAACGGCGGGATGAAAAATACATTGGAGGATCTTAACAACCACCTTTTTGAGGCCATGGAGCGCCTCAACAATGACGACCTGACCGATGAGGAGCTTGACAGGGAACTCAAAAGGGCCGAGGGCATGACGAAGGTCGCCGGGCAGATCATACAGAACGCGGAGCTGGCTTATAAGACCATGGTACATATGGACGAGTATGGGTATAAGAGCGCCAGGGAAGCGAACGCGCCGGTCATGCTCACCATGAAAGGGGGGAAGGAATGATGGAGGCCGGCCGGTATCCCCAGGAAGTACATGACTTCGTAAAAGAGTGGGCCCCCAAACTGCGGGATAAGGAGCTGGCGGAAGCCTGCAACCGGAAATTTGGGACATCGTTCACAGCCGGCAGCATGAAGTCGTTCAGGGGCAACCACGGCTACCGGAATGGCAAAAAGCAGTGGACAAAGGAGGAATACTGGAAATACCAGACCAGATACCCGAAGGGCCTGTATGAGTTTGTCAGGGACAATTCCTGGGGCGTGAGTTCCAGGGAGATGGCCAAGATGGTCAATGAGAAGTTCGGGACCAGCTTCACCCAGGGGATGATGAAGCAGTTCCGGCAGCGCCACGGCATCCGGTCCGGCTGCAAGGGCTGGTTCCAGAAGGGGCGCCCGCCCGGCAACAAAGGCCTGAGGCAGGAAGATTACATGAGTCCGGAGGCCATTGAGAGGACCAAGGCTACCCGCTTCCAAAAAGGAGACAGGCCCCAAAATGAGCTCCCGGTCGGCAGCATCGTGGTTAATTCCTATGGATACAAGCTGAGGAAGAGGCAGATGGAGGGGGCCCTGTGGGAGCGGTGGGAATTTCTCCACAGGGCCGTGTGGGAAGAGCGCAATGGGCCGGTACCGGAAGGGATGGTGGTGACATTCAAGGACTCTGACCGTCTGAACTGTGACATTGATAACCTGATACTGGTCACAAGGGGAGAGAACGCGGCGCTGACGAGGCTGGACTACCGGTTTGAGGATCCCGATCTGACGGAGGCCGGTTTAAACGTGATCCGGCTAAAGAACAAAGTGAGGGAGCTGAGGCAGGGATAAATGCGGATGCAGAGACGATTGGGTAAAAAAAGATTTCGTTTATCATGAGGAGAGAGTGTGTGTGACGGCAAAAGAATATCTGAAGCAGGTGCGGAAAGCCAATGTGAATATCGATCAGCGGATTAGAGAGAAATCAGAACTGCTTGAGATGGCAACAAGTATAGGTAGTTTCAATTATTCTAAGGAACGGATCCAGACAAGCCCTCCCAGCAGTGCGCAGTATGAGCATCTTATAAACAAGATGCTTGATCTTGATGCTGAAATAAACAGTCTGATAGATACTTATATAGATTTAAAACATAAGATAATCGGTCAGATTCAGGAATTGCGAGATGTGAATTATGTTGAAGTTCTGCATAAACGGTATATAGAGAATAAACGGCTTGAAGTAATCGCTGTTGAAATGAATTATGATTATAACTATATAAGACATATCCATGGTGATGCATTGCAAGAATTTGAGAAGAGATATCTTGAAGATGACACACAAAAACACATTTAGATGTGCTATGATGGTATCGTGAAAAATCATTTTAATTTTCCAGCCCTCCCTACAGATACGGCAGCCGGGTGTCACAGCCTGGCTGCCGGCTCGGCTCAGGCGGTGCGCCGGCGTACGCGAAGACCGCCAACAGGCCTGGTTTAGGACTCTCCATCTAGACATTCCAGGCGGAAAAAGGCATCCTAGAGATAGGGTGTCTTTTCTCTGTGCTATAATGGTATCGTGAAAAATCAGTTGCCGGAGTCTTGCGCCCGGTGGCTGATTTTGTTTATGGTCAATGATGCACAAGAAAACACAGGAAATTTTAAGAAAGTGCGCATGATCTGGAATGGATAGTGTGAGTATTGAGGGCAAGCGGTATTGGACGCAATACATGACTGGGGGTTCGATTCCCTCCATTGACATTTTCCTTTTTCCAAAAACGAAAACAAACACGAATGAGAGGTGGTGATGCTTGGCAAGGGCACCAGATGCCAGAACGGAGCAGGCTAAGGCACTGTTTTTGTCAGGCAAGAAATTGATTGAGATCTCCCAGCTTTTGGGAGTTCCAGAGGGAACGGTTCGGAGTTGGAAGAATCGATATAAATGGGATTGCAACGTTGCAAATACAAAACGCAACGTTGCGAAACACAGAGGAGGCCAGCCAGGCAATCGTAACGCTGCCGGCAGCAGAGGAGGAGCGGCTCCGCATAAAAATAAAAACGCAGTCACCACAGGAGAGTTCGAGGCTCTCCTTTTTGATTGCCTGGACGAGGAGGAGCGGCGCTTGGCCGGGTCCATGCCGGCAGATAAGCACACCCTCCTGTTCCAGGAGATCCAGCTCCTTACTGTCCGGGAGCGGCGTATGCTGAAACGGATTGAGGCCGTAAAAGAATCCGCGGCGCATCTGGAAAACGGAGAGCTGGTTGAAGGAATGACCCTGGTAAGCCGCAGGTATGGAATGGAGAAGGACAAGGAAACAGACTTGAAGGAATACCAGGGCAAGCTGGGACAGATACAGGCCATCGAGGAAGCCCTGACCCGGGTTCAGGCCAGGAAACAGCGGGCGATTGAGTCCCTGCATAAGTTTGGATTTGACGATGCCCAGATTGAGCTGGAGAGGAAACGGGTTGAGATGGCCGCGAGGGCCGCGGGCGGGACAGAGGATGAGGAAGAACCGGACGACGGTTTCCTTGAGGCTCTGAGTGGTTCAGGAGACTGGGAGGGGTGGAATCAGAAAGATGAAGAAGAAGAAGACCCCGACATTTAAGTTTAAACCTTTCTCAAGGAAACAGCGCCAGGTAATGAACTGGTGGATGGAAAGCAGTCCTGTGAAAGACTGCAACGGCATTATCGCGGATGGCGCGATTCGTTCAGGCAAGACTGTGGCCATGTCCCTGGGTTTTGTCTTCTGGGCCATGAAGAGATTTGACGGCCAGAACTTCATCATGGCGGGGAAGACCATCAGTTCCTTTAAACGCAACGTACTGCAGAACCTGAAGCTGATGCTGACAAGCAGGGGTTATCATTGGGTATACCATGTGTCCGGTGATATTCCAAACATGCTGGAGGTTACCAGGAAAGGGCGCGCCAATTACTTTTACATATTCGGTGGAAAGGATGAGGCGTCCCAGGATCTGGTGCAGGGCATCACGGCGGCGGGCGCCTTTTTTGACGAGGTTGCCCTGATGCCGGAATCCTTTGTGAACCAGGCCACGGGCCGATGCTCTGTGGCAGGAAGCAAATTCTGGTTCAACTGCAACCCGGCAGGACCGGCGCACTGGTTTAAGACCAACTGGATTGACAAGAAGCGGGATAAAGGGCTCGTTTATCTTCACTTCACCATGGATGATAACCTGAGCCTGGATAAGGCGGTCAAGGCCAGATACCGCGGCATGTACGCGGGTGTGTTCTTCCTTCGCTACATCAAAGGCCTGTGGGCTGTGGCTGAGGGTCTCATCTATACCATGTGCACTAAGGCAAACTACTACACAGATGAGGAGCGCCCTATCGGTTTAAAGTCTATCGCGCAGAAATATATCGCCGTGGACTACGGCACCACGAACCCTTGCGTGTTTCTGGAGATATGGGATGACGGGGAGACCATATGGATAGACAGGGAATACCGCTGGGACAGCCGGTCGGAGGAGGCCAGGCGCACGGGGAACCCGCAGAAAACCGATGCCCAGTACGCGGATGATCTGGCAGACTTCATGGGGACGGAGCCGGAGGAACAGTGTACGATTGTCGCTGACCCTTCGGCGGCGTCATTCATAACCGAGCTGCGCAGCCGCGGGTTCTATGTGAAACCGGCGGACAATGAGGTCCTTGACGGAATCCGGGCGGTGGCCACGCTGCTGGCTCAGGGGAATATCATGATCAATCGGTCGTGTGTGGGGCTGAAGGCGGAGATGCAGTCCTACGCGTGGGATGAGAAGGCGGCGGAGCGGGGCGAGGAAAAGCCGGTGAAGCAGATGGACCACGGGCTCGACGCGTTACGGTACTTTGTGAGGACGATACTGCCAAGTTGGAGGATAGGGATTGTATGAGCAGAAAACGAAACACCCGCCGCGCCAGGGCGGACACAACACAGACAAAGCAGGCGCCCGTTTCCACAATGGACGCTTTTTCTAATCCGGCGGCCAGGATTGGTTTCGGAACCATGGATCTTCTGAATGCCACAGAGTATCCTCTGACCAGGCTGACTCAGAACTATCAGCTTCTGACCAGCCTGTACCGGGATAACTGGATCGTGCAGAATATTATCGCTACGATTCCCAATGACATGATCCGTAAATGGTACGAGATCAAGTCAAGCGCCGCTCCGGAATCCATTGATCAGATGCTCCAGCTGGAGCGCCAGACCCAGGTGAGAAAAAAGATTCTGCTGGGCATGTACTGGGGGCGGCTCTATGGCGGCGCGGCGGGCGTGATCCTGTTAAAGGGGCAGAATGATCTGAGTCAGCCCCTTGACATTGACACAGTGATGCCCGGCAGTTTCCTGGGTCTGCAGGTATTGGACAGATGGAATGGGATTTATCCGGAGAACGAGCTGGTGACGGACCCGGAAGATCGGGATTATGGGCTTCCGGCGTTTTACACCATTCGGGATGAGGCGTCAGGGCAGGCGGCGGCCAGGGTGCACCATAGCCGGATCGTCCGGTTCATCGGCCGGGAGCTGCCGTGGATGGAGCAGGTAGCGGAGCTGTACTGGGGGGAATCGGAGATCGAGGCGATCTACAACGAGGTGACGCGGCGGGACAATGTGGCTGGCAACATCGCGGCGCTGACCTTCCGGGCGAATATCAACTACATGGAGACGGAGGGCCTGGATCAGCTTTTGGGCACCGCCAACACGGAAATACAGCGCCGCTTCTGGAATCTGATTACCGCCCAGTCCATCATGGAAAGCAATTTCGGCACCAGGGTGATCAATAAGGGCGACGCCATACACAACACCCAGTACACATTTACGGGCCTGTCCGACGTGTATGACCGGATCATGATGGACGTGGCCGGGGCGGCGCGCACTCCGGTGACCAAGCTGTTCGGGCGCTCCCCCGCCGGGCTCAACGCTACAGGCGAGGCGGACATGCAGAATTATTATGACTACATTGACGGGCTCCGGGAGACGGAGCTGAGAGGGATTATTGAACGGCTTCTCCCCATCATGGCCCTGTCGGCCTGGGGAAGGATTCCGGATGATATGGATATTGACTTTCCGCCCATGTGGACGCCGGATGCCAAGGAGATCGCGGAGATAGCGGACCGAAAGACAAACGCGGTGGTCGCGGCTTACCAGAATGACCTGATTGATTCCGCCACGGCGCAGCAGGAGCTGCAGGCCATGTCCGACGAGACAGGCATGTTCAGTAAAATTTCTGACGAGAGCATTGAGGCGGGGAGGGGGAAGACCTATACCAGCAGCCGCGCGATGGCGGATCCGATGGCGGGTTTGGAGGTTCCCATGGGGGCAGATGAGGAGGGGAGCGAATGGCAAAGCTGATCAGGCCCCCCGAGAAAACGGATGTCACGGCGTTTATGAGGATGCTGTTTCTGCGGACGGAGAGGGAGCTGGTCAACGAGATCACCAGAAAGCGAAGCAGGGGCCTGGTGGAGTACGCCGAGGCGGCTTCCCTGGAGCGGGTACAGCGTATCCTGAGGGACATGGTGGATGAGTCCTGGTCCTATGTGCCTTCTATGATCGAGACCATCTTTTACCGCTCTGACAAGCACGCCGCCGGATACCGCAACGCCAGAGTGCTCACGGCCACTCAGACGGCTGTGGTCCAGCAGCTGGGCAACAACCTGCTGGGGGAGCTGACGGAAGCGTCAGAGACAGCTTATAAAACCGTGGAAAGGCTGTATACCATAGCCCGCCTGGAAGCTGACCCATTCCGGGAGGCGGCGCTGAGACAGGTGCTTGCGCAGGAGGCGTCAGGCAGGGGCTGGAATATAACCAGCGAGCAGCTTGTCCGGGAGATGCGGAACAAGGGTATCACGGCGTTCGTGGACAAAGCGGGGAGACAGTGGAGCCTGGAGAGCTACGGAAATATGGCGGTGAGGACTACGGCCAGACAGGCGGAGGTGGCAGCGGTTTTGACTGCTGATGACTATGATTTGTGGCAGATTGTGAAAATCGGGAGCACCTGCCCGGTGTGCGCGCCTCTGGAAGGCAGAGTGTACTCTAAAAGCGGCGCCAGCCCGGATTATCCTCCTCTTTCCCTGGCATTCGGGAAGGTTGACCCGTTCGGGCCGGAGGATTTGACCAATACCTATCTGAATATACACCCGAACTGCCTCCACGCCTTAGTTAAGTATACCACCATCGGCAAGAGCGAGAAACAGATACAGAGGGATAAGGAATTTTCAAATCCCATCACAAACCCTATTACCCGGGATCCCCGGACGAAAAAGCAGATTGAGGCGTACCGGGAGAAGGAGAGGGCGAGGCAGAAGCTGCTGAGGGACATGAGACAGCATAAGGAATATAGGGCAGTATTGGGAAATGAAATTCCAAAAGACTTTGAGACATTTCGAAAGCACAAACAGCTGGGAGATAAGGCGTATCAGGAATGGAGACAAAGATACCAGGGAAATAAGCCATTGATAGAGAAGCCCGTAATCAGCAAGATGCGGATAAAGGTCCCGGACGATGTGATGGGTGTCAGAGGGATGACGGAGGACAGAAGAATCCAGATTGAGAAAGCGATCACCCTCATAGAAAAACACTATGATCTCCGAATAGGGGAGATCTTCATAGAGTCATTAGGACCCCGTGAGAGAAATACATATTTTATGGTCGGGCCTTATGAGACTGAGGAAGGCTTAAAAATGGGGCTTGCTATCAATACTGATATCGATTATACTCAGATTGACCGCAGAATAAGGAAACAATATGAAAGTGGTTTTTTCGCCTCAAGGAAGCTGGAAGATTGCGTCGCGCATGAAATGGCCCACATATTGACTTTTCAGGGATGTAAGACATATGAGGAATATGCAACGCTGTCTGAAAGAATAAACAAAACTTTTGTTCGCGGAATATCAGGATATGCCGATGAAAGCGGAAAAGGGGTGGAAGCTCTGGCGGAAGCATTTGTAAAATATCGAAATGGAGAAAAGATTCCTTTCCGTATGCGGCAGTTAATAAAAAAATACATCGAAAGGTGGAAAAAGCAATGATAAGAATGCCAAACTGCGATATCTGTAAATATTATTTTGATGAAGCAGAAATAAACTGTTGCGAGGCTTTCCCAGAAAGAATCCCTTTAGAAGTGATGATAAAGGCCGGGCCAGGTGTTGAATGCGCGCCAGGATATTTTTTTGAGGAAAAGGAAAGTGACAGAATCTATGGCGAGCCGCCGGCGGATGGGTTATACGCCCGTATGATGAGATTGAAGAACTCGAAAGGGTAGACTATGGCAAAAGACGATTACTTTGTAATGGTGTATCGGATATTGACATATTTATATGAGTGTTTCAAACAGGGGGAGAGGCCTGATACCTGCGTGTTTGGGCCGGACGCGTTGGGCATCAATAGCGGGTACTGGGGCAACATCATGGAAAGCCTGTTATCGGAAGGATATATCAAAGGGATTTGTGTCGTGCCCCACATGGGAGGCGGTTTTGGAATTAAGATCCTGGAACTGAGAATCACGCAAAAGGGCATTGAGTTTTTGCAGGATAATTCAAAAATGGCAAAGGTGAAGGATTTTTTGAAGACATTTAAAGAGACGGTGCCGGGATTATGACACCGGGTTTAAAGGGAGGCAATCTGCAAAATATGATACAATACTATGGCTATACCATAAGCCCTAACCAGATCGAAACTGGGGAGGGCTTTTTAATATGTCGGAATGTCCCTATTGCCCGCACCGGGGATCAGGAGTACTTGGGGTGGGAAATTGGGCTTGCAGGGCCTGATGCTGAGCAGGTGATAAAGGTGCGCCGCCCTCCGGAGGAGGTATTTTCCGATGCCGCTCTCGCGTCCTTTGAGGGCAAGCCTGTCACGAATGATCACCCGCCTGATTTAATCGGGCCTGACGATGTGTCCTTCTATGAAAAGGGACACGCTCAGGTCATACGTAGGGGGATAGAAGAGTGGCAGGATTATGTGGTGGCTGACCTGCACATCCATGACAGGGAGCTGATCAATGCCATACAGGGCGGCAAGCGGGAGATATCCTGTGGATATGAGTGTGATTATGTCCGCGACAAAGACGGGACTTACAGCCAGAAGAATATCAGAGGGAATCACATAGCAGTCGTTGACCGGGGAAGGGCCGGGAAGCGGGCTGCTATTTTAGATTCAGTAAATGACAGACAACAGGCCGTAAAAGGGCCGGAAAGGAAAGCAATGAAGAAGAACGGGTTATTTTTCAAACTCTTCGGGATGTCCGTTAAGGACAGATCGCCGGAGGAGATCGAGAGGCTTGCCATGGATGCCGCCGCCGCGTTCGACGACGACGGGGAGAAGTCTGACGGAAAGCCGAAGGAGGACGAGAAAACGGCGGAAGAAAAGACAGAGACCACAGATGAGTCGGTTGTGGATGGGATCGTCGACAAGGTGATGGCGAAGCTGGCTGAGAGAGAGGCAGAAAAGGAGAAAGAAAAGGAGAAGACAAAGGACTCCATCGATGCCGTCATTGAACAGCTGACGGGTGATTCTGTGACGGCGCAGACAGGGGGAAGCCCTGTTGATGGGGAGGCCTCCCGCGTAGTCCCGGCGGAGGAGATGGACGGGAAACAGGGTATGGACAGCTCCCTGGCGGTTGGGATACTCAAAGCCATGAGACCGTCGGTTGCCGCCATCAAAGATCCGGCACAGCGCAAGGCGGTGTCAGACGCCTTGATCAGTCTGGTGACCGCGGGAAACAGTCAGGACGACATGACCGCCATCCTGAAGGCAACCCAGCAGAACGCTCAGCAAAGAGCGGCGGGCAGCAAGCCGAAAGCCATGGATAATGATGAGCTTCAGGCCATATATGACAGCTTAAATCCGCACAGAAGAAAGGAGACTAAGTGATGAGAGGACAGACAATCGGAAAGACAATGCCCCACGGTTACGCAGGCAGCTACGCAAGGCAGCCGGATATGGTGGTGGATACCCACCCTCTGGGAGGGACGGAACAGGTGCGCTTCGGGGCGCCTGTGGCAATGGGGGCAGGCGGCGCCGCGGCGCCCTGGACGGGGGATTCTACCGATGACGTATTTTTGGGCGTAGCGGTCAGAGAAGTAAAATCCACGTTCGACTATCTGAATCAGAACGAGGGCGTATATCGCCCCGGTGAGGCGGTTCCGGTGATGAAACGGGGCTGTGTCAATGTGCTCTGCCAAAACGGCGTCCCTGTGCCGGGAGGAACCGTATATATCAGGACAAAGGCGAATGAAGCCAAGCCCGGCGCTGCGGTGGGCGGATTTGAGGCCGCGGCAGATGAGGGAAACAGCGTGGCCTTGACAAACGCCCGGTGGAAAGGGACCGCTGATGCCGCAGGAGTGGCGGAGCTGAGAATCTTAACCATTAAGAACGCGTAAGGAGGTAGAGAGACATGGCATTTAAGAATGTTGGGACATCAAATCTGGGGCTTTCCGGCACCCAGTCCGCGAAAGGCGGCAATGCCGCGGTATTTAACATGGATGCGGCGGGCATCGCGTCAGGGCAGGCATTCCTGACCTCAGAGCTGGAAAAGCGGGACATGATGGTCAGAACCCCTCTGACCAGTTTTACTTATACCAGGGATATCCCGATCCGGGTGGGGGGCGGCTGGGCCGAGACCGTGTCAGCCATGCAGGTGGGATATGGCATTGCCGGAGGATCCGGGGAAGGTATCGTTCACGCCGGCGGAGCCAACGGTATCCCTATGGTTCAGGCGGATTTCTCCAAAGGGCTGTTTAAGGCGCACATGATCGCCGCGGGAACCCGTGTGATGTGGATCGACATGCAGCGGGGCAATATGACCGGAAGGAACATTGACAGCCTTCTGCGTGACGGCCTGCGGATGACCTATGACAAGCATATGGAGGAGAACACCTATACTGGGTTCGCCTCTTATGGAACAACCGGCCTGGTCAATGATCCCGATGTGACAATCATGGAAGCTGCCCCCAATGGCGCCGCGACTCCCAGTACAAAGTGGAAAGATAAGACGCCCGACCAGATTCTTCAGGATGTGAATGACGTGATACTGGCTACCTGGGAGAGGGCGGAGTATGACCCGGACGCGATTCCGAATCATATCATCATGCCCTATGAGCAGTACAATTATATCGCTGCCAAGAAGGTGACGGAGCTGGCGGAAAAGACGATTCTCAAATTCCTCATGGAAAACAATGTGGCTTCTCTCAATGGTTCTGATCTGTTTATCGGGGCGACCAAGTGGTGCAAGGGGGCCGGAGACGACGGAGCCGACCGTCTGGCGGCTTACTGTAACAAAGAGCGCTACCTGGCCATGGATGAGCTGCAGCCGCTGACCCGCGCCATGACGGGGCCGAACACGGAGAATTTCTGCTACGATACTGCCTATGCCGGGAATTTATCGGAGGTGGAAGTTTTCTATGACCAGACGATCATGTATATGGACGGAATCTAAAGGAGGGGCTTATGTTTATCGTATCAAAAAGAAATTACATGGTCAGGCGGGCTGACGGCTCGCTTTATCTGATTAAAAAGGACTATATCGGCGATATCCCTCAGGATGTCGCGGAGAGCGGCCAGGTGCGGCGCGCGATCAGGGCTGGAATGGTCTTTTCGCCTCAGGGGCACAGCGACAGAGATCTGGAGAAGGCTGACATGGAGGCGGGAGAAAAAGCGTTGGAGAATGATATCCGCCCGGATGTAGAAAAGAAGCAGGACGGGGTGGAGGTTTCCGGTGCAGGAGAAAAAGCCGGCGGGACGCCTGTCGGAAAACAGAACCCTAAAAAACCGAAGTGACAGTCCTATGTGGTCGGGAGAGCATACAAATCCAATGGCCTCATATTTCGTCGGGGCAAGAGCGGCGGCTTCCAATGTTCCCCAGACAGGAGAGCGGGGAAGTTATAGGAAGGAGATGTTCCTGGAGGATTTTCCCCAGTTCACGAAGCATTCTTCGGGGGATGACGGGGAGGAGGCCGCTGTGGAGAGCCTGGTGCCGGATAAGATGCTTGGGAATTTTATCAGCCAGGCCAATGACAGTGTGCTTCCCTCCCGGTGGGGGAGCATGTGGCAATACGCGGCCGGGCTTTATGTAGCCCATTTTGCCGCCTTGTATTTAAAAACTTATACGCCGTCTTCTGAAAACGCTGCCCAGGCAGCCGCGGGAGCAGACCAAGTTGGAGTCGTTAAGTCGGCTTCCATGGGGAACACATCCATCAGTTATGACAACAGCGCGATCACTGCGGGCACTGAGAAGTGGGGGGCCTGGAACGCGACACAGTACGGTTCCCAATTAGTCACTATGGCCCGGATGGTGGGAATGGGAGGAATGTACGCCATATGATTTTTAATAATCCTTTATTTAAAAACTGGTATACAGATACTGTGGATATTTACAGGACAGATACGGTGCGAGAGGGCAATGTGAGCCGTCAGAAACGCCGGAAGGTCAACGTATCTCCTGTTCGCTGCCGGGTGTACCGGCCTGAGAACGGAGGCCCCCGCGTAACCGGCACCGCGGCAAGGGAACAATCCGTGGAGGAGATGGCCTGTGATCTGTCCGTGGATATTCAGGCGGGAGACGAGCTGATGATTGTCAGAGGCGGGAACTTGGGGCATTCAAGCAGGCCGGAGAGATATATCGCGGGGGAGCCGGTGGCTTATTATGACCCGGTGGGAGGAGCTCTCACGGGTCTTCAGCACAAGGAAGTGGGGCTTTTGAAGGACAACATCATCGGGGGGTGATATAGATGTCAAGTTTTGGGAGCCAGATGAGAAAGCGCTTAGAGGAGCTGCGCAAGGCGGGGCAGAACGTGCCTAAGATTATGGCGGAAGTGGCGGAGGGGGCTACCATCGAGGCTGTCCGGGTGGCTGTGGAGAATACCCCGCCAAACGGAGGCGCGGATATCGCCGGAACCAACACCAGGAGCGGTCAGATGGGAGAACACTGGGAGACGGACAGCCAGACGACTCCGGTTTACGCGGGCGGGGCTGTGAAGACATACCTTGCCAACAATATGCAGTATGCCTCCTATGTCAACGACGGGCACCGCATGGACAAGCATTTTGTCCCGGGGCTTGTGGTCAATGAGACTTCCGGCCTCTTAGAAAGGAGTCCGGACGGCAGCGGAGGAATCATGGTGGGCACGAAGACTTCTTATGTGAAGGGAAAGTATATGAGGCAGAAAGCCGTTGGCAGGTACCGTGCGGTTGTGAAAAAGGAGCTGGGGAAGCGTGTCCGGGAGGTGACGCGGTGATTTTTTCGCTGGGTAATCTTGTGGAAAGTCTTGCCGGAGTGCTGAGAGCCGGATATCCGGACTATCCGGTATATGACAGCCCCATGCAGCAGGGAACAGGGCTCCCCTGTTTTTTTATTTTCTTCATGCCGTCGACTATCGAAGGGCACATCGGCGACAGATACATGAGGGATTTGGGTGTAGATATTGTGTTTGTCCAACAGCGAAATATTGTCGGCGGCAATATCCTGATTCATGAGGTCGCGGAATATTTAGATGAGGTGCTGGAGCTGATTCCGTACTCTGACGGGAGCGGGCAGACCGCTTTGATACGGACTTATGAGCGCCGGTGGCAGGAGGAGGATATGGAGCTGCACTACCAGTTCCATATCCGAAAGCGGGTGGAGCTTCCGAAAGATATCACTTTGATGCAGAAATTGGAAGGAGACATTTATGTCAAAGAAAAATGACCTGGCCGCGGAGCCGCGGCTAAAAAGAGACGGGGTGCCGGACAGAAAGTATCCGACAGAAAGACTTTTGAGGAGCAGGCATCTGGCAGGCTACCAGAAGGATTTCGCCAAGGCAATTCTGACGGAGCCGGCCTATTCCATATCTGAGGCCAGGGCAGCTTTGGATAAGGCACTGAAAGGAGGAAAATGACATGGCAGGAGGAACATGGACCAGCCAGAACAAGGCACTGCCGGGCGTGTATATCAACACCCTGTCCCAGGGGAATTTAAACGCCGGCGCGGGGGAGCGGGGGACGGTGGCCATCGCGGAGCCGCTTTCCTGGGGACCGTCAGGGGTTGTCCAGACGGTTATTCCCGGGGATAACACGGTTCCGTATATCGGATACGATATCACCCACGAGAAGGCGTTGTTCTTAAGAGAAATGGTAAAGGGCAGTGATACCACGTCGGGGCCGGTGAAGATCCTGCTCTATCGCCTTAAAGGAACGGGAGGCGCAAAGGCGGCCGCCACAATCGGAGGCCTGACCGCTACGGCCCTTTATGACGGGTTACGTGGAAATGACATCACCGTGATGGTGTCCGGGGATCCTGATCAGGAAGGGATCCTTGACGTTGTCACGGTGGTGGACGGTACTGTGGCGGATGAGCAGTCTGTGGCGGCGATATCGGAGCTTCACGGGAACAGCTGGGTGGAGTTTTCGGGAAGCGGAGAGCTGGAGGAGAGCGCGGGGCAGTCTTTAAGCGGAGGAAAAGACCCGACAGTGGGTCCGGCAGACTATGCGGCTTTTCTGACAGCCATCGAGCCTTACCAGTTTGATATCCTGGTCTATGACGGGACGGATAATACGGTCATCCAGGCCATTGCTGCTTTTGTAAAGCGTATTTCAGAACGTGTAGGTCTGAAATGCCAAGCTGTCATGGCGGAGGCACAAGGGTGCAATAGTGAGTGGGTGATTTCTGTAAATAATGGCGTCAAATTGTCTAATGGAACCGTACTGACTGCCCAGCAGGCAACCTGGTGGCTGGGAGGCGCGCAGGCCGGTGCCAGGTATAATCAGTCCCTGACTTATGCGCAGTATCTGGATGCCGTGGAGGCTCTGCCCAAACTTTCCGACACAGAGTCCGAACTTGCGGTGCAGAGCGGGGAGATCGTCTTTATCGATAATTTTGATACGGTTAAGGTGTGTTCGGATATCAATACACTCACGTCCTTTACAACCGTAAAGCACAAGGAATACTCGAAAAACCGCGTGATGCGGGTGCTGAATCAGTTTTGTAACGACGCATATAAACAGTACAGCCTGTATTATATCGGGAAAACGGACAACAACGAGGAAGGGCGGAGCCTATTCAAAGCCTGGCTTGTGGATTATCTGGGCAAGATGCAGAAAAACAACGGAATCCAAAACTTTGTCCCGGATGACATATCAGTACTGCCGGGGGAGGAATCAGACGCGGTGCTGATTAATTCAGGCCTGCAGCCTGTGGACAGCGTTGAGAAGATTTACATGACCGTACCTGTGTCAGACAACATACAGACAGAATAGGAGGTAGGAGATGGCATTTTTATTGGCGAACGATGGTGTCAACGGCAAAGCGGGCAGCGCGTTCATGATAAAGGGCGGGCGTAACATTGAGCTGTTTGGAATCAAAAAATATCAGGTTGACGCGGAGATTCAGACGGCTGAATTTCCAGTTGTCGGCGCTCTGGTGAATCAGACTAAGGTAAAAGGCGTGAAATACACCGGAAGCATGACAATCTATTATGGCACCAATGAGTTTCTGGAAATTCTGACTGAGTACAAGAGAAATGGTCGTTTTCCAACCATAAATTTCCAGGTGACCAATGATGACAAAGGTTCCAGCGTGGGAAAGCAGGTGGTGGCTATTTACAATGTGACTCTGAGCAAAATCCCTATTGCCATGCTGGACGATTCGGCAGATTATCTGCAGGAGGAGATTCCGTTTAACTTTACGGATTTTGAACCCCTCCAGACTTTTAAAACGCCCACACAGTTAGGAGGATGATAGAATGGGAAAATTAAGCGCATTTTTAAAGCCTTCCCCGGCGGGAAGGACAAAAAAAGTATATTTAGACCGTTTCACTGACGAAGACGGGAAGGTGGTTCCCATTGTGGTGAAATGCATCACCCCAGAGGAGAACCAGGCCATTTCCAAGAAATTCAAAAATGAAGATGGTTCCCTGGACACCGGCGCATATGGGGATGAGATGTTTGTGGAGTGTATGGTGGAACCGGATCTCAAGGACGCAGAGTTGTGCACATACTACGGCACGATGAACCCCCATGACGTTCCAAACCGTATGTTTACTATCGGGGAAAAACAGATTATTCAGGATGCAATCATGGAGATCAACGACATCAAAGCGGCAAATGAGAAACTCCATGCGGCAAAAAACTCCTAAATCGGGGAGACTGGGAGACGGAGGCAGCCTATTTTGCTTTTGTCTCCCTTGGAATCTTCCCAGGGGATTTTGAGTCCAGGCCGGAAAACGAAAAAATATTGATGTTTGCCATGATGGAACGGGCAGCAAAGGAACGAAAGCCTAAGTAGAGAAGGGGAAGAATGTATGGGACAGATCAGAGAAGATTTTATACTGGCCGATAATTTCAGCGCGACATTTTCACGCTTTTTACAGATGGGTCAGGGGGCTGTGGACAGGTTTGGAGAGCTGGATAAATCCAATCAGCAGTTTGCCCAGTCAACAGTCCACGCTTCCAGAATGATGGATTCTATGCGGGATGCCTTGGCTGCCCAACAGATGCTCCATGCCGCCCAAAGTCAAAGACTGGAGGCTCAGGGACAGAAGGTGCAGGAGCTGTCCGAGAAATACCGCAGGCTGGCCGCCGACCAGGGAGAAGAATCGGCGGCCGCTGTAAAAGCAGCAGAGGCGCTGGCCAGGGCCCAGATATCTGAGCAGGCGCTGTTACAGCAATCCTTAAAGACAGAAGAGGCGATTTCCAGGCAGAACACGGCCATACAGGAATTTACGAAGAGCCTGGAGACAGCTAATCGGACAGAAGCTCCTGCCACCTGGAAATCGGATGCTCTCCAGGTATTTACCGGCACCGGAGCCGGCCGGTTCAAGGATGAGCTTAAAAGTGTCAACGATATGCTGTCGCAGTTGGAAGCGGCCCAGGAAAGCATCGGACAAAAGGCCCAGGGCGTGGACATTTTTCCGGAGAGAGCTCTGGAGGATATGAACATGCTTGCGGAAAGGCTGAACTCCGTGGGGGCCGGTGTTGAGCGGCTGGGCGGCGGCTTTGAAGCCTCAGACGCGGACAAGATGAACGCGGAACTGGAACAGCTCCGAAGCCAGCTGGGTCAGGCTGTGCAGGAACAGCAGCTTTTGAATGAGGCAGTGTCCGGCATGGATATTCAGGCGGCAAATGAGGCCTACCTGCGCCTGTCCCAGACGATCGGAGGGGCAGAGAAACGTATCCGCGACAATATAGACGGAATGGAGCAGTTTGACCGGAATATAAAGGACGTTAATGAGAGCTGTGAACGCCTGACGGGCATCTTTGGAAAGACGCAGAGGCAGATAGAAGATAACATTGATTCTCAGATGCGGTTCAGCCGGGAACTGAAGAACAGCGGGGAACAGGCGGGCAGTCTGTTGCGGACTATCGGAGGAGTTGTTGCCGCTTACGCATCAGCCCAGACAGCAGCGGCGGGCATGGACCTGTCTGACCAGTTAACCTCCACCTCCGCTCGTCTGGAGATGGTGATCGGCCAGATAGGGAGTGTGAGCGGCGGGCTGCAGACAGTGGAGGAGCTTCAGGATATGATCTTCCAGTCGGCGGAGAGATCCAGAGGCGCCTATCAGGCTACCGCCGACGCGGTATCGAAGCTGGGACTGATGGCGGGAGGCGCTTTCTCCGGGACAGAAGAGATCGTGGCGTTCATGGAGCAGATTAACAAGCAGTTTACGATCGCCGGGACAGAAGCCTCCGGCATTCAGGCAGCCATGCTGCAGCTGACCCAGGCCATGGGTTCCGGCGTCCTCAGAGGCGAGGAGTACAACAGCATTCTGGAACAGGCGCCTAACATCATACAGAATATCGCAGGGTATATCGAGGACAATGAAGATGTCCTGGCAGCCGTGGCGGACGGCATGAAAATGAAGGCAGAGGACTTGGTGGGGAATGTGCAGAAGCACCTGAAAGATATTGCCGGCGAGGGTTTGATATCAGCGGAGCTTGTAAAGGCAGCCATGTTCGCTTCTGCCGATGAGACAAACAGAAAATTTGAGTCCATGCCTAAGACCTTCGGACAGCTGTGGACATCTTTCCAGAATAACGCCCTGAAGGCGTTTGAGCCGGTTTTCCAGAGGATGAGCGAGATTGCTAACAGTGAGAGTTTCCAGGATTTCATGGACAGGTCTGTTTATACCCTGGCTGTCCTGGGAGATGCGGCGGCGGATACTTTTGATGTGATGATCTCCGGCGCTTCCTGGGCGGCGGATAACCTGGACATGATTCTTCCGGTCCTTGCCGCCATAGGCATCGCTTATGGAATTGTCCACGGACAGGCGCTGCTGGCAGGAGCCGCCAATGTGGCCGGCGCCCTTGCGAGCGCGGCTGCCTGGGCGGTGGTGCATTGGCCGATCCTTCTGATCGGGGCAGCGATTGCCGGGGCGCTTATGTCGGCCCAGGAGTTTGGAATCGGCATGGAAGAGGTAGGAGGGATGACAGGAGCTGCTTTCGGAATGATCTATTCTGTCGGTTACAATACATTTGCCAATCTTTGGAATCTGATCGCTTCATTTGCGGAATTTTTCGCGAATGTGTGGAATGATCCGCTGGCAGCTACCGCCAGGTTATTTTTTGATGTCTTTGATTCCATTCTCGGCATTGTGGAGACCGTGGCGGGGGCTATCGATTCGCTGTTAGGTTCTGATATGGCTGGAGCGGTATCGGGATTCCGGGGGGAAATGTCTGGGTGGGTTGGTGAAACCTTTGGGGAAAACGCGGTGAAGATTAAGCGCATGGCGAACCTGGATGTGAAGGATACCGTGGGTGAGTGGGGAGACGCCGGCTCCGATCTTGGTTCTAAACTGGACAATATGGATTTGGACTTAAGCCTTAAATCAATAGCAGATGGCTTAAAAGGTTTTGAAGATTTTTCCGGCTTCACGCCTGCCCTCCAGAGCGGCGCGGGGGATATCGGGAAAGTAGGCAGTGTGGGAAATGTAAAGAACGTGGAAGGCGAGATCAGACTGGCAGATGAAGATGTGCGGCTGTACCGGGATCTGGCAGAACGCCGGTATATGAATCAGATAGAACTGAAAACCCTGGCTCCGACGATTCATGTCGCGATGCAGGCAGGGCCCGGAGGCAGCACAGAGCCTAAATCGGTGGCGGAAGAGATAAAAAAGATGCTCATCGAACAGATAGCTGCCCAGACTGCAGTATCTCACGGATAACAGGGGGGGGATTGGCATGGCAAGGTTAAATACAGGATCTTCCATATATGTTGTCTTTGGAAGAAAAAAGGCGAAGATTCCGGTTAACCCGGAAGAGGTGGAGATACAATATCCTACAAATCATAAGACCTATGACGTGCTTGGCATCGGACAGGTCATCATTCCCAGGAAGCCTTCGTTAAAGATGGTTTCCTGGGAGGGATTTTTCCCGGAAGATTTAGGAGCGCCATATGTGAACAGCGGGGCGGAGTCTTCGGGAAGTTATGTCAGACAATTTGAGAAAGCGTTGAAAAAGGAGCAGAAGTGCAGACTGATCATTGTCAGGTCAGGGGCTTACGATACGAACATGAAATGCGTTGTGTCAGATTTCCAGACGAAAGATAAAGGCGGGGAACCGGGAGATATATATTACTCCGTAAAGCTCACGGAGTACAGGCCTTTTGCTCCTGACACGGTGACAATCATCGAGGAGAATCCGGGACCTGCGGGAGGAGAGCCGGCGGCGGAAGCGGCTGTCGAGGCTCCCAGGGAGGTAGAAAGCCCTGTTCTCCGGGTGGGGGCGCCGGTCATTGTCAATGGAGCGTATTGTTATGACAGTTATGGTTCCAAGCCTCACGGGACTGCCAACAATCTGAACACCACGGTGACAAGAATTGTATCAGGCAATCCCTATCCCGTTCATGTGGGGCATTATGGGTGGGTTCAGGAGAGCCAGCTGCAGATAACGGGGTGAGACTATGGAAGTATCATTATTAGTGCAGTCAGCCGGAAGTGCGCCAGGGGGCGCCGGGCAGACTATTTTGGCGGATTACGCAAACGTGGCAAAAGAAGTGGAGATAGTGACTAACCGGATGGATGCTCCCGGACAGCTCTCTTTTACCTGCTTGGAATCCGGCCGCGTCAGAATTTCGGAGGGCAGCTCCGTGGAATTTGTTTGCAATGGAGTGAAAATGTTCAAAGGCTATGTGATGACCGTGGAGCGGGGCAGGAACGGGGAGACCAGATATAAGGCTTACGACATGCTGCGGTATTTGAAAGCAAACGCGAGCTACGTGTTTGAACATATGACACTGTCTCAGATGATACAGAGGATAGCTGCTGATTTTGGACTGCCAGTGGGGACGCTGGAGGACAGCGGGTATGTATTCCCGTGCCTGGTTAAGGAGGACGAGAGCTGTCTCGACATGATTTTTGACGCTCTGTATCAAACCATCATACAGACAGGGAAATTGTTCATTTTTTATGATCATGCAGGGGTTCTCACGTTGACGGAGGCTAAAAATATGTTTGTGTCTACGGTCATCGGCGATGGCAGCCTTGCCGTTGATTATACGTATAAACGGGATATTGATTCGGATACCTATAACCGGATTAAGCTGGTGAAAAAGAATGAGGAGACGGGACGCACGGATGTGTATATCCATGAGGACACGGAGACAGTCAAAAGGTGGGGGGTTCTTCAGTATTACGGCGTGGTGGACCAGAACCTGAACGAGGCGCAGATCGATGAGATGTGCAAGATGTATCTGCGGTATTACAACCGGGTGCTGCGGACCCTGTCCCTGGAGGCATTGGGAGTTCCTGAAATAAGGGCCGGCTCCATTGTACCGGTTCGCATCAGCAATGTAGATGACCTGTCTTCCACGCGTCTTCTGCTGGCGGAGAAGGTAACCCACCGGTTTGACGGGGAGGATCATACCATGACGATTGAGGTTAAGTCGTTTGAACAGCTGGGAGGTGGGAGCGTTGGCTGAACTGGCAGGGGTAATCCAGCAGATCGCGCAGAATACCATAGCGGCCATGAAGCTGACTGATATGTCCGTAGGCACTGTAGTGTCAGTTTCTCCGCTAGTCATTCAGACTGATACAAGCATGCAGCCGATTCCAGAAGCCGCTGTCATGCTGACTGATATGGTGAAGGAGAAGGTTGTCCCGGTTCAGGGAGGAGAAGGCGGAACTGTGAGAGTCACAGAGAGACTGAAGCCTGGCGAGAGAGTGCTGATGCTGAGAGTTCAAAACGGAAATAAATATATGATTCTGTCAAGGATAACTTAGGAGGTGGTGAGAAGTGGCAACGCTTCCTGAGAGCGTGGGATTTGATGTGGCATTAGATTACACAGAACAGCCATCCAGAACATTTTTGATTGATTGGCCGTCAAAAAGAATCATGGGCATGGATTCAGGACTAGCCGCCATGAGGCAGACGGTGGATACGATCCTGCAGACAGAACGGTTTGCCTGGCAGATATACTCCTCCAGATTCGGCAGGGAGCTTGAGGATTTGATCG
>CAJTOT010000042.1:3183-5670 GCA_910577935.1 uncultured Hungatella sp. | reverse complement strand
GGTGAGGAATATGACTATGTTGTCAGCGAGCTGCCCCGGAGGATTGAGGAGGCGCTTTCTGTGGACAATCGTATCCTTTCCGTGGGAGAGTTTGAATTTTCCCAACAGGGAGGAGATACTGTGGCTTGTAAATTCAAGGTGGTAACTGTATTTGGAACGTTCGGAGAGGAGGTGGGATTGTGATTGATTTTTCGGGATATACGGCAAAGGCCATCGAAAAGGCCATGCTGGCCAGGGTGCCGCCGGATATTGATACCAGAGAGGGAAGCATGGTGCAGACCGCCGTCGGACCGGTGGCGTGGTATCTGGAAGGCCTGTATATGCTCCTGGGGCAGATACAGGAGAACGCTTACGCGAAGACAGCCGTGGGGGAGGCCCTGGACCTGACTGCCCAGGAAAGGGGACTGTCCAGGCTTCCCGCGACGGAGGCCGTGAGGAAAGGAACCTTTAATGTTCCAATCGCGCCTGGGTCTCGTTTTAAAACGATTAACGGCGCCAACTCGGTCATCTTTGTATCGGGAAAGCAGGCATCTGATGCCGGCGAAGGCTATGTCTACAGAATGACTTGCGAGGCGGCAGGAGCCGTGGGAAACAGCTACGCCGGAAAACTTCTTCCCGTCACCGCGGTTTCGGGGCTGACCACCGCTGTTCTCGGGGAGATTATCAGTCCGGGGACTGAGGAGGAAACGGACGACGCCCTGAGGGCCAGGTTTTTTGAAACCTTCAACGTGGCGGCTTTTGGCGGAAATATACAATCCTACCGGAATGAGATTCTCGCCGTTCCCGGCGTCGGGGCCGTCCAGGTGTACCCGGTGTGGAAGGGAGGCGGCACAGTGCTGTGCAGTATTTTAGGTGATGATCTGAAACCGGCGCTTCCGGCAGTGGTAGAGAATGTGCAGAGGCTTATCTGTCCTCCGGAGGATGGGGATTTGGGACCGTCAGCCAACGGGTATGGAACAGCTCCCATAGGCGCGGCGGTGACAATCACTACGGCCACGTCTTTGACGCTTGACATATCCTGCAGCGTTGAGTTTATCTCAGGCGTTCAAGACGGAGGGGATATGTATCTGGAGGAGATAAGGGATAAAATTCAGGAGTACCTGGATACCGTGAGAAGAACATGGGGAAATCCTCCCAAGGGACATGTGATAGAGTATCCGGTCACGGTGTATGTTTCCAGGATTCTTTTCGCTATCCTCACGATTCCGGAGGTTGTCAACGCGTCCGGCATACAGGTCAACGGGTCCGGAGATGACCTGCGTTTAGTGGAGACCGCCGGGCTGCAGCAGATCCCGGTGCTGGGGGAGGTGGTAATCCATGAGGGATGAACAGGTAACAGATGTGTTAAATGCCCAGCTCCCGGAATATTTCAGGCCGGTTGTTGAGTTTCAGGAGATTTTGAAAGCCTGTGGATATTTACTGCAGCAGATAGAGACCGAGACGGCCCGTATGCGGAATAATTTTTATATTGCCTCATGTGATTGGCGGACGATAGACTACTACGAAAAACTGCTGGGGATAAGCGGGGCGAAGGGCCTTCCGCTGGAAGAGAGACGTTCCGTTGTGCTGATGAGATACGGTATGCGCCCTCTCTATACACTCCCCATGTTGAAAGGGATGCTGAGGGCCGCCGCAGGAGCGGATCGGTATTCCGTGATATGCCTGCCTGAGGAATGCCGGCTGACAGTGATACTCAAAGAGCAGGATACCGGCAAGGTACGGGAAATATATGATACGGTTGCCCTGCTCAGGCCCGCTCATGTCCAGCTGTTCTTTAAGGCGGAATATGTGGGGGAGAGTGAGCTGACAGTAAAGACGGCTGCTTCCGTAAGGTTTCGCGCAAATTTTTATCCCCGATTCAATCTCCCCCGCCTGTGCCTGAATGGAAAATGGAAGCTGGATGGGAGCCGGAGGCTCAGCGGTTACGACACCCGGGAGACCATGGACCTGTACCCTGTCTCCATCAGGCTCGTGGGGGCCGTGCGGGGAGCTCCGGTTGAGGGTACACGGCTCCGCCTGTACACCAGCGCCGGGGAGGAAGAAAATCTCATGAGCCGGGCACGGTTCTTCGTAAGGTCGGAGATTATGAGCGGCGGTTCTTCCGGACAGAGAGTCACCATACAGGCCAAAGCGGCGGAGCTTCCGGAGGAACACACGGGACTTCATCTGAGGGAGCGTGTACAGAAGAAAATTGAAAATGAAACAGCGCTGTCCATGTCCTCTCTGGCGGAATGTAAAACGGCCCCAGGATGGAAAACCGGCGTCAGAGCGTCAGCCGCGCACAAGGCGGAGGCGGGAGGCGTTACGGTGTACAACCAAAACCGCGTGGACGGAGGCTGGAAACTGAGCGGCAGCCGGAAATTAAACGGCGGCACGGAATTGAGATAAGGAGGTTTTTTATCATGGCGGACAACAAAGGAGTGATCACGGCCACTGGCCGGAAAAAGCTGTGTATGGCCCACGCGGGAGACGCGCCGCTTCCGGCTG
>CAJTOT010000042.1:0-3086 GCA_910577935.1 uncultured Hungatella sp. | reverse complement strand
GCCACTGGCCGGAAAAAGCTGTGTATGGCCCACGCGGGAGACGCGCCGCTTCCGGCCGTCACCAGGATGGCCTGGGGGAACGGGGGCGTGGACGGGGAAGGGCAGCCCCTGGCCACCACGGGCAATGAGGTGGGCCTGTACAATGAGCTGCTGGTCAAGGACATCGAGTCCCACAAATATGTGAATGACGGACAGACCACCTGCAGGTATACGGCTACTCTGGAGGCAGGGGAGCTGACCGGGGAGGAGATATCCGAGATGGGGCTCTATGACTCGGAGGGGGACCTGGTGGCGTACCGGACATTCCTGAGAAAGGGCAAGGACGCGGATATCCCACAGATTTATGACATGGACGAGATCTTTTAGCCGGTTGGGAGAGGAGGCAGGCGGGATATGGCTTTTACAATCAAGAATCCTCCGGAGTTTACCCTGGAGGTGGAGCAGTGGACCAGGGAGACGGACGCCGACGGGGCCAGGATGGCCGGCGGGACCATCGAGCCGATGCTGAACAACGACGCATACCTGAAGTCGGAGGTGGAGCGCCAGGAGCATGTGACCCTGGTGACTCTGACGGAGGCAGGCTGGGCCGGAGCCGCGGCGCCCTACACCCAGACGGTGGAGGTCAGCGGGGCCAAAGAGGGCATGGAGCCCCTTCTGGTCAGCGCCCTTCCGGACGGGGCCTCCCCGGAGGAGCAGAAGGCTTACATAAAGGCATACGGGATAGTGGGCAGCGGGACAGGGACCCTTGGAGACGGGACAGCCACGTTCAAGGTCTATAAAAGACCCGCCATTGATATCACGGTGGGTCTTAAGGGGGTGGCAGGATGAGCAGGATCTGGATGCCCGGCGGGGCGGGAGGCGCTGACCTGGACGTGATCACCGCAGGCGCGGGGGATATCCTCTCCGGAAAGGTGATCGTGGGGCCGGACGGGGAGCCGCTGACCGGGGTCCTGACACTCACCGGGACAGCCGCCGATTCCCAGGTGCTGGCGGGAAAAACCTACTACAATACGGACGCGAAGACGAAACGGACGGGAACCATGGCGAATCAGGGCTCGAAAAGCGCGGCACTCAACTGCGGAGGGAGCTATACGATTCCAGCGGGGTATCACGACGGGAGCGGAAGGGTCACGGCCAGCTCTCTTGCCTCCCAGACGGACGCTACCGCAGCGGCAGGAGACCTGGAAGCGGGTAAGACCGCCTGGGTTAAAGGGGCGAAGGTAACCGGGACCCTGGCGCTTTCCGGCAACGCTGCGGACGGGGAGGTACTGTCGGGAAAGACGTATTACAATAACTCTCTGAAAACGAAACGGACGGGGACCATGGCCAACCAGGGGGCCAGGACAGCGGCCCTCAACTGCGGGGGAGCCTACACGATTCCCGCCGGATATCATAACGGCCAGGGAAAGGTGACGGCTAATGCCCTTTCAGGGCAGACGGATGCCACGGCGGGAGCGGGGGACATGCTTTCCGGAAAAACGGCTTGGGTGAAGGGAAGTAAGGTCACCGGGACCATGGCCAACAAGGGCGCTGTGTCCGGGGCTGTGAACTGCGGCGGGGCGTACACGATTCCTGCCGGGTATCACAACGGATCCGGCAAAGTGACGGGAAACAGCCTGGCCTCCCAGACGAGGGTGCAGAGCGGGAAGACGGCGGCAGGAGCCGGGCAGGTGCTTACGGGGTACGAGGCGTGGGTGAACGGCGGGCGGGTTACAGGGACTATGGCGAATCAGGGAACCAAAAGCGCTTCCCTCAACTGCGGAGGGAGCTATACGATTCCGGCGGGGTATCACAATGGTTCAGGAAAGGTGACAGCCAACTCCCTGGCCTCCCAGACGGACGCCACGGCGGCGGCGGGGGACATCCTCACGGGGAAAACCGCATGGGTGAAGGGGAGCAAGATCACAGGAAATATGGCGACTATGGCGGGGCAGACCATCACTCCGTCCACGTCCCAGCAGACCGTGAGCTGCAGCGGGAAGAAGATGACGGGGAATATTGTCATTGGCGCGATTCCCTCAAACTATATAAGCACCACGGCGGGTGCGTCTTTTTTTGAGAGCGGCTCCTACGGCAGGCTGGCGCCGGATGGAGCCTTTTTTTACGGGGATAAGTCAGTGGCGTCTATTGGAACCAAATCGACAGTAAACGCTTTTCAGACAGCACCAAATGGACAGAAAGGAATTTATCTCCACGCGACCAAAGTGGTGGATAACTATGTTACATCCTGCGTCTATTTTAAACGGGCGCAAAATCTGAAACGTTTTTCAAAAATATCAATTACCTATAGTATGAGCTGCGTTACTCAGGGAAGCGTTGTCCCCGGTTTTTCTATATCTGTCAGAGATAAAAATAATAATGAAATACAGATAGGCGGGATATCCAACACAGAAAGAGTATTCTGGACAGACAAGACAGCGGTTTACACCATGCCAAGCACACTGCCCAACGAGCCGGTGTTTCTCAAAATAGGCTTTACCTGCAACCGAACCGCAGGAGGACCTTACTATGTAGTATTTACTAAAATCGTTATGGCAATTTAATCTAAGCAGGAAGGGGAGTGGAACTTTGAAGGCACTAATCATTTATGATCTGACCGGAAGAATCTGGAATATTTTATACGGGGAGGAAGCTGTCCCCCAGGGCCTTCCGGCCCTGTTCGCGGATATCCCGGAGGGGGAGAGGCTGGAGCGTATTGATGTGACAGATCCGGAGCACCCTGAGCCTGTGTTCAGCTATCTGCCGGAGTCCGACATTGGAAGACTCCAGAAACAGGCTGGGGAGCTGGAGAGACAGCTGGCCGACACCCAGCTGGCCTTGGCGGAGCAGTATGAGGAGAATCTGGAGCTGCGGGAGGAAGTCATCAATATCCAGCTGGCTCTGGTAGAACTTTACGAGGGAAAGGAGGCGTGAGAAACCATGGCAAAGGTATACGCGGATTTAATCCGTAAGGGGCTTAAGACCCTGGAACAGGTGCCGGAAAAAATCCGAGGGCAGGTAAAGCAGTTTTTATCTGACAGGGAGAGCGGGGAAGGATTTGAGGAATAAAAGACCGGCAGAGTAAGGAAAGCTGTTGTGGGACAGCG
>CAJTOT010000041.1 GCA_910577935.1 uncultured Hungatella sp. | reverse complement strand
GGTCTCAGCGCCGTCC
Organism: uncultured Hungatella sp.; assembly: GCA_910577935.1. Classification (GTDB taxonomy): domain Bacteria; phylum Bacillota; class Clostridia; order Lachnospirales; family Lachnospiraceae; genus UBA3402. The sequence goes on along the minus strand of CAJTOT010000041.1, from coordinate 28,637 downwards.
GGTGCCAGGAGACCATCGTGAGAACGGAGGATGGACTTTCGGGGGACGAGAATATCGGCCGCCAGGAGATTATGCGTGTTCAGACTCCTCAGGCCTATCTGTATGGGAAGGCACTGTGGGCCTACGAGGAGGCTGAAAGGCGAGGCATCAAAGGGGAAGTGTATATCAATACCCTCATGCTTCATCTGGGGGAGCGGGTATATTTTTCCAAAGGAACAGAGAAAAATGTAAAGATTACCACCATTGACGATCTGGAGGTGTTCAAGGCACTTCTCAACATGGAGAGAGAGGACTGGATTAAGTAGGGAAAAGCTATGGAAAAAGGAATGATTGAAGAAAAGCCGCTGGCCCTCTATGGCGCGGGAATGGTAGCGGTAAGCGTCTATTATGCCGTGAAAGAATTATACCCGGACCGGGGGATTGCTGCTTTCATTGTCAGTGAGAGAGAGGGCAATCCTGGGGAAATAGACGGCATCCCTGTTTTGTCTCTGGATGAATTTCACGGTTCTCAGACCTGTCAGAAGGCAAAGATTCTAGTGGCTACACCTGAGAACCACCATAACGCTATTGCTGGTGAGCTTAAGAAGCGGGGATTGGGGGATTTTATCTGTATTGATTCAAAGAGGGAAGCGGCTCTCATGGAGAAATACTATAGGGCTATAAAAGAATTTCAGGTTCTTCGTACATATCCGGCGGGGATCATGAGAAAGGGCGGCAGGGCATCCCTGGATGTATATATGACCAGATTCCATAAAGACATGCCGTTGAAGAACCCCTATAGTCCGCCTGGCTGGCTTCATCCTATCCAGGCCGGAGCCGCCCTGACAGAAGAGTGTATCGCGGATACCAGAGATGATATGGGAGAAAATATATCCGAGAAAAATAGAAACTACAGCGAACTGTCTGCTATGTACTGGGTAGGAAAAAACGGGGGAGGGGCGGAATATCTGGGCCTTTTCCATTATCGCCGCGTTTTGGATATTACGGAGGAGGATTTATATCGGATGGGGGAGCATGATATTGATGTGGTTCTGCCATATCCCACAATCCATTTTCCCTCGATTGATGAGCATCACAGGCGCTATGTGAAGGATGAAGACTGGGAAGCGATGCTCATGGCTTTGAGGGAGCTGGCGCCGGAATACGGAAAAAGCTTCAACAGGATATTTTCCCAGCCTTATTTCTACAATTATAATATGCTTATTGCCAGGGCAGGGGTTTTTAAGGATTACTGTGACTGGCTGTTTCCCATTCTCAAAAGGACGGAGGAACTGAGTGTCCCCAAAGGCTGGGAGAGGGCGGACCGTTATATAGGGTATTTGGGAGAGAATCTGACAACACTGTATTTTATGTATCATCGCAATGATTTTAAAATTGCGCACACGGGGCGTCTGATGTTAATATGACAAATGGCTGTCTGCTTGGGCCTCTGCAAATCCGGTATTGACCCCTCCCCCTCTTTTCCGGTATAATAAAGCCGCCGGCCAGCCCTTCAAATCTTGCTTCGCGCCGGCAGGAGGCTTCGCGCATGATAACCGAACAACATTCCTTCCTGTTCCCTGACACCTACCCGTTAGAGCGGCTGGGCCCTCTGGAAAAACTGCTCTTTTTCGACATCGAGACCACCGGCTTCTCCGGAGATTATTCTAGGCTTTATCTCATCGGCTGCACCTGTTTTCGCCAGGGCACCTGGCAGCTGTCCCAGTGGTTTGCGGACAGTGATGGGGCGGAGAGGGATATCCTGGAGGCGTTCCTGGAATTTGTCAAAGGGTTTTCCGTGCTGGTCCACTACAACGGAGACCGGTTTGACATACCCTTTCTTCAGAAACGGTGTCTGTTTTATGGGCTTCCTTGGGATGTATCTGGCTTTGTCAGCGTGGACATCTACAGGAGAATTCGGCCCTATGGGAACATTTTGGGGCTGGACAGCCTGAAACAGAAGAGTATCGAACACTTTCTCGGAATCTATCGCCAGGATATGTATTCAGGGGGAGAGCTGATCGATGTGTACGGTGATTATCTGGCCACCGGGGAAGACAGGCTCTACCATATGCTTATGCTTCACAACCGTGAAGACCTGGAGGGGATGCCGTTTATTTTGCCGATTCTGTTTTATGGGGATTTTCTGGAGGGCGATTTTGTGCTGGAAGTTCAGCAGACCTTGACTCAGACGGATATCTTTGGAGAGGAGGATTCCAGCCTTTGTCTCACCATGAAAAGCGGGGAGACTGTTCCCGTACCTGTGGAGTGGCAGACATCTCGAGGCGCTTTTAAGGCTCAGGACAACATGCTGACACTTACGGTTCCGCTTTTTGAGGGCAGGATGAAGTACTTTTATCCTGATTATAAGAATTACTATTACCTTCCCTGTGAGGACAGGGCTATACATAAGAGCGTGGGGACTTATGTGGAGAGACAGGCCCGCAGGCAGGCCACGGCAAAGACCTGCTACACCTATAGGGAGTCCTGCTTTCTTGCCCAGCCCCAGGGGCTTTGGACTCCGGCTTTTCGTAAGGACTACAGGGACAGGCAGCAGTACGCGGAGTACGCGCCGGAGCTGTTTCACAATCAGGAGAAACTGAAAGCGTATCTTTTGTGGGCCATGGAGCGCGGGGAATCTTCAAATCCATAATGGCCATTTATAATGTCTGTTTATAATGCCCGGCAGCGGTTGGTTCTGTGAAGAACCTTTGGCTGCCGGGCGTATTCTTGGTGTTCACGGGAGGGGGCATCTTCCTGCCCGGCTTACGCCGGACAAGGGGCATCGGGCGTTCACCCGATGCGGAAAACCGGATAAAAACAGTCTTCTTATTCTATAGAGACAGATGCCGGGTCATAGGCGACATCGTTATCAGTCGATGACATTCCGAATCCTGGCCGGGCTTCTGTAGTTCCAGGTGGAGATGCGGATGCCGCTTCTGCGGCTGGCCGCGTGGACGATCTGCCCGTTGCCGATGTACATGGCAACATGGTTGATGGTTCCGCTGCTGTTGGCATAGAAGATCAGGTCACCGGGGCGCATCTCGCTGGAGTTGATGGCCCGTCCCACTTTGGCCTGTTCCCTGGAGGTTCTGGGGAGGCTGATGCCGTAGTTTTTGAGCACGGACTGGACAAAACCGGAGCAGTCGGCGCCTCTGGTCAGGCTGGTTCCGCCCCACACGTAGGGGTTGCCCACATACTGGAGGGCAAAGTTGACGATCTGGTTTCTCCTGGAGGCCTGCTGGTTGGCCAGTTCCTCCAGAGGAGAGAACTTGATGGCCTCCGCCAAGGCGTACCGGACTTCCACGTTGTTGTCTCTTGTGGAGATAAAGGCGCCGTCGCTGGATTCATCGTCTCCGCCGTCCAGCTCGATCTGCACCCATCCGTCCTTCTGGTCAAGCACAGGATATCGTTCTTCCTTGGATATCTGGGTCCAGATGGCGGCCTCGGTGGAGGGGGATGTGCGGACGTTCAGTTTGTCCGTGTTGACGATAGCCATGAGGGAGGCGGAACCCATGGCCAGATCCACGGCCTCCTGGCCGGTGGCGGTGTACTGGCTGTCGGTGGTCACATAGCCGGTGATGTTGCCGGAGTGTATCTTGTACCAGCCTTCCTCGGTTCCCAGTATCTCGGCGGCTGCCTTGCCGGGGAGCTTGCCGATGATGTTGGAATTGCCCTCGTCTTTGGGGGAGCTGCGGATATTCAGATAATCGGTGACCTTGGATATCAGCAGGTTGCTGTACTGGTTGATGGCCATGGCCTTTAAGTCCATCTTTCTGGCCTCGTTGAGGGCATATCTCACATCTACAAAGTCAGCGGACATGTACCCGTCGGCAGTCTGCACCCATCCCTCCTGCTGATCCACAACTTCATAGCGCTCGTCTAAAAGGGCCTGAGCGACGATATTGTCCGGGTTGATCTCGGGGGTTTGGCGGATGTTGACGTTGTCCGCCGTGACCACGGCCATCATCTTTACCTGCTCCAGGGCCAGAGAGCGGGCCTCGTCGCCGGTTATGACGTACTGGCCGGAGATGTATCCGTCTACCTGGCCGGAGTGGATCTGATACCAGTCGCCTTCCTGGCCAAGAATGTCGCAGGCGCTGTTGCCCTGCATCTTTCCGATAATCTCGCCGCCGGTGTCCGGGGTTTTGCGGACATTAAGGTAGCCGTCCACACGGACGATTCCCAGATTGCCGTAGGCGTCCACCACGGCCTGCCGGTCAGCGGCCTCCTGGGCCAGACTCTCCTGTTCCAGGCGTTCTTCTTCTGACTGGCGCAGGGACTCTTCGTCTATGGTGGTCTCTTCCTCTGTAGATGATTCGGATTCCGCGAGGGACTGGACTGCCTCCTGGCCGGGTTCTTCCCTTTTGGAACCGGAGTTTTTGATCAGGGCTCCTATTAAAATGATGAGTCCGATGACTGCGGCTGCTATGGCTGCTATGATCAGATAGCGGAGATAATCTCTGTTGTTCCTCTTTCTTCTTGCTCTGTCTAATATCTTCGTGTAATCGTCTTTATCAAACATAGGTATTCTCCTGACACATCGTTAAGGTAAACCGCCGCGGCGGCCTTAAGGGGCGGCGGCGGTGGCTGGTAGACACAATAGAACCAGTATATCACATCTTTTTCCCGAATACGACAGATTACTGTCGAAAAAATATTAAAATTTTATTACATGCTTAACATTTTTTTTCATTTTTTAAAGCCACCAGAACAGGTCTGATGGCTTTTTCGGTTCGCGGCAGGCGGGCTGCCGTGGATATGTGAGGTGAGATGCCCGACGGTTAATCCGCGGTCTTCTACACCTCAATGTCCCGCAGGCGCAGATATTCTTTCACCAGCTGCACTGCCGGGTCCAGCTCCAGGGTGGTGGTGTTGAGGGGCAGGTCGTAGTTGGACATGTCCTCCCACTCCTTTCCGGTATAATATTTGTAATAATCCCGGCGCTGCCTGCTGATGCGGTTGACCCGGCGCAGGGCTTCTTTGGTGTCCACGCCGTCCACCTCGCAGACACGGCGGATACAGGTGCTGCTGTCGGCGTATACGAACATGCGGACCAGATTCTTAAACCCGGCGGCTTCCAGCACAAAATCGGCGCACCGGCCCATGATGATGCAGGACTGCTCCCGGGCCACCTGGCGGATCATCTTTGACTGGAAACGGAAAAGATTTTCCGGGGAGGTGATATCGTCATCAAGAGACGGCTCTTCCAGGCTGGTCTTTAGGCCGCCTACTGCCCGGAAGAACAGGTTGTTGCCGGCCTTCTCGTCATTGAGGCGGAAATACTGTTCGCCGACGGCGCTGGCCTCGGAGGCCATTTTCAAAATCTCTTCATCGTAAAACGGGATGCCAAGCTCTTCGGACAGTTTCTTGCCCATGATGCGGCCTCCGCTGCCGTAAAGGCGGTTGATGGTGATATTGTACTTATCTTTTCCCATGATAATCCTCCTTGTTCGATTTCCGGTTTGGTTATAGAGATATCTGTGGCATTATTTTACCATAGATTTCAGGATTTTTATATAGTTTTCTGAAAATTTCCCGGACAATCTGATGATGACCGTGAACGAACCTGTCACCTGGTTGGAACAGTAACCAGTAACGAACAGTTCCGGGCTCCGTCTCCACAAGGCGTTTGACTTTAGCGGCCGGCGGCGCTATAATGGAGCGGATGAATTTGAATTTTAGGAGGATATATGGGGATGAATCTGATACTGCCGGAAAGTTACGATCCTCGTCTGACCATCCGTCAGACCCAGGAGGCGATCAAGTACATACGAGACACATTTCAGAAGGAATTTGGACGGGAGATGAATCTGGAGAGAATCTCCGCTCCCCTTTTTGTGGAGAAGAGCAGCGGTCTCAACGACGACTTAAACGGTGTGGAGAGGCCGGTGTCTTTCGATATGGCTGCGGTTCCCGGCGAGACGATTCAGGTAGTGCACTCTCTTGCCAAGTGGAAGAGAATGGCTCTTCATCAGTACGGCTTTAAGCCGGGGGAAGGCCTGTACACCAACATGAACGCTATCCGGCGGGACGAGGTTCTTGACAATCTTCACTCCTGCTATGTGGACCAGTGGGACTGGGAGAAGGTGATCACCAGGGAACAGAGGACGGAGGACACCCTCAAGGACACGGTGCGGAACATTTTTAAGATCATCAAGCACATGGAGCATGAGGTGTGGTACAAATACCCTCAGGCGGTGAAGCGCCTTCCCGAGGACATTTTCTTCATCACCGCCCAGGAGCTGGAGGATATGTACCCGGGCAGAACGCCTAAGGAGCGGGAGAATTTGATCACGAAGGAGCGGGGCTGTGTCTTCCTTATGAAAATAGGCGACAAGCTGGAGAGCGGGGAGCCTCATGACGGCCGGGCGCCGGACTACGACGACTGGCAGCTGAACGGGGATATCCTGTTCTGGTTCGAGACTCTGGGATGCGCCCTGGAGATTTCCAGCATGGGAATCCGCGTGGACGAGAGTTCTCTGGAGGAACAGCTTGTGAAGGCGGGATGCCAGGAGAGAAGGGCGCTGCCGTACCACCGGATGCTTCTGGAGGGGCGGCTGCCTTACACCATCGGAGGCGGCATCGGCCAGTCCAGGCTGTGCATGCTGCTCCTTGACAGGGCCCATATCGGGGAAGTCCAGGCCAGCATATGGCCGGAGGAGATGAGGGAGACCTGCAGGGAGCATAAGATCTATCTGCTGTAGGCGGGCAGCGGGAAGCTGCTGGGGGATGCCTTGAAAGACGGCGGGGAAGAGACGGCTGAAGCCTGTCTGCGCCCCGCCGCTTTCCGGGCATTTTTCAGTTACAGAATACCTGTTCGGTTCGTCTTGCAAAGAAATCAGGCGTATGATATGATGGTAAAGACAGAATGAGAGGGGAGAGGCAGAAGCGGTGATATCCTATATAAGAGGACCATTGGTGGAGATAGATGAAGACATGATCGTGGTGGAGGCCGGGGCAGTGGGCTACAACATCCGGGTGCCCCTGTCTGTGCTGGAGGGACTTCCGGCTGTGGGAAAAGAGGTGCGGATCTATACATACCTCCAGGTGCGGGAGGATGCCATGAACCTTTACGGTTTTCTCAGCCGCCAGGACTTGACCATGTTTAAAAAGCTTCTTGGGGTCAGCGGCATAGGGCCCAAGGGCGCTCTGGGGCTCTTGTCTGCCATGAGGCCGGACGCCCTCAGGCTGGCCGTCATCTCCGGGGATGCCAAGGCCATCGCCAAGGCTCCGGGCATAGGCAGCAAGACGGCCCAGAGGATTATTCTGGATCTGAAGGACAAGATTTCGGTAGATCAGTTTTTGGCCCCCCGGAACGGGGGGGAGGAGAGCAGAGACAGCGCCGCCGGCCTCAGCCAGGCGGGAAAAGAGGCTGTGGAAGCCCTGGTTGCCCTGGGATATTCGCCTATGGAGGCGGCCAGGGCCGTTGGAAAGACGGAGATCACCCAGGAGATGACAGGGGAGGATGTGCTGAAGGCATCCCTCAGGCACCTGGCGTTTTAGGCGCGGGACTGTGTCTGGAGAGGCAAAGGCCTGCGCGGGGCCAAAGGCCGCGTGAAACGTCAGAGATCAGAAAGGAAGCCGGATAATAACCGGATGTCAGGCAGAGGATATGGAACGCAGGATCATCAATACAGATTTGACAGAGGAAGACGTAAAGGCAGAGTCTCACTTGAGACCTCAGCTCCTGGCGGATTACATCGGCCAGGAGAAGCTGAAATCTACTTTAAAAATATATATCGACGCGGCAAAGTCCAGAGGGGAGAGTCTGGACCATGTGCTTTTTTACGGCCCTCCCGGCCTGGGCAAGACGACGCTGTCCGGGATTATCGCCAACGAGATGGGGGTCAATATAAAGATCACCTCCGGCCCGGCCATCGAGAAGCCGGGGGAGATGGCGGCTATTCTGAACAACCTTCAGGAGGGGGATGTGCTGTTTGTGGACGAGATCCACAGGCTGAACCGGCAGGTGGAGGAGGTGCTCTACCCGGCCATGGAGGATTTTGCCATAGATATCATGCTGGGGAAGGACTCCTCCGCCCGGTCTATCCGCCTGGAGCTTCCCAGATTCACCCTTGTGGGCGCCACCACCAGGGCAGGGCTTTTGACTGCCCCTCTCAGGGACCGTTTCGGGGTGGTGGCTAAGATGGAATTCTACACGGTGGAGGAGTTAAAGACCATTATTATCCGGTCGGCGGGGGTTCTGGATGTGAAGATCGAGGAGGCGGGAGCAGTGGAGCTTGCCAGGAGGTCCAGGGGAACTCCCAGGCTTGCCAACCGTCTCTTAAAGAGGGTCCGGGACTTTGCCCAGGTAAAATATGACGGAGTGATCACCAAGGAGGTGGCGGATTTTGCCCTGGATATCCTGGATGTGGACCGTCTGGGCCTGGACAACAACGACAGGGCTATTTTGCTCACCATCATTCAGAAATTTTCCGGCGGCCCGGTGGGGCTGGACACGCTGGCGGCGGCGCTGGGAGAAGACGCGGGAACTCTGGAGGACGTGTACGAGCCCTACCTTCTGATGAACGGGCTGATCAACCGCACGCCCAGGGGAAGGGTTGCCACGGAGCACGCTTACAGGCATCTGGACTGCGTCCGGGAAAGGGAAGCGTGAGATGATATACCAAAGAGGAAGCTTTGGACTTGTAAACTTCGGGCTGTGCCTGGGGCGGGGAAGCAGAGGGGGCAAGTGGGGAAAGGAGCAGGGATGATGAATAATAACGGCAGGTTCATGGATACGAAAAATTACGCAGAGGTTTTGATAGACGGGAAGATATACACCCTTGGGGGGACGGAGGACGAACACTATTTTCAGAGGGTGGCCAGCTATATCAACGAGAAGACGGCCCAGCTGAAGCGCCAGGAGGGATTTACCAGGCAGAGCCAGGAATATCAGGCCGTGATGATCTCTCTGAATATTGCCGATGATTATTTTAAGGCCACCAACCGGGCGGCGGTCAGCGAGAGGCAGAGAGACGAGATGGAGAGAGAGAGCTACGGCCTTAAGCACGAGCTGGTGACTACACAGCTGCGCCTGGAGAATGTGACCAGGGATCTGGAAGAAAAGAAAGAGGAGCTCCTGAGGCTGAAAAAGGAGCTGGAGAAAGCCCAGGAGGAGCTTATGCGGGTGAAGGCTGTCCAGGCGGCCGCCGGCCAGGCGCCTGCGGACCGGAACAATGGAAGACGAGGAGACAGGGTATGACAGGACAGAGACGGCCGGAGGTTTTGGCGCCGGCAGGTTCATTTGAGAGCATGAAAGCAGCCGTGGCGGCGGGAGCCGACGGGGTTTATATAGGGGGCAGCCGTTTCGGGGCCAGGGCGTACGCGGACAACCCGGATGAGGGGCTGCTGCTGGAGGCCATCGACTATGCCCATCTTCACGGGGTGTCCCTGTACATGACGGTGAATACTCTTATGAAGGAGCAGGAGCTGGGGGAGCTGTATGATTTTCTTCTTCCGTACTATGAGCGGGGAGTGGATGGGGTGATCGTCCAGGATCTGGGGGCGGTCTCCTGCATCAGGCAGTGGTTCCCCGATCTGCCGGTTCACGGAAGCACCCAGATGACCGTCACCGGCGTATACGGGGCCAGAATCCTGGAGAGGCTTGGAGTAAAGCGGGTGGTGACTGCCAGGGAGATGTCTCTTGAGGAGATTAGGCGGATTCACAGGGAGGTTCCCATAGAGATCGAGTCCTTTGTCCACGGGGCCCTGTGTTACTGCTACTCGGGGCAGTGCCTTCTCAGCAGCTTTATCGGCGGGAGAAGCGGCAACAGGGGAAGATGCGCCCAGCCCTGCCGTCTCCCTTACCAGGTGTCTTCCGGCCTGAAAAACGGCGTGTCCGGGAGAGGCCGTGGACGGGGAGGCAGTGGGGATGGATACATCCTCAGCATGAAGGATCTGTGCACGCTGGACATTATCCCTGATATGATCCAGGCCGGCATCTGTTCGCTTAAGATAGAAGGGCGCATGAAGAGCCCCAGATACACGGCGGGAGTGGTACATGTCTACAGAAAATATGTGGATATGTACTTTGACAGCGGCAGAGAAGGCTACAGAGTGGATCCGGCGGACAGGCAGATGCTTCTGGACCTGTTTGACAGGGGAGGCTTTACAGAAGGGTACTACAGGCAGCACAACGGGGCCGGCATGATCGCCGGAAAGGAGAAGCCCGGATTCCGCCAGGCCAACCAGGAGCTGTTTGACAGGCTGGACAGACTCTATGTGGAGGCGGAGAAAAAGGAGCCTGTGAGCGGCCGTCTGACCGTGCGGGAGGGGGAGCCGCTGTCTCTGAAGCTGAAGCTCTGCCGGGAGACGGGAGGCGGGCCGGAAGCGGAGGTTTTCGGAGCCGTGGTTCAGAAGGCCCAGAACCAGCCTGCCTCCAGGGACAGGCTGGAGAAGCAGATAAGAAAGACAGGGGGCACGGCTTTTGAGCTTCAGGATCTGGACACGGAGCTGGAGGGACAGGTGTTCGTGCCCGTCCAGGCTCTCAACGAGCTGAGAAGGAACGGGCTGGAAGCTCTGAGAGAGTCTGCGCTGCGTCCCTTTCGGAGGACGGCCGGGCGGGATCTGCCAGATGATTCGGCCGGTGCGGCGGGAGCCGGTCCGGAAGATTTTACAGGAAGAGGGAAGAGTCCGGGCAGAGAGGCGCGGCTGACCGGCGGAGCGCAGACGGTCAACGCGGAGCAGGCGCGGCGGCAGCCCGGTCTTCATGTGCTTCTGCCGGACATGTGGGGGCTGTCCCATGTGCTGAAGACGGCCCTGGTCCGCGAGGTCATCATGGAGTCGGATGGGGCGGAGGCGGAAAGATGGCCGGAACTTGTGAGAAAGTGCCATGAACAGGGAAAAGCCTGTGTCCTGGCCATGCCGGTGATTTTCCGAAAACAGGCGGAGGAGTACTTTGAGAAAAGACTTTCCTGGCTGAGGGAGGCAGGTTTCGACGGGATTCTGGCGCGGACCCTGGAGGAGATTGAATATCTGAAGAGCAGAGGAATAGAAGCGCCTGTTTATGGGGATCATAATCTGTATGTCTTCAATCACAGATCAGCAGAAATACTTTCTCGGCTGGGGTGCGGCAGAGTGACTCTGCCTCTGGAGCTCAACGCCAGGGAGCTGGCGGATCTGGGCTGTGGGGGAAAGGAACTGGTGGTGTACGGGTTTCTCCCTGCCATGGTGTCTGCCCAGTGCGTGAGGAAAACCACCTCCGGCTGCACCCGGACGCCGGGGTGGCTGGAGATGAAGGACCGCACAGGCAAAGAGCTTCCTGTGAGAAATCACTGCGCCTTTTGTTACAATCTGGTCTATAATCCGGACCCCCTGTCTTTGATGGACCAGGCAGAGAGAATCATGGAACTGGCGCCGGAGGCAGTGAGGCTGTGCTTTACGAGGGAATCGGTTTCGGATATAGAGCGGATAACCGGGGCGTGGGCGGAAGCGCTGTCCGGTCCGGGGAGAAAGGCGGAGCAGGAAAAGGCAAGACTGAGACAAGGGGAAAGCGGCGGGGGAGGTTTTACGAGAGGACATTTTAAACGCGGCGTAGAGTAGGTGATGACTTGGCAAATCTCATAACTGACGTGTCAAAATATCTGTTGATTTTGCTGGCAGCCATGTACACGTTTTGGAATTTCAGATATTTTAATGTGGAATATGAGAGGCAGGAACGGATATGCAGGAGGCTTTGGCGTCTCATGTTTCTGCTGCATTTTCTGGCATACGGAGTGTTGTTTCTGAATACGGAGGACTGGAGAATGCCTGTGTTTTATGTGGTTCAGGCAATGTTTTTTCTGTGCTATATGTTTCTCTGGAGACAGCTTTACCGCAACAGGTCGGAGCTTCTGGTGAACAACATATGTATGCTTTTGTGTGTGGGATTTATCGTCCTTGCCAGGCTGTCCTTCGACAAGGCGGCCAGGCAGTTCGTCATCGTGGCGTGTTCGGCGGCAGTGACCTTGTTCATCCCTTTTGTCATGGACCGCGCCTGGCAGCTGGGCAGGATTCCGTGGGCTTACGGGCTGCTGGGCCTGGGGCTGCTGGGCCTTGTGTACGTGTCGGGCAGCACCAGCTACGGGGCCCGGCTTTCTCTCACTGTGGCGGGAGTCTCCGCACAGCCCTCAGAATTTGTCAAGATCAGCTTTGTGTTTTTTGTGGCTGCCATGTTTTACCGGTCCACGGACCGGAGGCAGGTTTTTATAACCAGCGCGGCGGCGGCCCTCCATGTGCTGATTCTGGTGGCTTCTAAAGACCTTGGGAGCGGCCTGATTTTTTTTATTACCTATGTGTTTATGCTGTTTGCCGCCACCTCCAGCTGGGGGTATCTGGGGCTGGGAATCAGCGGCGGCTGTCTGGCTTCGGCGGCTGCCTATGCCATGTTTTCTCATGTGAGGGTGCGTGTCATGGCATGGCAGAACCCGTGGGCGGATATTGACAATCGGGGATATCAGATTACCCAGTCTCTGTTCGCCATAGGAACCGGCAGCTGGTTTGGTCTGGGGCTTTGTCAGGGAATGCCGGGAAGAATTCCCGTGGTGGAAAAGGATTTTGTGTTTGCGGCCATCTCCGAGGAGCTGGGGGCTCTGTTCGCCTTCTGTGTCCTTCTTGTCTGCCTGGGGTGCTTTCTTCAGTTTATGATGATCGCCTGCCAGATGAAGGCCATGTTCTACAAGCTCATTGCCCTGGGGCTGGGTACGGTGTACATTGTCCAGGTATTTCTGACAGCAGGGGGAGCCACCAAATTTATCCCCTCCACGGGAGTGACCTTTCCCCTTGTCAGCTACGGGGGAAGCTCTGTTCTCAGCACCTTTGTGCTGTTTTCTATAATTCAGGGGCTGTATATTCTGAAGCGCAACCAGGAAGAGGAAGACGACTATGAGACTGAATAGCAGGGGGGAAAAGAGGAAAAGGCCGGGTTTGACATCTGAAGAGAAAAGAGACAGGAGCATACTGAGGCTGGGGTATGGGGTAGTCTTTGGGTTTCTCTGCCTTATGCTGTATATGTGGTATTTTCTGACGGTTCAGCGGGAGGATGTGATCAACAATCCCTACAATGCCAGGCTGGAGAGGCTGTCGGAGCGTGTGGAGCGCGGGGCGCTTTTGTGCAGCGACGGGACGGTTCTGGCAAGGACACAGACAGACGAGGAAGGGCGGGAGACCAGGGTTTATCCTTATGGCTCCCTCTTTGACCATGTGGTCGGTTATTCTTCCAGAGGCAGAACGGGGCTGGAATCTCTGGCCAATTTTTATCTTTTAAGTTCTCACATAAATCTGGTGAGCCAGGCTGTCACGGAGCTGTCAGGAAGGAAGAATCCGGGAGATTCGGTGGTGACTACCCTGGACCGGGAACTTCAGCAGACAGCCGGCGATGCCCTTGGGGACAGAAAGGGGGCCGTGGTGGTCATGGAGCCGGACACGGGAAAGATTCTGGCGCTTGTGTCCAAGCCGGGATTTGACCCGAATCTCATCGAGTCGGACTGGGAGACGCTGGTGTCGGAAGATGACGGCCAGGCCAGGCTTTTAAACCGGGCGCTCCAGGGACTGTATCCTCCGGGCTCTGTGTTTAAGATGGTTATTGCCCTTGAATATATAAGAGAACATCCCGACGACTATGACCGGTTCCGATTTGAATGTGACGGGTACTTTGAATGGGGAGACTACACCATCCAGTGCTACCACGGCAATGCCCATGGCAGTCAGGATCTGTTTGAGGCCTTCGCCAACTCCTGCAACGGGGCGTTCGCCGCCATGGGGCTGGACATGAATCTGGAAAGTCTTGGGGGGACAACGCAGCAGCTTAAGTTCAACGGGGAGCAGCCTCTGCCGCTCCCTTACTCCCAGAGCCGTTTTGCCATGGAAGCAGGGGCGGGGGACTGGGAGATTCTTCAGACCTCCATCGGCCAGGGGCTGACCCAGGTGACTCCCATGCACATTGCCCTCATAACGTCAGCCGCAGCCAACCGCGGAGTGCTGATGACGCCCTATCTCATGGACTATGTGGAAAACAGGGCAGGGGATGTGGTGAAGTCTTTCCAGCCCCGGGAGTGGGGAAATCTGATGACGGAGGAGGAAGCCGGAATTCTCGGGGAGATGATGAGGCGGGTGGTGACAGAGGGAACGGGCTCTGCCCTGCGGACCGAGAATTACACGGCGGCAGGAAAAACAGGTTCCGCCCAGTTTGAGACGGGAAAAGAGTCCCACGCATGGTTTACCGGCTTTGCGCCGGCGGAGAATCCGGAGCTTGTGGTCACGGTGATTGTGGAGGAGGGCGGCTCCGGAGGGCTGGCGGCAGCGCCTGTGGCCAGAACCATCTTTGACGCGTATTTCGCCCGGTGAGATTAGGATTTCTGTCGATGACCTCCAATATATCACAGCGAATCAAGGTCTTGTTCCAGCTCCTTCACATTGTCATAAGCAATTTTTGGCAGTCAGCCACGGCTTTGTGTCTGTACAGATATACAATGATGGGCTTTGGAAAAACGAAAACGTTGGGATCGGTCTGTTCCGTAACGGCGTGCTGGTATCCGTAGTTGAAAACCCGCAGGGTGATCTTGAAACGCATTTATAAATGAACAAGGGTCTTGCATATCCCTCTAAAAAGAGTTATACTATTCTCAGTCTATGTTGACACACCATGAGGCCGGGGGCGTTTTCGGCTTCGGGCAGGAGGAATTGCAATGATAGAGGCAACGAGCTGTGGCGGTGTGGTGATATTTCGAGGCAAGATTCTTGTATTGTATAAGAATTATAAGAACAAATACGAGGGTTGGGTTTTACCGAAAGGAACTGTGGAGGAAGGGGAGGAGTATAAGGAGACGGCGCTCAGGGAAGTGAAGGAAGAGACCGGAGTGAGCGCTTCCATCATCAAGTATATTGGGAAGAGTCAGTACTCCTTCAACACGCCCCAGGATATGGTGGAAAAAGATGTCCACTGGTATCTGATGATGGCAGACAGCTACTACAGTAAGCCACAACGCGAAGAGTTTTTTATGGATTCCGGATACTATAAGTTTTATGAGGCTTACCATCTGCTGAAGTTTTCCAATGAGAAGCAGATTTTAGAGAAGGCCTACAACGAGTACCTGGAGCTGAAGAAGAATAATCTGTGGGGCTCCAAAAAGTATTTTTGAACAGGAGTTAAGATGGAAAAAGAACTGCCGCCTTGGGTGAGGAGAATTCGCCTGGGCGGCAGTTTTTTTCGCGGGACCTCGTCCCCCGTCTTTTTCATAAACCTGAAAAGCATCTCACAGAGCGTCCCTGAATGTTGATACAACCGGAAAGCGTAACCTGAATTTAATATTTATGTAATAAATGTAAAGAAACGGACATATTCTATAGATAGACACAGATCATTCTGTGGAATGCCGCGGCGGTGGTGCGCGCCGCGAAAGGAGGGTCCGTTTATGAAGAAAGACAAGGTAGTGAAGATTGTGATGTCGGCAGCGGTCATGGCGTCTGTGGCGGCAGCGCCGGTCTGGGCCGAAGTCGGTGAGGAGTTTGGCGAGGTCGGTGAGGAGCGGACGGCGGACGCGGAGGGGGAGAATCTGCCGGAACACGGGGAGACTGAAGCCGGGGGGCTGGAGGAGGAACACGGGGCCGGCCGGAGTATAGAGACGGAAGAGACATTTAAGCCAGAGGAGCCGGAAGGCCAGACTTATGAGTCTGTGTATGAGTCCCATACCTCTATAAGCGGAGGTCCGGGGGTGGTGAAATGGCAGAGGCGGGTGGAGGAGCCGCCCCAGGAGTACGGTCCTCACTGTGTCAGCCTCCTTCAGGAGGCCGAGGAGGCGGCAGAGCCGGACATGCCCCAGGAGCCGGAGGTGGAGTCCCCCTCTTACACCGAGGAGGACCTGTATGTACTTGCCCACGCCATCTGCGGGGAGGGACAGTGTTATCCCGACGAAGAGCAGCTCTACATCGGCTCCGTGATACTGAACCGGAGAGCCCATGGGGCATACCCTGACACCATCAAGGGCGTAGTATTCCAAAAGGGCCAGTACGCCTGCACCTGGGACGGCAACTACTACCGGGAGCCCACGGAGGCCAACTGGAGAAATGCCAGATGGCTTCTTGAAAACGGCAGCATCCTGCCGGGCAACGTGGTGTACCAGGCGGGATTCCGCCAGGGCAGCGGGCTGTATCTCCAGA
The DNA here is from genome assembly GCA_910577935.1 of uncultured Hungatella sp. Taxonomy (GTDB): domain Bacteria; phylum Bacillota; class Clostridia; order Lachnospirales; family Lachnospiraceae; genus UBA3402. The sequence continues at coordinate 12,518 of CAJTOT010000041.1, read as the reverse complement.
CAAGATATCACAAATACTGCTACCGTTCCTAAAAGAGGGAGGCATTTGATAGAAAAAGCGGCAGCTCCCGGATTTTTGCCTGGCGCTTGGGAAGTGGAAAATATTTACAATAGACTTAACTTGTTTAACCATTAATTTTGTCATACTTTCAGAATTTACAGAAAAATTGTCCTTTGATACAATATTTTGTAGAAATAATGTACAGACCGGTTCTGGGCGGAGTATGGAGGAGAAAGGATATGAGAATATTCAAAGGCATAGTCATGGCCGCGGGAGCGGCTGTTTTTCAGGCTGTTTCCCAAACTGTTTCGGCAGTTCAGTCATTTTCGTCAGCCCCTCTTGACAGCCTTGGCATTATCATTCCGGCTCTGGCCGGGGGAATTTCATTTCTGCGTTTCATCGCGGCGTATATCCAATTTATTACAGGCGGAGGGTATCGGGCCGAGCTGGGCAGGTGGAGGGAGGGCGGTGAAGGAATGAGAAAGTCCTTTATAGCAGGAACTGCCCCGCTGATGTACAAAGGTTTCCCGGTTTACGTGGTCATGGCCTTGCTGGCCGCGGCGGTTGTGGTGATTGTGATTATATTTTTTACAAGAGAATCCGCGGGGAAGAGGCTCCTCATGACCGTGGAGCTGGCGCTGCTGGCTTTGTCCTTCGGAGCCGTCTGGCTGCTGAATAAAATTTTCTACACCGGCACCCTGGAGCTGTCAGAGGAACAGTGGCTCCGTATCGGGGAGATTATGGAATCTCATAATCTTTTTTCACAAAACCTGATGAACAGAGTGTTGATTGCCGCGATGGTGCTGACTCTGCTTTTTTTCCTGCTGGCATTTTTCGCTGACAGCAAAGAGGCGGTAGTATGCACCTTATCATCAGCTTTTATATCCTTTGTCCTGCTGCCCCTGGCCCTTGTGCTGCTGGAAAATATAATCACCATTGCGGCGGCGGTCATCATGGCGCTTCTCTTTTCTGCCTTAGTGGGAGGACTGATGACAGGCATGGGGGAAGGAGGGGGAAGCTCCTCCGACTCGTGGGGAGGAGGGGGGCTTAAAGACTCCTCCGGTCCGAAAAAAGGTACAAAAAATGGTACAGGAGGCAACGGTAAAGCAGGCGGGGAGAACCAGGTGTATGTGGACAGAGGAGTTTTTGAGATCTATAAAGTTCACGAGGCAATTGGCCCTGATACTGTGCGGCGGGAAAACCGGGTCGGCGGTATGGCGCCGACAATCTGCACTGTGCCGGAACTGAGGAGGGGACAAGTTCGCCTCTATGACAAGACCACAAAACGGGAGATAAAGGAAAGCGATATTCCGTGGAAAAACTAAAAGAAGACAGGCAGGGAGCAAAAGATGAGTAAGAAAAAGAAGATGATGGTTTTATTGGCAGGTGTGGGGCTCGCCCTGGGAATCGGAGCGCTTCTCTATATGGTTTTCCGGGAAAAGGGCAGTGCTGACTCTGTGCCTGCCGGGGAGGGGGAGGTAACCCGCTATGAATGGATGGAAATGTTGTGTGAGCAGACAGGGCTGACGGATTATGAGACGGAGGAGCCCTTTTTTTCAGATGTAGATGGGGGTCACCGCTGTTTTCCATATCTCCAGTCAGCGGTGGAGTGGGAGATACTGGAGGCCGGAACCGAATTTCACGGGGAGAACCGGGCGTCGGGCCGGTTTATCGCCCTGACGGCCATGAAGACCGTGGGAGAGCGGAAGCTGGGGATCTTCCTTGAGCTGGAGGAGAAGGTCACGGAGGAGGCTTATCTCCGGATAGCTCTGGATTATGGGCTGGTGGAAGAGGAACGGATTGACGGGGGATTTTCCCGGGAGGAGTGCCTGCAGATCCTTAAGAAGCTGAGAGAACTGTATTTCGGTGAGTTTTGGAGAAGAGATTTCGCGGAAGTGGTGTATAAGGAGGGGGTAGTGGAGCTGGCCGCCGGGGATCTGGTCTGGTGTGACCAGGACTGCCTGGAGGCAGTGGTGAGCGCAGACAGGGCAGGAAGCCTGGAGCCGGGAGATATCATGGCGCTGGAGAAAAGGGACGACGGGATTAAGGTGGCCAGGAAGGTGGCAGAGAAAGGCTCTGACGGCCGTCTTGTTTTGTCCCCTGTGGAACTGGACCAGGTGGTGGAGAGTCTCAGGGCGTCGGACATCACACAGCTGACCTTTGACCATATCGCGGATTATTACGGCTTCGGGGAGACCATGGCCGGCGGGGGACAAGGAGGACGGCAGGTTCAGGGAAATGTGATCCCCACAAGGGTATTTGATACAGGGAATATAGAGGACAAGGGGTTTAAGGTGTCTCTGTCCGTGGCTGAAGAAGACGAGGATGGAGGAAGCGGGAGCGCGGAAACCGGGGACGCCGGCTACCTGGGCAGTGTGAAAGTCCCCGGGCCAAAGTCTCTGGAGATAGAGTTTACGAATCACAACACGGGAGTTAGTTTTAAGACCACTGTCCCGGGCATTCAGATTGAGGCCGAGGAGGAGTTCAGTGCCGAGCTGGATGTGGAGAGCATCACCGTGGGAGCCCAGGCAGACCTGTCCTTAAAGGGTCTGAACTATGTGGAGGTGGGAGTGTCAGTCCAGTCGAAGGTGACAGGCGCTGTGAAGCTCTTCGAGGGTGAGAAAAAGATAAAACTGTTTCAGGGGGCAGTTCCCCTGGCAGGCGGGGTCATGTCCGTGGATGTACAGCTTTCTCTGGTCTTCTCGGCAGAGGGAAATCTCTCTCTTGCGGTGGAAGTGCCCTTTGACTTGGATGTGCGCTATGAGAAGGGGAAAGGGCTGAGAAATATTCCGCTGCCCATAGCTGTGGAAAACCCGGTGATCGAGGCGGACTGCGAGATGGGCGCCTCCATTGGGATAGAGCCGATTCTCAGGAGCCTGGGAGTCAGCGTCATAGATATGGAGCTTGACACAGGAGCCAAGGGAGAGGCGAAGGTCACTTCCCACCCGGACGGACAGGTCTGCTCCGATCTTTCCTTCGCGTTCCCCGTGATGACGGTGTCGGCATGCAAGGATGACGATGCGCAAAGCCTTGTGGGAAAGATGGGATTTTCCGGGGAATGGGAGGTCCTCACACAGGAAAACGCGCCCTTTAAGAAAGCGCTTCACCATGAACTGCTCCCTGACAGGACCGTTCAGCTTGTGGAGGAATGTACTTACGGAATGGCAAAGAATCCGGCCGGGACCGGCCAGGGCGGGGAGGAGACAGGCGGAGAAGGCACAGTGCTGCCGGTGGGAGAGGAGGAGTCTTCCCCGGACCTGCCGGGAGAGACCCATACGTATAATACGAGATATGGGGATGTGTATTTTGTAGACGCTCCCCGTTTCGGTTTCAATTATCCCGACGGCTGGAAGGTGGAAAAGGAAGAGACCAGCCAGGATATGAGTAATCTGTTTGGAGAGCAGGTGGTGCTCTCCAATGACCGGGGAGTTACGGTGACGTTCATGTATTACAACGGGAATCCGGGGAATCTGGGGGCCGGAGGCAGATACATGGCCAGATATGAGGCGGTGAAGGTGGCGGAGGCCGCCTTTGAGCCCTACACCCCGGAGACGGAGGAGGAGCGGGAGAATAACTGGAACAGTGACTGGGATCTGGGAAATATGGTGGTAGCCAGAATGAAGCAGACCGGAATAATGGAGATATACGAGACAGATTACGCGGAGGTGGACGGCGTGACCTTCTATGCTCTTTTGCCCCAGGCCCGGCTGGAGGAGAGCCAGGGAGTCATCGAGTCTTACGGCGAGACCGGGGCGATGGAGGACTTTTCATTTAACTATTATGGATACTACGGGCTCATGGCCCAGGCGCCTGACGGGAAGTTCACGGAGGCGGAAGAGCGGGAGGTGGTGGGAATTCTGGCCAGCTTCCGGGAGAACTGACGATCCGGAGACGGTCTGCTGATTCAATTTAAAGAGAGAGTATACAGCGCGGCAGCGCTGTGACTCTCTCTTTAAATTTGTGGGAGGAGCATGATATTCCTGTCATTTGTCACCCTCAATATGACAAATGTAATAAAAGCCGCTTCTAAAAGGTGACAATAGACAGATGTTTTTTACAAACGGAATTGCTACAATAGTTTCAACGAAAGACAGAAGGACAAGATAAACAAGGAGGTATTCACATGAAATATGTAGTGCTTGTCAGCCATGGAACATTGGCCCCAGGGCTGCACAGCGTGCTGAGGATGCTGGGAGGGGGAAACAGAAGGGATGTCCTGAGCGCCAGCATGGAGGACGGGATGGGGGCAGACGTGTTTACAAAAAATTTTGAGCGGACCATAGAGGTCATAAAGGAAGATGACGAGATCCTCCTCCTGGCGGACATTATCGGCGGCTCCCCTCTGACCAACGCTCTGGATGTGCTGTCACAGAAAGGCCTTCTGAACAAGACAAGGGCCTTTGGAGGAATGAATCTTCCCATGGCGCTGACCGCGTCTATGATGAAGGACATGACGGACATGGACAGTCTGGCAGTCAGTATGCTGCAGGAATCCAAGAACGCTGTTCAGGAGATGGCGCTGAATATGGAGGATGACCAGGAAGCGGATATCTGAAGACAGAGACAGACATTCCGGGATAGCGGCCGCATCCCAATGCAGAGACAAGCATTCCGGAACAGCAGCTGCGTCCCAACGCAGAGGTTTGAGAAAGCAGCACAGTAAAATACGAAAAAGCAGAGAATAGGAGGAAACAAATTATGTCAGTATCATTTGTCCGTGTAGACGACCGCATGATCCACGGCCAGACCTGTACCAGGTGGGCTCTGGAGTATCCCTGTGACGGCCTGGTGGCGGTCAACGACTTGGCGGCGACCAACCCGGTGCTCAAGGCGGCTTACAAGAGCGCTTCAGGAAAGAAGACCTTTGTGTGGACCATGGAAGAGTGGAAGGCAAAATGCCAGAAGGTTTTGGACAGCAAGGACCGGTATTTCCTGATTACCAAGAACCCTGTGGACATGAAGACAATCCTGGTGGACCAGGGATTCGATCCGGGAGTCAAGACGGTGATCATCGGGCCCTGCAACGACAGGCCGGGAGCCACAAAACTGGGCAACAACCAGTCCATCACCCAGGAGGAGGCGCAGGCTCTGGAGGATATGATGAATAAGGGATACAGCGTGGAGTTCGCGCTGCTGAAAGATGAGGCTATCGGAAACTGGACCAAGTTCAGAGGCCAGTTTGGTTTTCACTAATTGGAGAAAGGCGGCATGAATTATGCAGATTAATTTATTTCAGGCAGTTCTGCTGGGACTCTGCGCGTGCTTATCAAGCATGCCCGGCTTAGGCGGAACCACATTCGGCAACTATACATTGGGGCGTCCCCTGGTAGCAGGTCTGGTGGTAGGGCTGATTCTGGGAGACGTGCAGACAGGCATCATCGTGGGTGCGGCGATACAGGTAATCTACATAGCCCTTGTGACACCGGGAGGGACCGTATCCGCAGATGTCCGGGCCATCAGCTACATCGGAATTCCTCTTTCCATCTGTGCCATCAAGGGCATGGGGCTGGACCCGGCGTCATCGGCAGCTAGAGACATGGCGGCGGCTCTGGGAGCGGCAGTGGGAACTCTCGGAACCGTTCTGTTCTACGGAACGGCCACGGTAAACCTGGTGTGGCAGCATATGGGCTGGAAGGCCGTTGAGAAAGGCGATTTCAAGAAATTGTACCTGGTGGACATGGGGCTTCCGTGGATTTCCCACCTGATCTGCTCCTTCCTCCCCACGGTAATCATCACCATGGCCGGCTCCAGCATGGTGGATCTGATGAAGACATACCTTCCTATGGACGGTATCGCCATGAAGACTCTGTTCACAGTGGGAAGCCTTCTTCCGGCAGTGGGCGTGGCCATTTTGTTAAAGCAGGTGGTAGGCAGGGCAACGGATTTCCTCACATTCTTCTTCGGTTTTACCTTGGCGGCGTGTATGGGAGTGAATCTCATCGGCGCGGCGGTGATCGGCGGATTCTTCGCGGTGATCAATTATAAGATTCAGATGTTAAACCTGCGTCCGGCGGTGGGCGCGGCTTCATATGATGACGACGAGGAGGATATTTAGGATGAAAAAGCTGACAAAGAAAACTCTGAATAAATCGTTTTTATCCTGGTTTTACGGCAATCTGACCTGCTTTTCTCAGGAACACATGCAGACCTTCGGATATCTCTGCTCCATGCTCCCGGTGGTGGAGGAGCTGTATGATACCAAGGAGCGGCAGAAGGATGCCCTGCAGACCTACACGGCATTCTTCAACACAGAGCCTCAGATCGGCACCCTGGTAGTCGGCATGACCGCCGGGCTGGAGGAGGCCAAGGCCAACGGCGAAGCCATCGACGGCGATACCATCAACGGTATCCGTGCCGGTCTCATGGGGCCGCTGGCAGGCATCGGCGACTCCCTGATCGTAGGAACGCTGATACCCATCCTTCTGGGCATCGGCCTGGGACTTTCCGGGAACGGTTCCCCTCTGGGCGCTATTTTCTATATCGTCACATGGAATGTGCTCATGTTCTTCGGAATGAAATTCGCCTACTTTAAGGGCTATGAGATGGGCGGCAAGGCCGTGGAGATGCTGGTAGGGGAACAGGCCCAGGCTCTCCGCGAATCCATCATCATGATCGGAACCATGGTTATCGGGGCGGTGGCTGCCAGCTGGATCAGCATCACCACTTCCTTTGAAATACCGGGAGTCATCAATCTCCAGAGCACCTTTGACTCCGTGTATCCCAAAATTCTCTCCGCGGGAACCGTGATTTTCTGTTGGTGGCTGATGACCAAGAAGAAGATTTCACCTACCATGGTCATGCTTATCCTGGTTGTCATCGCCTTTGTGGGAGTGCTTCTCGGATTCTTTGATCCGGGTCTGTCCTACTAAACCTTTAGACTCCGGCGGAGGGCCGGCAGAGGGCCTCCGCGGAAATCAATTCAAAAATCAAGTCAGGGAGGCGCAATTTGTGTGGCTCCCTGTTATCGTGGATGACGAAAGAAAAATTTTTGTCGTTCCCTGTAGAATTTGTGGTAAACTGTTCTTGAAGCCGCGCAGGCGTCTCATGGGGACGATCCGCGGCAGCGCGAACAAGGGTCGCTCTGAAGGAGGGGGCAGCATGGAAAGACGGCAGGACAAGCGGGTGCTGCAGATTTTGACGGCAATTGTGCTGGGGATTTTGGCGGCGGCCCTCATGTGGTACTCCGCCAATGAGGGGATTGACCAGGCGGTGGGCAGGGAGAGAGGGCACAAATTCGGCGCCACCTACATGACCATGAACAATCCGTTTTATGAGATTATCGACGATGAGCTGAGGAGCCAGCTGGAGGCAAGGGGGGATATTCTGATCACCAGGGACCCGGCGCTGGACGTGGAGAAGCAGATGGAACAGGTTCTGGAGATGATCGACCGAAAGGTGGACGGAATCTTCATCAATCCTGTGGACTGGAAACAGATAGGCCCGGCCCTGGAGGAGGCGGCGAAGGCGGGAATTCCCATTATCGTGGTGGACAGCGAGGTGTTTGAGTCGGAGCTGGCAGCGTGCACCATTGTATCAGATAATTATCAGGCCGGGGTCCAGTGCGCGGACTACCTCCTGGAGCATAAGGACGGCGGGGACATTCTCCTGCTGACTCACAGCGCGGCAAAGTCCGGGCTTGACAGGATTCAGGGCTTTAAAGATACCATGGAGGGGCATGAGGAGTTTTGCATACTGGCGGAGGGGGACTGTCTGGGACAGCTGGAGCTGGCCATGCCTGTGACGGAGGAGCTTCTGAATCAGTACCCCCAGGCGGATATCATCATGTGCCTCAACGACGTGGCGGCTATGGGAACTATGGCCGCTCTGAAGGATGCCGGCCTGGCGGGGCAGATCGCTGTCTGCGGCGTGGACGGCTCGCCGGACGGAAAGTCCATGATCGAGGCGGGCTTCATGGCGGCCACGGCGGCGCAGTTCCCCAGGGAGATCGGCAGGCAGGCGGCGGAGGCGGCCTACAGGATTCTGGAGGGGGAGCCGGTGGAGCCTGTCATTAAGATCAAGACGGAACTGATCACCAGGGAGAATCTGGAGCTCTACGGGAGCGACGGGTGGCAGTGACGGCCAGACGGCAGCAGCGTAAACGGAGGCGGGCCAAAAGAAGGCTGTGCCTTTAAGTTTTAAGAGATGGTGACAGAGATGAGCAGAGAGAAAATCATCACGAATCTGCAGCAGGCAGTGTATATATTAAATTTCGCGGCGGTGTGCCTGGTGGCGGGAAGCATGTCCATGGGCATTTTCAGAATTGTGGACGCCATGGAGGCGGAGATGTTTCTGAGCCTGCTTAAGGTAAGGCCCTGGAATCCCAGAACCATCATCATCACCTCCATAGCCGGATACTTATGTCTGGTGCTTCTCAGCTGCGCGGGGCAGCTGTGGGAACACAGGGGAAGATATATGCGGGTCATGATCACCCTGGGGGAGATGGTTCTGTGCATCTGGACCACGGTGGCTTTGAACATGAACTACAACGGCCTTGTCCTTCTCGTGGTGGCAGACATGGTGCGGGGGCAGAAGGGGAGCCGGCAGAAGCTGATTCTGGGCATCGCCATCGTAGGCCTTTACACCATTGTCAACTACAATCTGACAGGGGCCTGTTTTAACATGATTCCCTGGGAATCCTTTCTCACGGCCTACAGCGCCAGCACCCAGGCGTTTTTAAAGGGGATATTGAGCGTGTTCAGCTCCATGAATCTGGTCTTGTTCATCCTCTACATGACCATGCTGATCCAGGGGGAATACCGGGAGCGGGAGAGGATTCAGAATCTGAACGAGCAGCTGGAGGAGGCCAACAGGAAGCTGAAAGAGTACGCGGCGGAGGCGGAGAGGAACGCGGAGACCCGGGAGAGGAACCGGCTGGCCAGGGAGATCCATGATACCCTGGGCCACGCCCTCACAGGCATCGTGGCGGGCATTGACGCCAGCCTGACCATGATGGACATATCCCCGGAAGCCACCAGGCAGCAGCTTGTGAAAATCGGCGAGGTGGCAAGGCAGGGGATGACAGACGTCCGCCGTTCCGTCAGCAAGCTGAGGCCGGACGCTCTGGAAAAGCTGGACCTGGAGGATGCCCTTGTAAAGATGCTCAAGGATGCGGGAGCCGCCTCAGGGGCGGATATCCGGTTTCACAACCAGGTAAAGCCCTTAAAATTCCACGAGGACGAAGAGGAGGTTGTCTACCGGGTCGTCCAGGAGGCCGCCACCAACGCCATACGCCACGGCCACGCAGATGAGATCGCCATCACCATCTCAAAGGAGGAAGGGCGGCTGACCATCGAGGTTCATGATAACGGCATCGGATGCGGCCAGGTGGAGGAGGGTTTCGGGCTGAAGCACATGAAGGAGCGGTTAAGCCTTCTTGAGGGAACTCTGGAATACGGCGGCCGGGAAGGGTTCTATATTATCGCCAGAATACCTATTCGCTGGGGGGAGGAGCATTGATGAGAGAAAAAATAAAGATCGTCATCGCAGATGACCAGGAGCTGCTTCGGGAAAGCCTGAAGATCGTGCTGTCCGCCAATCCGGACATGGAAGTGATTGACACGGTGGCCGACGGGCGGGAGGTAATCCGCTCCGTGCGGTCGGAAAAACCGGACGTGATTTTGATGGATGTGCGCATGCCTGGGATGGACGGGGTGTCCTGCACCCAGATCATCAAGGAGAACTATCCTCAGATCAAGATCATCATTCTGACTACCTTTGACGATGACGAGTACGTGTTTAACGCTTTGAAATACGGAGCCAGCGGCTATCTCTTAAAGGGGGTGTCCATGGCGGAGCTGTCCTCGGCCATCCGCACGGTGTACGGCGGGAAAGCCATGATCAATCCGGATATCGCGGTGAAGGTGGTCCGGCTCTTCTCCCAGATGGCCAAGGGAAACTATACCATCCAGGTGGATGACAGGAACATTGATGACATCGGGAGGACGGAGTGGAAGGTCATCCAGCAGGTAGGATATGGGAGATCCAACAAAGAGATCGCGGCGGCCCTGAATCTCTCGGAGGGAACGGTGCGCAACTGCCTCAGCTCCGTCCTGGGCAAGCTGGACCTGCGGGACAGAACCCAGCTTGCCATCTGGGCGGTGCAGACAGGAGTGACCACCCGGAGCCTTGACATGTCTTAAGGGGGTATGGGTTTGAAGAGCAGAGAAAAGCAGATGCTTTGGATACCGGCCATGGTGGGCTGGATACTTTTGGCCATGGCGGCGGGCTGCGCTGCCGAACATTTCAGGGGAAAAAGCCGGGGAACGGTGATTTATTTTGGGATGAACGCGGGAAGCTACTGGGATGTGCCCACAGGCAGCTGCTATGAGGTCATCGACACGGCGATCAGGAGATTCGAGGAAAAGCATCCGGGAGTCAGGGTGGAATATACCAGCGGGATACTGAAGGAAGACTACCCGGAATGGCTGGCGGAGCAGATTCTTCTGGGGAAGGAGCCGGATGTCTTCATGATTCCGGCGGGGGAACTGGATACTCTGGCATCTCTGGGCGTGCTGAAGAACCTGGAAACCTTGATGGACAAGGACAGAGGTTTTGAGAGCGAGGCATATTATCCTGCCGCCTGGCGCTATGGGAATATCAGGGATACCCAGTACGCCCTTCCCTATGAGAGCGTGCCCACCCTTATGTTTGTCAACAAGACCCTGCTGGATAAGGAAGGGATCGATATGCCGGGAGAAGACTGGACGTGGGAAGATTTTCTGGCTATCTGCCGTTCTGTGACGAGGGACACAGACGGGGACGGTGTGATCGACCAGTTCGGGTGCTATGATTACGGGTGGAAGGAGGCTGTGAATTCCAACGGCGCCAAGCTGTTTGAGAAGGACGGCACCGTCTCCTATTTCGCGGACTCCAGGGTGGAGTCCGCCGTCAGATTTGTGAAGGAGCTAAACGGGGTCAATGAGGGCTACGCGGTGACCGCCAGGGAGTTTGACCAGGGAAAGGTGGCATTCCGGCCTTTCGCCTTTTCAGAATACCGCACCTACAAGCCCTATCCGTGGAGGATCAAGAAATACTCGGACTTTGAGTGGGACTGCGTCAAACTTCCCGCCGGGCCTGACGGCATGGGACAGTCGGGGCTGGATATCCTTCTCATGGGTATCAGCAGCAGAAGCTCCCAGGAAAAGCTGGCATGGGAATTTATAAAAGAATTGTGTTACGAGGAGGAGACCCAGCTGCATCTGCTGGAGGCCTCCCAGGGAATGCCGGTTCTGCGGAGCGCCGTGGAGTCCCCCCAGCTGAAACAGGTGCTGGGAAACGACATCCCCGGCAACGGCAACATGGATGTGGAGGTGATCCGCCAGGTGATGGAGGAGGCCAGGGAAGCTCCTAATTTCCGGCGCTATACTTCGGTCATGAATCGGGCGGACAGTGAGATCAGCGCCATAATCAGCGGGGAACGTTCCATAGACAGCGGACTTTTAAAACTGCAGAGAGAGATCAACAGTCTGTTGAGGCAATAGTTTAGCCGGAGAGGAGAGAAGATGGAGAAGACTCAGGGGAAAGCTACAGAGGATATCCGAATTATTTACAGTGATATTGACGGGACACTGTTGAGAAATGATCATCATATATCAGCGAGGACAAGGGAGGCGATTCTGGACTTAGACAGGAGGGGAATTCCCTTTATCCTGGTGTCTGCCCGCATGCCTGACGGCGTCAGGCTGATTCAGAGGGAGCTGGGAAACCGAAGGCCCATCATCTGCTACAGCGGGGGTCTCATACTGGACGAGGAGCAGAAGGTGATATACAGCCGTCAGATGGAGCTGGAACTGGCGGTGGAGGTGCAGTCTGCCCTGGAGCGGGAATGTCCGGGAATCTGCTGCAACACCTACGGGGGAGAACTGTGGGTGGTAAGAGACGACAAGAACCCGTGGGTCGTGAGAGAGGAGAACATCACGGAGGGTAAATCAGCGGTGGGAGACATAAAGGACATGTTTGCCCAGGCCGGGGGAATCCACAAGTTTCTCCTCATGGGGAATCCCGAGGACATCGGTAAGGGAGAGATTTTTTTGAAAACCAATTATCCCCAGCTCACCATTCTCCGCTCCAATGAGTACTACCTGGAGGTCATGGACGGTTCCGTCGACAAGGAAGAGGGGGTCCGGTTTCTGTGCCGGCGCTTCGGGATACCCTTAAGCTGCGCGGCGGCTTTCGGCGACGGGGAGAATGACATGGGGATGCTCAACGCGGTGGGATATGGCTTTGCTATGAGAAATGCCCCGGAACGAGTCAAAAAACAGGTGAAATATGTGACAAAAAGCAATGAGGAGGAGGGAATCTGGGAGGTGATCAGGGAACTATAGCCCATTATTCTATAAAAAGAGCACATCTGTTTATGTTTTTTTGCACAAGCTTCATGCTATAATTCCACTGCAAAAAGGGAGAAACCATTGTTGGGAGCCCACAAAACGAGGAGGAATTGAGATGAGAGCGAAACAGATGTTTCTGGTGTCCGTCACCATGCTGGTGCCGTTTTTATGGATGATCCTGACGGCGTT
>CAJTOT010000040.1 GCA_910577935.1 uncultured Hungatella sp. | reverse complement strand
AACAGCACGGCAGGCGTGATTGTCCTTGCCTTTGCCAACCAGATTTTCTGGTTTTTGGGAATCCATGGAGGCATGGTCATCGAGCCCGTGAGAGGGCCTCTGTCCGCGGCAGGAATTGCCGAGAATATCGCAGCGGTTGAAGCCGGCGCCATGGCAGCCAATCCCCTGACAAGAGGCTTCTGGACCAGCTTTGTCGTGGTGGGCGGCGGCGGAATTACTCTGTCTCTGTTAGTCGCCATTTTCATGTTTTCCAAAAGGGATGATTACAAGGCTATCGCAAGACTGGGATTTATCCCCGGTATCTGCGGAATCAATGAACCGGTTGTATTCGGACTGCCTATGGTGCTGAATCCGGTGTTTGCGATTCCGTTTATCTGCAACTCCGCAGTCGCGGCGGCGATTGCCCTGTTCTTTACGAAAATCGGTTTTATCGCCTGCGGAGTGGTGGACTGTCCTCCGGGACTTCCGGTTTTTGTCACCGCGGGAATCAGCTATGGGTGGCACGGAGCCATTGTCCAGCTGATAATCTTGGCAGTTACCTTCTGCATCTGGACGCCGTTTGTGCTTGTTTCCAACCATCAGCCCCAGGCGGAAGCATGACGGGAAAGGAGATGCGTGATATGAGTTTTCCGACAAATTTTCTCTGGGGCGGCGCGACTGCGGCCAATCAATATGAGGGCGGCTGGAAGGAAGGCGGCCGCGGCATTGCGGTTCATGACCTGATGACAGACGGAACGAAAGATGAGCCCAGGCGCATCTACTGCCGAAATGACGCCGGCGATGAGGTGACGATTCTGCAGGGAGAGTGTATCCCCTTTGGATACCAGGGATTTCTGAAGGAGGGATATTACTATCCCAGCCATAACGGGACGGACTTTTACCATCACTACAAAGAGGACATCGCTTTGATGGCGGAGATGGGCTTCAAGGTTTACCGCCTGTCTGTTTCCTGGACAAGAATTTTTCCCAATGGAGATGACCTTGTTCCCAATGAAGAAGGACTGGGATTCTATGACCGGGTGATTGATGAATTGAAGAAGTACGGGATTGAACCGCTTGTCACCATCCTCCATTTTGACATGCCCCTTCATCTTGCCAACGTCTATGGAGGATGGGCGGACCGGCGGCTCATAGACTTCTATCTGCGGTTTGCAAGGACTCTTTTTGAGAGATGGAAGGATAAAGTTACTTATTGGATTACGGTAAATGAGATCAATGTGTTGGGCGGCTACTGGACCCTCGGGCTGGCTTCCAACCACCGCAAGAACCAGGCAAATTCCAACCAGGGGGAGACGCCGGTAGAGGATGCGGGCATCAAACTGCAGTCCATCCACCATCTCCTGGTGGCTTCTGCCATGGCCAACCGAATGGCCCGTGAGATTAACCCGGACTTTATGCTGGGAACCATGTGCGCGCTGTCAGGGATTTATCCCGCCACCTGCCACCCGGATGATGTGTTTGGGGCCTACGAGTTCCGGCGAAAGGCTCTCATGTTCTCGGATGTGACTATGAGAGGATATTATCCAAATTACGCAGCGTCGATTTTTGACCAGTATCACTTCAAACTGCGCAGAGAACCGGGGGATGATGAGCTTTTGAGGGACAATCCGTCAGACTATCTCGCCTTCTCCTATTACAGGACCACGGCCTTTGACCGAAATTCTCCCAACACCACAACCACCGGAGGCCAGCAGGCAGGTCCCAATCCCTATCTGGAAAAGACGCCGTGGGGCTGGCCGATTGATGCCAGGGGGCTGAGACTTGTACTGAATGAACTGTATGACCGCTACCAGAAACCGCTGTTTATTGTGGAAAACGGTATGGGCAATGTGGATATTGTGGAGGAAGACGGATCGATTCATGACGATTACCGGATCGCGTATCTGAGAGACCATATTATGGAGATGAAAAAGGCGGTGGAGATTGACCGGGTGCCTGTTCTGGGATATACAACCTGGGGATGTGTGGACCTGGTCTCCGCCGGCACGGGAGAGATGAAGAAACGGTATGGATTTGTCTATGTGGATCTGGACGATAAGGGAAACGGGAGCTTTAAGAGGATGAAGAAGGATTCGTTCTTCTGGTATCAAAAAGTCATCGGCTCCAACGGGGAGAACCTGGGGTGATTCAGGGCTCCTTCCATGGCTGAAAGATACTGGAAGGCCGGCCGCCCCGTGGGCAGGACGACATGGGGCGGCAGAGGCATAGGACACAGGAAGAATATTATAAGCACAGGCAGCAGCCGCGCTCCGGCAAAAAGCTATAGAGCGCGGGTGCTGCCTCTTTTGACGATGGCATAGGGAAATTGTACCGTCACATTGGAAGTGTGGCCTCCGTTTATCCGGTCTAAAAGCATGACCACGGCCATTTTTCCCATTTCTTCTAAGGGGACGCGGACGCTGGACAGCATGGGGTCCGTGTACTGGACGTTCTCCACGTCATTGATGCCGATGAGTGAGATATCCCCTGGCACCTCCATGCCCCGTTCGCGGCAGGCTTTCAGCGCGCCGATGGAGACCATGTCGTTGGCGCAGAAAACAGCAGTCAGGCCGGGGGCCGCATCCAGGAGGCGCAGCATCCCCTGATAGCCGCCTTCCATGGAGAGTATGGTATCGTCCACAATATAGCGGCTGTCTGTAGGGAGAGCCAGGTCGGAGACAGCCTGCTTGTAGCCCCGGAGCCGCCCCTCGGAGCTTCCTATGAAGCCGATGTTTCTGTGGTTGAGAGAGTGCAGATAGCGCACTACGGTCTGGGCGATCTCGTAGCTGTTGCACACGACCTGGTCGCAGGAGGATTCTAAAATATTGAGCCCCACATAGACCACCTTTTTAAAATAAGTTCCCAGCCGCTCCAGCAGATCCGGCTTAAAGCGTCCGATGATCACCAGACAGTCGGAGGGAGTGTCGGTGAGCAAGGGGGTCAGAGCTCCCGGCGCGTCCAGGGCGGAGGCGGAGAAGGTGTAGCGGAGAATATAGTTGTGCTTAAAAGCCTCCTGCTCAACACTCTCCAGGATTTTTGTGAAAAACGGGTCGTCCTTGGATTCCAGCGGCGCGACGGCTATGACACAGTACAGGAATTTGGGTTCAGGGGCGCTCTGAATGCGGTTTTCACGGAGCTGGCACGCCGCCTGGTTGGGAATATAGCCTTGTCTTTTGGCTGTCTCCCAGATTTTTCGTTGCAGTTCTTTTCCGGCAGCTGACGGAGTTTGGGAATTGAGTACTCTGGATACGGTGGAGATGGAGACTCCCAATTCTGCTGCTATGTCTTTTAATGCCATAACGTTCACCTCAAGATTTCTATGAGACAAGAATACCACAAAAAAAAGAAAAAGTATACGGATTTTCTATAAGTACCGGAAGGCAGAGGCAGCATTTTAGTTGTTGTTTACAGAGCCCTGTAAACGCAGCAGTAACGCTTTTTAACTAAATTTGTGTAGACTACACAAAAAAATGCTGTTGCCAATAACTGGATAATTCGTAATTGTCATAAAAATACCTGTAAAATTCTGCCATATTTTACATATATTTGCCATTTTAAGCAAACGTTTGCTTAAAAATTTGCTCGATTTATATCAAAATTATTGACTTAAAAAAGAAAATATGCAATAATGATGAAGAAAAGTGACGGCAAACAACGCAAAATTTTGCAGATTCTTATGCAATATGACGGAGGAACAAAAGTTGAAACATTTTGAATTTGAATATGGAGAGGGAACTCTGGGGGCCGAACTGCCGGACAGCACAGATGTGTTTATACCCGGCGTGACGGTTCCGGACCCGGATTTTATTCCTGAGTCTGAACTGGAGGCCGCTTACCGGGAAAGCCTGGGAAATCCTATAGGCATGCCGCCGGTGAGGGAGCTGGTTAAGAAGGGCAGCCGGGTGGTATTCATCATTCCGGACCGGGTCAAGGGCGGTGAACACGCTGCCAGCCACAGAAAAGTAGCAATCAGCTGCCTCCTTGAGGAGCTGTATGGGGCAGGAGTAGAAAAAAAGGACATATTGTTTATTATTTCCAACGGCCTCCACCCGAGAAGCACGGACAAGGACGCCCGGGCTCTTTTCGGGGAGAAGCTGTATGGGGAGTTCTGGCATACAGGGCAGATTATCAGCCATGACTCAGAGGACCTTGAACATATGGTGGATCTGGGGCTGACGGACCGGGGCGACCCGGTGGCCATGAACAAATACGTCTATGACGCGGATCTTCCCATCCTCATCGGCCACGTCCAGGGAAACCCCTACGGAGGCTACTCCGGAGGCTACAAGCACAGCGCCACCGGAATCAGCAACTGGAAGAGCATCGCCAGCCACCATGTTCCGGCGGTGATGCACCGGGGGGATTTTACTCCTGTAAACAACACAAGCCTGATGCGCAGCAAGTTCGACGAGATTTCCATGAAGATGGAAGAGGCCATGGGGCACCCGTTTTTCTGCTGCGATGCGGTCCTGGATTCCCAAAACAGGCAGATCGCGATTTTCTCCGGGTATGCGAAGGAGATGATGGGGGAGTCCTGGAAAGTGGCGGATAAAAGGACTTATGTTCACTGGGCGGAGAAGAAGTACGACGTGCTGGTGTTCGGCATGCCCCAGAAGTTCCACTATGGAGACGGCATGGGGACCAATCCCATCATGATGATGCAGGCTCTGTCTGCCCAGGTGCTGCGTTTTAAGAGGGTCATGAGCGACCGCTGCGTGATCATCTGCTCCAGTCTGTGCAACGGATTTTTCAACGATAAGCGCTGGCCCTACTTGAGGGAGTGCTATGAGTGGTTTCAGCATGACGGAATGAATGAACTTCCGGATATGAACCGGCTGGGTGAATATTTTGCCACAAACGAGGAATATATACGGAAGTACCGGTTTGCCAACGCCTTCCACCCCTTCCACGGTTTTTCCATGATGAGCTGCGGCCACATCGCGGAGATGAACACCAGCGCAATCTACATCGTGGGAGCCAAGGAGCCGGGGTATGCCCGCGGCATGGGGCTGAAGACAAGAGCGGGCTTCGAGGAGGCGCTGGAGGACGCGAAGAAAAAATATGTGGGTCCCAACCCCAATATTCTTGCGCTGCCTATGACTTTCAAGCTCCCGGCAGTGCATCTGGGGATGAAAGATCCTTCAAAGGACGGCATGGACGCCTACGGGCATACCCCGTGCGCCTGCGGCTGACTTCGGCCTGCATTTGGAACGTTACAGTTGTGTGCTTAAAAAATAAAAAAGGAGAAACCTATGAAAAAAATGTTCAATCGCCGGATCGCGGCAGCTGTTGCCGCAGTGGTAATGACAGGCTGTTTGACTGCCTGCGGGAATTCTTCAGGAAATTCTTCCAACTCCGCCCAGACCCCTGCGGGGAGCTCAGGAACTCAGGCCCCTGCGGCGGGAGGAGAGAAGGCAGAAGGCGGGGAAAATACAGGGGGAGGAGAGACCACCTTCGGGATCACGCCCCTTGAGGAGAGAACCACTTTGAGCATCGGCTTTTTTGCGGGCTCCGCCCACTCAATGCCCTGGTATGTGGCAGACAAGATGGGATTTTTCGACGAGCTGAATATTGATGTGGAATATCAGTCCTTCACCGGCGGCCCGGCCATGATGGAGGCCAGCGCGGATTGGGATGTGAGCGATGTGGGAGCGCCCGGCGTGCTGAACGGGATGAAAAATTATGACATCAACATGATCGGCATAAGCGACAACGAGTTTAACACTGCCCTGTTTGTCCGCCCGGAGACCAAGCTTGCCCAGGAGCCGGAGAATCCGGAAAACTGGCGGGGCAAAAAGGTGCTCCTAAACCGGGGAACCACATTGCAGTACATGTTCATGCAGTATATGAACAGTATCGGAATCACGGACCTGGACGCCTATGACATTCAGATTGTGGATACGGCTGTGGGAACCTGCCTGACTGCTTTTCAGACCGGAGAGGGCGACGCCATGTGCGTGTGGAACGCCTTTGCCTGCCAGGCAGAAGAGGACGGCGACGTGCGTGTTACCGATATCGGCAAAATGGGCCTGAACAATATCTCAGGTCTCTGCGCCACCAAGGATGCGCTGGAGAACAAGAACGAGCTTGTGAAGGCCGCCTACCAGGTGTATTACAGGACCTGGGAGTGGTGCCGGGAGAACGATGAGAACATGGAGACGGCTGTGGAACTGTTTATGGAATCTTGTGACGATGAAGGAATCGCCGTGACCGAAACCACGGCAAGACGCCTCATCCAGGAATACCAGTGCATGAGCCTGGACGAGATGATCGCATCCATGACCACCCAGGAGGACGACAGAAACGGCAGCGGCAGGAAAGTCACCAACGCTACAAACCAGCTGTTTGAGACCCTTGATTTCTTCATCACCCTGGGCAACTACACAGAGGAGGACCGCCAGATGATCCTGGACAAGGGACTGGTCAACGCCTCTATCGCAGAGAGCTTAAAGTAGACAAGCCTGTAAAACAGGAGGTCTGAAAGGAGGGGCCGCATCTTTATGGAAGCGGTCCCTTCTTGCCTTATATAAGGAGGTTATCAACATGAACGACAGCGAAAAAGCAGTACAGAGGCTTACCAATGAGGAGCGGATCGCAAAGGTTCAGCGGGAGAGGAAGAAAACGGCCTTTCAGCTCACCATGCTCTCAATAACCGGCGTGCTGTCCTTTCTGCTCCTGTGGCAGCTGGCCGTCGCGGCAGGCCTGCTCCCCAGCCGGTATGTTCCCATGCCATCCAAGGTGGTGGAGCTGTTTTTCCTGAAATGGAGCGACCCAAATCCTGACGGAGCGGTTTTGGGGGCTCATATTGTATCCAGCCTGCAGGTGGCGCTGTCCGGTTTTTTCCTGGCAGTTGCCGTGGGCGTGCCTCTGGGGCTGACCATGGGCTGGTTTAAGGGGTTTGACAGCTTTATGCGGCCGATTTTCGAGATTCTCCGCCCCATTCCGCCGGTGTCCTGGATACCCATTACCATCATATGGCTGGGGCTGGGCCTGAAGGCAAAGGCATTTATCGTGTTCTTCTCGGCGTTCGTTCCCTGCGTCATCAATGCCTACACGGGAATCCGGCAGACAAGCGGCACTCTGATCAATGTGGCAAAAATATGCGGGGCTTCGAATTTTACTGTGTTCAGAACCATAGGAATCCCTTCTGCCATGACCATGACCTTTGCCGGAATACGGGTGGCCCTGGGCAATGCCTGGGCTACGCTGGTTGCGGCTGAGATGCTGGCGGCCAATGTGGGGCTGGGGTACATGATTCAGCAGGGCAGGCAGTTCGCCAGGCCGGACATCATTATTCTGGGAATCGTGGTAATCGGAATGCTCGGCGTGGTTTTCACCTGGCTTCTCGGCCTTGTGGAAGGAAAGGTTCTTGGGTGGAAAAAATGAAAAAACAAAAAGAAGAAGTGTTTCTCAGTCCGTATGAGCGCAGAGAACAGCTGCAGAACCGTCTGTACAAAGCTCTTCCCGCGGCGTCCATACTGCTGCTGATTGTGCTGTGGGTTGCGGTCTCGGCGAACCCTGTTTCTAAATTTCCGTCGCCCTCGGCAGTGTGGCAGAGGTATCTGAAGCTTTTGGACCGTCCGATTAAAAATCTGGGGCTGTTCGGCCATATATGGGCAAGCCTGCAGCGAGTGTTTATTGCCCTGGGCGCGGCGTGGGTGATCGGGATTTCCTTTGGGATTCTCATCGGCTGGAACAAGCGGGCCAATGCTCTTTTGGGTCCTGTCTTCACAGCCTTCCGGGCGGTGCCGCCTCTGGCGTGGGTGCCTCTTGTCACCATGTGGTTCGGAATCGGGGAATTTCCCAAGGTGCTCATCGTATTCGCGGGAGCGCTGATGCCGGTGGTGGTCAACACTCAGGCAGGGATTGCCAATGTACAGAAGGAGTACATGGATATCGGTACCATCTTCCACGCCGACGAAAGACAGATGCTTCTGGAGATCGCGATTCCGTCGGCCCTTGACGCCATATTTGCCGGAATCCGCAACTCGACCTCCGCAGGATGGATGGTGGTACTTGCGGCGGAGATGCTGGGAGGAAAATCCGGCGTCGGATTCCTGATCGTGCGGGGCATGGACTCGGGAGATTACCCCCTGTGCCTGCTCTCCATGATCTGCATCGGCGTGGTGGGGTATCTGCTTGCCATTGTCATTCAATTTTCAGAAAGGATCATCTGCCCATGGACAACAAAAAGGTCAAACTGAAGCTGGAGCATATCTCCCAGAGTTATATTGTGAACAATCAGGTGTTTGACGCGGCGGTGGACGTGTCGATGGAGGTGCGGGACTCGGAATTTCTTGTGATTCTGGGGCCGGGCCGATGCGGAAAGACTATTCTGCTCAATATGATCGCCGGACTTGAGAAGCCTGTGGACGGCCGGATTCTTCTGGACGGGGAGGAGGTAAACGGAAGCGACGAGAGAATCGGGATGGTCTTTCAGAAGCGGGCGCTGATGCCGTGGAAGACGGTTATGGAGAATGTGGAGTTCGGGCCGAAGATCAAAGGCATGGCGAAAGGGCCCAGGCGGGAGATTGCCCAAAAGTACATTAAACTGGTAGGCCTTGAGGGGTTTGAAAAAAGCTATCCGGACCAGCTGTCCGGAGGCATGAAGCAGCGTGTCAGCATCGCCAGGGCCTACGCCAACAATCCGGAGATCCTCCTGATGGACGAGCCCTTCGGAGCCCTGGACGCCCAGACCCGGTATGCCATGGAGGAGGAGGTACAGCGCATCTGGGAGACAGAGAAGAGGACGGTGGTTTTTGTCACCAACAACATCGAGGAGGCTCTGTATCTCGCGGACCGCATCGTCCTCCTGTCCAACTGCCCGGCCCATGTCAAGGCGGTTTACGATGTGAATCTGCCCCGTCCGAGGAACACCATAGATCCGGAATTTCTGCGTCTGCGCCGGGAAATCTCCGACAATACGGATTTGGCGCTGTGATGGGAGGGGCAATATGAGCGAGAGCCAGTACAAAGTAGAAGTGCGGAACCTAACGAAAAATTTCGGCAGTCTGAAAGTGTTAAACGACATTTCTTTCAATATCAAAAAAGGCGAGTTTGTGTGTATCGTGGGTCCTACAGGCTGCGGGAAGACCACATTTTTAAACCTGCTCACCAGGATCTACATGCCCACCAAGGGGGATCTTTTCATAGACGGGGAGAGCGCGGATCCGAAGAAGCACAACCTGGCATTCGTCTTTCAGGAGCCGTCGGCGCTGCCGTGGAAGACGGTGGAGCAGAATCTGCGCTTCGGCCTGGAGTTAAAGAAACTTCCCGGGGAGGAGATCGACAGGCGGGTGGAGAATATCATCAGGCTTATGGGGTTAGAGCAGTTCCGCAACTCTTATCCCCACCAGCTGTCCGTGTCCACGGAACAGAGGATTATCATCGGGCGGGCATTTGCCATGAATCCGGACCTGCTTCTCATGGATGAGCCTTATGGGCAGATGGACATTAAGCTGCGGTTTTACCTGGAAGATGAGGTGCTGCGGCTGTGGAAGGAGACCGGAGCCACGGTTTTATTTATCACCCACAACATCGAGGAGGCAGTGTATCTGGCAGAGCGGGTGCTGATTCTTTCCAACAAACCAACGACCATCAAGGAAGACTTAACCATCAGCCTGCCAAGGCCCAGAGACGTAACTTCCCCTGAATTTATCGAGAAGCGGCAGTATATTACGGACCAGATCAAGTGGTGGTAGAGAGAGGAGAGAAAGAATGTATGATGTGCTGATAATAGGCTGCGGCATAGTTGGAGCCGCGGCTGCATATGAGCTTTCAAAATATAAGCTGTCAGTCTGTGTGTGTGAGCGGTACAATGATGTGGCCAACGGATGCACAAAGGCCAACACGGCCATTCTCCACGCAGGTTTCGACTGTCCTGTGGGAAGCCTGGAGGCAAGGCTGAACCTGCGGGGAATCCAGCTTGCGCAGGAAATATGCGAGAAGCTGGATGTGGAGAGGGTTCCCATGCCCACCTTTATCATCGCTTATGACAATTCCCACGAGCTGGAGTATATTCAGGAGCTGTACCGCAGGGGAGTGGCCAACGGGGTGAAAGGGCTGCGGGTTGTGGACCGGGAGGAGGCGCTTAAGCTGGAGCCGGGGCTGAACCCGGATATTAAAGCGGCCCTGTACGCCCCCGGGTCGGCCATCGTCAATCCGTGGGAGTACTGTATCGCCATGGCGGAGACGGCGGTGAAAAACGGGGCGGATATAAAGCTGGACAGCGAAGTCACGGCAATCGAGAAGAAGGACGGGTATTTTCGCGTGACTGCCTCCACCGGCGTCTATGAGGCCCGGTTTGTGGTAAATGCCGCCGGCGGCTGGTCGGCCCAGGTGTATGAGATGGTGGGGGGAACAGGGCTGGCCCAGACTAATTTTGCCGGGCAGTACTATATTCTGGACAAGAATCAGGGAGAGAAGATTCACTCCATCATATTCCCGTGCCCTGATGAGCACGGGTTTAAGGGAATCTGCGTAACGCCTACAGTACACGGAAATCTTCTGGTGGGGCCGGACTGCTACCAGGCCGCAGACGGAGATCATGTGGGAACGGACCCGGCGACTCTCGAGAATTTAAAGGAAGCCGGGCGGCGCTCGGTTCCGGACATTGATTTCAGCCAGGTCATCCATGAGTATGCAGGTGTGCGCCCCAACACCCAGGTTCCGGACTTTGTCATCGGCCAGGCTTCGAAGTGCCCCGGATTCATCAATCTTGCGGGAATCAAGTCGCCGGGGCTTTCCAGCGCGCCGGCCATCGCCGAGGAGCTGAAGAAAATTCTTGAGGATTGCGGCCTTGCGGCAGAAAAGAAAGAACAATTTACAGACAGGCGCAGGAGGATTATTTTCAGAAGACTCAGCGACGAGGAGAAGGCGGAGATAATCCGGGCCAATCCTCTGTACGGGCGGATCATCTGCAGATGTGAAACCGTCACCGAGGGGGAGATTGTGGAGGCGCTCCGCCGGCCCATAGTCCCCCGCACCATCGACGGGGTGAAGAGACGCTGCAACGCAGGCATGGGACGGTGCCAGGGGGGGTTTTGCGGGCCGAGAGTCCATGAGATTCTGGCGAGAGAGCTGGGAATAGGCCCCGAGGAGGTCCTGATGGACGAGCAGGGGACATTTCTTCTCACATCACCTATAAAAGAGGAGGCGGCCTATGAGAAGGGAATATGATGTGATAGTGGTGGGAGGAGGCCCCGCCGGTCTGGCAGCGGCATGCAGCGCGAAAGAGGCGGGGGCGAAGGAGGTTCTGGTCATCGAGCGGGACAAGGAGGCAGGGGGCATTTTAAATCAGTGCATTCACAACGGCTTTGGCCTCCACTATTTTAAGGAGGAACTCACCGGCCCGGAGTATGCGGGGCGTTTTATCAGGAAGGCGTCAAAACTGGGGGTTTCGGTTTTGCTGGATACCATGGTGCTCGCCGTGGAGGAGGGCCGCGTCACGGCCTGCAATGCCCGGGATGGCCTTCTGGTCTTTACAGGCGGGGCTGTGGTGCTGGCTATGGGATGCAGAGAGCGGACCAGGGGAGCCGTGGCGATACCGGGGGACAGGCCGGCAGGAATCTTCACCGCAGGCACGGCCCAGCGATACATCAACATGGAAGGGTGGATGGTAGGGCGGAGAGTGGTCATCCTGGGAAGCGGGGACATCGGCCTTATCATGGCAAGAAGAATGACCCTGGAAGGGGCAAAGGTCCTTGCATGTATCGAGCTGATGCCCTACTGCAACGGCCTGAACCGGAATATCGTACAGTGCCTGGACGACTATGGGATACCCCTCTACCTCTCCCACACCATCACCAATGTGGAGGGACTGCACCGGGTGGAGCGGATCACGGCGGCAAAGGTGGGGACGGACAGAAAACCGGTTCCCGGAACGGAGATGTATTTTGACTGCGACACCCTCCTGCTGTCTGTGGGATTGATTCCGGAGAACGAGCTCACCAGGCAGGCGGACATCCCCCTGGACGCCGTCACCAAGGGAGCCGTGGTCTACGAAAATATGGAGACGCAGAAGGCCGGGGTGTTCAGCTGCGGAAATGTGGTCCATGTCCATGACCTGGTGGATTTTGTCACGGCGGAGAGCCAGAGGGCCGGGACCGCCGCCGCCGCTTACGCCGGAGGGAAGAGATGTCCGGAAGGCGGAAAGGTCATCTCTGTCCAGAGAGGCGCCCACACAACCTACACGGTTCCCCAGGCAGTCCGGCTGGAGAATATGGCGGACAAGGTAGAAATCTCTTTCCGTGTCAATCAAATCTTTGGCGACAGCGAGATACAGGTGCGGGACAAAAAGAAGCTGCTGTGCCGGTTCACCCGAAGCCATATGGCCCCTGGAGAGATGGAACATATCACGGTGCCCAGAGCCCTTCTTCAACGGGCAGAAGGAGATGAGATCCGCGTCTCGGCAGTGGAAAAGGAGGCAGGGAAATGAAGGAACTGATCTGTATTGTGTGCCCAAAAGGGTGCCGTCTGAAGGTGGATGAGGAACATGGATTTGCGGTTGCGGGGAACACCTGCCCCAGGGGAGAAGAGTACGGAAAGGCAGAACTCCAGAATCCTGCGCGGGTTCTCACCAGCATTGTGAGAATCGAAGGCGCCCCGGGGCGCTGCTGCCCGGTGAAAACCGACAGAGCAGTTCCGAAAAAGGAGATTTTCCGGGTCATGGAGACTCTTAAAGGCATTACGCTCCAGGCTCCTGTAAAGACAGGGGATGTGGTGTGCCAGAATGCGTGCGGCACGGGAGCTTCATGGATAGCAACGAAAGATATGAAAAAGGCAGAGTAAGGATTTGGAAAGTTGTAAAAAATAGAAGCCGGAAGCCGTGGACATCCGTTCATGGTTCCCGGCTTTTCTCATGGGGTGACAGTTCAGATACAACTTGCTGCCTCTCGGGAACAGACAGCGCCGCAGCCGGCAGCATGATTGACAACCAGTGGTCAGTGACTTAGAATAGTTGAAAAGAATAGAAAGCGGAGTGGTATTTGACTGTGATTGATTTATATTATATTGAAGATGATTCCGGCATTGCGTCCTGTGTAAAGGAATATCTGGAAAGCAGAGGCTTTCGGGTAACGGTATATGCCACTCTCGAGAGGGCCAGGCAGGCGTTAAAGGTCTGTCTGCCCGGCCTTGTCCTGCTGGACTGGAATATGCCTGACGGCCGGGGCGACGGTCTGTGTCAGTGGATTCGCCGCAGATGGAGGGAACTGCCCATTATGTTTCTCACTGTCCGCGGAGACAGCGGGGATATTGTCTCGGGTTTTGAGAACGGGGCAGACGATTATGTGGTAAAGCCCTTTGAACTGGAGGTATTGCATTCGCGAATTCTGGCGCTGCTGCGCAGGGCCGGCAATGAAACAGAACCATATCTTTCCTGCGGCGGAATTATCATCGACCAGAACCGCAGGACGGTTTCCTGCCAGACGGAGGAAATATCCTTGAGTTCCATGGAGTATCAGCTTCTCTTGTATCTGATGAAACATAAAGGAATGACTGTTTCCAGAGAAACGCTTCTGGAACAGATATGGGATATAAACGGAAGCTATGTTAACAATAACACCTTGACAGTTACCGTGAAACGGCTGCGGGATAAGCTGAGACAGCCGGAGTGCTTAAAGACTGTCAGGAGTGTGGGATATCGCATGGAGGATGTCAGATGACCGGGGAAAAAAATATCTGGATTACATTTGGTTTTGTACTATCAGTCAGTCTCATTGCCTCTGCCGTTTCAGTCATGTTCGCTTCTTACTGTTCAAGTCAGAGGCAGTTTCAGGTGCTAAACGGAATTTTAAGTGAAGCAGTGAGGATGGAACCGGAGACAAAATATATAATTTCTGCCGCGTTAAAGAACTATACAGGCGGCGGTCTTGAGGCTGAGGCGGAAGAAGACATTTTATCTGCATGGGGGTACCGCAGGACGGATTTTTCAGGTTCCCTTTACAGACAAAATATCTTATCTGCGGCGGCAGGGGCGGCGGCAGGGACTTTGCTGTTTGTGTCCGCATGTTTATGCCGCAATAAAGCCGAGGCCGCGCGAATTCAGGCTTTGGCAGAGTATTTGGAACAGGTGAATACAGGCCGGGCAGTCATCCTCTCCACCTGCGGGGAGGATGATTTTTCTAAATTGGAAGATGAAGTGTATAAGACAGTGACAGCTCTCTATCATACCAGGGACTCGGCAGTGCAGGCAAAACAGGCATTCGCGGAGAATCTGTCCAATATCGCCCACCAGATAAAAACACCGATTACCGCCATCTCCCTGTCTCTCCAGCTGATGAAAGAGGATTCTGCGGGGAATCATCTAAAGCAGGCAGAGAGACAGCTTCTGCGGCTGACTCATCTGGAGGAAGCCCTGCTGGTCCTGGCGCGGATTGACGCCGGAACACTGCTCTTGCAGAAAGATGAGGTGGATGTCTTTACCCTGCTTGTCCTCGCGGCGGATAATCTGGGGGAACTCTTTGTCAGTTTTGCTGCTTCCGTGGACATACCGGAGGCGGGGGAGGTGACAGTCAGCGCGGATCTGGACTGGACCATGGAGGCAGTCATGAATGTGATGAAAAACTGCATGGAGCATAATCGGGGGGGCACGGTCCACTGTTCCTATGGACAGAACCCGTTATACACGGAGCTTCTCATCTGGGATGACGGGGAGGGATTTGCAAAAGAGGATATTCCCCACCTTTTTGAACGGTTCTACCGGGGGAAGAATTCAGGTGAAGGCGGCATCGGAATCGGGCTGGCTCTGTCAAGAGAGATTGTTGAACGCCAGAACGGAACCATAAGCGCGAAGAATAAGCCTGGCGGCGGCGCCCTTTTCGAAATTCGATTCTACAGTCACTGAGTTGTAACTTTCATCTGTTATACTGTTAACAGGCAGCAGGCGAATAGAGGAAAGGAGAAACTCAGGATGGAGATCTTAAAATGTGAGGGAGTCAGGAAGATATACGGCGGCGGGGGCAATCAGACAGCGGCGCTTAACGGGATTGATCTGTCAGTAAGCAAAGGGGAATTTGTGGCAATCGTCGGGGCCTCCGGTTCCGGCAAGTCCACCCTGCTGCATATTCTGGGCAGCGTGGACAAGCCTACAGAGGGAAAAGTCATGATAGACGGAACCGATCTTTCCAACTTAAATCAGACCCAGGCGGCTATTTTCCGGCGCAGAAAGGTGGGGCTGGTATATCAGTTTTATAATCTGATTCCCACTCTCACAGTGGAGAAAAATATCCTTATGCCCCTGGCCCTTGACAGAAAAAAGCCCAATCAGGAATACTTTGAGAAGATTGTGGGCTCTCTCGGCATTGCCGACAAGCTTGGAGCACTGCCCAGCCAGTTATCAGGCGGCCAGCAGCAGAGAGCCGCCATTGCCCGGGCGCTCATCTACCGGCCGGCCCTGCTTCTGGCAGACGAGCCAACCGGGAATCTGGACCAGAAAAATTCCAAAGAGATTATGGACATGCTGAAGCTTTCCAACCGCAATCTGGAGCAGACGATTTTGCTCATCACCCATGATGAAAAGGCAGCTTTGGAAGCCGACCGCATGATTACCATTGAGGACGGGCGCATCGTCGGCGATGAACGGCGGAGGTGAGAGATATGTGGAGAGATTATTCGGCAGGTTTACTTAAAAACAACCGTTTCGCCGGCTTGTCCGTCAGACTGTCGGCATTTATTTCGGCTCTGCTCTTGTCCTTGCTGTGCGGACTGTTTTATAATACGTGGAAATATGAGATTGAGAGGATTGAACTGGAGGAGGGCGGCTGGCAGAGCCGTATCATGGGAGAACTTGACAGAGAAGATATTGAAGCTATAAAAAATTTTGCCAATGTAAAGGAGGTGGCAGTAAAGGAGAAGGGAGACAAGGGAGAGGAACCGTGGGCGGATATCTATTTTGATGACATGAGCGCTGTTTTTTCTGATACCCCCCATATTGCTGAACTGGTGGGGGTTCCGCCGGAGAAGGTTGTGTACAACTATCAGCTTCTGGCGATGTATCTCATCAGGAGCAGGGGGGACAGGGCGCCAAGGCTGGTGTTTCCCATGTTCATCCTGATTACGGCTCTCGCCTCGTTCTCGCTGATTATGATTATTCACAACGCTTTTGCGGTATCCATGAACGGGAGAATTCACCAGTTCGGCATTTTTTCCAGCATCGGCGCCACGCCGAGACAGATCCGCGCATGCCTTCTGCAGGAGGCGGCAGCCCTCTGCGCCCTGCCTGCGGCGGCGGGGAACCTGCTGGGCATCGGAGGCAGCATGGGGCTGACTGCCATGAGCAATGTTCTTCTGGGAAGTGATATTCCGGGGCGGCACCAGGCAGTTCCCGGTTATCATCCACTGGTTTTGATACTGACTTTGATTGTAACGGTGATAACCATATGGATCTCCGCATGGCTGCCGGCGAGAAAATTAAGCAGGCTCACTCCCCTTGAAGCAATTAAAAATACAGGAGAATTGCAGTTAAAACGCAGAAAGAATTCTCGCTTGCTTTCACGATTGTTCGGAGTGGAGGGGGAACTGGCCGGATGCGCCCTGAAAGCCCAGAGAAAAGCCCTTCGGACGGCGTCCCTGTCTCTGAGCGTCTCCTTCATGGCATTTGCCCTCATGGAATGTTTCTTTGTCCTTTCCGGAATCAGCACAAGGGAGACCTATTTCCGAAAATATCAGGGAGCATGGGATGTGATGGTCACTGTTAAGGATGCGCAGGTGGATGCCTTTGGAGAAACGGAAGCTGTTCAGGGACTCGCCGGAGCAGAAAGCGCCATTGTATATCAGAAGGCGGCAGCAAAGAGAATTATCACAGAGGAGGAAATGAGCGAGGAGATGAAGTCCTTCGGCGGGTTTTCTCATGCTCCGGAAGGGCTTGCGGCGCCGGTTGACGGCGGCCGGCTGGTAAATGCCCCCATTGTCATACTGGATGACAACAGCTTTGCCTCTTACTGCAGGCATATCGGCGCTGCGCCCCGGCTGGATGGGACGGTAATCTTAAATCAGATCCGGGATGTGACAAACCCTGATTTCAGACATCCTGATTTTATGCCTTATATAAAAGAGGAAAGCGCCGTAAGTGTTTTAATAGGGGCAGACAGTGGAGAAACGCCCGGCTATGCCTCCGGGCCAGGAGGCGAAAAAGAAGATAGAACAGCAAAGATTCCGGTCCTGGCGTATACAAGAGAGGTCCCGGTTTTAAGGGAGGAGTATGCGACGCTTGATTACTATGAACTGGTGCATTTTATTCCGGTATCTCTGTGGAGGGAGATAAAAGGACAGATCGGGGGAGCGGAACATGATATCTACATCTGCGTCCTGGGCAGAGAAAACGGGTCATTGGAAGACATAAATCAGCTCCAGGATGAGATTGACCGGCTTGTGGGCGGGACATATGTCACTGAGAGCGAAAACCGCATGGAGGAGCAGGAGATCAATGACAGACAGATTCACGGGATGATGGCGGTCTTTGGCGGTTTCTGCGTTCTCCTTGGGATTATCGGCATCGGCAATGTATTTTCCAATGCGCTGGGATTCGCCCGCCAGAGGAAACGGGAATTCGCAAGGTATATGTCCGTCGGCATGACACCGAAGGAGCTGAGAAACATGTTCTGTATAGAAGGGACAGTCTTAGCCCTCCGTCCGATTTTCATCAGCCTGCCTCTTGTGATTGCCGCGGTGTGGTGTCTGCTGAAGATGAGTTATCTCGAAGTGGAGGTATTCCTGGCTGAGGCGCCGTTTCCCCCCATCCTTTTATTCATGTTGGCCATCGTGGGGGCTGTGGCTCTGGCATATGCTCTGGCATGGCAGAATATACGGAAAATCAGCTTGGCAGAGGTTCTCAGAGACGATACATTAATGTAAAGGGGAGAGGAGCCTGTAGCTCCTCTCCGTTGGAACTGATCACTTTTTTATACCAGTCAAATGACTTTTTCTTTCTTCTTGAAAAATCTCCCGTTCCGTCGTCGTAACGTTCCACATAGATAAACCCATACCGCTTTTTCATCTCCCCTGTCCCGGCTGAAGCCGATGAAATCCACCGTGCCTTTTTGGATAATTGCCAGATCATCCGTCTTCATGGCAATGCGGACATTCAGCCGTTCTAATTCCTTCGGCTTATAGGCGGGGTAATATCCCTTTACCTGAACGTCCGCTATGAATGTGTCAGTGCACTAGACTTCAGGCTGATTTATAACCGCGATCCGGGGAATCATTTCCTCCAGCACATCCAGCACGATCCCCACCGTGTCCATGGAAGTGAACATGGTGACGCCGTTTAGCACCGCGCACCGCCGGATTTCCGCTCCGTCATCATAGTGCACACCGGACATCACAGCCCGGGTATTAATAATGTAGCTCACATAGCCGGCGCGTATGGAATCCAGCATCTCCTGGCTTCCCTCGCTGATCTTCCGCCGCACCCTCGTCCGGACCCCGTGGTTCTTCAGAAATTCCGCCGTTCCTATGGTTGCCTCAATGTTGAATCCCAGCTGGTAAAAACGCTTCACCAGGGGAAGGGCCTCCTCCTTGTCCTCATCCGCCAGGGTGACCATCACTGTCCCGTAATCCTTCATCTTCACGCCCGACGCCTGGAGAGCCTTGTACAGGGCCCGGTTCAGCCGCCTGTCGCAGCCCATGGCCTCCCCGGTGGATTTCATCTCCGGGGACAGGTAGGCGTCCATGCCTGTCAGCTTGGCGAAGGAGAAGGCAGGGGCCTTCACATACCACCAGGCCTTCTCCGGCAGTACCATTTCCTCAATCCCCTGATCCCTCAGGCTCTGCCCTGCCATGGCTTTCACGGCCATACTCACCAGGCTGCAGTTGGTGGATTTTGACAGAAACGGCACGCTCCGGGAGGCTCTTGGGTTCACCTCGATGACATACACGCTGTCGGCAGCGTCCACGATAAACTGGATATTGAACAGGCCCACGATGCCGATTCCCAGCCCCAGCCTCGTGGTGTAGTCCACAATCAGCTCCTTCACATGGCGGGAAATGGAAAATGTGGGATATACGCTGATGCTGTCCCCGGAATGCACGCCTGTCCGCTCCACCAGTTCCATGATGCCCGGAATAAACACCTGCTCCCCATCGCAGACTGCATCCACCTCGATCTCCTTGCCTCCCAGATATTTGTCGATGAGCACCGGCTTGTCCTCCCCCAGCTCCACCGCATTTTTCAAATACCTTCTCAGCATATCCTCATTGGCCACGATCTCCATGGCTCTTCCTCCCAGTACAAAGCTGGGCCGGACCAGAACCGGGTAGCCGATCCGCTCCGCAGCAGCCACGCCGCTTTCTATATCTGTAACCGCCTGTCCCTCCGGGCTGGGAATGCCCAGGGCACGTATCACCCCGTCAAACGCGTCCCGGTTCTCCGCCTTCTCGATGGCCTCGCAGCCGGTTCCGATGATCTTCACGCCTCTTCTGGACAGGGGCTCCGCCAGATTCACCGCCGTCTGTCCCCCCAGTGTGGCGATAATCCCCTCCGGCTTCTCCAGATGGACGATATTCATCACGTCCTCCACGGTCAGCGGCTCGAAATACAGCTTATCCGCCGTGGTATAGTCTGTGGACACGGTCTCCGGGTTATTGTTGATGACGATGGCCTCATACCCCAGCTCCTGAATGGTCCGCACCGCATGGACCGTGGAGTAATCAAATTCCACCCCCTGGCCGATGCGGATAGGGCCGGAACCCAGCACCACAATCTTCTTTCGCTCCGACACCACAGACTCGTTTTCATCGGCGTATGTGGAATAAAAATAGGGCACATAGCTGTCAAATTCGCTGGCACATGTGTCGATCATCTTGTACACCGGGAAAATGTCTTCCCGGCAGCGGCGCTCATAAATCTGGTCCTCTGTGGTCTTCCACAATTCTGCCACGTAGGAGTCGGAAAATCCCATGGTCTTGCCTTCCTTTAGAAGCTGCAGGGAACCGGGATTCTCCTCCATTTCTTTCTCAAATTCCACGATGTTTTTGATCTTGTCCAGAAAAAACATGTCGATCTGGGTGATGTCGCAGATGAGAGACGGGTCTACTCCCAGCCACATCAGCTGGGAGATGGCGTACAGCCTGTCGTCTGTCCCCTCACGCACATACTCCATCAGCTCCTCCACGGTCATATGCTCCGAGTCAAATTTTTCCATATGAATGTGGTTCCTTCCCTCATCCAGAGAGCGAATGGCTTTCAAAAGGCTTTCCTCAAAGCTGCGGCCCACGCTCATGACCTCGCCGGTGGCTTTCATCTGTGTGGAGAGTGTGTTGAGGGCTGCCGGAAATTTGTCGAATGGGAACCGGGGTATCTTCGTGACCACATAATCCAGAGCCGGTTCAAAACAGGCAGGAGTGTTGGCCAGCCGAATCTCGTGGAGATCCATGCCCACCGCGATCTTCGCGGACACTCTGGCGATGGGATATCCTGTGGCCTTGGAGGCCAGGGCCGACGATCGGGACACCCGTGGGTTGACCTCGATGACATAGTAGCGGAAGGAGTGGGGGTCCAGGGCGAACTGGACGTTGCAGCCGCCTTTTACTTTCAGGGCCCGGATAATTTTTAAGGCGCTGTCCCTGAGCATGTGATATTCCTTGTTGGTGAGAGTCTGGCTGGGCGCCACCACGATGGAATCCCCGGTGTGGATGCCCACCGGGTCCAGATTCTCCATGTTGCACACGGTGACAGCGGTGTCATTTCCGTCCCGTATCACCTCGTACTCGATCTCTTTATATCCCTTGATGCTCTTCTCCACCAGAACCTGATGAGCCGGTGAGAGGGCGAGGGCATGTTTCATCTTCTCCTCCAGCTCTTCCGGATTGTCTGCAAAGCCTCCTCCTGTTCCTCCCAGGGTGAACGCCGGACGCAGGATTACCGGGTAGCCGATGTCCGCTGCCGCCTCCAGGGCCTCCCCGGCGCTGTAGGTGATCCGGGAGGGCACCACCGGCTCCCCGATGTCCTGGCACAGCTCCTTGAAAAGCTCTCTGTCCTCCGCCCGCCGGATGCTCTCGGCGTCTGTCCCCAGAAGCTGGATGCCGCATTCCTCCAGAACGCCTTTTCTCGCCAGTTCCATGGCAAGATTCAAGCCGGTCTGGCCGCCGATGCCGGGGACGATGGCATCAGGGCGCTCGAAACGGCAGATGCGGGCCAGATATTCCAAGGTCAGAGGCTCCATATACACCTTGTCCGCGACAGAAGTGTCCGTCATGATGGTGGCAGGATTGGAATTGGCCAGAATCACCTCGTACCCCTCTTCCTTCAGCGCCAGGCAGGCCTGGGTTCCGGCATAGTCAAACTCCGCCGCCTGACCGATCACAATGGGGCCGGAGCCGATTACCAGCAATTTTTTAAGATCTGTTCTCTTAGGCATGAATTTTCGCCTCCTTCATGTAAGTGACAAACTGTTCAAACAGGCTGCTGCTGTCCTGGGGCCCCGGAGCGCTCTCCGGATGATACTGGACGCTGAAGATCCGGTCTTTTTCGCACCCCAGCCCCTCCACGGTCTGGTCCAAAAGGTTTCTGTGGGTCATAGTCAGCCCTGTGGCCGGAATGCTCTTCTCGTCCACCGCGTAGCTGTGGTTCTGAGATGTGATCTCAATCTTCCCCGTGAGCAGATTCATCACCGGGTGGTTGCCGCCTCTGTGGCCGAACTTCAGTTTGTAGGTTCTGGCGCCGTAAGCCAGGGCGATAAGCTGGTGTCCCAGACAGATGCCGAACATAGGATACCGGCCCCGCAGCTTCTTTATTGTCTCCATAACCGGAATCACATCTTCGGGATTGCCCGGACCGTTGGACAAAAGCACCCCATCCGGCTTCATAAACCTGATCTCCTCTGCCGGAGTGTCGTAGGGGACCACGGTTACATTGCACCCGAACCTGTTCAGGCAGCGGACAATATTCAGCTTGATCCCGCAGTCTATCGCCACCACATGAAACCGGGGGTTGGAAGTCCTGGAATACCAGCGCTTCCGGCAGCTGACCCTTGCCACGGCATCACGGGGAACCGGAGCCCTTCTGATGATATCCGCCGCCTGTTCTTTCGAGACAGACAGGTTCGTGATCAGCGCCCGCCGGGACCCTGTGTCCCTGATGCTCCGCGTCAGCTTCCTGGTATCGATCCCGCAGATGCCGGGAATCCCGTTTTCCTCCATCCACTCTGCCAGAGTTTTGGTGTAGCGGAAATTGGAAGGCATGTCGTTGTAATCATACACCGCCAGCCCGCCGATACCCGGATTTTTGCATTCAAAATCTTCGTCTGTTATGCCGTAGCTGCCGATAAGAGGATAGGTCATAACCACCATCTGATCGGTGTAGGACAAATCGGACACGATCTCCTGATACCCCACTATGGAAGTGTTAAATACAAGCTCGCACACTCTGTCCTCTCTGCCCCCAAACCCATACCCCAGGTACTCGCTCCCGTCCTCCAGAACTATTTTTCTATCCAATGTCTTCATATCCCGTCTATACCTCCTTTTTGCGCTGCGGCAATGGCTGCTGCCTGTAAGATTTTTCAGTTCTTCTATGGGAAGATGGCTGTCCGCGCCTATTATCTCCCTGATTTCCTGCACATGGCAAAATGAAAAGGCGTTCCGCCCGGCGAGGAATGGATTCCTCAAAGGGGTGAACGCCTTTGCTCATTGATTTTGTATTATAGTACAGGGATTTCTTGTTGTCAATGAAGTTCTTTTCTGCTACGCTTAAAAAAGATGGACAAGGCCCCCAGCCTGCACGGTTTTCGCAGCGCAGCTGTTACAATGTCTACGACACCCTGATCATCCCTCCGTCCACGATCTTGACGCGGACGGCTCCCGTCTCCCAGCCTTTTTGCCCTTCCTTGTCGTCCAAACAGCAGGTAATGGCGGTGGGAAGTTGTTTTTTCAATTCCTGCCGCTCATATTCCCACTCTTCCTGATTGCCTCCCACGCAGAGCATGGTCAGCAGCACGTGGGAAAATACGGGCATTGCCATCACATAATACACACAAACCCCGTATTCTTTCTCGCACTGTTCCGCCGCTTTCAGGACATCCAGGATATTCTCACAGTGAAAAATGCCTTGTACCTTGTCAGTATTCTGTATGCAGACGGACAGGCTGCCCTGCCCGAACCATCTCTCCGCCCTGCCGTCCAGGCCCTCCCCGGCCAGATACCCAAGCCTTTCCTTTGCTTCCCGTCTCCACTCCGGATTCACGGAATTTGTCGCTTTCCATATATCCTCCGTATTCTGGCCCCGGACCAGTTCTTCCCAGCCCGGCTCCCCGTTCTCCCGCAGCACATCCTCCAGCCGCTGCCCGAATATCTCCGGCATCCTCAAGGCCTCGTCAGGAAGATATGGCAAAAACTGTTCTTCCCCCATTTCTCCCACAAAAATCTCTCCCCATTTCCAGGTTCTCCGACAGATCAGCCCCAAAAGACGCCAGCCGCCGCTGTGCCGTTCGCCTTTCACCATATAATACCAAAACCGGGTTTTTCGGAAGGACTCGGTTCCATCCGGCCTTTCATAGCAGTAATCGTGGTAATATACGGCCAGCACCTTCTGGTCCGCCGCCGCCTCTTCTTTTCCCCAGGGCCACGGCCCGTCCTTCAGCGCTATCTCCATCTTCTCTGTAATCCGCTGTCTGGAAAGATAATACGACTCAATCCTTGCCAGCTCGTCTGAAAAATCCTTCCCGCCGTCTCCCCGGCCCATTCTCAGACTGCCCAGGAGGTCTTCCCCACAGTAGATCTCGGCGGTCCCCCACCAGCCGTCGCTTCTGTATTTTGCCCGAATCACAGAGCCATCCTCTGTCTTCACCTGGATATCGAAAAAAAACTTTGCATGCTCTCTGATCCACGGGCGAAGTTTCCGGAAGGTATGCCGGTAGAAAAAGCCGCAGGTGGACGGAAGCCCATCAAGGCAGTCCTCATTGTCCGGGTTGCGGCGGACAGTCCAGTACAAGATTTCCTCCACAAGTTCCAGAAGGCATTTCCCTTTCGGCGAAACACTTTCCCCAAACTGCCATTGAGTATCATTGTACACATAATCCACTGTTGCGCATATAAGCCCGTTTTTCTGGTATTCATAATCCTTTTCCAGTTCTCTTATTGTTATTTCTATCTCTTTTCCCAGCTCTGCAACCGGAATCTTCAGGCAATACCTGGATTCGATGATTTCAAAATCCGCAATCATGCTTCTCCCCTTCTCCCGTCATTCCAACGACAGCCGGATTCCATCCCGAAGCACTCGTACCCGGTCCTGATACGGAGCAAACGCAGGGATGGAGGCAAAGTCATCGGGATGCTCGGTGTGTATGGGAATAATCATTTTCGGGTCAGTTATCTTGAGCATCTTTGCGATGGTTTCCACATAGGCATGTCCGCTGGTATGCAGGGACTCGTAAGGGCGTTCTCCTATGAACCGGATCAAATTCCGGTCGGCACGTTTTCCCTCCAGGTATCCGTTCCACATGGAGTAGATAATCTGCCCGTCTCTGTCATAGAACTTGTCCAGCATTGTCTCAAAGAGGCTGGTATATTCCCCAGGGTGGGTATTTTTCCGCACCAGCAGGACAAAGCCGTCTTTTGCCAGATCCTTTTCCCTGGCAGCGCGGAACCACAAGGGATTTTCCATAGTATCGCCGATTTCCCGAAGCACAGCCCACCTGCTGTCCGCCTTTCCCAGCACGCGCACCACAGGATGGAGCTCTGACGGCTGGTATTCCGGAAAATTTCCCCTTGCCTCCATGCCCCGCATGGCAGTAATCAGAACCTGGGCCTGATACAGGTCACAGACAAAATGCATGCCTGCCGGCGTATTGTGGTAAAACTCCATAATGCTGTCCAGATTCGTAGAAGATACCAGCACAAAATTATATTTATGCTTTTGAAAAAGCTCCGCCGCCTTTTTACCCAGCTCCTTCTCCGACTTGACGGAGGCATTCCCCGCCTCTCTCCCGCGGCCAAGCATCGTCCCCTCGGTGATTAAAACATCCACCGGTCCGGGGACGTACTTTTTCAATACCCGTTCCATACGGCTCCATTGCCCGATGATGCCGTGTTCCCGAAAATCCCCGGTAAACAGGATGGTCTTCCCGGCTACCTGGATGCAGAACATATAAGAATCCAGCGCGGAATGATCCACATAGAGGGGGAGTACCCGGATGCCGGGAACGGGGGTCATCCACTCCCCGGCCTGGTAGGTATTCATCCGCTCCACCAGGGACTGGCCCTTCTCCTGGGCCTCCCGGTCAATATAGGAAACAAGGATGCGCAGGATGTCCTTGGCCAGGGGGCCGATGTACATTGGGATATCCCGGGGGATTTTTTTGAACAGGCCGTAATGGTCGCCGTGGTAATGGGTAAACAGAACCGCCCCGTCCCGGCGAAGGCCGAAAACCTTTTGGAACATCTCCGAATCCTTCGTCTCGGAATCCTCATCGGTTCCCGGAAGATTCGCCCCGAAATCCAGGAGAATGCGGCTTTCTCCTGTGGTGATCTCCGTACAGCACCCGCCAATCTGGCTGCTGCCCCGGTGGATAATCATGTCAAGCATTGCTATTCCCTCGCTTTCTTCTTCTCAATGTTCAGACGGCCGATAAACTTTGACCGGCAATCTCGTATTTCCGACAGTATAACATATCCGCCATAAGGGCCGCAACCGATTTGCGGCGGGAGAGTCATTTTTTACAAGTTTTATTCCCTGATATAAAATATCTTCTCGTCCTCCAGCCGCAGACAGGCCAGACGGGCTTCCGGACTGACCTCTTTAAACCCATAGCCGCAGTCCAAATCATAAAAAACACAGTCCGTCTCCTCATCATACATGCGGTATGCCTTTCCATGGTTGAAAGGAAACTCATCCCACTCCGTTGTCGGCGTATGCCCTGCCAGGATCATCCCATGCTCCACCCCGCCGTACATATAGGCATCATCCCTGGCCTTTAAGAAAAATTCCTCCGGAGAATCATAAGTATACTCGGTTTCCATTGCCTGCAGCTGCTGAAATTTTTTCCTTTCGATATAACCGGCGTGGACGATGATGCACCGACGCCCATGCATCTGGATCTCATGAAAATACGGCATATTCCGGATACAGGCCGCCCACCGGGCCAGCTGGCAAAAGGTCACTTCTTTTTCCCTGATCAGAGCTCCCACGGTTCCGTAGTAGTCAAAATAAGAACTGACCTGCCTGGCCCCATGGTACGCAGTCAAAAGATCTGCCCTCTTCTCCACATCCAGGTTCCCGGCCTTAAAAATCCTCCTGAGCAGTTCCACATAATACGCAAACTCCTGGTCATGGTTGCCCCGAATCAAAACCACATTCTCTCCAGGAGCCTCCAGCCACTTGAGCATCTCGTAGCTTTCTGTCCCCCGGTCAATATAATCGCCTGCGCAAACCAGCCGGTCCTCTGCCTGAAACCCGATTTTCTCAAGCATTTTCCTCATGGCGCCATAATGTCCATGAATGTCCGTCATAATATAGATACTCACTTCACGCCCCTCCTGTCTCCTGCAGGTTTACTTTCCATAGATGGTCCCATCCTCTGCGTTAATGGTAAGCAGCAAGGTCTCTTTCCCCTGTCCGGCCGCGATTGGGAAAATCGCTGCCTCCCTGCTCACATGGTCCTGATACCCTTTTTCCGTGATTCCGTAAAAAGCCCATACCGGAACAAGCCTTCCGCCGCCATCCTGTGAACCTGCCTGCCCCTTAAACTCCCGCCGATACGCCAGTTTTACCTCCGTGACAGCAAGATATGTATGAGACCCCATCTCTGTCATATCTTCGTCTGTTACAGATGATTTCATGCACTGCTCAAATATCTGGCTGACAGCCAAAAACGGAAGCAGAAATCCGGCATATTCCCGCGTATCTGTCACCGATTCCCTCCCGATATCTTTTACTGCCAGAAGTGTTTTATCCTCTCTGTATAAAAATTCCACATACTGCGTCCGGAGTCCCGGCAGAGAATATTCCCCTGTGTCATTGACCACCTCCATATCCCCGATCTTTCTGCGGTAATACAGCCGCACCCCCCACTGCTCCGACATTGACCAGGAACTATGTTCGCTGACGGAAAGCCGTCTCCATCGGGCATCTTCCAGGCAAAAATTTTCCAGCCCCATTTTTTCCAGCAGCATTTCTGCTTTTTCCTCCAGTTCAGCCTGAAGCAGTTTTCTGTCGTCTCCCGTCACGGAAAAGCCGGACAGATCATCCGGGTCATCGCCGCCGCCGGTTCCGTCGGATATTCCCGGACACATGAGCCAAACCATAGGGGGCTTCTGTCTATCTCCCGCTCCAAGGCTCAGTATATAAACGCCATCTGATGATTCGTATGTCCGCGGATCGTCTCCGGATTGCTCCACCCAATCTCCGACCCCAATCTCCTGCTTTAAAATTTCCTGGAGCTTTTCCAGCTCCTCCTCCGTATAAGGCAAGGACCTGACATCCATCAGAGGAATCCTGTCCGTCTCCGGCACTTCAATAGTTACATCAGCTGTGATAGTAATATTTTCTTCCTCAATATGTGCTTCATATATTTCAGGCACTTCTGCCAGCTGCCTTATGGTGCCGGCCTGCTCTTTCATGGCTCCGTCTTGTTCCGCGCCATTTTGTCCTGAACCGTTTTGCCCGGTCTCCTCTTTCCGCGTCTGCCCTGATGTTATCCGGTGTTCCCTCGGTTTTTTCCGAAACAATCGGTACATCTGTCTGCTGCACACAGCCTGTCATGGCAAACACTGCTGCCATAGCCGCCGCTGCCCATCTCCTGGACCATGGCTTTGCCCGTCCTTCCTGTCCTTTACCCATGTTTAAACCTCCCAAAATATTCATATCTGATGGTTATATCTGATTGTTCTGCCATCATAACAGATATGGTCTC
The DNA here is from genome assembly GCA_910577935.1 of uncultured Hungatella sp. GTDB lineage: Bacteria > Bacillota > Clostridia > Lachnospirales > Lachnospiraceae > UBA3402. The sequence continues at coordinate 2,053 of CAJTOT010000040.1, read as the reverse complement.
CCCAAGTCATTACCATCTTGTAATAAATTTGTAAAAACCTCAGTATCCTCAGATTTTTTTGGAAATTTGACGATTACTTTCGTCCCTTTTCCCAGGCAGCTTTCTATCTCCATTGCCCCGCCATGGGCTCTGACAATCCGCTCAGCCAGCGCCAGACCAAGACCTGCTCCCTGCTGTCTGCGGCTTCTCGATCTGTCTACCATATAAAAAGCCTTCGTCACATGGGGAAGATCCTCCACGGGTATCCCCCTTCCGCTGTCTTCCACACAGACTATGCGGGTCTGGGAATCCAGCGCCACCCGAATCTCTCCAAATCCGTCCAGCGCTTTTATGCTGTTGGAGATCAGATTGCCAAAAAGGCTCGTCAAAAGCAGCCTGTCCCCCTCAACCATCATGGTACTTGTTCCCTGTATTTTTGAGCCATCTTTTTGGACTATATGAAATGAAATAGTCTCCTCCTTTAGTTTTTCTCTGTTTTCTTCACGGATGCTTTCCAGCACCTGGACAAGGTCCACCTGCCTGCTCTCTATTTCCTGATTTTCATAGAGCCCAATAAGCTGCATCAGTTTTCCGGACATCTCATTGAGCCGCCCCGCCGACCGATATATAGCCTCCAAGGACTGTTCCCTCTGCCGGTCACTCAGCCGCACATGGAGAAGAGAATCTGCATACCCCATAATACTCGTTAACGGCGTTTTCATCTCGTGGGCCATAGCCCCTAAAAGCAGTTCCAGATCCTCGATCTGCTGGCGAATCTGATCGGACATGCGGTTTAAACTATCGGAAAGTTCTTTTAATTCATCTCTTGCCGTCAATGTCACCTTGCTGTTAAAATCTCCTCCCTGGATTCTCTCCGCCTGTGCCTGCAGCTCTTCCAGCGCCCTCAGGATATGACGGGTCACAGCCGCCACAATGACCATGGAAACCGCAAACACAAAGGTGAAAACACAAATATAACCCCAAACCTGTTCTCTCCCCTCCTCCCAGGTAGATGTAATATCCTTCACCGACATCACACCGAAATCCCTGGGATAGGGAAGTTCTCTCTTCATAATCAGGAGATACTTCTCCCCCAGTTTCTGAACCGCATAGGTATCCTGAAGGGCCTCCGGAGCCAATATCTCATAATCCGTCATATTTTTTATACAGACTTTCCCCTTCAGCAATGCGTATCCTTCCTGATAACATTGTTCAAACTGATATTTCAGATAGGCATCACGGGCCAGTTCTCCCATTTTATCAAAATCCTCCCTGGTTCCTATCTGGGAAAATACCCGCTCCGCAAGCTCCAGCTTCTCCATCTCCACAGCTGCCAGCTTCTCTATGCTGACATTCATGTATTGATTGACGGCAAATGTCCCGCAGGCCGCGCATGCGCCCAACAAAACTGCCGCTGCCAGACCGGTAATTTTTGTTCGTATCTTCATCCTTTTCTGTGCTCTCCTAAAACCGCGTCATTTTCAAACAGATACCCTCCCCTCGGCACTGTAACGATGGCTCGGCAGGACTTCAGCTTCTTACGCAGCTTTGCCACATGGACATCCACGGTCCGGGATTCTCCCAGAAAATCCTCTCCCCATACCAGGTCCAGCAGCCGATTCCGGGGAAGCATTATATTCCGGTTCTGCAGAAACACGGCCAGAAGTCGAAATTCCATAGGCTTTAGCCTGACTTCCTTTGCATCCTCATAGACTTTATGGCCTTTCATATCAAATGAGAGAAAATCCGTCCCTTCCCGGCAGCATCAGATCCAGCAGCGCCAGGTCACAGTCCGCTTCTGCGCCGATGTAGTCCGCAGCCTCATTTCCGTCATATACAGCCACAGTCTCATAGCCTGCTGCCTCCAGGTTCATACAGAGTAAATCGGAAATATCCATATCATCTTCTATAACCAGTATTCGGTATTTCATCAACAAAAGCCTTCCTTTGCCTCTTTTTACAGAAAGTATCAGATTATTATAACCCAGGAGTGACCGGAAGTCTTTACCGATTTGTAAATTAACCTGTTGTGCTAGTTAATTTAGAAAACTTCAACAAAATATGCTATCCTATA
>CAJTOT010000039.1 GCA_910577935.1 uncultured Hungatella sp. | reverse complement strand
GGCAAAAAAATAAGGGGACAAGTTAGTGCAACCCCTTGATTTTACTGGGTTCCTCTAACTTGTCCCTATTATAACACGGTCATCAGCAGCATATGTCACTGTCTAAATTAGTAACAGCTCAGACAAGAAGCATCGGATGTCCATTCGATGTGGAATTTGACAAAAATTTTATCTTACAAGCCAGCTTCACGCCTAATATTCTTATCAAATTCCTTTCCGTCTGAACTGTTACCTAAATTATAGGAAACTATGAAAAAAATATTTTCTCCTTTGTGAGACCAGACCTTCTAAAAATAACAGGTAAAAATCCAAACGCTTATGGAACACATAATACCCACCGGTTTTCTGTCTGGTAATAAATGAGCCATGCCCTTATTTCCCGGTTCCAGGCAAACAGTGTGCAGTCATATTCGATGGAAGGAATCCCCGCGTACATTCGTTTCTCCTGGGAATGAACCCTGATCCTTCGGATGGTCTGAATCTGACCGTCCTCATCTTCTATTTTCAACATCAGCGGTATCATCCTCCCGGTACTGGTAAACCAACACTCACAGGCAGCCTTCTTCTGGGTTCCCCTGACGCCTCCCCTGTCCGGCTGTGGAGAATGGATGCCGACTCCAAATGCCATACGTCTCCCTCCTACCCGATCTCGATTTTATCATAGTCAACGCTTCTCTTCTCCCTGGATATACCGCCGCTCATGTGGTCGATATTCTGACCTAAAAATACAGCCCGTTTCACCGCGTCTGTCCCATAGCAGTTCCTGATCTCATCAACCGTTTCATCCAGCCTGGAAATCTTCTCATAGTCAATCACGTCAAGCAGGCTGCCCTGCCTGCAAGATTGTCCGTCGCTTATTCTGGCTGTATGCACCCCTAAGTGCCGGACCGGCCTGCCATCCCACAATTCCCGAAACAGCCGGCGGGCTGCCCTATAGATCTCCATGGTCACATTCGTGGCATCGTACAAGATCTTTTGACGGGAAGCATGGGAAAGATCGGAATACCGGATTCCCACGGAAATCATCCCTGCCCTGACCCCATCCAGGCGCAGGCGGGCGCCAACGGTTTCGCTAAGAGCCAGCAGAACCTTATCCGCCGTTTTCACATCTGTCACGTCCGCAGGGGTGGTGGTACTGTTTCCGTACCCTTTATTGGCCTGGGCCTCCCCAAGAACCGGGGATAAGTCCACCCCGTTGGCAAATCCCCAGATCACTTCCCCGTGTTTTTTTAGAAGCCCCTTAAGCCATCCGGGGTCTGCTGCCGCCAGCTCTCCTATGGTCCGTATCCCGACAGAAAACAGCTTTTTCGCCGTAGCCCTCCCCACAAAAAACAGGTCTGACACCGGAAGGGGCCACATTTTCTCTTTTATCTCTCCCGGGTACAGGGTATGTACCCGATCCGGTTTTTGAAAGTCAGAAGCCATCTTGGCAAGGAGCTTATTCTCTGAAATCCCGATATTAACCGTAAATCCCAAAGTTTTATGAATCCGTTCCTTGATCTTCACCGCCGTTTCCTCCGGCGTGCCAAACAAATGGCAGCTGGCGCTCATATCCACAAAAGCCTCATCGATACTGTACTGCTCCACCACATCGGAATAATCCCGGAGAATTTCTATAAATGCCGCGGAACATTTCTCATACAGCCCGTAATTAGGCGGCACCACCACTAACCCGGGACATTTCCTTCTGGCCTCCCATACTGCCTCCCCTGTTTTCACTCCATACTTCTTCGCCGGAATGGATTTTGCCAGAATGATTCCGTGCCGCAGGGCCGCGTCCCCTCCTACGGCGGAAGCAATGGACCTTAAGTCCTGTCTCCCCCCTTTATGGGCCAGACGATAAACAGCCTCCCAGGAGAGGAAGGCTGAGTTGACATCAATATGAAAAATGATCTTTTTCAAACGTATGTTCACCTCCTGTATCTATATACTAGCAAACATATGTTCTCATTACAACCGGTAATTTCTGCCATACCCTTTTGGACATACTCTGACACGAAAACAATACGCTAAAACAATGTCAGCTGTTCATAATCGGATCTTCTCTCCAGAAGACAGGGCGTCTTATGAAGGATTCCTTCTGCCTTTTCTTCATCCAGAATCCATGGAACAATCTCCTTCTCTTCCAGAATCAGCGGCATCCGGTCATGGACAGGCTTCATGGAAGCATTGGCTCCGGTGGTGAGGATCACAAAACGGACTCCATCCTCATACTGCCTGCAGCACCCCGCCATAAACAAAACCGATGTATCCTTTCTGTAAAAGGTGTTCTTTTCCTTCCTCTGGTTCCACTCATAAAACCATGCGGCAGGAATCACGATACGTCCATGACGGATACTGTCACGAAACATCGGCTTTTCCATGGCGGATTCACATCTGGCGTTAAAGATCACCTGTTTTCCCTGAAAGCCGGGGAATCCCCATCTCTGCCATTCACAGCAGGGAGCGCTGCCCTTTCCTGCCAGAACGGGAGCCATCTGGGTGGGATACATGTCTTTTTCTGTAATCTTTCTGATGGCCGCCATGGAATCCTGCCTTAACTTCTTATCTACCTGCCTGATCAGCTTTTCGATTTCCCCTGCTGTCTCGTCATCTAGATAATATCTGCCGCACATAAACCTCTCCTGAATACGTTTTCTCTATCTTACTACTTATTCTGCGTCCTCTCAAGCAATATCATACAAAGAGCCGGGATGTCCCGGTTCCTCCAAGGGATGTTTCAAATCATGATACAATTTAGCAGCTTTTCCTCAGGTTCAATTTGCTTTCGTCAGTATCATTTTGATAACATGAAATAATAGTATCTAAAAGTCTCTTTGATAAATCATATTTACCAACTTCCTTAAATACCAAAGCGGCTTCTTTTACCGATAAATGACGGCAAAACATATCATCTTCTTTTTTGATTCTAATAATATTATAGATATAATCTGCATATTTAACACAATTTACTGTATCAATTTGCGGTTATACCTGATAAATTTTCCATAACTTCTTTTAAAATAATATCCAAGCTATTGGTATTGTCTCCATTATTCTGTGTGGCATAAATTGTTCCATTATCTCTCGCATAATTAAGCTTATCTTCCATCATTTTTCTATCTCCCTTTCTTGCTAAAAATCATAAATCCTCGCAGTGTTAGTTTTCACGGTATTTATCCAATCAGAACACTCTTGCCTTCAAATCCAAAACCATATTTTCTAATCCTATCAGAAACAGACTCCACACAGCGCTCTCGCTGTACTCTAACTGACTGAAAACAATCTGCTCATCAATGGTTGTACAAAGTTTCCGTCCTTTCAAAAGCTCCTCCATAGTCTCTTTTACAGCCGGACTCCCCTCCCGGATCAGCTTTCCCACTAAGCTGTTGCTGCTGGTATTGGCCCAATAGCAGGATAGTTTTTGCGTTTTTAGATAATTGATGATTGACCAGGGATTATAAATATCCCTTTTTTTACCAAAAACAAAACCGTCATACCATGCCTTCACCGATTCTTTTTGTGCAGACAAGCCATATTCCTCCAAGGCGTTCCATACCTCCTGTTGTGTAAATCCAAAGGAGTCCTCAAACATCTCGGATGTTGTCGTTATTACCGTCAGATTATTCAGATCAGAAAAAACAGATTCTCTGCTGATCCTTGTAATTCCAGTCATGACAGCTCTAAAAAGATATGGGTTTGTTTTAAAAGTTGAATTTTACTTCCTTCACATCAGCGAAACTAAGCGCAATCACGGGATAAGTTCCTTGAAGTTCCTGAAATATTTTATCTTTCCATATAGAGAGACCTTCAAATATCCTCCCTTGCCCTTTATATTCTACAGAGAAAAATCGCTCCAGCATACTCATATTCAGCGTTTTTCCAAAACGGCGGGGGCGGGCAATCAAAGTAACCACATCCTGGTTTTCCCACCACTCCCGAATGAACTCTGTCTTGTCCACATAAAAACAGCCGCTTGCAATCAGTTCGGTAAAATCCTGATGTCCAATACCAATGATTCTTGCCATAATTGTTTATGCCCCCTTTCTTCTATCCATAGTATAACAAGTTTTCCCAGGCAATTCAATGTTAAACGAGCGTATATACAGAACTATCATGATTCAAAAGAAATGCCAAGGTTATATCTCCTGCCCGCTTCTGCTTGCCATATCGAATCTCATTGTTCCTCTCCTCAATTTTTTCCTCTAAGTTTACCTTTGCCTCTCTCTTGCTTCCTCCATAGGCTTCCAGTCGTCCCCTGGAGCCGTCAACATACTCCACTGTCGTTCTGGCGCGGACTCTTCCTTTGTGATCACCGTAGGTAATAATCAGTTTTGCCATAAGAATTTCCTCCTTGTCCTAATTATGGAAATCCTAATGCAGCTTTCGGAAAACCCCTTTTTTATGGTTTTTATGCCATTTTCTTTCCCCCACAAAAACGGCCATTTTCCCCCAATTTTGCTTACAGAAGACTTACATAGCCGTTATGTAAGACTTATAGAGAAAAAACGTAAAAGTGCGTAAACCCCGATGTTTACGCACTTTTTTGCCTTCTAAAACCCCTTATTCTCAAAGCTCCCGGCCGGATTCGAACCGGCGACCTACGCATTACGAATGCGTTGCTCTACCAGCTGAGCCACGGAAGCGCCTGTAAAAAGAAACCGGCAGATATCTCTGCCTTGTCTCTATGACCAATCCGGGAATCGAACCCGGGTTTACGCCGTGAGAGGGCGTCGTCTTGACCGCTTGACCAATTGGCCTTATGTAATTATTTCAGTGAATCGAGGCGACGGGATTCGAACCCACGGCCTCTGCGTCCCGAACGCAGCGCTCTACCAAACTGAGCCACGCCTCGATACCTTTGATAGTATAATACAAATTGTTGCAGTTGTCAACAAAATTATGAAAAATTTTCCGGAAATTTTTCGGGGGATTTTTCAGGCAGAGGTAACAGTTTGGATACCTTTTGAGCAGTTACAGGAAAAGTCCATGTCAAATTTTCCGCCGTCTTGCCTCTGTGGTCCGGACAAGACGGCGTTTTTCATCTTTTTCATCTGCAAGATATTGTCCTGCCCGTTACCGCTGCCCCTTGTCATAAGGCACGCCTGATGCCCTGGGAGCCTGGGAGTTCCTGGAAGTAAACATGAGCACAATCATGGTGGCGATGTACGGCACCATCTTGTAGAAGTAACTGGGAATCCCCAGGGACGCCAGAAACGGAATTCCCGAATAGGCGGCGGCCACCGTCTTCATGAGGCCGAAGAACAGGGAGGCCCCCAGGATCTTCCACGGCTTCCACTGGCCGAAAATCAGAACCGCGATGGCCAGAAAGCCGTATCCTGCCACGTCGGCGTTAAAGTTGGTGGAGGTGGGAACCACGAACACAAGGCCGCCGAGACCGCCGAGGGCGCCGGAGATGAGCACGCCTAAATACTGCATCTTATAGACATTGATGCCCGCCGCGTCCGCAGCCTGAGGATGTTCTCCGCACGCCCGGAGCCTGAGGCCGAACCTGGTTTTGTACAGCACCACCGCAGACAAGATCAGGATTGCGATTCCTAAGTAAGTGGTGATGTATGTATTCTGGAACAAAAGGGGCCCGAGAAGGGGAATCTTTCCAAGCACAGGCACGGATTCGATGCGGAAGGTGTTGGCAAACTGGATCTGCTGCACTCCCTGGATTACCCTGGCCACGAAGATGGCGAAAGCCGGGGCGAACATGTTGAGGGCCGTGCCGCTGATAGTCTGGTCCGCCTTCATGTTGATGGCCGCATAGGCGTGTGTCAGAGAGAAGACGGCGCCGGTGGCCATGGATATAATCACAGCCAGGATGAGCTGAAGCTGGCCGGACATGCTCCCGCCGGTCAGGTTGAGAAAGAGAATGCCGGTGAACGCTCCCATGATCATGATTCCCTCCAGGGCGATGTTGACGACGCCGCTGCGCTCGGAGAACATGCCGCCGAGAGCCACGATCATCAGAGGAATCGTGAAAAGCATGGTCTGCTGAAAGATAAAATAGATTACGCTCATGCCTCGTCCCCTCCTTCTTTTCCGGCTTTATTTTGTTTTATTTTTGCAAGAAGCGTTTTTACGATCAGCGCAAAGGCGCTGAAGTAAATGATAACTGCCACGATGATATCGATGATCTCCGTGGAGAACTCAAACAGCTGCAGGTAGAATCCTCCTGCCGTCAGGTATGCGATGAAAAGTCCTGAGAACAGCACGCCGATTGGGTGGCTCAGTCCCAAAAGCGCCACGGAGATTCCGGTAAATCCCTCGGAGCCCAGGACATCCTTGACCTCTATGTGCTTTCCGGTTCCCGCCAGATACAGAAGTCCTCCTGCCAGCCCGGCGATGGCCCCGGCGATCATCATGGACACCACCACGTTCCTCTTCTCATTGATTCCCGCGTATTTTCCCGCGTCCTGATTGTATCCTACCGCTTTCAGCTCGTACCCGAAGGCGGTCTTGTTCAGCAGCACGTAGATGAAGATAACCACCACGATGGCGATGAGAATTCCGCCGTTGACGCTGGAACCGGGAAATATCTTGTCCAGCCCCATCTTGGGGATCACAGCCGTCGCGGCCACATTTTTAGACTCGTTTCTCAGCGTGTTGAACAGGGGCTTGTAGCTCCTGACCGTCCAGTTCACCAGGTACAGACCGATGTAATTCATCATGATGCAGGAGATTACCACATTGACGTTAAAATATGCCTTTAAGATGCCGGGCACAAGGCCCCACAGGGCTCCCAGGACGATGCTGGCCAGCAGAGCCGCAGCCCAGTGAGCCGGCCCCAGCTGCTCCCACATGATTCCGGCGTAGACCGCCCCGAAGCCCCCTATGAGAAACTGGCCGGGAGTGCCGATGTTGAACACACCTGTCTTAAACGCGAAGCCTACAGAGAGACCGGTGAGAATAATGGGCGTGGCATAGTAAAACACCTGCCCCACTCCCCGCATCCCGTGGGTGAAGGCCCCGGTCAGAATCGTGAAAAATCCGGGCAGGGCCTGGGACGGATTACACAGAAGAAGCACTACAAGTCCCACAAGAAGCCCTATGATTATGGCGAACACAGAAGAAAGCGCGCCTACATAATTTCTGTTTTTATTTGTCTTCATCTGTCTTACCTTCTTTCTTGGAACCGGCCATGTAGAGCCCCAGATCCTGTATGGTCACCTGCTTCGGATCGAGCTCTGCCACGATGCGTCCTTCAAAGATAACCAGTATCCGGTCGCTTAAATTCATCACCTCGTCAAGCTCCAGGGATATCAGGAGAATCGCCGATCCGCTGTCCCTCTGCTTCACCAGCTCCGAGTGTATGTACTCGATGGCGCCTACATCCAGCCCTCTTGTGGGCTGCACCGCCAGAAGCAGATCATGCTTTCTGGAAATCTCCCTGGCCACGATCACCTTCTGCTGGTTGCCGCCGGACATGCTTCTCGTCACGGTGGCGGCGCCCTCCCCGCTGCGGATATCAAAATTGCTGATCAGCTTTCCCGCGTACTCATAGATGGCGTCGTTTTTCAGGAAGCCGTGGCTCTGGAACTCAGGTTCAAAATACTGCTGCAGAACCCCGTTGTACGCCAGATTGTAGTCCAGCACCAGGCCGTGCCTGTGGCGGTCCTCGGGGATATGGGACAGGCCGTGGGTATTCTTGTAGCGTATAGTCTTCTTCGTCACATCCTCCCCGTTGAGGCGGACACACCCGCCGCTTGCCGGTCTCAGGCCGGTGACGGCCTGCACAAGCTCCGACTGCCCGTTGCCGTCAATCCCCGCGATACAGACAATCTCTCCTCTGCGCACCTGAAAGCTCACATCTGACACCAGCTTCTTTACATGTCCCTCCTGCCTGGCATCCACCGACAGGCCTTCCACCTCCAGAACCACGTCCCCCGGCTTTGACGGGGCCTTGTCCACCGTCAGCTTCACCTTGCGCCCCACCATCATCTCAGACATCTGGTCCTTGGTGGTGCCGGCCACGTCCACAGTTCCGATATATTTTCCGCGGCGCAGGACGCTGCACCGGTCCGCCACCGCCTTGATTTCGTTTAGCTTATGGGTAATAAACAGAATCGACTTGCCCTCCGACGTAAGGTTCTTCATGATCAGCATCAGCTCGTCGATCTCCTGGGGCGTCAGCACCGCAGTTGGCTCGTCAAAAATCATGATCTCATTGTCCCGGTACAGCATTTTCAAGATCTCGACTCTCTGCTGCATTCCCACCGTAATATCGGAGATCAGGGCATCCGGATCGATAAACAGGTTGTATCTCTGGCTTAAATCCATGACTTTTTTCCGGGCCTCGTCCATCTTCAAAAATCCTTTTTCCACGGTCTCCATGCCCAGAACAATATTCTGGAGCACCGTGAAATTGTGCACCAGCTTAAAATGCTGATGTACCATGCCGATGCCCAGCCCATTGGCGTCCAGAGGGCCTTTGATCTTTACCTCCTGCCCTCTCACCTTGATGACTCCCTCCTCCGGCTGGTAGAGGCCGAACAGAACACTCATAAGCGTGGACTTGCCTGCGCCGTTCTCCCCCAGAAGGGCGTGGATCTCCCCCTTCTTCAGCTGGATGGTGATATCATCGTTTGCAATAATTCCCGGAAACTTCTTCGTGATATGGAGCATCTCAATTACATAATCCATCAGGTTCTCCTCATCTTTCATAAAATGCACATCCCCGCCTGCGGCGGGTCGCATAAGCGACATAATTCCTCTCCGCCGCGGCGCGGTTCTGCCCGGAGGGCTTTTCGTATCACAGGAAAGTTTTGAGAACCTTCCTGTGATACGAAAAAGGGGGCGCTGCAGCACCCCCTGACTCCCACGAAAATTACTCTACGTAGTTGATGGTTGTAGCTGATACGGTCAGGTCCACAGTCGGGTCGATATTATCGGCGGAGGGCTGAACAAGTTCAAATTCTCCTGCAACCAGTTTCTTATAGATAGCGTCATAATCATCCTGGGTAAATGTATTAAATTTGGAAGTCTCCATGGGAAGTCCCACGCCGGCATTATCCACGGTGAACACGCTGGTGCTTCCGCCGGGGAATGTCCCGTTGTAGAAATCCTCGATTCCGCTGTATACGGAATTGGACAGCTGCTTCATGGCTGATGTGATGACTGTCTCGGACTCAAAGCTCTGGTCAACGTCAACGCCTACAACCTTGGTTCCCTTCTCCTGGGCTGCCGCCATGACGGAGTTGCCTACCGCGCCGCCGCAGCCAAACACAACCTCTGTTCCGTTCTGATACCAGGAGGCCGCCATGGACTGGGCTTCCGGAGTGGCCGCGAAAGCGCCTGTGTATGTGTACATCACTTCCAGGCCGCTGATGCCCATCTCTGCCGCCGCAGCCTCGGCGCCCTCTATAAAGCCGTAGCCGAAACGGATAACCGCCGGAACCGCCATGCCGCCCATGAAGCCCAGCTTGGTATAGCCGTCCTTCACACAGGCGTATCCGGCCAGGAACCCGGCCTCGTCCTCTTTGAACAAAATAGGCATGACATTGTCGTTGGTTCTGTATTCGGCGTAATCTCCGCTGTGAGGCTCGCCATCCAAAAGGATGAAATGGACATCGGGATACTGATCCTGAGCCAGATAAACAGGCTCCTCAAACAGGAATCCGGGGCACACCACCAGCTTCGCCCCGCCTTCTACGGCAAGTCCGATGGTCTCCAGGTAAGAATCCGTGGTTCCCTCCTGGGGCTGATAGTACTTGTAGGAGATGCTGTTCTCCTCCGCGTACTTTGTAAGTCCTTCCCATGCGCCCTGGTTGAAGGACTTGTCGTCGATGGTTCCCAGGTCAGTGACCAGCGCCAGCTCAAAACCTCCGTCAGAGGGAGCGCTTGCGGTCTTCTGCTGGGAAGCCGTAGTCTCCGCCCCCGCTGCCGCGGTCTCTGACCCGCCTGCAGCAGCTGTGGTCTCCGAAGTCTGGCTCCCTCCGCCTCCGCAGGCTGTCAGGCTCGCTGTCATCGCAGCTGCCATCAGTGCCGCCAACATTTTTCTCTTCATCTTGTTTCCTCCTTAATTGTTCGTAGAGCAAGGCCAAAATCCAAGCCAAGTCTCACCCCGTCTCGGCTGCGCGCCGCAGGATGCCTGCGGATGCGCCGTATATGCCGATTTCAGTATACCATAATTTGTCGAAACTGCATAGATAGTTTATGCAAAATCAAAGAGGGACAGCTGGTTGGACTCGGGCAGATCTCCCAGAAGTCCCAGATCCGCCATGAGATCGCAGATGGTCTTGCTGACCTTGGTTCGGTTGCGGAAGTCTTCTCTTGACAGAAACACCCCGTCCTTCACCGCGTCCACCACACCGTCCGCCGCCTTGTCTCCCATGCCGTCGATGCTGGCCAGTGAGGGCATCAGCTTGTTCCCCACGATCTGAAAATCCCTTGCCCTGGCGGTGTAGATGTCGATGGGCTCAAAATCGAAGCCCCTGGCGTACATCTCCTGAACCACCCGCATGTCCCGCATGGTGTCCTGCTCCTTCTTTGACAGGGAATCCGCCCGTTTCTTGTAGTCCGCCAGATAGTGCTCCAGCTTGTCCCTGCCCTGGCACATGAGCTCGTAGCTGAAGGCGCTGGCGCGGATGCTGAAAAATGCCGCGTAGTAGGCAAGAGGGTAGAACACCTTGCAGTAGGCGATGCGCCACGCCATCATCACGTACGCTGCCGCGTGGGCCTTGGGGAACATGTACTTGATCTTCAGGCATGAGTCAATGTACCACTGAGGCACGTCGTGGGCCAGCATGGCCTCGATCCAGTCCGGCTTCAGCCCCTTCCCCTTCCGCACCGACTCCATGATGGTGAAGGAAAGCCCTTCCTCCATCCCTTTCTGGATCAGATACACCATGATGTCGTCACGGCAGCAGATGGCGGTCTGTATGGTGGCCTGGCCGCTGAGGATCAGGTCCTTGGCGTTGCCCAGCCACACGTCCGTCCCGTGGGCCAGCCCGGCGATGCGCACCAGATCGGAAAAATACTTCGGCTTGGCGTCCAGAAGCATCTGCATGGCAAAGTCCGTTCCGAACTCCGGCACTCCCAGAGCGCCAAGGGGACACCCTCCGATGTCCTCCGGGGTGATACCCAGGGCCGAGGTGTTCTGAAACAGGGACATGACCTCCTTGCTGTCCAGCGGGATATCCTTCACCGGGTCCAGGCCCGTCAAGTCCTGGAGCATACGGATCATGGTGGGATCATCGTGTCCCAGAATGTCCAGCTTCAAAAGGTTGTGGTCTATGGAATGGTAGTCAAAATGGGTGGTCACGGTGGTGGTGGTCATGTCGTTGGCAGGACGCTGAACCGGGGTGAAGGAGTATATCTCCTCCCCCACCGGGAGCACCACAATCCCTCCCGGATGCTGTCCCGTGGTGCGGCGCACTCCCACGCACCCCTGGACGATCCGGTTGATCTCGCAGTTCCGCTTCCTGTCCCCCCGCTCCTCGTAGTAATTTTTTACAAAGCCGTAGGCAGTCTTGTCCGCCAGGGTTCCTATGGTGCCGGCCCTGAAGGTCTGACCCTTCCCGAAGATGACCTCCGTGTAGTCGTGGGCATGGCTCTGGTACTCTCCGGAGAAGTTCAAGTCGATATCCGGCTCCTTGTCCCCCTTGAACCCCAGGAAAGTTTCAAAGGGGATGTCGTGGCCGTCTTTTTTCATCATGGTCCCGCACCGGGGGCATTCTTTGTCCGGCATGTCGCACCCGGACATTCCCGCAAATTTCTTCACATCCCCGGAGTCAAAGTCCGAATAGTGGCAGTGGGGACAATAATAGTGGGGACTTAAGGGGTTCACCTCCGTGATTCCGGACATGGTGGCCACCAGGGACGAACCCACGGAGCCTCTGGAGCCTACCAGATAGCCGTCCTCGTTGGACTTCCACACCAGCTTCTGGGCAATGATGTACATAACCGCGAACCCGTTGGAGATGATGGAGTTCAGCTCCCTCTCCAGCCGCTCCACCACGATCTCGGGAAGATTGTCCCCGTAAAGCTCATGGGCCCGGTTGTAGCATATGTCCCTCAAGGTCCCGTCGGAGTTGTCGATGACCGGCGGGCACTTGTCGGGGCGCACCGGAGCGATGCGCTCACACTGGTCCGCGATCCTCCTGGTGTTGGTGATCACCACCTCCTCCGCCTTGTCCGCTCCCAGGTACCGGAACTCCTCCAGCATCTCCTCCGTGGTCCTCAGATACAGAGGCGCCTGGTCGTCGCTGTCCTTAAATCCCTTCCCCGCCATGATGATGCGCCGGTACACCTCGTCCTCCGGGTTGAGGAAATGAACATCGCAGGTGGCGCACACCGGCTTCTTAAACTGCTCCCCCAGGTGGACGATCTTCCTGTTTAAGTCCTTTAGATCCTCCTCGCTGTTCACGGTGCTCTTCTCATCCCTGAGCATAAACGCATTGTTCCCCAGGGGCTGAATCTCCAGGTAATCATAAAAATTTACAATGCGCCCCAGCTCCGTGTCCGGGACTCCCCTGAGCACTGCCTGGAAAAGCTCCCCAGCCTCGCAGGCAGAGCCGATGATCAGCCCTTCCCTGTACTTGTCCAGCAGGCTTTTGGGAATCCTGGGCGTCCTGTGGAAATATTCGATGTGGGACCAGGATACCAGCCTGTAAAGGTTGGTCCGGCCCACATCGTTTTTCGCCAGAATGATCACATGGTAGGAGGGCAGCTTCTTGATTCCCTCCGCGTCCAGCTGACCCAGACGGTTCAGCTCGTCCAAGGACTTCATAGACCTCTGCTTAAGCATCTTCAGAAACGCCACGAAGATCTCCGCCGTGGCCTGGGCGTCCTCCACCGCCCGGTGATGATTCTCCAGGGAGATGTTCAGGGCTTTCGCCACCACGTCCAGCTTGTACCTGTTCAGCTGAGGGAGGAGAACCCTGGCCAGGGACACGGTGTCCAGAACCGTAGGGTCGAACTCCAGACCCAGCCCGGCGGCGTTGTGGGAGATGAAGCTGACATCAAAGGAGGCGTTGTGGGCCACCAGGGCCGCACCCCGGCAGAACTCCAGAAACTCCGGGAGGACCTTGTCGATCCTGGGGGCGTCCAGAACCATGGCGTCGCTTATCTTGGTCAGCTGCTCGATGTGGAAGGGGATGGGCTCGTCCGGGTTCACGAAAGTGCTGAACCGCCCCGATATCTCCCCCTTCTCCACCCGCACCGCCCCGATCTCGATGATGCGATTGGTGACAGGGCTGAAGCCGGTGGTCTCTATGTCGAACACCACGTAAGGGTCGTCGAAGGACTGATTCCGGCTGTTGTCCACCAGCTGCTTCAAGTCGTCCACCAGATACCCCTCCACCCCGTAGATGACCTTGAAATCCTCCCCCTTGTCCACCGCGTGGCTGGCGTCTGGAAATGCCTGGACACAGCCGTGATCCGTGACGGCGATGGCCGGCATGCCCCACTTCTTCGCCCTCTTGATGATATCCTTCACGTCGGACACGCCATCCATATCGCTCATCTTTGTGTGACAGTGGAGCTCCACCCGCTTTGTCAGGCTGTTGTCCATCCTCTGTCCGGTAAAATCCTCGCACTTTTTCATTCCGATGACAGAGCCGATGGTCAGCTCCCCGTCGAATTTATCGATGGTCGTCATGCCCTTCAGACGCAGGAACTGTCCTGACACCACCGCCTTGTTGATATCCTCCAGGGCCTCCTCCCTGGCAAAAATCTTCACGGTGATGGTATCTGTAAAATCTGTGATATCAAAAATAACAATGGTCTTGCCGCTGTTTAGCAGCCGGCTGTCGGTGCTGATGATCTTTCCTCTCACAGTCACCTCGCCCATCTCGCCGCCGATGTCCCGTATGAGGATAAAATCATCTTCAAAATCCCTGCCGTACAGCACGTCCGGGTTGTCGCTCCTGCGCTGGTAGGAACCGAATTTTCTGTTTCCGCCTCTGGAGAAGCCTCCCTTTTGCCCCTGGCCCCAGCCGGAGCCTCCCTTGTCGTTCCAAGGCGGCGCTGACTTTAAAGCCGGCGGCTTCGGCGGCGCCCCGGAGTCTCCCACCCCCCCTTTGACGCCGGACTTTAAAGCCGGGGACTTGCCGGGGCCGGTCTGGCTTTTCATGCCATCCTGACCCGCCTCGTCCCCAGAACTTTCCTCTGCCATACCCGGCAGAGCCGGGAAATTCTTCAGCCTCTCCTCGATCTCCTTCTGAACCTGGGCCTCCCTCTGCCTGAGCAGCTGGTTGTCCGACGGCTCCACATACTCGTACTCCACGTTCACCGGCAGGCCGCACCGCTCATGGAACACTTTCTCCAGAATCCGCTTCAGCTCCCCTGTCTTCTCCCTGAGAACCCCGTTGTTTTCCACGGTCATTCTCAGCACGTTGCTCTCAGGAAAACTGCACTCTGCCTTTCTCAGAATATTGTACTCCACGATGCTGTAATTCTTCAGCTCGTGGAGCAGGCTGTCTCTGTAGGCGCGGAGAAGCTTTTCAGGGTTGTACTGGCCGGACAGGGTGAATTTTTCCACAATCTTGATCACCAGCTTTTTCCCCGGAAACAGCTGGTCCCGGATTCCCTTCTCCAGAGCCAGTATATCCTTTTTATGAATCAGTCTCGGACTGTTGATATAGACGCGGATGGAGCTTCTGTCCCTGGCAGCGGAGACTCTCTCCACCTCCACCAGTTTAAAAAGCTCCCCCATCTCCGCCGTCATGTGCAGATCCGGAAATACCTCCAGAAATTTTTTCATCTCCCCATCACTCCCGCTCTGCCCTCAGCTTCACCAGTTCTTCCCTCAGCGCCTGGAGAAGCTCCGTCTCAGGAAGTTTCCTGATCACTTCCCCTTTTCTTATGAGAAGGCCTTCGCTGACCCCGCCGGCGATGCCCAGATCCGCCTCCCTGGCCTCTCCCGGCCCGTTGACCACACAGCCCATGACTGCCAGCTTTACATCCAGGTCGTCAAACTCGGCGGCCATGTTCTCCACCTGACCGGCAAGGCCGATGAGGTCGATCTGCGTCCGCCCGCAGGTGGGACAGGACACCACGGTAACGCCTCCCTTTTTAAGCCCAAGGGTCTTTAAGATCAGCTTTGCCGACTTCACCTCCTCCACCGGAGCCCCTGTGAGGGACACGCGGATGGTGTCGCCGATGCCCTGGTTCAGGATGATCCCAAGGCCCACCGCCGACTTGATGTTCCCGGCGGCGAGCGTCCCCGCCTCGGTGATTCCCACATGGAGGGGGTGACGGGTCCTGGCGGCGATCAGCTGGTGGGCTTTGACGCACATGAGAACGTCGGAGGACTTAATGCTGATGACCAGATTGTCATACCCCATGTCCTCGATCATCTTCACCTTGTCCAGGGCGCTGTCCACCAGGCCCTGGGCCGTCACGCCGCCGTATTTCTCTATAAGATTCTTCTCAAGGGAACCGCTGTTGACGCCCACCCTGATGGGAATCTGAAGCTTTCTGGCCTTGTCCGCCACAGCCCTCACCCGCTCCGGGGAACCGATATTTCCAGGGTTGATCCGTATCTTGTCCGCCCCGTGTTCCATGGCTGCCAGCGCCAGGCGGTAGTCAAAATGAATATCCGCCACCAGGGGAATGTGAATCTGCCTCTTGATCTCGGCCAGACTTTCGGCGGCCTCCACGGTGGGAACCGCCACCCGGATAATCTCGCACCCTGCCTTCTCCAGCTCCAGAATCTGGGACACGGTCCCCCGGACATCTTCTGTCTTTGTGTTGCACATGGACTGAATGAGAACAGGGTTGCCCCCGCCGATGACTCTGTCACCGATTTTTACTGTCTTTGTCTCGTTCCTGCTCATCTTACTGCTCATCTTACTCCTCAACCCTTTCGTCTTTTCACAGCAAACCTGCATGCGCCCGGAGGCGGACACGCCACCACCCATGAAAGTCCTGCGGGCGCATTTGGCATACCTGAATGGATGCCGCCTAATCGGCGGCGGGACTTTCATAGCAAACCTGCATGCGCCCGGCGGCGGACGCTCCACCACCCATGAAAGTCCTGCGGGCGCATTTGGCATACCTGAATGGAGGCCGCCTAATCGACGGCGGGACTTTCATAGCAGAGGGCGCAGGTCCCTCAAGACCCGGCCCTGACAACAGTTATTTTCTGAAAAACAAGGTGGCAATATCGTTAAAGAGCACGAATACCATCAGGCACATGAGAAGCACCATGCCTGCCATGTGGACCATCCCCTCTTTTTCCTTGTCAATAGGCTTTCCTCTCACAGCCTCCACCAGGAGAAACGCCAGGCGCCCTCCGTCCAGAGCCGGGATGGGAAGGAGATTCATGACTCCTAAGTTGGCGCTTAACAGCACGCACAGGTTGATGAGATTCAGAACCACCATCTCCATGCCGTACTGCCGGTTCTCCTCCACGGTCTCGTCGATGATGCTGACCATGCGCACAGGGCCGGCTATGTCGTCTGCCCCCACCTGTCCCTGGAACATCATCATGATACTGCGGACAGCCGTCTTTATCCAGTACACCACCTCGTACGCCCCGTATTTTACGGTGTCAAAGATCCCGGTCACCTCTTCCCGGTAAGCGTTCCCCTGAATTCCCAGCATGTAGGCGCCGTACTCCTGGACATATCTGGGAACCAGCCGCGCCGTCATGGTCTGAACGGTCCCGTCCTCCATAGTCCGCTCAAACTCCACCTCCACAGGGTCGGAGGAGTGCAGCATCATGTACATGGTAATGTCCCGGTACACCACGATCCGCTCTCTTCCCAGGCGGGTGATTAAGTCCCCTGCCTGCATTCCCTGCTCCTTGGCCGGAAGGCCGTCGATGACACCCAGCAGCCTGGGAGAATCATGTCCTGCCGCGCGGATAATCACCAGGGCAAGAAAAAAAGCCAGAATAAAGTTAAACACAGGACCTGCGGCGATAACCGCGATCCTGGCCCACACCGGCTTGTTGTTGAAGGCCCTGGGGTCCGAATCATTTTCGTCTTCTCCCATCATCATGCAGGAGCCCCCGAAGGGAAGCGCCTTGATGGAATACCTGGTCTCCCCCTTCTCGAAGCTCACCAGCCTTGGCCCCATGCCTATGGAAAACTCCAGCACCCCGATGCCGCACTTTTTAGCCACAATAAAATGTCCAAACTCGTGAATCAGAATGATCATTCCGAACACGAGAATTGCCACAATGATGCTCATGCCATAGTCCTCTCTCTATAAAAATTCGCAACAGCTTACACCTGGGACAGAGTGCAGATCAGCGGCCGCCCCCAAGCAGCTCTCTGGTCTCCCTCTCCGCCTCCAGAATCTGGTCAACCGTGGGGTTCTCCACCACCTGGTGGCTCCCCATAGCCTTCTCAATCATCTCCACGATGCCCAGATAAGGGATTCGGCGGTTCAGGAATTCATTGACCGCGTACTCGTTGGCCGCGTTGAAGACCACAGGCAGTGAACCGCCTCTTCTCCCCGCCTCACAGGCCAGCCTTAGCCCCCGGAAGGTGTCAAAATCCGGCTTCTCAAACACGATCTGGCCCAGAGTCCAGAAGTCCAGCCTCTCTCCCGGCAGAAATCTCCGCTCCGGATAGTACAGGGCGTACTGGATAGGAAGCTTCATGTCCGGCGTGCCAAGCTGGGCCATAACCGCGCCGTCCTCAAACTCCACCATGGAGTGAATCACGCTTTTGGGCTGAATCACCACCTGAATCTGATCTATCTCCACCCCGAACAGCCACCGGGCCTCCATCACCTCCAGCCCCTTGTTCACCATGGTTGAGGAGTCGATGGTGATCTTCCTCCCCATGGACCAGTTGGGATGCTTTAAAGCGTCCTCCACCTGGACACCCTCAAGCTCCTCCAGCCTCCGCCCCCGGAAAGGCCCTCCCGACGCGGTGAGGAGGAGCTTGTGTATCCGGCGCCCGTCTTCTCCGTTGAGGCACTGGAAAATAGCGCTGTGCTCGCTGTCCACAGGGAGAATCCTGACTCCTCTCTCCTTTGCCAGAGGCATGATAATATGCCCCGCCGTCACAAGGGTCTCCTTGTTGGCCAGGGCAATGTCCTTCCCCGCCTCCATGGCGGCGATGGTGGGCCGGATTCCGATCATCCCCACAACCGCCGTCACCACCATGTGGGCCTCTTTCTCCCGCGCCGCCTCCAAAAGGCCTTCCATGCCCGACACCACCCGCACCGGCAGGTCTGCCACAGACAGCTTCAGCTGTCCGGCCTTCTCCTCGTCCCACACACAGGCGAGGGAGGGCTTAAACTCTCGTATCTGCTTTTCCAAAAGTTCTGTATTGCTCCCGGCGGCCAGGGCCGTCACCTGGATATCCCCGTTATTCCTCACTACCTCCAGGGTCTGTGTCCCGATGGACCCTGTGGACCCCAGGATGGAAATCTTCCTGCGGGGGACAGGGCAGCCCCCGCCCGCCTCCGCCTCATGGGCGGCAGATTGTTCTCTCATAAATATACCTCCTGACAGTCTCCGGATGCCGGCATGGTCCGCCGGCCCCTTATCCTGGTGTCCTTGCGTATATGCACCGGCTCATCAGCGCACCAGGGTGATGACCAGATAGATGGCAGGCGCCGTAAAGATCATGCTGTCAAACCGATCCAGTATCCCGCCGTGCCCTGGTATGAGATGTCCGTAGTCCTTCACTTCATGGTTTCTCTTGATGGCCGACGCAGCCAGGTCCCCCACCTGGGAGATCATGGCTGCCACGCCGCAGGCCAGGGCACAGGCCAGACAGGGATTGTCAAGCTCTATCATGTGATGCCCCAGGACCGCAGCATAGACATACCCCAGGACCGCAGCCCCCGCCACGCCCCCGATGGCTCCCTCGATAGTCTTCTTGGGACTGAGCACCGGCGTCATCTTGTGCTTTCCAAACAATTTTCCTGCACAGTAGGCGCAGGTGTCACACCCCCAGGAGCTGAAAAAGATGAGCCACACCAGGTAATTTCCGTCAGGCATCTGTCTCACCTGATACAGGTAGGACAGCATGATTCCCACATAGAACACGCCGAAAAACGCCGCCGTGATCTCCTCTGTCTTATACTTGGGAAATGTAAACACATAAAAACTCATAAGGCACATCAGCGTGCCGATGGCGAGAAGGGTCACGTACCGGTGTCCGTCAAACCAGATCAGCCCGTAGTAGAAGGCGCAGGCCAGATATCCGATGGCCGCCAGAGGCTTCCTCTCAATCTTCAGCACCCGATACAGTTCAAACAGGCCGATCATGGAGACTGCCCCGTTGACGATAAACAGGATGCTCCACCCTGCGCCCACGATCAAAATGGCAAGGACTACCAGAATAATTCCACTGATTAACCGGGTTGTAAACATAAGATACCCCCTTACGCCTTTATTCTGCCGCCAAATCTGCGCTCTCTGCTATTATACGCAATGATGGCTTTTTCTAATTCTTCCTGATTAAAATCAGGCCACAAACATTGGGTTATATAAAACTCCGAATAGGCCAGCTGCCACAGCAGATAGTTGGACAGCCTCAGTTCCCCGCTGGTGCGGATCATCAAGTCCGGGTCCGGGATATCCGCCGTGTCAAGGCAGGAGGCAAACTCCGCCTCATCCACGTATTCCGGGTCCTTCCCTGTACTCTGGTAGTCCCGGATCAGCTTCCTGGCGGCGCGGACGATCTCATCCCTGCCCCCGTAGTTTATGGCGATCACAAAGGTCATGCCTGTGTTGTCCCTGGTTCCCTCCACCAGATCGTCGATTCCCTTGATAATATCCGGCGCAAACCGGCTCTTCTCCCCGATCATTTTCACCCGCACGTTGTTGGCGGAAGCAATCTTTAAAAGCCGGACCATATAGTAGCGGAACAGCTGCATGAGAGCCCCCACCTCCTCCCGGGAACGCTTCCAGTTCTCCGTGGAGAAGCCGTAGACGGTGAAATACCGCAGTCCCACATCGGAGGCCACCCTCACCATCTTCTCCAGAGTCTCGCAGCCCGCCTTGTGTCCCATAGCCCTGGGAATGCCTCTCTTTTTCGCCCACCGCCCGTTGCCGTCCAGAATCACGGCCACATGTTCCGGTATCGTCATATTTTCCAAACTCATCTGGCGCCTCCTAACCATGGGACAGAGAAAATTCCTCCTCTGTCCGCTGCGGCGGGGCGGGCCGCATCCGCGGCATACCCTTCCCGCCCCGTGTACACATAAGGGGCAGGTCCTCCATATCGCCCGCCCCTGTCGTATTATACTGTAAGAATTTCTTTTGTCTTGGCCTCCACAGCCTTGTCCACCTTATCCGTCATCTTGTCGATGAGCTTCTGAATCTTGTTGTTGGCCAGCTCCAGGTCATCCTCGGACATGTCTCCGGACTTCTCCATCTTCTTGAAGGTGTCATTGGCATCCCGGCGGATGTTGCGCATGGCCACCTTTGCCGCCTCCCCCTTCTTCTTCACGTCCTTGGCCAGCTGCTTTCTCCTCTCCTCCGTCAGCTCCGGGAACACCAGGCGGATCACCGTGCCGTCGTTGGTGGGATTGATCCCCAGGTCAGAGGTGAGGATGGCCTTCTCGATGGCTTTGAGAAGATTCTTCTCCCAGGGCTGGATCACGATCATCCGGGCCTCGGGCACGGAGATGTTGCCCACCTGCTGAAGAGGGGTGGGTGTGCCGTAGTAGTCCACCTTGATCTTGTCCAGAACATGTGGGTTGGCCCTCCCCGCGCGGATGGTTCCATAATCGCTCTGGAGCACCTCCAGCGTCTTGTTCATCTTGTCTTCATAAGTCTTCAATAATTCCTGCATGTTCTCCTCCTTCTCCTTACGGCTATACGGTCACTATGGTGCCGTCTATCTTTCCCTGCATGGCATCGGCAATGCTGTCAGGCGCGTTCAGGTCAAACACCGCCATGGGCATCTTGTGCTCCATGCACATGATGGACGCCGTCAGATCCACCACGGCCAGCCGCTTCTCGATGACCTCCCCGATGCTGATGGTCTCATACCTCCTGGCCTCCGGGTTCACCGCCGGGTCGCTGTCATAGACCCCGTCGATGGACTTGGCCAGGAGAATCACATCCGCCTCCATCTCCACGGCTCTCAAGGTGATACCCGTGTCTGTGGAAAAATAGGGATGTCCTGTTCCGCCCGCGAAAAATACCACCTTCCCCTGTCCGAAGTACTCGTTGGCCAGGTCCTTGGAAAACAGTTTCGTCATGGAACCGCAGGCAAAGGGAGTCAGAATCTCCGTCTTCATCCCGGCGCCCCGGAAAATCTCCGACACGTAGATGCAGTTCATCACCGTGGCCAGCATGCCGATCTGGTCCGCCTTGGCGCGGTCCACCGCCGTGCTGGTCCGCCCCCGCCAGAAATT
Organism: uncultured Hungatella sp.; assembly: GCA_910577935.1. Classification (GTDB taxonomy): domain Bacteria; phylum Bacillota; class Clostridia; order Lachnospirales; family Lachnospiraceae; genus UBA3402. Next base: position 8,868 of record CAJTOT010000039.1, on the reverse strand, counting down.
GCCCCCGCCGATGACAATCCCCACTTCCACTCCCGCGTCCACGGATATCTTAACCTGCCGGGCCACTTCTTTTACAGTTTCTTCGTCAAATCCTGCCTTTTTCGGGCCCGCAAGCGCTTCGCCGCTCAATTTTAAAAACACACGATTCCACTTCATGGTTTATGGTCTCCTTTTTTTGCCGCCCATACGGAAAACAGCAAATTTATTTGACATTCGCTATCAGTATAACACAAATCAAAGCCCTTGGAAAGAGTCTTTTGCGGCGTCTGTGACAAAAGCCCTCAAGTCATCCCCCAGCATTTTCGCGCTCTCCTCCCCCAGATAGGCCATATGGCCGGAGGGGTATTCTCCTATGGTGATTCTGGACGGGTCCAGCTTGTTGTGGCGGGCCAGGAAACGGGCATTGCCGGCAGTGGTGCACAGGTCAAAGAGACCGGAGGCGAAAAACACCCTGAGGCTCTTGTTCCTTCTCATGGCCCCCGCCAGGGCCTGCCCCGGATTTCTCTTGAACTTCCGGTCCCACTGGGTATTGACTCCGTGAGCCAGCCCTTTGCTCCGGCGCTCCACGGCAATGCCCAGCTCCTTCCGCAGCAGCGCGAAGCCTGCCTGGAAGGCGGGGGTGTACTGGCCCATGGCCGGGTCGTCAGCGATGACGTTGGCGTCGGCGATGCCCGGAAGGTCCGGCCAGGTATAGCGGCTGTCATAGAAGCCCACCACCTGGCAGGAATCCTTTAAGAGCAGTTTCATGTAGTCCCTCATGGGAACGTCCAGCCAGTTCTGCTCCAGGTAGTCCTCTTCCAGTCCTGTAAAATAAGCCAGCCTCTGGATTACGCCGGACTTTTTCTCCTCAGGCAGGGCGTCTCCCTGGTAGAACGCGGGCAGATACTCTTCCCCCGTGAACTCGTAGGCCTGTCTCACAAACTCCGTGAGGGACGGCTTCCCCTCCGGGTTGTGATAGCAGTTGGCAGCCGCCATGGAGGGGATGTTTAAAGCCATCTGGGAAAACGCCGTCGGCTCATAGAAATAACTCCCCAGAAGCAGGATTCCGCTGACGGAGATGCCCAGGGTGTCCTGATTCTCCGGGCCGCCGCCCAGGAGCTCTGCCGCCAGAAGGGCGGAGCGGCCTGTGCCGTAGCTCTCCCCCGCCAGAAACACCGGGTTGTTGTGGCGGTCGTGGCGGGTCAGCCAGCCGTCCACGAACATGGCAAGCTGGCGGATATCCGCGTCAGACCCGTAGAACGCTTCTTTCGCGCCGTCGTCAAACAGCCGCCCCAGACCGGTCCCCACCATATCCACCACCACGATGTCACAGATATCCAGAAGACAGTTGGGGTTGTCCTCCAGCTCAAAGGGCGGCACGGTGGGCAGGTTGATCTCGTCAGCCAGCTTTACTCTTCTGGGCCCTACCAGCCCCAGGTGAAGCCACAGACTGGCAGACCCCGGCCCTCCGTTGTAGGCGAACATCACCGGCCTTGCGGAACCGCTCTCCCCATCACTGCGCAGGTAGGCGTAGGAGTAGATGGTAGCCACCGCCTTTCCCTCTTCATTGTAAAAGAAATTGTCCTCGCACACCGTATGGTAGTGAACCTCCTGCCCGCGAAGATTTATCACGTGGTCCGATTCGTAACAGGTCTTGTCCCAGCATTCTTGAAAATGTACGTTCATTTGTCAACCTCTCCATCTCAAATTTAGTCCTAAAAGTATAACATAAACCTCTGGCAAGCTCAACCACTTTCTTTTTTGCCGGCTGCTGTAAACCTTCCGGAACTGTTCATGAGGTATCTGAACGATTACAACCTATCGAAATCGCACAGAGGTTGTCTGAACAGCCGCAACCTGCCGGAACCGCGCAGAGGTTGCCCGAACGGACGCAACCTTCCGAAACCGCACAGAGGTTGCCAAAGCGACCGCAACCTTCCAAGACCGCACAGAGGTTGCCAAAGCGGACGCAATCTGCCAAAACCACACAGAGCTGCCCGAACAGTTGTTACCTGCCCAAAAAGGGCAAAACCACAACAGACAGGAATCGTCGCCGCCGCTTAAAATCCTCCATCTCCCTCTCCTTAAAAGCTCCGTCCTCGCTGCGTACCCATACATTTCCTGTCATCGATGCGCAGCACAAACAGGCTCTTGTCAGAGAACCCGGAGCCCTCAATTCCCAGCCGCCAGCCCGCGGCAGTGGGGATATCGCGGTTCACATCATACGCTCTTTCCATTCTATTTCCTGCTCCATCAATTCCGAAACAGAATGTTTCACGGAGCGTTTTCCCATCAAAAAAAGATGGACCATGTTCGTGATCCACCTTTAAAAGCTTTTAAATAACCATATCACTTCCTGTGCTCAAACCAATAATGCCGTCCCCCCTGCCCGTGAGTTCCGGCATGAATCTTCAGCCCGAAGACCCTGTCCAGCTGCCCGCTCTCAAATATCTCCTCCGGCGTCCCATAGGCCGCCTTCTCTCCTCTCTCCATCACCAGCATCCGGTCCCCGTATGTCAGCCCCTGGGCCAGGTCGTGGAGCACGGCAATCACCGTCTTCCCCTCTTCTGTCAGGCCCTTCAAAAGCTCCATCAGCTCCAGCTGACAGGATATGTCCAGGTAAGTGGTGGGTTCATCCAGAATCATCACCGGCGCGTCCTGGGCCAGGGCCATGGACAGATAAGCCTTCTGTTTCTCCCCGCCGGACAGCTCCGACATGAGGCAGTCCCCCAGCCCGCTGATGCCTGTCTTCTCCAGCGCCCACTCCACCTTGCGGTAATCCTCGGCCGTGTAGTGCCTTGGATAGACGATGTATGGGAAGCGGCCGTGGAGCACCATCCTGGACACCGACAGGCTCACGTCGTTTCTGCTCTGGGGAACATAGGACACCCGCCTCGCCGTCTCTCTCGGGCTCCACGCGGACACCGGCCTCCCATCCAGGTACAGTCCCCCGCCCCAGACAGCTGTCTGACCCATGAAGGATTTTAAGAGGGTGCTCTTCCCGCACCCGTTGGGCCCCACCACCACAGTCAGCTTCCCGGTCTCCGCCTCCCAGGTGATGTCTTTGAGAATCTGCCTTTTTCCGTACCCGGCAGTGAGATTTTCACATCTAATCATGGCTTCTCCTCCTCTTCTGGCGAAACAGCAGGTACAGGAAGAAAGGCGCTCCCACAAAGGAGAGGAGAATCCCCGTGGGGATCTCGTAGGGAGACCACAGGGTCCTGGCCGCCAGGTCGCAGGCCATGACAAAGCATGCCCCGAACAGCGCCGAGAAGGGCAGCAGATACCGGCATTCCTCCCCCACCATCCGCCTTGCCATGTGGGGCGCGATGAGCCCTACAAATCCCAGAAGGCCCGCAAAGCTCACACTGGCCCCCGCCAGCACCGCGGCCAGCACCAGGAACAGAAACCGGAAGCGCCTGGCGCCGAGGCCCACGGAGGAAGCCACCTGCTCCCCCAGGGACAAGATCTCCAGCTCATTTCCCAGGAGGCACACCACCAGGATTCCGATTCCGATGAGAATCCCCGCCGGTATCAGCACCTGGACGCTGATTGCCGAAAACCCTCCCAGCCGGAAGCTGTAGGTGCTGGTCAGGGTGTCGTTTCCAAAGGTGTGAACCATGTCCGACGCGGCGTTCAGCAGGCTGTTCACCGACACTCCCGCCAGGACCAGGGTTATCCTGGAGGCGCCGGTCTTTCTGGCAAGAGCGTAGATGAACAGCACGGCGCACAAGGCCCCCCCAAATGCCGCCAGGGGGATGGCCCGGTAAGCCAGGGGAAAGAAAAAACTGCACAGGACCACGGCGAAGCCGGCCCCCGCGTTCACCCCGATAATATTAGGGCCTGCCAGAGGATTTTGGAGCACATTCTGGATCACCACCCCTGACACCGCCAGACCGCCTCCCGCCAGGGCGCAGGCGGCGGTTCTGGGAACCCGGATATGGATAAGAATCGCCTCGTGGCTCGCCTTCCCCCTCCCCATGACCACCGCGGCCATGTCGGAGAGGGAGACCGTCACCGCCCCCGCAGCCAGGGAGAGAAACAGGACAAGGAAAAACAGGAACACCAGGCACAGCAAGGCGCCCCCTCTGCCCCCTCTCCTTCTTCCCCTCTTTCTGTCAATCGCAGACATTAAAATCCCTCTCCCTGTATCCCCAGAGAATGTCTGCCATCTCTCTTCCGTAATCCTGGGCGAAATCTTCCAGAACCTTCCGGCATACCCCTTCTCCCAGGCTCCGGAAGATGGCGGCCGTCACCTGGCTGTAAGCCCAGTACAGATGGGCGCAGTGGTACTCAAAACTCCTGAGCCCTCCGGGATTCTTTCCCCTCCCGCTCCCCTCTCCCATATTCCCCGCGGCCAGGCGGTGAATGCAGCAGTCGGAGGTGTGAAGCGTCTGATCCACAACATAGCCCAGCTCCGGGTTGAACCCTCTGGAGATGGCCTCGTCCAGATAGCGGCAGTACACCGTCCCCGCCTCCGTGAGCCCCATCTCCCGAAACTGGGCGTGCCACGGGCACCGGGTGATCTTCAGAGAGCCGTCGGGCATCAGCTCCGACTGGTTCTGGCAGCCCTGGGCCCGCGCCTCCTCCGTGCCGACCCATTCTCCATAGTAATTATAGGCCGCCTGCGTCAGCTCCTGTCCGTCCCGGATAGCCCGTTGAGCCATCCTTCTGCCCCTCTGCATGGCATAATGCTGTGTCCCGTGGATGAATGCCTGCACGCCCCTCTCTTTGAAGGCTTCCTTCAGATACACATAATATTTTGCCGCGATGTAAGCGTGAGTCTTCTCGTTAAATCCCACCGCCCTTCCTCCTTTCTCCCGTCTCCTCTATGTATCCGCCATGCTTCTCCCGCTTCTTCTATCCGTTCTCCTGGCAGTCGTGGATCAGGTTCAATATCCTGGACAGTTCCTCCACTGCCACCTGTCCGGGGGCCGACTGCTTTCCCGCCGATCCGTAAGTCACCGCCGATCCGAAGGTCTCCCCCGCCAGGCGGCTGACCACCCCGGTTCCCGCCATGGACATGGTAATAATCGGCACTCTGGCGTACTGCTCGCTCATCTCAACCGTGGCTGCCAGAAGGGCGAGGACATCATTTTTGATCTGGGGCATCACCGCGATCTTGGGGATGTCCGCCCCCAGCTCCTGCATCTTTCTCAGCCGTCCCAGAATCGTCTCCCTGGAGGGAGTCTTCCTGAAATCATGGCTGGACACGATGACCCGCACCTGATGCCGGTGGGCAAACTCGATGAGGGACATTACCTCCCGGTCGCCTGTGAACAGCTCCACATCCAGCATATCCACGAAACCGCTCTCGGCAGCCGCCTTGTTGAGGGCCACATAGTCCTCTGTCTCCAGGGACTTCTCCCCTCCCTCCTTGGCGGTGCGGAAGGTAAACAGCAGCGGAATGTCCCCCAGGCGCTCCCTCAGCCTCTTTGCCGTGTCCAGCACCTTGGACAGATCCCCCACGTCTTCATACCAGTCAGCCCTCCACTCCGCAATATCCACGGGAAGCTCCAAAAGCTCCCCGGCATCCTCCAGAATCTCCTCCTGGGTCACCGATACGATAGGCACGCAGATCTTTGGCCTCCCGTTCCCGATCACAACATTCCGAACCCTCACAATATCCATCGATCATCCTCTCCTTCTCTCAAAAGCCCTGTGCCGGCTGCCTTTCACCCCACTCCGAAGTCTGTAATCTCATAGAGCACCTCCACTGACGGGTCTTCCCTCAGCCAGGAATACTCCTCCATAAACCACCTCACCAACTCCTCGTCTCTTCTGACGGGGGTGGTGTTATTATTATACACGTTCACCGTGCCTAATTGAAAGTATTTTTTCAGATACTCTATATCCCGGGCGATCATCTCCTTAGTCTGCCCCTGGATTCCCACCATGAGACAAGGAGAGTCAAAGTACTCCGCCACCTCCTGGGGACTCTGGAAATCCGCGTGCTTGTTCAGCGCCTTTTCTCTGAAATCCCTGTCAAATGTCTCCACCCCGATTTTAAACACGATGGGAACCCCCATCCGTCTCCTCATCTCATCCAAATGTCCCCGGTACATCCAGTGGGACTCAAAAAACAGTTTTTCGATATGCTTCTCTTCTATCACGCCGGCAATATCCTGGAGGGTGCCTTCCGGCAGCTCAAAACAGCTCCCTGAATTGATCACCTCCAGAACCCCAAATTCCCCTGTGACCCGGGACAGAACCTGACGGTTCAGCCGTTCCATGGCAGCCTGGTCCCTGCCGTTGTCATCTATGTAATCGCAGAAGGCGCATTTTCCCCATTTGCAGGGAAATCCCCTGAGCAGGCATATCTCCCTCCTGTTTTTGTCGGTTATGCGGCTGTACCGCTCATCCGGCACTCCCATCTCTCCCCTCTCCTCTCCATTTTTCCTTCAGGCCGGCGGGAAGCGCTCTCAAAAACCTGGCCACCAGAAACATGCTGACGGCCCTGTCCGCATAGTCGGTGACGATCTGCACCAGAAAGATGCTGGCAGTCATGCCCAGAGGCGTCCTCGCCAGAAGCTGCACCAGAACCGTGGAGCCGGAGGAGGTGATTCCTCCGAACACCGCGGCGCAGATTGTGGAGCTGACCATAGTTCCCGGCACTGCCACCGCCAGGGCCGCCAGCCACAGCTTCCTTCCCGGGGCGGCCGTTCCTCCCGCCCCGGCCTTTCTCCTCACCTCAGCCGTTCCTCCTGCCCCGGCCGTTTCCCCCGCAGCGGCTCTTCCTCCGCCGCCAAGCCATTTTTTCCACACAAGTCCGGCCATAAACCCTGTAACCATGCCCACCGGGGCAAAATACAGGGAGTAGATATCCGTTGTCATACCCATGATGATGCCGCTGAGCAGGTTCGGCACCATACCCAGCCACGGCCCCAGTAGGGCGCCTGTCAATATGGTTCCCACACTGTCCAAGTAGATGGGCAGCTTCAGCAGAAGGGCCAGCTGCCCTCCCGCCACGTTGACTCCCACTGCCATGGCCACCAGGCACAGCTGAAACGATGTCAGTTTCTTCTTTTTCATCGTCCCACCTCCTTTACCAGAGCAGGAATCAGGTCAAGCCCGCTCTCCTCCAGCCCCAGAAGCCTTCCGAAAAACAGGCTGAAAAATCTGACCGGGTCCGTGGCGGTGAGCACCAGGGCGTTGGGATGTTTCCCGTAAAATCCCATAGAGTCCACCACGGTCTGTCCTATGGAAATTCCCTCCGTCTCCACCTGCACATAAGCCTCCGTCCCCTCGCAGAGGGTTCTGTCCGCAAAATAAGCCACTGCCAGCGGGTCGTTGATGACACAGCCGATCAGGCGCTCCTGCCTCCAGTGGAAATCAAAATAAAACTTTGTGATCTTCTCAACAAATTTTCCCCTGTCGGGGCTGAGGCGCTTCATGTATTCCAGCAGATCAGGGGTCAGAACGATCTTCCTCGTCACGTCAAGCCCCACCATGGAAATCTTCTTTCCAAGGTTTGCCATAGCCTCGTAAACCAGAGCCGCCCCGTCCGGGTCCGCCCAGTAGTTGTACTCCGCCACGGGAGAACAGTTTCCGTGGCTCCTGAAATTCCCGCCCATGGACACGATCTCCTCAATCTGCGCGAAGGCGGCGGGATTCTTCTGATACAGCAGGGCCAGATTGGTCATCGGGCCCAGGGCTATGACGGAACAGGGACCCTCCTTCACGGTTTTCTCCAGAAAGTCCACCGCTCCCATATCCTGGTCATATCCGGCCACATCCGGCAGAAAGCTCTCCCCCAGGCCGTCCCTTCCGTGGGTGTCCAGGGCGTCCACGTACTCTCTCTCTAGGGGCCTGGCCGCCCCCTTGAACACGGGGATATCCAGCCGCCCCATATGCTCCAGCACCTTCTTCGCGTTGGCGGCCCCCATGTCCACCGGGCTGTTGCCGCACACGATGGTAATGCCTGTCACCTCCAGCTCCTCCTCCATGGACAAAGCCAGCATCAGAGCCAGGCTGTCGTCAATCCCCGGATCACAGTCAATCATCACTCGTCTCTTCATAAACGCTCTCTCCTTCCTTATTATACGAAACCAGGAAGGAGGACCGCCTGTGAAACATGCTGCTCCCCCCTGATTTCCCGGACCTCAAGAACAGCAAAAACAACACCCTATCAAAACAGCGTGTCCTTTTCTTCTGCCTAGTTTTTTATACTGGGAGGTTCTCGAACCAGTGGCGCGCCTCAATCCAAACCGGCGCGCGCTTATATTTATATCACATTTTGGGGAAAGCCGCAACCTCTGACCCAGGTAACTTCTGAATTGAACAGGCTAAAGCCCATAAGTAATCGCTATTCTGCAGCCTGCTGACTACCGATACCACTCCGCCTGAGCCCGGTAAAGCCGGGCATATACACCACCCTTTTTCATCAGCTCCTCATGGCTTCCGTCCTCCACGACTCTTCCCTCTTCAGCGAGAAAAACCGCCGATTTGTTTTGTTGCACCGTTTAAGCCGACAAGGGAAAGAAGCTCTTTACTTCTTTCCCTATGAATGTTTCTTTTTAAGAATACCCACTGTCAGAAAGGTTTGTGGCGGGAATCAGCCCGCCACAGCGGGGTTTTGAGTGGTGTTAATTTCAATGTACTCGGCAATCCGGCGGAGCTCATCTGAAAACTTAAATTTCACGCTGATATTGCCGTTTTCGTAAACCTTGATATGGTCTACAAGTTCAATCAGAATTTCCCGGTTAAGTGTTTCAATGTTCTGGTATTTCATAAAGGCTACAAGAGCGGGATGCTCGTTGTCAACACCGTTTGCCAGTTCCGCCCGTTCAGCGGTCAGCCGGGATAGAATATCCGAGAGGGATGCGGCCTGCCGCTCATAATCGGCTTTCATATCCCGGTAGTCCTGCTGGGTAATTTCCCCATCTTTCC